>CAIRYK010000013.1 GCA_903882805.1 uncultured Bacteroidota bacterium | reverse complement strand
TATATATCTACTCTATAGTCTATTGTGCTACCACAGGTACATTTAGCGAAATATGGACCTCTTTGCCAACGCCCATTTTTTGTTTCTCTCCTACCTTGTAGTCCATTCTGTTTATAGTGAAATCGCCCTTAAAAGTTGCATTACTGCCAGCGCCTGAGAAGGTAAATGGTATAGTTACCATTTTCGTTACATCCTTTATACCCAGGTTTCCGGTAACCTTGTAGCTATTACCATTTATTTTTTGCACGGTGGTAGAATGAAATGTTATAAGCGGGTATTTTGCTGCGTCAAAAAAATCATCTGTTTTCAGATGGTGATCGCGCTTAGAAATGCCGGTGTTTATAGAAGCAACCTTTAGCGATACATCGATGTGTGCATGGGCTACATCGTCGGGAGAGAACTGTAGCGTAGCTTCATTGAAATCGAGCGTGCCGTTTACGTCCTTGCCAAACATGCCGTCAATTGTAAAGTTTGCTTTATCTGACTCCGGAAGTTTCCACGAACCGGCGAGCGCGAATGCAGTAAGGAAAAAAACTCCTGATGCCAATGCCGTAGCGGCCAATTTGCTTTTAGTTTTTGTCATATTTTCGGTTGATTTTTTATCGCCGCAAAGATCATGTCAGTACAGAGAACAGGATTTGACCTTTGCTAAAAAAAATCTGTGACTTTTATCACATTTGTTACAGGAGCGGGCGCCTACACTAGGCCTTAGATTTTGCGATTTGTCCGCGCAGTCTGCTCAATGTTTCTCGGGTCATACCCAAATAAGAGGCAATCATTTGTTGTGGCGCTCGCTTCACTATTTCCGGATATCGATCTACGAAGTCATCGTATTTTTCTTGTGCAGTAAAACTTATTGCTGCGTTTATTCGTCGCTGGCTCGCAGCAAAATTGTTGATCAGGTTTTGTTGAAACATCTGTTGCATAGCGGGGACTTTTTCATGTAGTTTTTCCATGCTTTCAACTGTAAATAATAACAGTTCAGCATCCTCAATCGCATCTATGTTGAACATAGATGGCGTCTTGTTTATTATACTTTCACGGTCGCCAATCCACCAGTTTTCTGACGCAAACTGAATTATGTGTTCACCGCCCTTCGGGTCGATACTGTATTATCTTAAAAATCCTTTACATACAAATGCCCCATATTTTGCTACATCGCCTTCCTGTAGCAAGTATTGTTTTTTGCGTAGTTTTTTTGGGGTGAAAGCCTTGCATATCAGGTCTAATTCCGCGTCGGTAACATTGGTCTTGTTGCGGATATATTTAGCCAGTACTTCGTACATGAACAAAGGTGTTTAGCGCTAATACTTGTATCGTTTTTTCCTAATAGTTGCAATTTACTTACCTGTAATCTTATCAATGGCAGACGCCAGTATTCTGTCTTTATCAGTCACTCTATTGCCGGCGTTGTGTGTTGTTAGCCATATTTCTACAGTGTTGTAGGTGTTTTTCCAGGTAGGGTGGTGGTCTTGCTTCTCGGCTATGAGCGCTACATGCGTCATAAACGAAAATGCCTCGCCAAAATCGCTGAATTTGAAACTGCGGTATAATTTATTTTCTATCTCTTCCCAGGCCATGATGTTTGTTTGTTTAAATGTTTTTTTAATTATTGTATTCCCAACAAGGTTAGGATAATACGCACTACTACTACGAATATTATGAAAGGTAAAAACATAGACGTAAAACGATTTGTTTTGTTATCTACATTTTTTTGGTTTGCACGTATTTTTTGGTAACTCCACATTAAATTAGCTGCAACAAGTAGCCCTGACACAATAATTACGACCTTGTTTGTTGCTACAAAAAAGCAACCCATTGCCAGCATATTCAGTAAGGCTAAA
Organism: uncultured Bacteroidota bacterium; assembly: GCA_903882805.1. Taxonomy (GTDB): domain Bacteria; phylum Bacteroidota; class Bacteroidia; order Chitinophagales; family Chitinophagaceae; genus Nemorincola. The sequence goes on along the minus strand of CAIRYK010000013.1, from coordinate 71,366 downwards.
AGAGTAGGATATCTATAAAATATATTTTGCTTAGGTTGTTCGGTAAAACTGCAAATTGTGCTAAGCATATTTTCCAACTCTATGTCGTTGTCCATCCAGTTAGGTATCAGTATCAGATCTTCTTTATTGTTTCCGTAAATTGCATAGCCTCCCTTGGCCCCGCGCTCTATTTTTTGTACTTCGTTGGTATATATGTTTATTGTTGGTGTACTTAGCTGTTCTCTTGTTATCAGGTTTCCGGAGAAAGTCAGTCTGTAGCTGTTTAGTATTTTTTTCTGTCGTTTAACACCTATTAACCAGCCGATAATACAGGTAGGTAATACAAAAGCTAATAATATTGGCATCATTCCCATTGTTTCGTCAATGTCGTTAGTGACTTTTAGCTCTATTGCAAACATAAACGCCACTATACCAATAATTATAGGCACAAACATCAATATCAATTTTAGGCGCACTTTTCTTATTACGTTACCTTGAACTTTAAATTCCTGCATCAGGGGTAGTTTAAAGTATGAAAATACGCTTTTACAATGGAGATAAAAGCAAAAGCCGTGCGAAAAATTCCGCACGGCTTTTTATTAACTACGTTTCAGCTTATTCAGCTGCTGCGTCGTCTTCTGCTTTCTTCATTTTGTCTTTAATAGCTGCCAGTGCGCCGAGATCGCCAAGTGTTGGCTTCTCTACTTTGCTCTGGATGTTTTTAACAGCTTTCTTGGTTTTTTCAGATTCAGCAACTGCGTCTTTTCTTGCAGCTTCTTTCTCTTCAGTTTTCACTTGTTCCCAAACCTTGCTGTGAGCTACCATTATACGTTTGTCGTTACGGTCGAACTCAATGATCATGAAAGGAAGTGTTTCTTCAGCTTCTACCATTGTGCCATCTTCTTTGCGGAGGTGACGCGCTGGTGCATAAGCTTCAAGACCATACTGGAGCTGTACTGTAGCGCCTTTATCATCTTTACGGGTTACGCTGCCTTCGTGAATAGAACCGATCGGGAATACTGATTCAAATGTATTCCATGGATCTTCTTCCAGTTGTTTGTGGCCAAGCGCCAGTTTGCGGTTTTCCTTGTCGATAGACAGGATAGCTACATCAATCTTGTCGCCTACTTTCACAAACTCACTTGGGTGGTTGTAACGCTTGATCCAGCTCAGGTCGCTGATGTGGATCATACCGCCAATACCTGTTTCCAGTTCGATAAATACGCCGTAAGGAGTGATGTTTTTAACAGTGCCTTGGTGACGGCTATCGATTGGGAATTTGTTTTCGATAGTATCCCATGGATCTTCAGTCATTTGCTTGATAGACAGGCTCATTTTGCGCTCATCTTTGTCAAGTGTTACAACCACTGCCTGATGTTCTTCGCCCAGTTTGAAGAATTCTTTAGCATTGATAGGCTGAGAAGACCAGGTAATTTCTGAAACGTGTACCAGACCTTCTACGCCAGGCATAATTTCCAGGAATGCGCCGTAATCTTCAATGTTTACTACCTTACCCTTAATATGAGCGCCTTCTACTATTTCAGCAGGCAGGTTATCCCATGGGTGAGGAGTCAATTGTTTCAGACCGAGGCTGATACGTTTCTTCTCGTCATCGAAGTCAAGAACAACCACGTTCAGTTTCTGGCCATTATGCAACGCTTCGCTTGGGTGCGTTACGCGGCCCCAGCTAATGTCGGTAATATAAAGCAATCCGTCAACGCCGCCCAGGTCGATGAATGCGCCGAAGTCGGTAACATTCTTAACAGTACCTTCCAGTACCTGACCTTTTTCAAGTTGGCCGATGATAACGCTACGCTGCTGCTCGATATCGCTTTCGATAAGCGCTTTGTGAGACACAACGGCATTACGGATAGTTTCGTTGATTTTAACAACTTTGAAGTCCATTGTTTTACCCACATACTGATCGTAGTCGGTAACTGGTTTCACATCTATTTGAGAACCTGGCAAGAATGTTTCCAAGCCATAGACATCCACAATAAGACCGCCCTTAGTTTTAGAGGTAATAGTACCTGTAACCACTTCGCCGGTTTTGTAGAAGTCAACGATTTGCTGCCATGCGCGCGCTGCTCTTGCAAGCTTGCGGCTCAGGTGCAAATGGCCGTGTTTGTCTTCTTTTTCTACCACCATAACTTCAATCTCGTCGCCGATTTTAACATCGGGCATATCACGAAACTCGTTAAGCGATACCAGACCATCGGATTTGAAGCCGATGTTGATGATTGCATCTGTTTTGGTCAGACCTACAACAGCGCCACGCAACAGTTCAGACTCAGCAATAGCTTTAAACGTGCTGCCGTACAGGGTATCGTACTTTACACGGTCGTCTTCTTTGTAAGAAGCAACATTGCGTTTGTCTACGCTCCAGTCGAAATCGTCGTGACTTGTTTCGGGAACGCTTTGGTAATAATGACGCGGTGCGCGAACCTGTACTGGTTCTGCTTGCGCCACTTCTGGTTGTGCAGCTTCATGAGCTTCTTCCGCTGTTAGCGTAGTTGCTGTTTCGTTTGAAGCCTCTTGTGCAGCGCCATCAACAGATGGAGTTGCAAGGTTTTGTACGGACTCATCTTGTGATGTTCCGGCTGTTTCGTTTTGGATTGTGTTTTCTTCCAATTTTTAAGTCCTCCTTTTAAGTAGATTTTTGGGCTGCAAAGATAAGTGTTTTGGTGATAAGTATATAAGCGTGCAGATTTATATTTTTCGCAGCCAATATTAGCAAAACTTCTACCTGGCTAGTATTTAATTTGATAGTGGGCTATGCCATTCGAAAAAATGTATCATTAATAGGGACTTGCCGCTCGCTTCTACAATTTAATTCTTTGTATCTCTTACTTTCATGTATTTTTAGCTGTTGGTTGTATTCTCCTTGTTTGTCTGGTTATAAAATCTCAGAAGATTAATGATAAGTCGTTTGTTTGCAGGCATGTTGCTATTTTGCTGTCCTACTATTGGTTTTGCGCAGTTTTTACCCCGCGAAAATAGTGCATTGCACTATACCAAAGCGCTATTTACTACGCTCCCTAAGGCAGGCGCTACGGACTATCAGTTTGAGGTGGCAAAAGGTGTATGGAATATTGAAGATTCTTTCAAGCGATATCGTATTCTTACCGCGTCTTCTACCAGCAGCACAATTATATGCGATCTCCCCGAGTTTGGCGCTTCCTACACTTGGCGAGTTTCCTTTGGTAAGTCTGAGAAAACCGAATTCCATCATTTTAGTACACTTAAATCACCTTTTGTCGATACTACACTTTATAGGTTACGGATACTGAAACAGGCAACCACTTACAAAGACGCCTATGTGTTTCTTGATGGTACACGTACCCTATACGATTTGAAAGGTAAGCCGATTTGGTTTTTGCCAGATCTGGGCGGTATAATTTCTGAAACGGCAATAGTTCGCGATTTAAAGACTACGTCCCGCGGCACCATAACGTTTCTGCTCGGTGAAATTTCCTCGCAGCAGCTGTTCGAAATCAATTATGATGGCGTCGTGTTGTGGAAGGGGCCTAACACCGGCGAGGTGAGTGGTGATACTTCTGAGTTTTACCACCATGAATTTACAAGATTAGACAATGGTAACTACCTGGCGCTTGGTAGTGAATTTGTGGATGTTCATCAGAAAACGTCAGCAACCGGATTTAGCCGCCCGGCCAATACAGTAAGGGAAGGGGCACAGGCTGTTAATAATCCGTCGCTTAGTCGCACTCAGTTCGGTACAGTTATTGAATATGATGCATCAGGTAAGGTTGTTTGGAGCTGGAAATCATCAGCTTACTTTTTGAGCGGTAATTTTCAGTTCGAAAAAACCGAAGGTCGACCAATGAGGTACAATACTCACGAAAATTCGTTTTATTTTGATAGTAAGGATAGTCTTTTGTATTTGAGTTTTAAGAATATTAGCCATGTCGTTGTTGTAAAATACCCGCAAGGCGAGGTGGTACAGGATTATGGCAAGTCGGTTGTGCCATTTGGCAGCAAATCAATGCACAATACAGGTTTCAATATCGATTTTGGAAATGGCTTATTTTGCGGGCAGCACAGCTGTAAAATATCTGGTAAGGGGAATTTATACATGGTTAATAATAACTCCTGCGATACCAGTGCAAGATCTGAGGCTGTAATGTTTCGGAAGACAGGCAACAATGCAACAGGGCTTGAGCGTATATGGAGGTATACTGAATCGCCCGATCCAACAATGCCAAAAGTATTTAGTATTGGTGGGAGTATTATAGAACTTAAGGACGAATCCATGTTTGTATTGCTCAACAAAATTGCGATAGTGTCTAAAAGTGAAAAGGCGCTTTGGAATGCTGTCGCAGAGAAGTGGAATGCAGACTTGCAGAAATGGGATAATGCGCTGCAATATCGGGCAAGTATTATTCCTACTGTTAGCGATTTTGAGCGATTAATAAAATTTAAATAGCAAAACGATATAGATGAGCAATTATATTTGGCGTTGGCTTCTAATTGGGCAAGTCACTTACCTCGTTACTTTTTCCGTTCAAATGAAGCGTGTTTTGTTGTTGCTGGTATTAGTCATTCTTTCTTGCGTTCCGGACACCTATTCCCAGGTGTTTCCAAAGGAAGGTAGTATGCTCAATTACCGATTAATAGGTTTTAGTATTCCGGCGACATCGAAAATGGAACGTTATTCACTGGAGGTGGCTTTAGGTAAATCGAATACCGAACCGGACTTTACCAACAATAAAGTTCTGCAATTGGAGGACAATCGGCCTTTTTTTATGGCAAAGGTCCCCGCATTTGGCAAAGACTATACCTGGCGCATATCTATAGTAGGCGCTAAGGCGGGCAAGTTCCATTATTTCTCTACAGGAATTGTGCCGGCTGTCGATACTTCGTCAATGCGTTTACGAATAATGCAGAAAGCTACCGCGTTCGAAAACGCGGTAATATTGCTTGACGGCAATAGGGTAATGTATGATATGGCCGGTGATCCGATTTGGTATTTGCCAGATATTGAAGGTTTGCTTACTGAATCGGCGGCGCTTCGCGATTTGAAAATTACAGATAAGGGCACGATAACCTTTTTGCTGGGCGAACCAACAGGTGAAAAAGCGTATGAGGTTGATTATTCTGGCAAAGTACTTTGGAAGGGGCCGGATGACGGCAGAATAAGCGGCGATAGTATTGAGTATTACCATCACGAGTTTACCAGACAATCATCTGGGAGCTATCTGGTCTTGGGTTCGGAATATAAGTACTCTCCAGTGTCTACATTTAGTAAAGCCGGGAAATCAATTAGTGATGAAGTAGAAATGCATGCGAGGCAGAAACAACCATTTGGTACGATTATAGAATACGATTCATCGAACAAAATAAAGTGGGTTTGGAAATCGTACGATTATTTCAAACAAGCGGGAATTAAGGATCTAAAAAAAACAAACACGCCTGCCGGTATTGATGTGCACCAAAATGCATTTTATAAAGATAATCACTCTAACATGGTTTATGTGAGTTTTAAAAACATAAACCGAATACTGAAAATACACTATCCAGACGGTAAAGTTGTTGCAGACTACGATAATACAGATGCGAGCGGTGAAAGACTGTTTTGTGGCCAACATGCCTGCAAGCGTTCGAGTAATGGGTATATATACTTGTTTAATAATAATGTATGTGAAGCCAGTGGTAAACCCCAGATAGTAGCTATGAAAGAGCCTACAACAGCTAATGGAAAGCTAACTAAATTATGGAGTTTCGAAATGCCAATAGACGAACTTGACCCTAACAATCATTCTAATTTTTTCTTTCCATCGGGCGGCAATGTTGTAGAATTGAAAGATAATAGTTTTTTTATTTCCATGTCTTGTTCCTACAGTAAGTTATTAATTATAGATAAGCAACAAAAAACACTTTGGAGCGCAATGCCTGAGAAATGGAATCTAGATGTACATAAATGGATGGTAGCGCCGCAATACAGAGCAAGCATTACGACAGATACTTTGCTTATTGCTAAAATGATATGGCAGGCTCAATCGAAATGAAATAGGGAATTGTTGAGCGAGATGGTTGATTATCATTTGATTAGTGATTAAGTTTTTTATTTTTGAAGTTGATTGTTGTTTGTTATGCCGCAACCTATTGCCTCTATTATGTCGTTAAGAGAATTTTTAGTTTTTTTATTGTTCATTTCTTTTGTCACCGTTTCCAGGGCGCAGTGGTTGCCATTAGAGGGGAGTGTGTTGAATTCAAGACTTGTCGGGTTTAAAATAGAAAACGAAGAAAAAGCAAGCTTTTGTAAGTTGGAAGTTGCCACTGGGTATTATAACAACGTTGATTCTTTTTTGGCAAATCGCGTAATAGTTAATAGCAGCGATGGGAAAAACATTTTACAACTACTTCCTTTTTTTGGAACCATATACACTTGGCGGGTATTGTCTGCCGATGTAAGCGCAAAAAAGACAAAATCACCACTAAGACATTTTTCAATAGGGCAATCTCCATTTACCGATACCAGTAAATATCGATTGAAAGTAGTTAGACGCAGCGCCGATACTGGTGATTTTTTTGTATTTCTCGATGCCAACCGTACACTTTATGATAAAGATGGTAGATTAATATGGTATTTGCCCGAGTTAGATAGTCCAGTGAATGAAAGTACTGATAGTAGAGATATTAAAGTGTCATGCGCAAATACCATAACCTTACTATTAGGGGGATTGCCCTACGAAATAGATTATTATGGAAAAATACTGTGGCATAGTTCGAAAAGTAGAAGCGATAGTGAAGCTGTTTTTCACCATGAGTTTGTCCGATTGCAAAGTGGGCGCTATATGGCGTTGAAAACAGTATTCCGATTTTGGAAATTTCCGGACGATAGTATTCCGATGACACAAATGGGGGATAGGAGGGGAGCGCCTACAATGCAAAGACCTGGAATTCCGGCTCGAATAAATTGTAAGTTGCCTTTTGGTGAGGTTGTAGAAATGGATGAAAAGGGTAAAGAATTATGGCGTTGGAGTTCATTCGATTATTTTGACACATCTGATTTAAAATATAGACAACGTCCGTTGTCTCTTGCTCAATACGACGTTCATGACAATGCCTTTTATTTAGATGAAAAAAGAGGGGAGTTATTTGTTAGCTTTAAGAATATCAATAGGATAGTAAAAGTAGGGTATCCGGCCGGCGGTGTTTTAGCATCTTTTGGCCAGCGGTTTTTACCCAATGGCACAACAAATGGCCCCAATCACTTTTGTTTCCAGCATAGCTGTAAAATTTCTCCCGATGGTAGCTTGTATTTGTTTAACAATGGGTGTGATGCTAGTGTGTCGCCCGCGGTAGATATATACAATTTGGAAGGCAGGAACAGAAATGAATTGAAGAAAAGCTGGACAATGGCCTGTAGACAGGATGTTAGTGTTTCAGATGGTAAAAGAAAAGACCAACATGTATTTGAAACTATGGGTGGTAATGTAATGCCCTTACCCAATAACCGGGTATATTTATCTTTTTGCAGTCCGTATAGTAAGTTAATGATAGTGGATAAAGCTACAAACGTGTTTTGGGAGGCCAATCCGGAAAAATGGAATAGCGACAATGGGAGATGGGAACCATTTGTTCAGTACAGATCATCTATAATAGGAAGGGCACAATTAGAAAAATTAATATGGGCTGCCACTGGCGAGCGGAAGTATTGATTTCCGGTTTGCTATGTAATCTGACTTGTGTGGGTAGTATTAGGGGGGCGATAGATAATCGTGAGTCTGTAGAAATTTTCAAGGCAATTTCTATCGCTATATAGTTTTTGTATTTCAAAATATCATATAATATTTTTTCTCCTGACAATACGCCGGTAACCAGATATTGTGGGTTGTGTGTGTATTATTGTTTTTTTGCACTTTTTTGGGTGAAAAATTTGTTTTGCAAAAAGAAACTGTTAAATTTACTTTTTGATGTTTAATTGAAAGCTAAAATAGGCGTTCGATTTATTTCTTTATTACCCAATGGGCCAATATTCTATTGTTGTACCACCCTGTCGCTTTTGGTTTTTTATTTAGGATTACAGTTTTTATTGTTTTAAAAAAGTAATTTTTAGATTATGAAGTTATTCTACCGTTTCAAAAACGTTATTGTTGCGATTGTTTTGTTGTTATGCAACTGGGGCGCTACGGCACAAACGACTACCTACAATTATACTGGCGGTGTTCAGACCTACGTTGTGCCTACAGGTGTAACGACCATAGTTGTAGATGCACGTGGAGCTATGGGGGGGCGCGATCTTTACGGTTACAATCGCGGCGGCTATGGCGGTAGGGTACAGTGTTCACTGGCAGTAACCAGTGGGTCTACAATCAACGTCTATGTTGGCGGCGTTGGCCCCAACGGAAACGGCAGTTGCTGTAGCGTATATGGCGCCGGCGGTTACAATGGCGGCGGCCAATCGGGGCAATACGGCTATGGCGGCGGCGGCGGCGGCGAAACCGACCTTAGGGTGGGTGGAACAGCGCTATCGAACCGTGTGATTGTAGCTGGCGGCGGCGGTGGCGCAGGTCTTAACTATTATTGCACTAACTGCGAACGCGGCGGAGCCGGCGGAAACGCTACAGGCGAGCGCGGCTACAATGGCGGTAGCAATGGTAGTAGTTATGGCGGCGGCGGCGGTACGCAAACTAGCGGTGGCGTTGGTGTTTATGGCGCTACCACAGGTACGCAAACGCAAGGCGGTCGCGGTACTTACTATGGCGGCGGCGGCGGCGGCGGTTATTGGGGCGGCGGCGGCGGCTATTTTGCAGCAGGTGGCGGCGGCTCTTCTTTCCCTGTATCAAATGGCGGTAGCATTTCAGGCCTAACACTCACTCAGGGCTTTAATACTTCAGGAAACGGCTCTTGCCTCATTACTCCTGTTGTTCCTTCTACAATTTGGTACTCAAGAGTTGGCGGCGGCGACGCTTCTGTACTTACAAACTGGTTTAGTAATAATAACAATACAGGCTCTCAGCCTTCATCATTTGCGGGCGCCACTGATATATTCGTCTTTCAAAGCGCTATGACCTGTGCTCCATCAACGCTTACAATTGCAGGTACTGTGCGTTTTGTAACTGGCGGTTCATTTGTAGCGCCGGCTAACTTTAATGTTGGTGGCAGTTGGCAGAACTTTGGAGGTACTTTTAGCCATAATAATGGAACTGTTACAATGAATGGCGTTGGTATTGCCTCTACCTATTCTGTAACTGGCACAGGCTCGCTAACTGGTACCAATAAATTTAATAACCTTACATTTAACGGCGCTGGCACCACTTTTAGTTTTGGATCGATCGCAGCAGAGGTATTGGGTAACTTCACAATTACCGCTGGTACAGTTACTGCACCCTCTTCTACTCTAAATATATCTGGTAGTTACAGCAATTCAGGTACTTTTACAGCAAATGGAGGCACTGTAATAATGGACGCAACTGTTGCAGGGAAAACACTCTCTGGTACAATGACCTCGCCAAGCAATTTTAATATCTTAACATTCTCCGGAAACAGTCCCGCTTCGTGGACGTTCAATGCAGGAGCTTTTGCTTCGGGTAACTTATCCATAACGGGTAGCGGTACCGTTGTAGGCCCGTCTGGAGGTACATTGCAAATAGGGGGCAACTATGCCAACAGCGGTGTGTTCACCCACAATAACAGTACAGTACTTATGAGCGGTTCAGGCACGCTTTCTGGTAATATGACGGGATCAAGCAGATTCAATAATCTTTCAAATTCTGGTACGTATTCTGCAAGTAATAATGTTGAATTGGCTGGTAGCATGAATATTTCAGGCGGCACATTTACCGCGCCTACAACCATGACAGTATATGGTAGCTGGACAAACAGCAGCGCTTTTACAACAGCCACAGGTAACACAGTGTTTATGGCTGGTAGCGGTAGCTTATCTGGTAATATGACAGGTTCAAATAAGTTTGGAATATTGTCGTTTACTGGCACAGGTTATTCATTTAGCTCTGCAGCCGAAACAGCCGGCGATTTTACCAATGGTAGTACTTGTTTTCTCACAGCCCCATCGGCAACGCTCACTATTGGCGGCAACTATACAAACAACGGTACTTTTTCAAATAATAATGGCACTGTAGCGTTCACTGGCGCTGCAACTTATACATTGTCAGGATTCCTTTCTGGCGGTAGCGCTTTCAATAATCTTACCTTCAATGCAGCTGGCGGCGCCTGGAGTAGCGGTAGCACAGCAATTGACGCATTAGGCAACTTCACCATAACTGCAGGTACTGTTACTGCGCCATCATCAACGCTTGCTATTGGCAGGGCATATAATAATGGCGGTACTTTTAACCATAATAATGGTCTTGTACTACTGAATGGTTTGGTCAATCAAACGGTTACAGGCGCAACGACATTCAATAATCTTACATTGAACAATTCGGCAGGCGCTACACTTTCCGGCGGTACCGAAACCGTAAACGGAACACTAACAATTACTTCAGGTAAGTTAGTATTAGGCGGTAATGACCTCGTATTGATGGGAGCCACTTCGAATGCTATTCAACCAGGTACATTTTCTCCTACAAATATGATTGTTGCCAATAACGTAGGAACACTGAAAAAACAAGTGACAGCAAACGGTACTTACTTGTTCCCGATTGGCGATAATACCAACTATACGCCTATTTCTATCTCATTTACTGGTAGCGCATACAGCTCAGCATTTATAGCATCGCGCGTACCTAATGTTAAGCATCCGAATAATGCTAACGTTAGCAATTATCTTAACAGGTATTGGGGTGTTACGACTACCGGTATCACTAGTCCGAACTACTCGCTAACAGCAAACTATGTGGTGTCTGACGTGGTTGGAACAGAAGCTAATATTTCAATGGGTCAGTATCCTACAGCTATTCCTTGGCTCAAGTTTGGTACTGTAAACACGAGTACGCATGTACTTTCTTATACTGGCGTTACAAATGCAGCAAGCGATTTTAGCGGTATTACTACTGTTGGTCCGTCTATAAGCGCATCGTCAAGTGTAGCAATTTGTAATGGTCAAAATACGGTTATCAATGCGCTGTCGCCAACAGGCGATCCAAGTTATGTGTATTCCTGGTCTCCGGCATCGTCGCTCAACTCTTCGTTAGGTTCTGCGGTAGTTGCAACACCTTCTGTTACAACTACATATACCCTGACTATTACAGACGGTAACGGTTTTACAAGTACAGCATTTTCAACAGTTACCGTTAATCCGTTGCCTTCGGCAATTACAGGTAGCAGCCTACAATGTACCGGACAGAATTATACATTTAGCTCTACACCTACAACTGGTGTGTGGGCCAGCAGCAATACGTTCCTTGCAACAGTTAACCCTACTACAGGCGTAGTATCGCCTGTGTCGACAGGCAACGCAGTTATTACCTATACATTGCCAACAGGCTGCCTTGCTACAAAAGCATTGACAATCAATCCTTCTCCGGCAGGTATAACTGGCCCTTCAGCTGTTTGCGTTGGTTCATCTATTCCTTTGAACACTACAACCGGCGGCGGTTTTTGGAGTACAGGTAGTCCGGTAATAGCAAGCGTTGGTTCTGTAAGCGGTATTGTAACAGGTCTAAACGGAGGTACTCCTGCAATATCTTACACATTACCGGCAACAGGTTGTTATGCTGTGAAAACAGTATCTGTAAATGCCTTACCTTTTGCTTATTCGGTTTACGGCGGCGGCGCATATTGCGCTGGCGATGCTGGAGTGCACGTCAACCTCACAGGTTCATCAACTGCTGTTAACTATAATTTATACAAAGATGGCGTGATGGTAGGAACTATGCCTGGCACAGGGGCTGCCCTCGACTTTGGATTTATCCTTATACCCGGCGTTTATACTGTGGTTGGTGTGAATGCAACAACAGGATGTTCGCAGAATATGGCTGGTAGTACTACGGTTTCTGTAAACCCATTACCATATGCTCACCATGCGGTTGCTGCTGGTACGGCTTATTGCGAGTCTACAACAGGCGTAAATATTTCTACAGATTCTTCTTTGTCTGGTTACTTGTATTCATTATACAATCGTGGAGCGCTGGTTAATTCAATTTTATCTTTTGGCGGCGCGCTAGACTTTGGCGATCAGACAGAAGGCGACTATACTATAGTCGTACAAAATACTACTACCGGATGTACTGCTCAATTGATAGGCACACCATCAATTGTAATGAACAGATTGCCCAATAGCTATCCTGTAAGCGTAACAGATGGCGGTCAGTATTGCAGAGGCGGTTCTGGGGTGCATGTATTGCTTAATTATTCAGATCCAGGCGTTAACTATCAATTGTATCTGGATGGTGCGATTGTTCCGGGAGTATTAGTGGCGGGTTCAAGTTCATCGCTCGATTTTGGTCTGCATACCGCTGAAGGAACCTACACTGCAAAGGGCATCAATAGCCTGACAGGTTGCACAAGCGATATGATTGGTTCGTCAGTAATTGCCATTAACGAATTGCCAACCGCTTATCCGGTATCTGTACTCGGCGGTAGCCTAAGCGGTAGCTATTGCAGTGGCGGAACAGGTGTAGAAGTAGTAATTGAGCCTACCGATTTTGTAGTGGACTATCAATTAGTGTTGGCTGGAATGCCTATTGGCGCTCCACAACATGGCACAGGCGCTATCCTGAATTTTGGCCCTCAAACTGTGTCAGGTTTGTATACAGTTCAGGCAAGAAATACAATTACCGATTGCAGAAGCAATATGGCTGGCAGCGCAACAATAAGCATCAATCCATTGCCAACAGCTTATGCCGTAACAGGCGGCGGCAACTATTGTGTAGGCGATTCAGGTCGCCATATTACAATGGTCAATTCAGAAAGTTCAGTATCGTACCAGTTGTATCGCGACGGTGTATTAGTGGGAGCGCCTGTTACAACTCTTGGCGGCGCTCTCGATTTAGGACTGCAGTCAGTTTCAGGTGTATATACAGTAAGGGGTACCAACACACTCACTACATGTCAGGGCAATATGGGCGGCAGCGCTGCAATAAACATTTACAGTTTGCCAGACGTTTATACTATGACAGTTGAAAATGGCGGTGTGTATTGCGCTGGCGGTGTAGGCGTTCATGTAGGCCTTAGTTATTCTACAGTGGGTGTAAATTATCAGTTATATCGCGGCGGTGTTCCAGTTGGCGCTCCATTGCCTGGAGCAGGTTCAGCGCTCGATTTTGGTCGTCAAACAATTGCTGGGGCGTACACAGTGGTTGCAACAAATGCATTGACTACCTGTGTAAATACTATGTCTGGTACGGTGAATGTTATTGTCAATACACCTCCAGCGGCGTATGAAGTAACATCAAGCAGTAGTAGCTATTGCGCAGGTGGCGCTGGAGTGCATATACTACTTGCTGGTTCAGAAACGGGTATTGATTATCAGTTGTATAACGGAACAATTATGGTGGGTTCAGCAGTAGCAGGTACAGGCGCTTCACTGGATTTTGGTTTGCAAACAGCAGGCGCCTACCGCGTAGTTGCTACAAATGCAGTATCTGGTTGTGTTAGAAATATGATTTCATCTGCTCCAGTAACTACTGATCCGTTACCAACTGCTTATACAGTAGGCGGGGGCGGTGCATATTGCGCTGAAGGCACAGGCGTTAGTGTGGGTTTGAGTAGTTCAAATTCCGGTATTCGTTACCAGCTCTATAATGGCTTTACAGCTATTGGCAGCGAGGTAACCGGTACAGGTGCGTCAGTAGACTTTGGTATGCAGACAGCAGCGGGCGTATACACTGTAGTTGCAAGAAATGCTGCAACTAGTTGCACAAACAATATGACTGGTTCTGCAACGGTTAGCATCAATGCATTACCTACTCAGTATTCTGTAACAGGCGGCGGCAACTATTGCGCAGGCGGCGTTGGGTCTCCTGTTGGCCTAGCTACGTCCTCTCTTGGTATTAACTATCAGTTGTATCGCGACGGTTCTCGCGTTGGCAGCGCGATAGCGGGTACTGGCGGTGCGCTTGCATTTGGTTTGCAAACTACTCCCGGTAATTATATTGTAGTTGGTACTAATGCGGCGACACTATGTTCTAAAGTAATGCTAGGTAGCGTAACAATTGCAATTAATCCATTACCATTAGGTTATACAGTTTCAGGCGGCGGTAATTATTGTATAGGCGGTTCAGGTTTGCCGGTTTATTTGAGTGGTTCTTCTTTAGATGTTAACTATCAACTGTATAAAAATGGTTCTGCCGTTGGCGGCGCTATTGCTGGTACGGGCAGAGATCTTGATTTTGGTATACATACCGATACAGGTACTTACTCAGTAATCGCTACAAATGCTGCTACAACATGCAGCAGCAATATGCTGACATCAGTTGCTATCAGAACTAATCCATTGCCTGCTGTATACAATGTTACCGGCGGCGGTAATTATTGCGCAGGTACTTCAGGTGCACACATAGGGCTAAGTATGTCAATTGTTGGCGTTTCTTATCAGTTGTATCGCGACGGTGTAGCTACAGGTTCTTCATTCCTTGGCGGTGGAGTTGCACTCGATTTTGGTTCTTATACAACAGCTGGCGTATATACTGCAATGGCGACAACAGGCGCTGGTTGCACTGCGGCAATGGCAGGTTCGGCAACTGTAGGTATTACTCCATCAGTTACTCCATCGGTTACAATCAACACAGGTGTGCCAGGTGATACTGTTTGCGCAGGCAGCACAGTTCATCTTACAGCAATACCTGTAAATGGCGGTTCTGCTCCAACTTATAATTGGAACGTTAATGGTACTAATGTTGGCGTAGGTAGTTCTTACAGCTATGCAGCTAACAATGGCGATGTGGTTGTTGCTACCCTTACAAGCAACGCAGTATGTGCTTTCCCATCTACTGTTAATACAACAAAGGTGATGAATGTGTTGCCTAACCTTACTCCTTCAGTAGCTATTACTGCTAATCCTGGTAATATTGTTTGTCCACACACTCCGGTTACTTTTACAGCTTCTAACGTTAATGGCGGTTCAGCTCCTGTTTATTACTGGATTAAGAATAGCTCTATTGTAAGTACAGGTGCGAATTATACTTACATGCCTACCGATAGAGATGTTGTTATAGCAATGATGGCAAGTAGCTATCGCTGTACTACCAACGATTCAGTGTTTAGTAATAACATTTTGATGTCTATTGACAATGTAATGCCAAGTGTTAGTCTACTTGCTACGCCAGGTAATTATATTGGCAAAGGTCAGTTAGCTACTATCGTTGCTACACCAGTTAATTGCGGAACTGCTCCGGGTTATCAGTGGTATATAAACGGCGCAATACTTCCTGGCTCTACTACTGAAACTCTTATTAGCGACCAATTCAGAGATCAGGACACAGTAACTTGTGAGGTAACAACCGGAGGCGGTAGCTGTGCAGGCGTTAAAGTGATCAATTCACTGGTGATAAACGTTAGCTCTGTTGGTATCAAGCAAACAAGCGCTGGCGCAAACACTATATCAATTGTACCAAACCCTAATAAAGGATCGTTTGTAGTTAAAGGGTCTTTGGGTAGCGTTGTAGATGAGACTGTTGCCATTGAAGTAACAAATATGCTTGGTCAGGTAGTATATAGAGATAACCTAACAGCTAGAGGAGGCGTTATTAATACTCAGGTGAATATGAACAATAATTTATCAAGCGGTATGTATTTGCTCAACTTGCGTTCTGAGACAAATAGCGCTGTATTGCACATCGTTATTGAACAATAAATTGGACTTGTTATAAAAGTAAAAGCGTGGTGCGAGGTTTTCCTTACACCGCGCTTTTACTTTTTTGTGTTGATATTCCTATTTCTTGTTATAAAAGTTTTGTTCGCCGGCTATAAAATCCCTGTCTGCGTTATTAATTGTTTAAACTAATACCCATATAAGGGAATATTGGGGATATAAGTGGATATTTGTAACCATATTGAAGAACATGAAGATTGGTATTGTTTGTTACCCCACCTTTGGTGGCAGTGGAGTTTTAGCTACTGAATTGGGGCTGGCCCTATCGGATAAAGGCTATGAGGTGCATTTTATTACATATGAACAGCCGGTAAGACTGACTCAGAGTTTTCACCCCAATATTTACTTTCACGAGGTTAAGGTACCGACCTATCCTTTGTTCGATTTTCCTCCATACGAGACGGCCTTGGCCAGCGCCATGGTAAATGTGATCGTGAATCAGAAACTCGATATTTTGCATTTACATTATGCTATTCCGCATGCTTCTGCTGCCTATTTTGCGCGGCAAATCCTAAAGAAAACTGGTAATGATATACCGTTTATAACAACACTGCACGGAACAGACATAACGCTTGTAGGGCGCGATACAACCTACGCGCCAGTTGTTACTTTCTCCATCAACGAATCGGATGCAATAACTGCAGTTTCAGATAGCTTGAAGGAGGAAACCTATAAGTGGTTCAATATAGAAAAAGACATACATGTAATACCCAACTTTGTAGATGTAAAACGGTTTCATCAATCAGATAAAAACCACTTCAAGCAAATGCTTGCGCCTGACGGTGAGCGTATATTGGTGCATGTATCTAACTTTCGCTCGGTGAAACGCGTGCCTGATGTCATTAAGATATTCGACAAGGTAAAGAAAGTAATACCTTCCAAATTATTGATGATCGGCGATGGTCCTGAACGACAAATGGTAGAGGACATGGCGCGCACACTGGGCATTTACAACGATATCAGGTTTTTGGGTAAGCAAGAGCAAATAAGCGAAATACTGAGTATAGCAGATTTGTTTATTCTGCCTTCCGAGACGGAAAGTTTCGGTCTTTCGGCGCTTGAAGCCATGGCATGTAATGTTCCGCTTATCTCTACCAATGCCGGAGGATTGCCGGAGATAAATATACATGGGAAGACTGGGTTTCTGAGCGATGTTGGCGATGTTGATTCTATGGCTGAGAATGCTATTTTCATACTCAGCGATGCCGACAGACTGCATCATTTTAAAAAAGCAGCTATAGCCCAGGCGAGAAAATTTGAAAAACAGCATATTATACCACAATATGAAAAATTATATTGTCAGGTGATAACAGATTACAATATTGCTAAGAATAAATGCCTTACTGGCCCATCGTGCGATAAATTTGCTACTGAAACACATATATAATAGTAAGGAACCTACAGCCTAAGCAATAATAAACTAAGGTTTGCGAAGCGCCTATTTGGCGATTACTCCTTACTTTAGCGGTATGGCAGAAAAGAAGAGAAAGGAGCAAAAAAAGAAAAACAAGTCGAATACTTGGCTATATGTGGCATTTTCTTTTTTTGTATTAATTGGATTTGCTGTATTTAGTGTTTTTGGCCCCAATACAGGCGAATTAAATAATGGCGAGGATTTTTACATACATACAGGTTGGAATTATGAACAGGTAAAAACTGCGCTTACAAAAGGGGGGTATGTATCTAACTGGTTTAGTTTCAATTTATTGGCGGGTCAGGCAAAACTGCCCGAACATGTGCATGCGGGCAAGTATAGGATTCGTAAAGGCATGAGCAACTATAATATGGTGCGTATGCTCAGGAGCGGCAGGCAAGCGCCTGTGCGTCTGGTAATAAACAAAGTGCGTACCAAGCGAGACTTTGCCAGTTTGGTAAGTAATAGTCTTGAAGCCGACTCAGCTCAGATACTGGCGCTGTTATCAGATGCAGACTACCTTTCGCAATTTGGACTGGATACCAATACAGCATTGTGTGGTATTATGCCCGATAGCTACGATTTTTTTTGGAACGTAAATGCAGATAAGGTATTCAGGAAGCTGGTGAGAAACTACCTCCGTTTTTGGGATGCAGGACGTAAAGCTAAAGCCAAGGAGCATGGCGTGACCCCCAACGAAGCAATAATAATTGCATCGATAGTGGATGAAGAAACTAATATGGCTGAGGATAAACCTAAAGTAGCCAGTGTGTACCTGAATAGGGTAGCAAAAGGTATGAAGCTACAAGCCGACCCTACGGTAAAGTACGCGATAGGAGACTTTACTATAAAACGGGTTACCGGAAAGATGCTGGAATACGCATCTCTCTATAATACCTATATGTATGCGGGGATTCCTCCTGGACCAATTTGCACACCCGCAGTGAGCTCGATAGAGGCAGTATTGCAAGCTCCGCAAACCACCTATTTGTATTTTTGTGCAAAAGAAGATTTTAGTGGTTATTCCAATTTCGCTACCACATTTGATGATCAACTAAAGAATGCGCGCGCCTACCAGAAGGCGCTTGATGCAAGAGGGATTCATTGATAAAGCAGCTTATAAGTTTATGCAAATACAAGAGTTGATACTTTACACAACGTCAATCAAGAAAACAAGACAGTTTTATAGTAAGACTATGGGTTTCCCAATAATTGCGGAAACTGAAGAAATGGTGTCGTTCAGGGTGTTTAAGTCTGTACTAACCTTTAGGGCTGGCGCAGCTAAACCTATTTATCACTTTGCCTTTAATATCACCAATAATCGATTTTCAGACGCATTTGAATGGATGAATAGTAAAGTTGATGTGTTGCTAACGTCCTCGGGGTTGCCCATTATAGGTTTTGATGACTGGAATGCTCAGGCATTTTATTTTCATGACAATAATGGTAATATTCTCGAATTTTTAGTTAGGTTCGATTTGCCCTATCAGTCCACGCGCCCGTTTTCCATAGCTGATATACGGGAGATATGTGAAGTTGGTATTGTAACTGACGATGTACCTGCAACAGCTGCTGCGCTCAACACCAAATATAAAGTCCCTTATTTTGTTAAGGCTAAGCCAACGGACAACTTTACTGTGCTGGGCGATGAATATGGCTTGATGATAATTACAAAAGCCGGCAGGGGATGGTTGCCCACCAACAAGCCGGCTCAAAAATTTCCAATGTCCATAGTGTTTGGCGATGCCGCTCAACCCAATAGTCCTGGAGTATATCGCTTGGAATTGTAGATAATATAATTGTGTTAGTCGATTGTTGCTATGCATTTTAGTTCGATAGCAATGGCCGTGGGCAATGCATCTATGCCTACGGTTGTGCGGCATGGTTGATTGTCGGCAAAGTACTCAGCATATATAGCGTTGTAGGTGTGGAAGTCGCGTTTCATATCAACAAGAAAAACAGTTACATCTACCAGTTTATCCCAGCTGCTTCCGCTTTCTTCCAAAATAACGCGCACATTATCGAACACGCTGCGGCACTGGGCAGCGAAATCAAACTCTTTGAAGTTGCCGTGTTTATCGGATACCAATCCCGGTATTTCATCTGTGCCGGCTTTACGAGGACCGACGCCCGATAAAAATAATAGATTGCCTACACGCTTTGCATGTGGATATAGACCAACTGGCTTTGGGGCTTTATCTGTAGAAAATGACATAGACTCCTGATTGTCGCCCAACTGCTATTCGATCAGTAGGGGCAAAGTGAAACATATTGATAAAAGAGAACAGGTTATTGCTTGTTGAAATTGAGGAGCGAAATAATGATTGCTCTCGTTTTGGGATGTGTTTCAGTAAGGTTGAGCGACACCGTTTTTCCATTTATATTGCCTGAACCTGAATACACCACTGTATCTACCGTAATTGGCGTTATAGAGAATGTAGAACCTGTAGATGTATTGTTGGCAAGTATAGCTTCAAATGAAATAGCAGATTTGTAGGGTCGCGACCAAACAAGCTGCATTTTGTTGAAATTGGCAGTGTCTGTACCCGCTGCAAACATCAGCGCGTTATTGGCTTCTGTGGATGCTGTAAAAGTAGTGTCAACAATACCAGTATCCAATGCGCTGACATCGTAATGCGCATTGCCGCCATAAGTGGCAGCATAGAGTTTCCTGTATATTATTTCGCAATTACCGCCGCCCATGCCCGACTTGCAGGTGCAAGACCCGCCGCTACAACTACCATTGTTAAGGCATACTACGCCGTTACAGGTTTCTTTAGTGCAAGAGCTATAAAGCGCAGCGGAAAATACACTAAGCGTTAACGCAAAACCCAGCGTTATGTACTTTAATAATTTCATAGATAATTAGTATTTGCAACAATAACTGCTATAATCATCAAAGGTAAGTTTTAACGGCAACTACAGCAAATGATAACAGCAACAATAGCTTTTTATTGTACGTAAATAGGTCAAAACCTAGATTTTTACATTCCTTGTCAGTAATAGCGGTGATTTTACCTTGATTGTTTTACACAATAGGTGTGCTACAATAGTTGTTAAATAAAATATTTTGTGTTTGAAGCGCAGCCTACCAATCAACTTTATTGGTACATTTATGTATGATTCAGCGCCTTTTCGATATAGTGGAGCAGCAAAGCAATCTTGCTCCCAACGCTATAATGTTGGCAGCCAAAGAAAATGGCTCCTGGCGTACTTATAGTAGCCGCGAAGTTTGGGAAACCGCTTGCTACCTTGCAGGTGGGCTACTGCAGGTGGGTATAACCAATCATACGCTGGAACCGGAGCAACAAGAAAAGATAGCCATTCTGTCGCCAAACAGGCCGGAATGGATGATAGCCGACATTGGCGTACAGCTTACCGGCGCTGTCCTCACGCCCGTATACCCAACTATAAGTCCAAACGAACTGGTGTATGTACTGAACGAGGCAGGAGTGCAGATAGTGTTTGTGGCCAATGCTGATATTTATGCACGATTTAAAGATGCTTTTAAAGAAGTGCCAACGCTGAAAAATGTGTTTTCATTTGATAAAGTGCCGGGCGTAACTCACTGGTGCGAACTAACTGAGAAGAAATTGCAACCCGATAAGTTGGTAATAGACAGGATAAGCAAGGATACGCTGGCTACAATTATTTATACATCGGGCACAACAGGCAACCCCAAAGGGGTAATGCTAACGCATAATAATATTGTTAGCAACGTACAAGACTCTATGCCGGCGTTTAGTTTCGCAACTAAGGAGGGCAGAGCGCTAAGCTTTTTACCGCTCAACCATATCTTCGAACGCATGGTTACATATGTGTATCTGCAATCGGGTGTGGCAATATATTATGCTGAAAATATGGATACCATTGGTCTAAACCTTAAGGAAGTAAAGCCGATGGTGTTTACTACAGTGCCAAGGTTGCTGGAGAAGGTGTATGAACGTATAATGAACACAGCAATGGAGCTGACTGGCATCAAACGCCTGTTGTTTTTCTGGGCGCTCGATCTCGGAAAACGCTACGATAATTCGGTTCCGGGCAACCCGTGGTACAGATTGCAACTCTGGCTGGCCAACAAGATAATTTTTAATAAATGGCGCGAGGCTTTGGGCGGCAATGTAAAAGCTATAGTTGTAGGTTCGGCAGCATGTCAGGAAAGGCTGTTGCGAATATTTACTGCTGCTAACGTAATTATTATGGAAGGCTATGGCCTTACCGAAACATCGCCTGTGGTATCGGTAAACCGTTATGAAAGCGAAAATAGGAAAATAGGCACCATAGGCACGCTGATTGATAATGTAGAAGTACGAATAGCTGAAGATGGAGAAATATTGTGCAAAGGACCAAATGTGACAATAGGTTATTACAAACATCCTGAGCTAACCGCAGCGGCAATGGAAGGCGGCTGGTTTCATACCGGCGACATAGGCGCATGGGTGGATGGTAAGTTTTTGAAAATTACCGACCGAAAAAAGGAAATATTCAAAACATCGGGCGGTAAGTATGTAGCTCCTCAGGCTGTAGAAAACAAAATGAAGGAGAGTATTTTTATAGAGCAGATGATGGTGGTAGGCGATGCCCGCAAGTTTGTGAGCGCGCTGATAGTGCCAAGTTTTAATCAACTAAGGAAGCACCTCCGCGACAACTTTGCCAACATAACTGTGCCTGAAAATAATGCAGAGCTGATAAAACTTCCGGAAGTGGTGGCGCAAATGCAGAAACAAATAGATAAATACAATCCATTATTCAGCCATCCCGAGCAAGTAAAGAAGTTTGCCTTGCTACCCAGTGAATGGACAATAGACACGGGCGAACTTACACCATCGCTGAAAATAAAACGTAAGGTGATATTGCAGAAATACACAAAACAGATAGAGCAAATGTATGCTGATTGATGCCGGTTTTATACTGGCATCAATCAGCATCGTTTTTTTTGCTTAATGTTCCAGTAGGTCTTTTATTTGCACCAGTATTGGGTTCCAACCCTCACCGGCATTGTAGGCTTCATTATACCGGCGTTCGCCATCAGCTACAGTTGTATAGTCGCCCTGCGTTACTACCAGCGTAGTTTGTCCGTTGTTTTCGGTTAGGTTATAGGTTACAGTCAGGTAATTTTCAGGAATATCGGCTATAGTAGAATTTGGATCTATCGTAGTATAGGCCAACATTAAAGGTGCATTGATGGCTACAATTTTTCCCTTGACGGCTACAAATTCTTTGCCCTCATATTCCATACGCCATAGTAGTTCGCTACCAGGCTGCCAGTCCGATACAGTTTCGCAACCAAACATATACTTACGGGTTTGTTCCGGATTAATCAGTGCAT
Source organism: uncultured Bacteroidota bacterium (assembly GCA_903882805.1). GTDB lineage: Bacteria > Bacteroidota > Bacteroidia > Chitinophagales > Chitinophagaceae > Nemorincola. The sequence continues at coordinate 48,905 of CAIRYK010000013.1, read as the reverse complement.
CCCATACTTTTTCAACAGTGGCATTGATGGTTATCTCGCTGCGCACAATAAGTTGTTCAATCATAGTTTAGATTTTTCGGTGTTTTGATTTACCCGCAATAATAAGCGATTTGTGGTAAGAAACTTGCGTCTCTGTTTTAAATGTGTATTATTTGAAAATGTTATGGACTGGAGCGTGTAATTGGGTTTCTCGGATATAGGACACAATAAAAGTTGAATTCATTAGTTTTTAGCGAAACATTTTATGCAGTCCCTAATAGATCAAATTACCTACCGTCCGGCGGTGGAGTCGGATGCGATACGCCTTTCTGTTTTGTTTAAACAAGTGTATATACAAACCTATGCCACTGAGGGTGTGACCAATGAGTTTGCTAATTTTATTACCAGGCAGTTTGCAGTAGAAAGAATGAGCGATTTGATAGCCAAGCATCCTGTTTGCCTAATAGTGGCTGTTTATAAAAACAATCTGGTAGGCGCAGTAGAAATTGAATACGATAAACCATGCCATATAGGCGAATTCACAGCGCCCGAACTGAATAAATTATACATATTGGAGTGCTTTTGCGGCATGGGCGTGGGCAAGGGACTAATGCGATATGCTGAAGAATATTTGCATTCGCTTGGGTATGGCAGGTTATGGCTTTGGGTATATGTGCTCAATAAACGTGCTATAGCGTTTTACGAAAAACAAGGTTATGAATGTATAGGCAATGCTTTTTTTCAGATGGAACAGAATAGCTATGAAAATAAAGTGCTGGTTAAAAATATATAATGAGAGTACTCGCATCCGATATTTGTCCTGTTACCTTAATTTTGAAAACCTGAAGTATATTGGGGTTTCATGGCAAAAAGTAATAAACCAAACATACAGGAAGTAGCTGTTCCTACACAGTCTGAACCTAGTGATAAAAAAGCCCGGCGACTGACCGTTCTGGTGCATGCTTTGGCGTTGCTGGCGGTAGCTGCGGTAGTTTGGTGGTTTCTGCGTGGCTGTCTGGATGCACAGTTTACCGGCTGGGACGATCCCGGATATGTAAATGATAATACGCTGGTTAAGGACTTATCGTGGGAGGGAATAAAGAACATTTTTTCAAAGCCTGTGATGGGCAATTACCATCCCCTTACTATACTTAGTTATGCGCTCGACTATGGCGCTGCAGGATTGGAGCCGTTGCGCTATCATGCCCACAATTTACTACTGCATTTGTTGGGCTGCGGCATGGTATACTGGCTTAGCTACCTGCTTAGCGGCCGATGGGTAGCTGGGCTGGCGGCAGCGCTCCTGTTTGGTATTCACCCTATGCACGTTGAGTCGGTAGCCTGGATATCGGGCAGGAAAGATGTGCTCTATGGTGTTTATTATTTTGCTGCTTGTGTCGCGTACGTATATTATTTGCGCGGCGCTGCCGCTAAGCGATGGCTATTGTATGCTGGTGTTTTATTGCTGTTTATAGCGGCATTGCTAGCCAAGCCGGTTGCTGTGAGTTTACCTCCCACCTTACTGCTCATAGACCTTTGGGAGCGGCGAAAATGGACTGCCGGAGCGCTAATAGAGAAGGTTCCACATTTTGTATTAGCCATTGTGTTTGGTATAATAGCTGTGAAGGTGCAGCACACAGCAGGAGCTATGGATATGCAAAAGGTAGACTATAGTGTGCTGGAGCGGCTGGCTTTGGGCAGCTACGCATTAGTTACCTACATATGGAAGTTGGTAGTTCCTGTACATTTATTGTGTTTTTATCCTTATCCGCCCAAAGTGGGCGCGGCATTGCCTTTGAGTTTCTATTTGTACCCGCTTGCTGTGGCGGTGGTGTTGGTTCCCGCATGGTTCGCTGCCCGACGGAATAGGGCGTTGCAATTTGGTCTGTTGTTTTTTGCTGTTAACATTGGTCTGTTGTTACAGTTTATACCGGTGGGCGAGGCCATACTCGCCGACAGATACACCTACATTCCTTATTGGGGTTTCTTTTTTGTTGCGGCGTGGTGGTTGGCCAAGCAGTACGACAAAGGCGGTACCAACCGATACATAGCTTCGGGAGTAGCAGTGGGTGTGTTAGTGGTATTTGGGTACATGAGTTCAGCGCGTACAGAAGCATGGGTAGATTCTAACTCGCTGTGGCGCGATGAGATAGAAAAGGAACCGTTGAATGCCCCGCAAGCATATAATAATCTGGGATACATTTATTACGTAAACTGGAACACTTCGGCTGACCCGGTGGCAAAGGCTGCGGCCTTCGATTCAGCAATGTACTTTCTGAATAAAACCATCGAGTTGCGACCGGCTTTTGTAAATCCCTATATATCGCTTGGAGAGATGTTGCGGGGAGTGGGCAGGTATGATGAAGCAAAAGTAAGATACCGCCAGGCGTTGAAGTTAAATCCTACTGAAACCAATTTATTTGTGGGGTTGGCCATACTCTACTACATCACCAAAAACTACGATTCATCGGGCTACTATTTCCGCCATGCTTTGGCTATCAAGCCATCGGGCGAGGCATGCAATAACTATGGCAACTACCTGAACCTTACAGGTAAGAGCGATTCTGCAATAATTGTATATACGCGCGGCATAGGGCTCGCGCCAGATATGTACACTAATTACCTTAATCGTGGGATAGTGCTGGTAGCTAAAAAACAATGGGCTGAAGCGGTAAAGGACTTTGATAAAACCATAAAGCTAAACCCCGAAATGGGAGAGCCTTACTACCAGCGGTCGGTATGCTATCAGAACCTGGGCGATGCTGCAAAGGCGTCTGTCGATGTGGATAAAGCGCTGTCGCTCGGGTATAAAATACCGCCGCCGCCGGCAGATACAACAGCGCGATAGCTCCACACTTACGGTCTTGTAAACGCTGATTTTAATCAATAGTGTAAGTCGATTTTTTTATTATTTTTGATTGTCATTCTTTGGTAATAGTCTACCTAACCGTTAAACAAATAAAATTATCTTTGTCTTATGCAAATTTTGGATGGTACCCTTGTATCGGCTCATATTAAGGAGCAAATAAAGCAGGATGTAATAGACTGGCAGGCTGCCGGCGGCAAAAAACCGCATCTTGCAGCCATATTGGTTGGCAACAATCCGGCAAGCGAGGCCTATGTAGGCTCGAAAGTGAAAAGTTGCGAAAGTCTCGGTTTCGACTCTACGCTATTGCGTTTTGGCCCTGAAATTACTGAGCAGGAATTGGTAGACGAAGTGAACAAACTAAATGCAGATGATGCTGTAGACGGCATACTGGTGCAGTTGCCCTTACCTCGCCACATTTCGTCCGACTTAATTATCAACACGATTAGTCCGGAAAAAGACGTAGATGGTTTTCATCCCATTTCACAAGGTAAGATGATGCTGGGGCAACCTACTTTTTTACCTGCTACGCCCTATGGTATTATGCTTCTTCTGGAGCATTATGGCATTAACATAGATGGTATGCACTGCGTGGTAATAGGCCGCAGCAATATAGTAGGTACCCCAATGACAATATTACTTAGTCGCAATACCAATCCCGGTAATGCAACTGTGACGCTGTGCCACAGCCGCACCAAAAATCTGAAAGAACTGGCGCTGCAAGCCGACCTGATAGTAGCCGCCATAGGTAAACCATTTTTTGTAACTGCCGATATGGTAAAACCAGGAGCGATAGTTATAGACGTGGGTATCAACCGTATAGACGACGCAACCAAGAAATCGGGTTCGCGACTGGTAGGCGACGTAGACTACGATAATGTAGCTCCGTTGTGTAGCTATATCACACCTGTGCCCAAGGGCGTAGGGCCGATGACCATTTGCGGACTGATGAAAAACACGCTGCAAGCAGCTAAGCAAAAAGCAGTGAAAGGATAGTATAATGACTTTTTTTATAAACGAACAATCCCTTACTCCCAGCCAGTACGGGATTGTTCGTTTATATTGAGTTTGCATCAACTTTCAGTCAGGCTTTTCTTGCGCCTGCATACATTCGCTCTATTATGCTCACCACATCGCGTCCTTCTTCTGCGCTGGTCATTACGGTGTGGTTGTGGTTCAGCACATTCACTACGTTTTGTATCACTTTATCGTGGTTGCTCATAGACCCCTGATACAGACCATAGTCGTTGGCTTTAGCTGTTATATTGATGTGGGGTAGGGTAGCGGCAGCCAGCTTCTGATATTCTATAGTGTTCAGGTATTGACCGCCTATTTTCACTGCGCCATGCTCAGCCATTATGGTTATGGAGCCCTCCATATTGCGCTCGTAGGCGCAAGTGGTAAAGTTGAAGTTGATGATAGCGCCATTATCTGCCTTTAGCACAAAGCTGCCTGTATCTTCTACTTCGGTATTGTGGCGGTGGGCAAAGTTTTCTATGCGGCCGTAAGCATCATTGATGGGGCCATTGAGGTAATACAGAATATCTACAAAATGGCTAAACTGGGTGAAGAGGCAACCGCCGTCGCGTTGCTTGCTGCCACGCCAGCCGCTGCCGGCATAGTAGGCGTCGCCACGGTTCCAGAAGCAGTTTACCTGCATCATGTATATTTTACCCAGGTCTTTGTTGTCTATCAGTTTCTTTACTTCTTGCACAGGCGGATTGTAGCGGTTTTGCTTTACTGCAAATATGGTTTTGCCGGTTTGCGCCGCAGCGGCAATCATGTTTTCGCAAGCCTGTACGCTTATGGCCATAGGCTTTTCTACCACAGTATGCAGCCCGGCGCTCAGGCCGGCAATGGTGTGCGGCTCGTGCAGGTAGTTGGGCGTGCAAACGCACAGCACATCAACCTGCTCTGTAGCGAGCATCAGATCTATGTCGGTATAGAAATTGACTCCTTCCGGGGCTTTTGCTGCTACCGTTTCATCGGTATCGCATATGGCTACCAGTTCGGTATCGGGATTGCTGATGATATGCTCGGCATGACGACGACCTATATTACCAAAACCCACAATGGAAAATCGAATCTTATTTTGCATGAATGGTCAAAAGTAAAAAACCAAAACGTAACATTCAGCGTAAGTAGTATAGACCATAAAAAAAAGAGCTGAATGATTATGAAGCAGATAGAAACAGAGCGACTGAAGGCGGTCGGTATTTTTGACCAGATTAATTTTGATTTAAACACCAGTCTTAAGGGAATCCTTAAACTTGCGGCCCATATATACGATACACCCGTAGCGTTCATTACCCTTATAGATCGAGCCGTGCAGTTGTTTAAAATGAACTATGGTTTTGACGTGGCAGTTATGCCGCGTAATACCTCTTTTTGCACGTATGCCATAGAAACGCCCGGTGTGATGGTAGTGCCAGATGCCCGCATCGACGAACGCTTTTACAATAGTCCGCTTGTGGCTAACGCGCCAAATATTCGTTTTTATGCTGGCGCCCCGTTAACTACCCAAGAAGGGCATAATATTGGTACTGTCTGCGTTATGGATCTGAATCCCAAGCAGGTAACTGCCGACCAATGCCAGCAACTGGAACACCTCTCCAAACAAGCCATGCACCTTATGGAACTGGAACTTGCCTATACTGCCCTACGCCGGCAAATGAAGGAAATAGAAGAGCGGAATAAGGCATTATTAGATATAGCATTTATCCAGTCGCATGAGTTTAGGGCTCCGTTAAGCTCAATTATGGGGTTGATGAATATAATAAAAGAAGAAGAGCGAGCTAAATCCAATCCTTATTTGTCTATGATGGAAGAAGCCGTACTGAAGCTGGATGAGAAAATACATATGGTGGTGAAATGGACTGAAGTAGTACATAATACTTACCTAGCATAATTTGTTTATATTTACATAAACCTCCAATTCGTTACTACCAGCAATTAGCGAATAGGAGGTTTTTTTGTGCTTGTTACTTTACCTCAAACTAATAATAGTCAAAGCTCAGTTTGCCTTTATGATTCAATTGTCGCCTCTTTCAGTATTGTATATAGTATTTTAAATAAAAGTTATATTTTGTGATGATAATGACTCTGCAGGGGGCGTTTTAGATGATTTTTGTTAGCTTATGTTTTATTACAGCTGAAATTATTGCCAAAAGTGGGTTGCTCATCGGTAAACCCAAGTATCAATGCTAGCTAAGGTTACTATAACTTACGGCAACTTTTTTGTCCATACAATTTATGCCTGCTAATAAAATGTTGGTATTGTTTTTGAAATGTTAATTGTATTGGAATCTGTTGTTTGAGATTTCTGTAAATTGCATAATCGTAGTTGTCTACTATTGAATCGGATTTTTTGTTTTTGGAATGATATTATTTCTGTTTTAGACATTATAGTAGATTAAGTTAGTATAAGTATAAATTAGCGGTGAGTTTTTTTCACAAATAGCTCGACATGTGGTGCAGAGAGCATTGATTAACAAAGAAATTTTAAAAATCATGAGAATAGTAATCTTATGTGGCATTATTTTGTTGGCTATTGCACGGTCATCGTCGGCTCAAATGACATTAGCACAAACATTTGGTTCAACAGGCTACCATAGCTCAGAAGTGGTAGACCTAAGTATTTCAGGCAAGAAAATTGCCATGCTTCGCAGACAAAATGCTATTAATGCTGCTGATACTATTTTCTATTATAATTTAGATTACAGTCTGTGGAAAATGATTCCTTGTCCAGCTATACCCGGTTATAATGGCGATTTTCATTTCGGTCCAGTATCTTCAGCTTTAGGGTATGTCTGTTATTCATCAGAGAAATTATTTAATGATGATTCATTATTAGAGGTAGCTGTACAATATGAGTCTCAAAGTGGAAGTAGAATATATGTAATAAATGAGAATGGCATTTTGATTGACTCTGTGTTGGATGTTGTTGGTGATTTTAATATACAATCTACAGCGCCAGGTGTTTTTATTGCGTCTGTTCGTACCAGAACTGGGAATAGGATATATAATTTGCCTGGTACTATTCCCTGCAATTCTTGTAGTGTCATAGGTATAGCCCACCAAGAAAAAGAGATGGAAATGTTATCGCCACCGTTTCCCAATCCATCGAGCAACCAAGTTCAAATAAATTTTACTTTACCAGAAGGCGTGGTAATAGGAGAATTGAGCATCTATAATGGTAACGGGCAAAAAGTTAAGTCCTATACTGTTGATAATAGATTTGGGTTTATTCTGGTCGATAATTCTCAATTGCCATCAGGTATATATTGTGTCAAATTAATTACAAATGGGAGAGCATCGTCAGCGCAGAAGATGTTGGTAATTAAGTAATAAGGTTATTGAAATATTATGTATATTTTTTTGCATATCTAAGGAAATGGTATTAGGCTAAATTTGGTAACCTACGTATGCGATTTGTTAATTGTTGTACTGTGTTCCCTCAAAGGTTTTAGTTTGGCTTGCCTAAATGGTGGCGGTAGTAATGTTGACTAAAAACATAAATATTGTACGTGCATTCGAGCTACTTTATAAGTATCAAACAATCGATCTACGCAAGCTTGTTTCAACGATTTTGAAAGGTCATGTGTGCGAGATTTTATAGGGCAATTCCCAGCAGAACCATGGATTATGTGCTATGGGGCTTCTTTGGTTAGTTCGAGGTAAACTGAATTTAAAGCATTTAATGTCTGCTCCTTCGAAGCTTTGCATAATTTCAAATACTGGCAATGTAATATCACAAATTACGGGCTGCCCAAAGCATAGAAACTTTGCTATCGTCTTATTTATTTAGTAGACCTTTATTGAAGTGTATAGAAATGAACAATTCCTATACACTTCAGTTCTATAATTGAAATTTTAAAAAGTTGTTTTTTAATAAGTTTCGGAAATTTAATGCAGTAAAGTTATTTTTATTCTACCACAAACTTTATGTTGCTTGTTGCTCCGTTGGCTATTACGGTTGCTACATAAACGCCTCTCGCTACACTTCCATTAAGCTGCAATGTCTCATTGATGATACCGTTTGTTACAGCTACAGTACTTGTGTATTGGGTTTGGCCTACTGCATTTTTGATGACTATATGCGCGTCTCCTGTATAAGTCTGGCCGCCTATATGTCCTTTTATGGTAAATAAGCCCTTGTTGGGGTTTGGAGTTAGTGTAGGAGATGCGGGCCATATTGTCGGTTGTGTTACCGTTACTGCCATAGCCGCAGTAGCCGTATATCCGGTACAAGAGCCGCTTGCCGTCGCCACGCACATTACGGTATCGCCATTAGCTAATTGGTTAGTAACAAATACACTGTTGGTAGCGCCGTTAATATCGCGGCTATTGATATACCACTGATAGGTTGGGTACTGCCCCAAACTATTGCCCATTGCCGTGAAAGTATCTGTTTTCCCAGCCTCAATATTGCCGCCCAGTTTGTCTGTTACAGATATAGTTGGCAGAGCAGTTACCGCAATTGTGTCAACATCCTTTGCTGTAGCCGTTGATAAGCATTTCAGCGAACTGTTAGCCGTTACAGTTACAATATCGCGGTTATTGGGTGTGTAGGTATATTCTTGTCCGGCAAGTGTATTTGTACCGTTTACTTTCCATGTTATTATTGGTGCAGCTCCGCCATTCACGATTGTGGTTGTTAGCGTTATCGGGTTGCCGGCACACGGAGCGATAGTTGGTTGATTGATACTGACAGCGGGTGTTAACACTGGCAATATTGTTACCTCCTTAGCGCTTGAGCGTGAAGTGCAGGGCGTAGAAATTGTGTATATAATTGTGTCTTTGCCAGGAGTTATGCCGGATACAGTTCCTTCGTTTACTGTAGCATTGGCATTACTTGCCGTCCATATGCCGCCGGGCGATGCGCTTTGTAGCAATATGGTTGCGCCGCGACAAACTGTATCCGGGCCGGTTATCGGTTGCACATCGGGTATACCTATTGTTGACAGCGTATCGGCATCTGTCACCACCCTTGGCGAGGCGCAAACATCATTGTTGGTAAGTGTGGCGGTTATTATGTCGTTATTGGCAGGGGTATAGGTGTAGCTTGCGCCTGTATCTGCGTCTGCGCCATTAACCTTCCATTTTATAACCGGCGCTATACCTCCATTATCTATATGTGCGCTGAACGTAAATGTAGAATCTGCACATAACGGCAAGCCGGGACTAACTATTGAGATGTGCGGCGTAACACTTTGATTTATCGTGATCGTTTTAACCGCTGTTCTGGTAGCGCATGTTGTAGTAACTGTATACCTTATAGTGTCTTTACCTGCATATATACCTCTAACTATGCCGGTATCTACGGTTGCATTACCATTGGTGGCGGTCCATATGCCGCCAGGAGTAGCGCACAATAGCGTAATGTGCGCGGCGGTGCATACACTGTCGGGCCACGTAACAGACAGAATAGCAGGGAGCGGAGCTACATGTATGGTGTCTCTGTCTGTTACCACTTGCGGCGAAGCGCACATATCGGTATTTGTCAGCGTAGCAGTAAGTATGTCGTTGTTGGCAGGGTGATAGGTATGCGCCGTGCCTGCGCCTACATTAGTTCCGTTTACTTTCCACCTTATAGCGGGCGATGGTCCTCCATTAACAATGCTGGTATTAAATGTAGCAAGCGAGTCTGGACACAATGGTAGAATAGGTCGTACGATAGTGATGTTAGGAGTTACATGCTGTTTTATTGTTATTATTTTAGTGCGTGTGCGTGTGGCGCACCCTGTGGTTATGGTATAGCTAATAGTATCTCTGCCCGCTGTAACGCCTCTTACTAAACCTTCAATTACAGTAGCATTTGCGTTGCTTGCCGACCAAACGCCTCCTGCAGAGGCACACAATAATTGTGTACTTGCAGCGGTGCAAATGGTATCGACACCAGCGATGGGCGCCATGCCCATGGTATTTACTGCAGTATTGGTCAACACTACTTCATTGTCGTCGAAGTAAATTCCAGCCCGATTCGGTATTACTATCCCATCTGCAAGCCCGGGTTTTACTTTTACTTTAAAAACAAACATACCGTTGTTTTTGTCTCTGTGAGAACTGTCCCACAGTTTGATATTCGGCAAGTCGAATTTCAGCACATTTTGTCCACTCCATGTAGACGATACAACATTCATTGGGGCGCTTGCATATACCATTCTAAGCGTCCTTACATCCACATAGGGTGGTAAGGTGTCCATCACATGTACATTGTATGCGGTATCATTGCCCGTGTTTTCGAAATGAACTGTGTAGGTCAGCTCGGTACAGGGCAGTATTTGTCCGTCCGGACTTACCTCCATTGTGTTAGGATCGTATCCAGAGCGAACAATATCATCTCGTGTGATTTTATTACTATTCGTATCTATATCGCCCGATAGCGGATAAACCTTAATTATTGTTTGTAAGGTGTCTCCAATAGTCAAAATGGAATCTCTTGGTATTAAATTGTAATCTATTCCAACTTGTCGAAAATAATTAATAGGGTCAAAATGCCAGTAAGCAATATTACCAACTACTGAATCCGGACTTGGAAGAGATGACGCGAATGCCAATCTTGGACTAAATGTAAGTGCAACAACCGGGGCTGCAATACCGCACGATATATTGTCAACCCTAATGATACCTCTCACAAAACGTCTTCTGGTATTAATACCAGCATTGGCTCTTAAATCGAATGCTGAAGGAATTGTGCCGCAAGAAATGCCAAAGTATTTAGTCGGGTAATTGTTAACTATAGCGGTTATGGTGTCTGATAATATACCGGTAGACGGCGCAGTAACTATATAATTATATTCACTAAGCACACTAAATTTATAGATGGTACCGGCAGTTCCCTTGGCTCGATAGTAAAATCCGCCTACAGAACTAATGGTATCTATGGGTATTCCATTGGAATCGACTCTTGTTCGTGCCACTATCGGGTATAAGTCTTCACCGTAATCGAACAAGGCATTGTTGTTTCTATCGTAGAAGAACCGGATTGGGAGCATTTTACAATACTGATTATCGTAGCTAAAGGACACAGAATCGAAAGGGAATGCGCCGCTGCGAACTATGTGTTTTACTGTATACACTCCGGGTAATAGATAGTCGTGGGTGAAAATGGCGTTGCATGCAGTAGAACTACCAAGGGTCATTGTGTCGGAGGCTCCGTCGCCATAATTTGTAATTGCGTTCAGTGTAGTAGATACTCCGCTTGCGCTTAGACAAAATCGGGTGGGAGTGCAACTTGTACTTGGCGTTGCTAATACAGAATGACCTGTAATAGTGTAAGTCTTCGGAATAAACACTGTGTTGGAATAACTGACTAAACCGCTTGATACACATTTTACTTTGCATCTGTAATAGGCCGATGTTAACGGACTTATGCGCAATGGCGCTACATTGCCACGGGGTAAGTCGGTCCATGTAGTTCCATCCGGTGAGTCTTGCCATTGTAGTATAGATCCACAGGTTGAGTGTCCTGTTAGCATTAGTGTGTCGGCGCTGCCGCTGGTTAGCCCCCCTGTGCGGAAAGTGGCTGTACCCGATGTCGGCGTACCGGTGCATGTAGCAGCAGAGATGGTCACTGTACGGGTGGCTATGCAATTGTTTTGCGTTGCATAGGTGATGACAGCCGTACCAGGGGCCACGCCTGTTACAATACCATTTACGCCTGCGTTTAAAACAGCTGCTACAGAAGTGTCGCTGCTACGCCAAAAGTGCGAATAGTCGCCGCCGCTGCTAAGCAATATTGAGCTGCCTGCACAAGCCGAAGATGGCCCTGACATGGCAAATGCATCAAGCGATACAGTAAGAAATACATTGGAGCTACAACCATCGGTTGTATTGAAAGATATCCAGTCGTTGCCTACAGCAATAGGTCTGACAACGCCAGTTACAGAATCTATGTCGGTTGCATTTTCTGTCGACCTCCAATAACCTGTAGTAATATCTGAAGTGAAAGTCGCTGTTTGGCTCCTGCATAGCGTAGCATCTCCTGTTAAAACCGGCGCAGAATAGGGCCTTACTGTCAATCCTATAGCTGCTGTTCCGCAGGCGCTGCCAGAGTTATAAGTAATTATAGCTGTACCGCCGCTCACCCCTATTGCTTGGCCTGTTATCGAGTCTACTGTGGCTATGGCCGAATTGCTACTGTAAAAACGTCCACCGCCTGTATGCGAATAATAATTGGTTCCAGCCCTTCTGCATATAACCGGTTCGTGATTGTAAATATCAGGAGCCGAGGTAGTTATGGTAATATCACGCGTAGAGGTTGCAGTACCCAGCACGTAGGTTATCATTGCCGTGCCTGCATTTACACCTGTAAGAGCGCCGCTTAGGCTGTCGATAGTGCATATAGCCGGATTGCTGATAGACCATCGTCCACCGGGATAATAAGTGGACATGGTTGTAGTTGTTCCTTTACAGATAATAGAGTGCCCATTGATATAAATTACACCAAAAGCCGGAGAAGATATAAGTATGCACAAAAACAATACTGCTGTATAGCGCCATACATTTTTTTTAGTTTTGGTATAACCTGTAGAAATTGTACCAAACATATTTTGCATCAAAGATGCCAATAATAATTTTTTCATAGTTAAGGTTTGAAGGATATAGTACGAATGTAGAGATAATTATGATATTATCATTGCCTTAGAGGTAAACCTTTTATTTGTTGTTGGCTTTAGTAACAAATGAGAACCTACACAAAATTTAAAGGGAATGGTTAATTTCTGTAGCCTACAGAGTAATTCTTATGTTATTAATCTGTAGTTAAATAGTGAGCGCTATGCAGTAGGATAAATATAAAAAAATCTGTTTCGCAGAACCAAAGAAATTTGTATATTACAACGCGTTTTCAGCTTGCCCTAATCATTATAAAACGCTATTGTAAATCATTTATACTCATTATTATGAACCTATTTGTAGGTAATCTTAATCCGGAGACAACCGCTGCGAAACTCCGCCCACTATTTGCTGAATTTGGAGAAGTGGTATCAGCCAAAGTAATAATAGACAATGCCACTGGCATGTCGCGCGGCTTTGGCTTTGTAGAAATGGCCGATAAATTTCAGGCATTCGACGCTATAGATAACATAGACGCCACCTATTTTGATGGCAATGTTATTTCTGTAAAAGAAGCGAAACAAAACAATACAAAACCCGGTCAGGGTTTCAACAAGAATGCAGGCGGCTCGAGGCCATTCAAGCCCCGCACTGCCCCACGCCCAGGCGGTAGCAGTTACAGTCGTCCATCTGGCGGCGGTTTCAATCGCAATACAGACCACCGAAGCAGTGATCGTAACACCGGTAGTTCAGATAACTTCAGCCCAAACAAATATTAGTCTGTAACGCTGATATGGTCGCTCGTAATGTCGGGTGGATAGTGATTTACACTTGATGATTGGTATTTATAAAACATGAAAATATGTAGCTTTTTCTAAAAAAAGAAGCTACATATTTTATTTTGGGATTTCAGGGAGCGAAAAAATGCATAATTTCATGTACAAACATGCATAACGCTATAACCATTGGAGTATGAATCAACAAGTACGCGAATTATTACTTACTGCACGGGCCGCCGAAAACTGGAATGAACAGTTTAATGAAAAGGTGGAGGAATTAATGTCGCTGGTTAGTAAAATTGATACCGAGCAGCAAATAAGCAATGCCGGAGAAATAATGGATGTGTATCACAAAACGAAAATGCGTCCGCAATTGCCGCTCAATAAAAAATCGAACGACTGCTGCGACAAGCCGTTTAAATTTATTGTTTTCTGCAACTAATCAGGCAACAGCTTTATTTAAAAAGTCAACAAGCGGCTTCATAGCTGCAAATGTTGCAGCTATATGTTTAGCAAGCCCTTTTTGTGTCAGTTCATTATCTTTTATTGGGGCGCTTACAGTAAAACTCTTCTTTTTCAGATAGGCCAACGCCGGATTATCTTCGGTATAGCCTTGCGGTATTTTTTTTAGCTCTTCTCCTTCTATACCGCTGAATAGTTGTTTAAACTCAGGTTTCGATACAATAGACTCCAATTCGGGATAATTGTAATCTATTTCCTGCCTTATCTTCTTCAGTACGGGCGCCTCTGGCATCCATATACCGCCGCCTGCAAAACTCTGCCCGCCCGGTTGTATATGCAGATAATAACCTGCGCCTTCGAATTTGCGGCCGCCCTTGCTAAAGCCAGCGCCAAGATTTGTTTTGTAAGGCGTTTTGTCTTTCGAGAATCGAACGTCTCGAAAAATGCGCATTATGCAGTCTTTTGCCATTACCTCCTCGAAAACCGAATCGGTATTCGCCAGCAGCCCGAGCACTTCAGCAACCAATTGTTCAAAATCGGTTTTTACAGCCAGATACTCGTCGCGATGCTCATCAAACCAGGGTTTGTTGTTGTTTTCGGCAATATTGGCTATAAATGAAAGCGTAGCAGACTGAAGCATAATTGTGTATTTTGCTGTAAAAATACAAATTGGCCGGGTCTTACCATAGTTAGTTTCTTATTTGTTTCATACCGCTTATTTTTTTACGTAAGCCAATTATTACTACAATGCCGATTATGGGCAATCCCCACAACGCAAATTGTCGTCCACCAATCCAGTACAGCAACGCAGCTACATCCCACAGTCCATCAGGGCATGTTGAAGTTGAATTGCATTCCGATAGTTGCCAGGCAGTAAATAAGGTCATTCCTGTTATGGCAATTGCTGTATATATTGCCAGTTGCTGGTAATACTTTATTTTCTCACCGTTAGTTGCATTGTCTGGCGGTCCGTATGCGGGTTGGTCGGCAGATGTGCGTCGCCACTGTCTGAATTTTAGTATGGCCATTCCACCAAAAAGTACTGCCAATGCTGGTCCTACCCACCAGTCGTCAGGTATTATTTTGGTGTCATACAGCCTGACTGCAGTACCAATTATACTGGCGACAAGCGCGGCAATATACCCCCATGCGTCAATTTGTATCTGTTGTCGTTTTTTCATGTTTCAAGTCTGTGCAAAGGTATCGTTTCCTATGCCTTTTACTTTTTCGAGTTCTCTAATCGATTGATTTTTAGCTTTATTCGTTATTTGTTTTCATTTGCTTTGTTCGTTCAGGTTTACGTAACTATATTTGAGAAAATTGCAGTTATGAAACGTTTACTATCAGCCTTGTGCTTGATGATCATTGCACAATCGGCCATTGGGCAGATAACCATTACAGCGTCAGATATGCCTGTGTCAGGCGATACATTGCGCTATAGTTTTGCAAATCCTATAGGTTCAACAATAGACCTTGCAGATACGGGAGGCAGTAAGGTTTGGAATTTTACCTTCACACCTCAGCGTCAGGCTGTAGATACCTACAAGTCGGCTTTGCAGGTCAACCCACTTTATGTAGTAACAATAGGACTTACCGCTTATGGCTACAAAGTAGCCGATAGTTTTCCCGGAGCGCCACTACCCATACGGCAGTTGTATACTTTTTTTGAGAAAAAAACATCGCCCAGCCGTTTTCAGGCGCAGGCTTTTGGAGCAAGCATTGCTGGCGTGCCTACACCTGCCAATTATTCAACACCAGATGTTTGGTATTATTTCCCTCTTACTTACAACGATAATGATAGCAGTAATTATGCGCTTAATTTTTCTCTTTCCGGTCTTGGCGGTATAAAGCAAGCGGGATACCGTAAAAGTAGGGTAGACGCTTGGGGTACCATAACTACTCCGTATTTTACCACTCCGGTTAACTGCATACGTGTGCGCCAGGAAATTCACGAAATTGATTCATTCACATTTGGTACAACCACTTTTGGCTTCCCTCGCAATTCAGTAGAATATAAGTGGTTGGTCAACGGTCAGCATTACCCTGCATTATGGGTTACAACAAACATGTTTGGCCCAACCGAGACCATTGCCACCATACGCTATCGCGATTCTTACCGCGATCTTACGCCACCCGATACCACTATTGTGAGCGGCGTTACGTCAGTATCAAATATTATTACAGATTTAAAGGCAATACCAAACCCCACTGCCAACGGTAAAGTTTCGCTCGATTTGCCAGCTACCTGGCAGGCGTATATCGTAGAAGTATTTGATGTACAGTCGAGGGTAGTTGCAACCGCCATTAATGATCGCAATCTGGATTTGACAGCATTACCGCAAGGGCAATATGTGGCTCGTGTAATAGCTGGGGAAAAGGTTGCTTATATTAGAATAGAACGCTAGAACAACCAGTTTTTTTTAAATATAGCAGGGGCTGCAATCGGTAAGGTTGCAGCCCCTGCTATGTTTATATTAATGCCTAATGTTTATTGTTGTAGTCCTATGTCATTTGACTTGCGCACCACTTCCCGGATAATCATATCAAGTTGTTTAGTTACTTCCAAAATGCTCGCCATCAGTTCGGCGTTAATAGAGTCGGTAGGGTCGTCGTAATTGTAAAACTGAGCAAGGCCGAGAATATTAGCAACCGGCCCACGAACTTTGTGCGACTCAATGAATGCTATTTCGCGTAGCGCAGTGTTTTGCTCCTCTATTTTTAGTAAGTGCTTTCTTTGTTCAGTTATATCTCGGGCAAAACAACTCACGCCTACAACCTTATTGTTATGATCGTGTACCGGGTTGAAGCTGACACTGGTATATCTGGTCAGTCCATTTACTTTCATATCTTCTACCGTCTTAAATGCTCTGCTATTGAGCGCTAACCGGTAGCACATTTCAAATTTTTCCTGATAACTTACCGCATTACCATTATATAGAACGTTATCGCCGGGATGTAACTCTTCGCCAATAAAATAAGATACCCAGATTTTGAATGCATTGTTGCATTCTACAATGGTGCAATTTTCATCTACCAACCAAATTGGTTCCTCGGTGTTGTTGATCAACATCCTGAGATTACGCTCATTTGTTACAGCCCTTTCGATATCTGTTTTGTATTGCATTGGTTGTGGTGATAGTTCGTGGCTTATGTAAGCCGGCTATAATAAACCGAGTTTTGTTATGGCTCGTAAAGCTATAAATTTTTAGTTTGTTTTTCAGGAATTGCTAGTGTTGTAGGTAATTATTTTTGAAAAAATGGCTGTTAGTTATTAACAAAGCGGTGTTTTATACAGGTGTGTTTGTGATTTAATGATTTGATGCAGTATTCTTATTTGCTTAATCTATATTGCGTAACACGCTTAGTAACTATGAGAGTATATGTAGCAGTACTTTTACTGCAATACTTGGTGCGTTTGGGATTGATAATAATCGCCGCTACATGTGTTGTGTAGTTTTTATTTAATAAAAATAATATTTATAATTTTTGGCGTCTTATTACACGCTGATTTGCGTTTAATTTTTGTTGATTTTCTTTTGTGTACCTCCAGGAAAGTGCGTTAATCGTTATGGATATAAAAGTTAATGGAGTGTTGTCGGGGGTGTTTTCGGGATTAAATTAAAAACAAATTGTATTTTTACCCACAAAAGAGCATTAATGTACATTACATTTCTACCCAAGTATTTGAAAACTATTGTTTTATCTGTTTTTATTACCTCATTTATTGCAGGCGCTTCAGATGTAGCAGCACAGCCAACTATTACTAATGTTGCGCCCGGAGTTGGCGGTCCCGGTGGGTCGGTAACCATCACTGGAACAAATTTCAATACCACGCCAGTAAACAACTTCGTGTACTTCGGGGCTACAAAAGCCGTCGTATCTTCGGCAACGGGCACGACACTCAATGTTGCCGTACCTTATGGCGCTACTTACTCGCCAATATCGGTAATAAATACGGCAAGTTCGCTTACAGGGTATTCTCCCAAAGCTTTTTTACCCACATTCAATAATGCACTTTACATAGGTGGAGTTATTAATTTTAGCCTTAAAGTAGATTTTACTGCAGAGGCCAATCCGTGGGGCGTATCGATAGCCGATCTTGATGGCGATGGTAAGCCCGATCTGGTAGCAGCAAATGCGGCCGACGGTTCGGTTTCAGTATTTCGCAATATCAGCGCTCCCGGACCAATTACCAGCGGTTCTTTTGCAGCTCCTGTCAACTTCGCGGTTGGCAGCCTGCCCACTTATGTGGTAACTGCTGATCTTGACGGCGACGGCAGGGCGGAAATAATAGTGGCCAACCGCGCCGACAATACCGTTTCGGTACTGCGTAATACGGCAGGAATAGGATCAATAAATGCAGGTTCATTTGCAGCTAAAATAGATTATGCTGTAGGTAGCGCGCCTGAGGGTATTGCAGTTACAGATTTTGACCGTGATGGCCAGCCTGATATAGCTGTGGCAAATTCAGGCGCAGGCACACTATCTGTACTTAAAAATCAGACTACTTTGGGCGATATTAACACTGGTTCTTTCCTTACAGCAATAGATTTTACCACCGGATCTGCCCCCAAGCAATTGTTTGCTCGCGATCTCGACGGCGATGGTCGTCCCGACATCGCGGTTACCAACTCCGGCGCAAATTCTATATCTGTATTTCGTAACACGGCTACTGCCGGGGTTATCAACTCAGGTACGTTTGCTGCGGGCGTAACATTTACTACTGGCGCTCAGCCTACCGGCATTACAGGCGGCGATATGGATGGCGATGGCAAAACTGAACTCATAGTTACCAACTCATCGGCCAATGCTATTTCTGTATTCTACAATACCGCTGTAAGCGGCTTTATCACATCGGGCTCATTCGCAGCAAAAGTAGATTTCGTGACAGGCAATCAACCTAAGGCTGTAACGATGAGCGATTTCGATGGCGACGGCAAGGCAGATATCTGTGTAGCAAACAATGCCGCCGGATATTTGTCGTTTTTTAGAAATGCTACTACCACTACAGGAGCTATAACCTCTGCTTCGCTCAACACCCGTGTTGATTTTGCAACTGGCGCCGGCCCTATGATGATA
The DNA here is from genome assembly GCA_903882805.1 of uncultured Bacteroidota bacterium. Lineage (GTDB taxonomy): Bacteria > Bacteroidota > Bacteroidia > Chitinophagales > Chitinophagaceae > Nemorincola. The sequence goes on along the minus strand of CAIRYK010000013.1, from coordinate 30,182 downwards.
GCCGCCGGCGACCTTGACGGAGATAGCAAACCAGATATTGTGGTGGCAAACAACAATACGTCTACAATTTCAGTGATCCAGAATGCGCCGTTAATAGCTCCGCCTGCAATAGCGTCGGTGTTGCCTTATACAGCCATACCCGGTATTGCAGTTATTATTACAGGTACGCACTTTAATCCGGTTGCGGCAAACAATATTGTTTATTTCGGTGGCGTAAAGGCTACGGTACTATCGGCAACCAGCACGCTTATATCAGTATATGTGCCTTTTGGCGCTACCTATAATTTCGTTTCGGTTACAAATACCAATGTGGGTTTGACTGGTTATTATTTTTATCCCTTTATGCCCATTTTTACCAATACAGGCTATGTGCCCGGCGTGGTACACTATGCTGGCAAAGTGGATTTTGCCGGTGAGTCGGACATGAAGCAATTGGTGACTGGCGACATAGACGGCGACGGCAAGCCTGATATGGTGGTGTCGAACTTTGCAGACAATACGATATCCGTTTACCGTAATATTAGCGCTACTGGCAGTATTACAACCGGTTCTTTTGCCGCTAAAGTGGATTTTGCTACTGCAGTGCATCCTTATGGAATTGCGCTTGGCGACCTCGACGGCGATGGTAAGCAGGATGTGGTAGTGACCAATTACAACGGTAGTAGCGTTTCTGTGCTGCGCAATACAGCAACTCCCGGCGCAATAACAAGCGCATCTCTGGCTGCAAAAGTAGATTTTGCCACGGCAGCTGGGCCAAGCTGTATAGCGCTTGGCGATATGGATCTGGACGGTAAAGTCGATATTATTGTTGGTAATAGCGCCGTAAACTCAGTATCTATATTGCGCAATACTACCGTAGCCGGTCCTATTACCTCAGGTTCGTTTGCACCCAAAGTTGATTTCACCACTGATTTCTTTCCATCGAGCGTCGCCATCGGCGATTTAGACGGAGATGGGAAAACCGATATCGTGGCAGCCTGTACTTTTGGCGGTGGCAGCCTTTCTGTGTTGCGCAACAGGGCTACAGCAGGCGCTATAAACAGTACGTCATTTGGGTCGAGGGTTAACTTTTCCACAGGCGATAATCCGTTGAATGTACTGGTGCGCGACCTGGATGTAGACGGTAAACTGGATGTAATAACTGTAAACAATGGTAGCAATACTATATCAGTTTTGCACAACACCGCTATAAGCGGCGTTATCAACAGCGGTTCGCTTGCGCCCAAGGTTGATTTTGCAACAGGAAACCAGCCTACAGCTATAGCGGCAGCAGATATGGATGGAGATCGTAAAGCCGATCTGACAGTGGTGAATAGCGGTGATAATACGGTTTCGGTATTTAGGAATACTACGTCAGTAGGCGTTATTTCTACCGGCGGTTTTAACGGGAAGGTAGATTATAGTACCGGAGCTAATCCCGTAGCTGTCGCCGCAGGCGATGAGGACGGCGACACAAAACCCGATATGGTTGTGCTCAATCATGATGACAATACAATATCCGTGTTGAAGAACACACCGTTGGTGGCCATAACCGGAAGCCATGATGTGTGCGAAGCGGGCGGTACATCGACGCTCGTAGAAGCAGTTACCGGAGGTTACTGGACAAGTAGCGATACGGCGAAAGCGCTTATTGATTCGATTACCGGGGTAATAACAGGAGTGCATTCCGGAACCGCAACTATTACCTATACCGTTCCCGGCGGTATTGCCACTTATGGCCTCAATGTGCGCGCGCTTCCTAATGTGGCTGATTTTCATCTAATTTCATCTACTTCGCCGTGCGCAGGCGCCGGTCTGGGTTCTACTATTTTGGTAACCTCCTCAACTTTGAGCGATGGAACCTTTACTGTTTATTACGATTTGAGCGGCTCCAACACATCGACCGGCAATAGCTCAACTATGGTTTTGGCTGGCGGCGCCGGTCGTTTTGAGGTTCCGGCAACGGCGGTGCCCAATGCTGGCGGTACTACTGTAACAGTTACTTCTGTTCGAAACTCATCTGATTGCAACATCGGTTTGACCACAGGCGATACTATTTCGTTTACTGTAAATCCTTTGCCTTCTCCCATTTCAGGCAGGGCAGCAATATGCATTGGAGATACAATAACCGTTATTGATACGACTACAGGCGGCGTGTGGACTGCAGGAAACCCTGCCATTGCAACCATCGATTCATTCACAGGTTTGGTAATCGGCATAACATCTGGTACAGATACTATTAGTTATACTTTGAGCACTGGTTGTAATGTGTTTTTTGTAAGCTCTGTTAATCCACTTCCGGTTGTTTATAATACTACCGGCGGCGGCAGCTATTGTGCTGGCGGAACAGGTTTACCTGTTAGGCTTAATGGTTCTAATACGGGCATTGGGTATCAGTTATTCGCTGATGCAACTGCAGTTGGAGCTCCGATTGCAGGTGATGGTCTTGATTTATATTTTGGTTTGCAAACTGCAGGCGGTATATATACCGTAGAAGCAACCAATAGCGGAACTGGCTGCCATAGTATTATGACAGGAAGCGTAACGATTATTGTTAACCCTACGCCGGTAGTTCATTACGTTACAGGCGGCGGGGTATATTGCCCCGGTGGACTAGGCGTTTCGGTTGGTCTCGACAGCGCTAATGCCGGCATTAGTTACCAGTTATTTCTTGCCGGCGCACCGGTAGGGACTTCAGTGGCTGGCGGAGATAGCGCCCTTTCATTTGGTAATCAAACCGGATTAGGCAGCTATACAGTTTTGGCAACAGATACGCTTACTCACTGTGTCGCTGACATGGATTCGAGTGTAGTGATTACCATAAACACTCCGCCAAATGTATACAATATTACTGGCGGCGGCGCCTATTGCGCCGGCGGCGCTGGCGTAACTTTAGGCGTTGACTCTTCTAATGCCGGAATTTATTACCAATTGTATAATGGCCCAAGTCCTATTGGCGCAGCAGTTGCCGGTACTGATGCTCCTTTAAATTTTGGCTTGATCTTGCCGGCTGGCACCTATAAAGTGGTCGCTACGGATTCGGTGACTACTTGTTCTATTTATATGAACGACAGCGCAGATATAATTGTAAATCCATTGTTGTTACCCGAAGTTATAGCATCTCCTGCTAACGGCGATACGGTTTGCAGGGGAGCGCTTACTTTATTTACAGCAGTTCCAACTAATGGGGGCGCTGTTCCAACTTATGAATGGAAGGTAAACGGAGCCGCGGTGTCTACTTCAAGTACTTACAGCTATACTCCTGCAAACGGCGATGTAGTGCGTGTGTTGATGCATAGTAATGCAATATGCCCGTCGCCAGATACCGCTGTTGGTGCGGTAACCATGACGGTGCAAGACTCTTTAAGACCAGCATTGACCATCAATGTTAATCCCGGCGACACTGCATGCCTTGGCACAGAGGTAACTTACACAGCGGCGCCTTTTGCCGGTGGATCCTCGCCAACATATACGTGGATTGTCAATGGCATTTCCGTTGCTACCGGCTCCAGCTATGCTTATTATCCGGCAAACGGCGATAATGTTTACGCTATGATGAATAGCAACTATGTATGTCGTCTTGCCAACACAGCGTTCACCAATAACATTCGAATGACGCTGGATAGCCCGCGCGTTGCAACGCTTGATATCATAGCTCCTCCTGTGATTGGTCCTGGCAAAACAGATACGCTGCATGCAGTAGTTACCAATCCCGGTAAGTCGCCGTCTTATCAATGGTCTGTCAATGGCGCTGCCATCGCTGGCGCAACCAGCGCTACCTTCATAAGAAGCGGATTGAATACAGGCGATTCCGTAAGCTGTATCGTAACGTTCAACGATCCTTGCGCGTTGGGTACCTTCAATTCAGTGTTTATCAGGGTGGGTAATGTAGGTGTTGCATCAGCAGCTACAAAATCAAATGTATTGCTTGCCCCCAATCCAAATACAGGTGAATTTGTTTTGAAAGGCATGTTGCCGACAGGTAATACCGAGGCAACCATAGAAATTACTAATATGCTTGGTCAGCAAGTATATAGCGCCAAGGTGGGTGTTCGTAACGGTAAAATTGAGGAAACAATAAGGATGGGTAATGATATGCCCAATGGCATCTATTTGCTTCACCTTACATCTGGGGCTGAGCAATCGGTTTTCCATTTTGTGGTTGGGCAGTAAGCCAATAAATTCATATTTTAAAATGCCTCGCATCAGTTTACCGCTGCGGGGCATTTCATTTTAGGATACGATCATTACATTTCAGCGCTCCGCCCTTGTCCTTTGTAGCTATTATTCATTTACCTTTGGCCACTTATTAAATGAATACTATGCTTCAGTTTGAGCGTTTTACTTTGGCCAATGGATTAAGGGTTTTGGTACATATAGACAACGCCACACCCATGGCCGCCCTCAATTTGCTATACGATGTTGGCGCCCGCGACGAAGAGCCGGAGCGTACAGGTTTTGCACATTTGTTTGAGCACCTTATGTTTGGCGGAAGTGTGCATATACCCGAATATGACGAGCCGCTGCAAATGGCAGGCGGTGAAAATAACGCATACACCACCAACGATATTACCAACTACCACCTTCAACTACCGGCGAAAAATCTGGAGACCGGATTTTGGTTGGAGAGCGACCGTATGCTTTCATTGGCATTCAGCGAAAAAAGCCTGGATGTGCAGCGCAAGGTGGTGAGTGAGGAATTTAAAGAGCACTACCTCAATAAGCCCTATGGCGATGCCTGGCACCTGCTGCGCAGGTTGGCGTACAAAGAGCATCACTATCAGTGGCCTACAATAGGTAAGGATCTAAAGCAGATAGAAGAGGCGCAACTGGATGAGGTAAAAGCATTTTTCTTTAAACACTACAGGCCGCAAAACGCTATTTTGTGCGTGGCCGGTAATGTAACTGTTGAACAGGTAGCTGAGTTGGCGCAAAAATGGTTTGGCGATATACCCTCTGGCGACAAGTATGTACGAGCGCTTACGGCTGAGCCTCGACAGGAAGAAGATAGGGTAGACACCGTTTATTCCGATGTGCCGCTGGATGCGTTGTACAAGGCATGGCATATGGAAAAGCGCATGACCCCGCCATACTATGCCGCCGATTTGATAACCGAAATATTGGGTAGCGGTTTTTCATCGCGCCTGTATCAGCGCCTAGTGAAGGAAGAACAGTTGTTTAGCAATATCAACTGTTATCATACTGGTAGCCTTGATGCGGGATTGCTGGTAATAGAAGGTAAAATTCGCGAGGGGAAAACTATTGAAGCGGCCAACGAGGCAGTAGAGCAGGAAGTAGCGCGCTTGGTGGCTGACGGTGTAACCGACAAAGAGCTGGAAAAATCTAAAAATAAGATTGAAGCAATGATAGCCTTCGAAGATATGTCGCTGCTGAACAGAGCAAATAATCTTGCATTTTATGAATTGATGGGCGATGCGGGATTGATAAACGACGAATGGAACAGGTACCAAAGCGTTAGCGCGGAATTCTTATTAGCTACAGCTCGTGAGGTTTTTAGAAAAGGGAATTGCAATACCCTGTTTTACAGGAAAAAGGAACAAACTACCAACTGATAATTTGATTGATATTATACCGAAGGGGCTGTATTTCGCGATGCAGCCCCTTCGGTTTTTTTTCTCTTTTCATTGGTTACTTTATGTATACCGTTTTAATGTTTACAAATTCGCGTATACCGAAGCTGCCCAACTCACGGCCATAGCCGCTGGCCTTTGTGCCGCCAAAAGGTAGAAGTGGGTCGGAATGCACATAATCGTTTACATAGCAATTGCCGGCATTCAATTCTTCTTTTGCGAGATATTCAGCATGGTCGCGGTCTGCAGAAATAATACCTCCTCCCAGACCATATATACTGTCGTTAGCAATTTGCATAGCTTCAGCTTCGTCTTTAGCTTCAATAATTGCTGCTACTGGGCCAAAAAGTTCATCGTCATATGCGGGCATTCCCTTTTTAACGTTCGTAAGCACGGTAGGCGGGTAAAATGCGCCGGGACTATCGGGAATAAATCCGCCGCACAAGCATGTTGCACCTTTTGCTATGCTCTCCAACACCTGTTCGTGTAGTTGGTCGCGCAGATCGTGTCGGGCCATCGGGCCAATTTTATTGGCGTCGTCCATAGGGTCGCCATACGTCGCCAGTTTCATTTGTTCCGTAAATCTTCGTTCGAATTCCTCTTTCACCTCCCTTACCGCCACAAAACGTTTTGCTGCAATGCAGCTTTGGCCACTGTTTACCAGTCGCCCTCTCAACGCTATTTCCACGGCCAGGTCCATATCTGCGTCAGCAAGCAATATATAAGGATCGCTGCCGCCCAACTCCAGCACAGTTTTCTTGAGGTTGCGCCCCGCGGCGGCGGCCACTTTTCTTCCGGCTTCGGTACTGCCGGTTAGGGTTACTGCCGCTATACGATGGTCGTCTATTACTGCGTCCATTGCCGAGCCCGGTAGTAGCAGCGTTTGCAGCAAACCGGCCGGCGCTCCGGCATTTAGTATAAGTCGCTCTATAGCTAATGCACATCCCGAAACATTGGATGCGTGCTTTAACACCAGCACATTACCGGCCATAACTGTGGGGGCAAATGCGCGAAATACTTGCCAGTAAGGGAAGTTCCAGGGCATAATTGCCAATACAGCGCCCAGCGGCCGGAAAGATACATAGCTTTTAATGGCATCGGTCTTTATAAGCTCATCTGCCAGAAAGCGTTCGCCAATATCTGCATAAAATTCTAGCGTAGCGGCGCATTTTTCCACTTCGTAATAGCCCTGGCTCTTTGGTTTTCCCATTTCTTTTGCCGCCAGCGCTACCAGATAGTCCTTCTCTTTTCTTATTTCTATGGCTATCTTCCTCATTAGTTGGCCGCGATCGCCATAAGGAAGCCTGCGCCAGCTATCGAAGGTAGTAGCTGCCAATTGAAGACATTCTTCCACCTTCGCATTATCATACACATCATAAACGTCTGTTTGTTCCCCAGTTGTTGGGTTTACCGATATCAATTGGCCTTGCATGTTGCTGTTATTTACCATCAAAATTAAATAACCTCATCCGTACAAAACGTTTTTATAAATTTGCGGTTCACAATATTTAACACTCCGTATTCAGTACCCTTACTTCAATATTTTAATCGACACTGATGACAACAGAAAAAATAAAATTTGGCACCGATGGTTGGCGGGCAATTATAGCGCTCGATTTTACAGTTTATAATGTGGGCCGCGTGAGCAAGGGCCTCGCTGAGTGGCTCTTTACCCGTACCGATAAGCCGTCGGTGGTGATAGGGCATGATTGCCGCTTTGGCGGTTTGCTGTTTGCCGAAACTGCGGCAAAGACGCTATGCGCCAATGGCGTAAAAGTGTTATTGGCAAAGGGATTTGTTAGTACGCCAATGATTTCATTGGGTGTATTGTTGCTTAAGGCTACACAGGGCGTAGTAATTACCGCATCGCACAATCCACCTACTTACAATGGGTATAAGCTAAAGGGCGCACATGGCGGTCCGTCTAGTCCGGCTCATATTGCTGCTGTTGAGGCGCTAATACCAGAGGAAGTCGAAATTCCGACAAATAGTATTTCGTACTACGAGGAGCAAGGATTGCTGGAGTATATTAATCTCGAAGATATGTACGTGGACTATCTGCGCGAGAAATTTGACTTTGATGCATTGAATAATTCGCCGTTCAAACTGGCATACGATGCAATGTATGGCGCTGGTCAGAATGTAATACGCAGATTACTACCTGGAGCAACCCTGATACATTGCGACGATAATCCCGGTTTCAAAGGACAGGCGCCAGAGCCGCTGGATAAAAATCTGAGAGAACTGGCTCATACAGTAGCTACTACGCCAGAAATAAAACTGGGACTTGCAACAGACGGCGATGCAGATCGTATAGGATTGTATAACGGCGATGGCGAGTTTGTAGACGCACACAATATAATTTTGCTGCTTATACACTATCTGCATAAGTATAAGGGTATGACAGGTAAAGTGGTTATTGCATTCTCAGTAACCGACCGTGTTAAGAAGCTATGCGAACATTATGGTTTGCCGGTAGAGGTGACTGCTATAGGGTTTAAGTATATAAGCGAGATAATGGTAACCGATGATGTATTGGTAGGTGGAGAGGAAAGCGGGGGTATAGCTGTTAAGGGCCACATACCTGAGCGCGATGGCATATACGACGGACTGGCGCTTTACGAGTTTATGAATAAGACTGGCAAGACACTGAAAGAACTTTGCGAAGAGGTTTATGCGATAGTCGGTCATTTCTATTACGACCGTCATGATCTGCACATAGAAAATGACAAGAAGAATGCGATTATAGCAAAGGCTGCGGCAGGTGGTTACGACAGATTTGGTAAGTATACCTACAACCGAACCGAAACGATTGACGGTATTAAGTATCATCTGGATAATGGCGGATGGATTATGTTGCGCGCATCAGGCACTGAGCCGCTGCTAAGAGTATATGCCGAAGGCAACAGCAAAGAAGAAACGCTGGATATACTGGCAGATGTAAAAGCTACTATTCTATAATCAAATCGTTTTCTGTTAGTTACGCAAATATTATTTTATTAGTGCGCCCTCTTGCTCCTTGCATAGTGCGCACTTTTTTTGAAGATAAACGCCTCAATGCATTGGCTGAAAATTTATGTGAGATTTCTTTTTTAAAACCGGTTTTTGTTACTACTTTTGTCCCGCTGGCAAGTCTTATACGGCCAGCTCCTGCTGAATCCCCCAGGACAGGAATGTAGCAAGGGTGGGCGGTTGTAGCGGTGCGATGTGAGTAACTTGCCAGTTTTTTTATTTTATCTGTTAGCAGATTTTATAAAAAGCTGGCAATTGTCTTTAAAAACAGTTCCTTATTTGTTCCTTCCTTAATATTTTCCTTGTTTTATTGCATTATGATTATCGCCATAAGATTTTGACCTCCGTTATTTTAACTTTGTGTAGCAAAAAAGTAAACTATTTCGTAACATTTTACGTAAATATCAATGAAAGTTGATGTTTACGTTTGAAAAATTGGCAATCAGTTGTTAACTTTATTGTTTATCGAGTTGTTAATAACAGGAATAAAAATTCTGTTTTATTCCAATTTGCTAATCGGCTGTTAATGATTGATTATTTTGTAATTTGATTGCTTAAAATCGTACTTTTGCGCGGCAATTGCACCCTGTTTATTGTCAATAAATTACATGTGTGCAAATCGGGGTTATTGTTAAAAATTATCTATGTGTATTGTCAGATCTACTTGACGATTAAGTAAATTCGAACTGAGTGTTTTTGTTAAAAAAAACGCTTCTTTTTGTTAATAAGCATATAAAATATTTAATATCAACGGTAGTTTTATTACATATCTTAAGTGAATATTTGCAGTGAAAATTGTAAAAAAGTAAATAGAAAATTATGAGTTTATACTTACCATCCAGTTTAGTAGCAACAAAAAAACAGTTTGTCGTTTTGTTGTTACTCGTTATTTTATTGATTACCGGCCACAAAGGATTTGCCACCAATTATTACAATCTCGCAGCCTCGTCGGGTTCATTGCAGGACGTCAATAGTTGGGGTGTTAACCCCAATGGGTCGGGTAGTCACCCTGGAGGATTTACAAGCTCCGCCGATACGTTCTTTCTATACAATGGGACGACCGGAACTATAAGCGGCCCCTGGATAATCAATAGCGCGACACTGAAAGTGGGCACTGGCAGCGCGCCATTTAATCTCACGATTCCTGCTGCGTTCAGTCTTACCGGTTCCGGAGCTATAGATATTAACGCTCAGGGTACTGTTACCAACCAAAATACAACAAACCCTAACTACGTAACACTCGATCCTGCAAGTACAGTAGATTTTAATGGTACTGGCGCTCAAACGGTTGGGTCAGAAACATACGGAAACGTTATTATATCCGGAACAAGGGTTGGTACGCCGGTTATTACTATATCAGGAACAGTGAATATTGCAGGCAGTTTTACAATTACGGAGTCGGGCGCAGTTAGTTATACAACAACCAGTAGCACAGTCAGGTTCACTAAAAGTACTGGCGGTCAAGTTATTCCTTCAGTAATACCTTATGCAAGTTTAACACTCTTAAATTCAAGCGGAACAAATACAGTAGACGGCAATATATCTGTAACAACTACATTTACTACTACCGCGGGCGGTACGCTAAATATGGGTATTTATGCCCTTACTGTAGCTACCGTATCAAGTTCAGGTATAATACTTACGCAAAATACAAGCGCTACACCTTTTACAACCGGAAAATCGTGGGGAGGGACCGTAGATTATAATGCAGCAACCGGTGGGCAAACGGTAATTGCCGGAACATATAGTAACCTGTCAGTAGGCGGTACATCAGGAACCAATACTGCAGCCGGAACGCTAACAGTAAATGCTACATTAACAGTGCCATCGGGAACGACGCTGGATATGTCAACGCGTACGCTTGGTGGTACAGTGACGCCAGCGATAAGCGGCATTTTATCTACTTCAAGCACGGCAACAACACCCATCACTAGTGGTAAAATTTGGGGCGGTACCGTAATCTTTGCCCGTACTACGGGTAGCCAGCGCCCGCCCGCCGGAACTTACAACAACGTTACCATGCTCAACTCGAGCGGAACCAATACCGCCAGAGGGGTAATGACCATCAACGGTGCGCTTATTACAACAGCCGGAGGCATATTTTCGATGGCAAGTAATCAGATGCTTGGAACCTTGTCTTCCATAAATAATGCAGGTGAAATACAAACTACCTCAAGTTCAAACCCCGCTATCCCAGCAAATAAAACATGGAATGGTACCGTAACATTTGCACGTACCTCAACAACTCAATCAGTACCAGCCGGAACATATAGTACGCTCAAGATAAACAATGCAGGTAGCACTGCATCTGCTGTGGGTGCAATAGTAATCAATACGTTGTTGAATATTTCTTCGTCGACGAGTATTTTTAATATGGCGACATTCCAGTTGACAGGTGGTTTTTCTGTAACCAATAATGGTAATTTCTATACAAGCAGTACAGCCAACCCTCCGTATCCAGCGGGGCTCAACTGGACAGGAACAACTGGTTTGGTGAGATTTGTACTAACCACCGGCGGTCAGTTTGTACCTGCTGGTACCTATAAGTCATTAACATTTAGTAATAGTAGCGGTACAAATACTGCAGTTGGTAATATAACAATGTCTGGAGGAACGTATACTTCTACAGCTGGCGGTACGCTGGATATGGGTACAACAAATATCCTTAGTGGTTCGGCGACATATACGAATTTGGGAACTTTAAAAACATCTGTACCAACAGCTACCAGCGCAACGCCAATACCAGCTGGGGTGGCTTGGGGTGGTACAGTAAACTATGCGTCGCTTACAGGCGGTCAGACAATTGTTTCTGCTGTATCATATACAAATTTAACCAATAGCGCTACGAGCGGAAGCAATACGTCGGCAGACAATCTTACGGTAAACGGTGTTTTGACTACTACCGCAGGTGGCACGCTCGATCTTACTGCCAATTACAGGTTATTGGGTACGCTGTCTACTATTACTAATAACGGTATTATCAAAACATCTGTACCTACGGCTACAAGTTCTACCCCAATACCAACAGGCAGAACGTGGGGCGGTACAATAATATACGGTGCGGCTGCGGGGGCGCAGACGATTGTTGCTGCAACATCTTACAACAAATTAACCCTGCTTAATACCAGCGGCACACATACCGCATCGAGCAATATAGTGGTAAACGGTACTTTAACAACAACTGCCGGCGGTACATTGGATATGACCGGCGCCTACACTTTGAGCGGTACGCTTGCTACTATTGTCAATGATGGTACCATACGTACATCTGTACCCACAGCAACAAGCGCGGCGCCTATAGCTTCGGGTAAAACATGGGGTGGTTCGGGAACAGTAATTTATGCACTTTCTACTGGAGCTCAAACACTCGTAAGCGGCACATATAATAGCCTGACATTGCTCAATACCAGCGGCACTAATACTGCAGGCGGCGTAGTAAACGTTAACGGAGTACTTACAACTACTTCAGGAGGCATTGTTGATATGGGTACTTTCGCAATGGGCGGAGCGCCTACAGGTGTTGTTAACAATGGTACCATAGTAACATCTACAGTTACAAGTCCAGCATTGCCTTCAGGCGAAGACTGGAGCGGAACAACCGGATTAGTAAGATTTGCATTAACTACCGGCGGTCAATTTGTGCCAGCCGGTACGTTTGGAGACCTGACTTTCAGTAACACCAGCGGCACAAATACTGCTGTTGGCGCATTTGCCGTAAATGGCGATTTGATAACAACCAGCGGCGGCTTACTCAACATGAGTACCTTCGCTATGAGCGGATCGCCCACATCTGTAACAAATAACGGGCGTATTAATACTGCTTCTACTACCAACCCTGCCTTGCCAATAGGTGAGAATTGGACTGGTACAACAGGTATTGTAGCATTTACTGCAACAGCCGGTGGTCAATTTGCACCAGGCGGAACGTACAAAACACTATCTTTTGCTAATACCAGCGGTACAAATACCGTTGTGGGCGGCGATCTGACCGTTTCGAGTTCGCTAACAGCCACCGGAGGCTCATTAGGTAGTCTCGATATGGGAACCAATCAATTGGTAGGCCCTATTACTACATTTGCTAATACAGGTACCATACTTACACAAAATACAGGATCAACAGCCATTCCTTCAGGTTTGAATTTTCCGGGTACTGTCAATTACAATGCAGCTACCGGCGGACAGACAATAGTAACGCAAACATCTTACACCAATCTAACACTTGGTAACACTAGCGGATCTACGTCGCCTACTGCAAACCTTGTTGTAAATGGCGCGCTTACTACATCTGGCGGAGTTCTGGATATGAATGCATTTACTTTGTCGGGTACTTTAACATCGATAACTGGTACAGGGAGTATTTTAACTGCTAACACATCGGCTGCCCCCGTTAAAAGTGGTCAGACCTGGACACAGGAAATTGAGTACGATAATGCAGCCGGTTCGCAGACTATAGTGAGCGGCACTTACAATGGCGGATTGACCAATAGTAATACCAGCGGTACAAACACCGTAGTAGCTGGCGGGTCGGTAAGCGTGCCGGGCACACTAACGCTTACTGGAGGCAGCGCGCTTGCCGACAATGGAGTGACAATAAATGTGGCAGGTAATATAGCTGGCACAGGAACGCATACCGGAGCTGGCAGAATAAATATGACCGGTAGCGGGAAAACTATTTCCGGAGCAACATTCAGCAATTTGCAACTGAATAATTCGGGTGGATTTAGTCTTTCCGGCAATGCGCAAGTAAATGGTACCCTGACAATGACCTCAGGGCGTCTTGATATTGGCGCTAACGATCTGATACTGGGGTCTGCAGCAGCCGCAATTTCCGGTTCTTTTTCATCTTCAACCATGATTGTGGCAAATGGAGCAGGCAAAGTTCGTAAACAATTTAGCGCTACGGGGTCGTATTTATTTCCTATAGGTGATAATACGCCAACATATTCGCCAATTACATTGAATATTACCAGCGGCTCTTTTGCCGGTGGCGCCGATGCTGCTGTGAATGTGACCAAAGCTAAACATCCGCAAAATGCCAGCACAACAAATTACCTGAACAGGTATTGGAGTGTGAACCTGTCGGGTATCACCAGCCCGGCATATACAGCTACTGCCACTTATGTGGTTGGAGATGTAGCAGGTACAGAAGCAAGTATATCGGAAGGGGCTTATCCTGGTTCGTTGCCATGGATAAAGTACAGTGCGGTTAATACAGGCACACATACCCTTACCACAACAAGTCTATCTGCTGCAAACGCAGACTTTTCTGGCATTGCTTCTGCAAACTCTACCATAAGTGTCAGTCCTACAAATTCATCATTTTGTAGCGGTGGTAGCGCAACGCTAACCGCAACCCCATCGGGCACACCATCATTTACTTATACCTGGGCTCCGGCAACCGGGCTTTCTGCCACAACGGGCGCATCGGTAGTAGCCGCTCCTACCACATCAACAGTAACTGTTACCTATGTATATACTGTAACGATGACAGATGGTAACGGATTATTGGCCACTGCAACTTCAACAGTAGTTGTAGCGCCTTTGCCAACGGCCATTGGAGGTACAACCACCATATGCAGCGGAGCAACCAGTTCCCTTACCAATGGTTTGGCAGGCGGAATATGGTTGAGCAGCGCTACAGGAGTTGCTACTATTGGCTCTGCAAGTGGATTGATGACAGGAGTTGCTCAGGGCACAACCATCATTACTTATGCTACAAGTTCCGGTTGTCAGGTTACTACTACTGCTATGGTCAAAACCACTCCATCGGCAATAGCAGGTATCTCGTCGCAATGTAACGGTTCTACCACCACATATACCAATACTGCATTGTATGGTTTGTGGTCGTCGAGCAATGATGCGGTAGCCAGTGTTGGTTCTACAACAGGCATTGTTACCGGTGTAGCCCTGGGTACTGCCATAATAACTTATAATACAGGCTGTGGCGCCGCGGTTACAAAACAAATAGATATTACCAGCTCGCCAATTACAGGAGTTTTTAAAGTTTGTAACGGTGCAACAACCACGCTTTCAAACGTTTCGTCGGGTGGGGTATGGTCGAGCGCCAATCCCGGAGTGGCCACAGTTGGGTCGTTGTCGGGCGATGTTACGGGTATTACAGGCGGTACAACTACCATTTCCTATGCAGTAGGCAGTTGCGCGGCTACCGCTACATTTACAGTGAATGTGCAGCCTGCTGCCACAACCGGTACTCCGTTGCTTTGCGAAGGGGCTACAACTACACTGTCTAATACTGTTCCTTTCGGGGTATGGTATAGCAGTAATCCGGCAATTGCAACAGTTGGCTCAGCAAATGGGTTACTAACGGGCGTGTCGGCAGGCAATACCCTTATCACCTATACAACAGGTTGTGGCACGGATGCTACCGTTACAGCTACCATCAATACAACTCCTGCTGCAATTTCCGGTTCATCACCAATATGTTTTGGACTTACTTATACATTTACTAATGCCACACCCGGCGGAGCATGGACCAGCAGCAATAGCGGAGTGGCCTCTGTAGGAAGCGGCACAGGTATTGTTTCGGGCGTTGCAACCGGTACTGCCATAATAACATATGGCACATCCGCGGGATGTCAGGTAACAACCACTGTTACAGTCAATCCATTATTGCCAATATCAGGTGCAGGTAGTGTATGCGCCGGCTCTACAATTACACTTACAGATGCTACAGCAGGCGGGGCATGGAGCAGCAGCGCAACCGGAGTAGCTACTGTCGGTACTGCAAGCGGCATCGTAACTGGCGTAGGCGCAGGCACTACTACAATTTCTTATTTATTACCCTCTGGTTGTTTGGCATCTGTTACCGTAACTGTCAATCCATTGCCGTCAGCCATTTCAGGAACCACTACAGTATGCGTAAACGCAACAAGTACGCTTACTAACAGCGGGGGCGGGGCTTGGTTGAGCAGCAATACCGGTGTAGCCACGATTGGATCGGGAACCGGCATAATGACTGGTGTAGCGGCAGGTACAACCATAATTACCTATACGCTACCAACCACATGTCAGATTACTACAACAGCGCTTGTTAACCCTGTTCCAGCCGCAATTGGCGGTACTGCTCAAGCTTGCGTTGGATTTTCAACTACATTGACTGATGCTACAGGAACAGGTACTTGGAGCAGTAGCGCCACAGGCGTTGCTACAATTGGTTCATCCTCTGGCATACTTACTGCTGTATCTTCTGGCACGTCGGTAGTTACTTATCAATTATCTACTGGATGTTTTGCCGTAAAAGTAGCAACTGTTAATCCGTTGCCCGGTAGCATAACCGGTGCGTCGTCTGTCTGCGAAGCCGCATCAATAACGTTGAGCAATGGCTCGGCCGGTGGCACATGGAGCAGCAGTGATATATCGCATGCCACAATAGGCTCAGCATCGGGCATTGTTACCGGTGTAGCAAGCGGCACAGCGACCATAACTTACAGCCTGCCAACGGGTTGTATTGCTACGAGGAGTTTGCTGGTTAACCCTATACCTGCAAGTATAACGGGCACTACCGACCTCTGCGCCGGATTTACCACAACCCTAAGTAACAGTACTGGCGGCGGCACGTGGAGCAGCAGCAATACTATAGTTGCAAGAGTAGGTTCTACTACGGGTATTGTTTCAGGCGCTTCTTCGGGCCTGGCCACTATTACTTATACAATTGCAACAGGATGCTATAATGTAACTGGCGTCAACGTAAACGCTTTGATTACGCCAATTTTAAGTAATGCGCCAATTTGTATTGGCGAAACCGTGACACTAACGAATTCTACCGGCGGCGGCACATGGAGAAGTACCAGTCCCGGCGTTGCCACGATCGGCTCTACTACCGGTGTGGTTACAGGTATCGCCTCAGGTACTTCTCTTGTATCTTACACTATGCCCGGCGGTTGTATAGCAACAACGGTTACGACAGTAAACCCATTGCCCTCTGCTATTAGCGGACCATCTTCGGTATGCGAAAACTACTCGGTGTTTTTGACCAATGTCGGGGGAGGTATCTGGAATTCTGATGAGGCTACTGTAACAGTTGATAATATCACTGGTGAAATAGGCGGTGTGACAGCGGGTACGGCAATTATAACTTATACACTGCCAACCGGATGTTATACATCTAAAACGATGAGCGTTCTTGTAACGCCATCTGATATAGCCGGTGATTTTGATATTTGTGAAGGCGCTACCACGACTCTTACCGACCCTGATGGCGGCGGAACCTGGAGTAGCAGTAATTTATCTTTTGCAACAGTTGGGTCTGTATCCGGTATAGTAACAGGTATTTCAACCGGAACGCTAACTATATCGTATTCTTTCAGTAATGGGTGTGCTGCAACAGAAGCCTTTGTGGTGAACCCGTTGCCGAATGCAATTACCGGCACATCATCTCTTTGTCAGGGCGCCACAACAACTTATACTAATACTGGCGGCGGCGCGTGGATATCGAGCGCACCATCTGTTGCGACAATAGACATATCGACAGGGGTGGTAACCGGAGTGACATTGGGCACAGTAACCATTACCTATACGCTTACCACAGGTTGTTATATAACAAAAACTGCTACGGTTTTTGCAGCTCCGTCGGCAATCACAGGTACGGCATATGTGTGTCAGGGGCAAACAACTACTTTGTCAAACAGCGGCGGCGGAACCTGGACAAGCGCCAACACCGGCGTTGCTACCATTGGGTCATCTACAGGTGTTGTTTCTGGTATAGCTTCCGGTACATCTACAATTACCTATATGCTTGCAACTGGTTGCATAGCGACGACCGTCGTTACTGTAAATCCGTTGCCATCCGCAACATCAGGGACTTTGGCTGTTTGTAGCGGTCAAACTACTACCTTAACCAATAGTGGAGGAGGCGAATGGGTTAGTTCGTCGGTCGGCATTGCAACAATTGGGTCGACAACAGGTGTACTTACCGGTATATCTGCAGGTACATCTTTTATAACCTATACATTACCTACAGGTTGCTACACAGTATCTACTGCTACAATCAATCCTTTGCCGGGAGCTATTACCGGCTCATCGGCAGTTTGTACAGGCCTGACAACAACTTTATCTAATGCCGGCGGCGGCACATGGATGAGTTCTACATTGGGTGTTGCAACAATTGGATCAACTACAGGAGTTGTAACGGGTGTCGCTGCAGGCACAACGGTGGTTACTTATACATTACCTACAGGCTGTGTTACCACTACCATTGTTACAGTCAATCCGTTACCAACAGCAATAACAGGAAGTACTACAATATGTTCAGGACAAACCACAACTTTATCTAACAGCGGCGGCGGAACCTGGCTAAGCGCAACACCTGGAGTAGCTACCATTGGTTCATCAACCGGGGTTATGACAGGCGTTTCAGCTGGAACATCTACAATAACTTATACTTTGCATACAGGCTGTATGACTACCACAGTAGTTACTGTCAATAGTTTACCTAACCCAATAACAGGTACATTATTTGTATGTGAGACATTGACTACCACGCTTTCAAATACCGGCGGCGGTACTTGGAGCAGTTCCAATACCGGAATAGCCACTATAGGTTCATCAACCGGTGTAGTATCCGGAGTTGCAAGCGGTACAGCTACTATTACGTATTCATTGGGCACCGGATGTATTACAACATCAGTTTTTACAGTAAATCCATTACCATCTGCGATTACCGGCACAGCTTCCGCTTGTGTAGGTAGTCAGTCGACATTATCTAATGCCGGCGGCGGAACCTGGTCTAGCAACAATATTGCAATCGCGACAGTAGGATCGTCTACAGGAACAGTAACAGGCGTACTGTCTGGAACCGTTACTATTACATACACGTTACCAACGGGTTGCATCACGACAACGGTATTTACTGTTAACCCTTTACCATCGGCCATTACCGGAATTACTGCAGTTTGTGAGGGGCTCACTACTTCTCTGTCCAATTCAGGCGGCGGAACTTGGTCGAGCAGCGCGTTAGGTGTAGCAACAATAGGTTCGGCATCGGGAATTGCTACTGGCGTGTCGGCTGGAACATCTGTTATAACCTATACTTTAGGAACAGGCTGCATAGCAACAACAGTGGTTACGGTGCAGCCATTACCGGCAGCCATTGGTGGATTGAGTGAATTTTGTGAATTAGATTCTGCCTATTATACAAATGCGACAGTGGGCGGCATATGGAGCAGTTCTACATTAGGCGTCGCTACAATTGGTTCTGTGTCTGGATCTGCTTATGGAGTAGCTCCAGGAACAGTAACATTTACCTATACAATGGGTAGTGGGTGTAATGTAACAAAATCTGCGACTGTTAATCCTAAGCCTGCTGCAGTAATTGCTCCGGCAAGTGTTTGTCAGGGAGTTTCAGTAACCTTTACCGACGCAACTCCGGGTGGAACATGGAACAGTACAGATGTAACTGTTGCTACTGTAGGCTCGTTGTCGGGTGTAGTAACAGCGGTAAGAGGCTATGATACAACGTTTGTTCAATATATATTACCGACCGGTTGTTTGTCGGTAGAGCGGTTGATTGTTGATTCCATACCAGGTACAATTTCTGGTGCGAGCGCCATATGCGATGGCTTGACAACTACTTTCTCGAGCGCCACAAGTGGCGGAGTATGGAGTAGTTCAGATATTGCAGTAGCTACAGTAGGCTCTGGGACCGGTTTGGTAGCCGGAGAAAGCGGAGGAACAGCAACAATTACCTATGCGATACCCACCGGTTGTTACGTTACAAAAATGATTACTGTAAATGATTTGCCTTCAGGTATATCTGGTACATTATCCGTTTGTTCGGGTTTAACAAGTACATTAACCGGCGCAGGCGGAGGCACTTGGTCAAGTTCTAATTCCGGCGTAGCTACTATAGGTTCATCTACAGGTATCGTGACCGGCGTATCGGCCGGAACAGCTCGTATAACATATGTATTGGCAACAGGCTGCCACGCAACGGCTACTTTTACAGTCAATCCATTACCCGGAGCTATAACAGGTAGTTCTAATGGTTGTCTTGGACAAAACACAGTATTGACCAATACTGGCGGCGGTACTTGGTTGAGTAGCAATTTGTCAGTGGCCACTATTGGTTCCACCACAGGATTGCTTGCCGGAGTATCGCTTGGTACAGCTCTGATAACCTACACGCTGCCAACTGGGTGTATTACTTCAACATCGGTATTAATTAATCCACTTCCGGCAGCTGTATCTGGGCCGACGGATATTTGTACGGGCTTCCCCACGACCTATACGAACTCCACTGGCGGCGGCGTTTGGTCGAGTAGTAATACTGCGGTTGCAACTGTAGGAACTGCAAGCGGTATAGTTACCGGTATACTTTCAGGTACTGCTATGATTACCTATACCCTCGGTACCGGTTGCTATTCTTACGATACGATTAATATAAACGAATTGCTGTCGCCAATTCTTGGTCGACTAAATGTTTGTGAAGGCTTGCCCGGCGATACATTATCACATGCTATACTTGGTGGGGACTGGGTAAGTAGTAATACAGCCGTGGCAACAATTGGTTCAGCGATTGGCGATATATCGGGTATTGCAGCAGGTACTACAGTAATATCCTATTACCTACCAACTGGTTGTATCGCAACAAGCGCAGTTACGGTTAATCCACTTCCTGCAGCAATAAGCGGACCATTAACCGTATGTGAACAGAGTAATATTACGCTAACAGATGCTGGCGGCGGTACATGGAGCAGTTCTGATTTGAATGCAAATATAAATTTGTTGACAGGTGTTGTTACAGGTATGACCGCAGGCACATCAACGATTACATATACCTTACCTACAGGGTGTATAGCCACCCGCGATGTTGAAGTGTTGGCTACACCAGACGATATGGTCGGTTCTTTCGAAGTCTGCGCAGGATTTACTACTACACTTTCGGACTCGACGGCCGGTGGAGTATGGTCGAGCAGTTTAACTGGAGTTGCTACAATAGGCTCAGCGACGGGCTTGGTAACGGGTATTAGCGGCGGTACATCTACCATATCTTATACTTTAAGCAATGGATGCTATGCGTCTGTGGGTATGCTAATTGATCCGTTTGCTGCGCCAATTACAGGAAGTGATAATGTATGTTTGGGCACTCCATTGTTCTTAGATGACACAGATGGAGGTACTTGGACCATTAATGACACTACAATAGCCACCATCGATTACTTTAGCGGAGCAGTAACTGGTGTAACTTATGGTACTGCTACGGTTACCTTTACACTACTTACTGGTTGTTATTCAACGA
The DNA here is from genome assembly GCA_903882805.1 of uncultured Bacteroidota bacterium. GTDB lineage: Bacteria > Bacteroidota > Bacteroidia > Chitinophagales > Chitinophagaceae > Nemorincola. Next base: position 9,344 of record CAIRYK010000013.1, on the reverse strand, counting down.
AAACGATAACAGTTAATGCGCTTCCTACGGCTATTTCAGGAGCAACGGTGTTCTGTAGTGGAGTGACAACCACGCTTACAAATGCAACGCCAGGCGGTACCTGGTTGAGTTCTGATATATCAGTTGCCACTATCGGGTCTGCGACCGGGGTCGTTAATACGGTTTCGTTGGGCGTTACTACAATAACCTATACAGTAGGTACAGGTTGTATTACTACAACCTCCTTTGCTGTTCATCCTTTACCGTTCCCGATTGTTGGCGTCACGTCTATTTGTAATAGTGACGGAAGTACGCTTTCTAATTCCGGCGGCGGTGTTTGGAGTAGCAGCAATATTGCTGTGGCAACAATAGGTACTTCAACCGGGGATGTTGCCACCGTTAGCGTTGGTACATCTACAATCACCTATACATTGCCAACAGGTTGCTACACTACAAGTTTAGTGACTGTCAATCCTTTACCTGCAACCATTACCGGCACGCTCGTTGTTTGTACCGGATACACAACTGCATTGGCAAACGGAACGGGTGGAGGTACTTGGATTTCTGACGACGCCGCAATTGCCTCCGTCAACAATTCTACCGGTGTGGCCACCGGCGTTTCTGCTGGCACGGTTTTAATAGATTACATATTACCGACAGGGTGTTATGCAAGCGCTACTTTAACAGTCAATGCTACACCTGCTTCGGTAACAGGTACAACTGTTTTTTGTGAAGGCGATACTGCGACTTTGTATAGCTCAGGCGTCGGAGTATGGAGTAGTAGTGTAACTGGAGTGGCAACCATTGGTTCTGTAAGTGGTTTTGTCGATGCGGTTTTAGCAGGTACTTCAGCGATTACCTATACATTAGGGACAGGTTGCTATGCCGCAACTACTATTACCGTGAATCCTATGCCTGCAATAATTACAGGGACAACAACAGTATGTAGTGGATCGTCAATTACTTTATCAAATGCAACACCCGGAGGTATTTGGTCAAGTACCGATATAACTATCGCTGATATAGGTTCAACATCTGGAGTTATTACCAGTTCTTTAGATGGCGTTGCATACATACATTATACACTACCTGGCGGCTGTTTTGCTGTAGAGGCAATAACTGTTAATCCATTGCCATCAGCAATCGGCGGTACAACAACGGTTTGCGAAGGATTGACCACAACGCTCACCAACACTGGCGGTGGAACTTGGAGCAGCTCATCTACTGGCGTTGCAACTATCGGTTCATCAACCGGTATTGCAACTGGCGTTGCAGCGGGTACGAGCACAATCACTTATACATTAGGCACAGGCTGTATCAACACAACTGTATTGACTGTTAATGCTACACCATCACCTATTGGCGGTACAACAACTGTTTGTGAGGGATTGACCACAACGCTCACCAACACTGGCGGTGGTACCTGGAGCAGCTCATCTACTGGCGTTGCCACAATTGGTTCATCTACTGGTATAGCAACCGGCGTAGCTGCTGGTACGAGCACAATAACATACACATTGGGCACTGGCTGTATCAACACAACAGTATTGACTGTTAATCCATTGCCATCAGCAATCGGTGGTACAACAACTGTTTGCGAAGGATTGACCACAACGCTCACCAACACTGGCGGCGGCACCTGGAGCAGTTCTACTACCGGCGTTGCTACCATTGGCACTACTACTGGTGTTGCAACGGGTGTATCTGCTGGTACTTCAACAATAACTTATTCACTGGGTACAGGTTGTATCACAACCACTGTTTTAACGGTTAACCCTACGCCTTCAGCTATATCCGGTACGACTACTGTTTGTCGAGGCGCTACAACTTCACTTTCTAACAGCGGGGGCGGCACCTGGAGCAGTTCATCTACCGGCATTGCGACTATTGGGTCATCAACTGGTATTGCTACGGGAGTTGCAGCAGGTACTGCGACAATAACCTACACTCTTGGAACCGGATGTACAACTACTACTGCATTGACCGTAAATGCATCTCCTTCTGCAATTGGCGGATCAATGTCTGCATGTGTTGGCTCTCTATCTGCATTAACGAACTCAGTTTCAGGCGGAGTTTGGAGTAGCACAAATACGGGAATTGCAACCATTGGTAGTTCCACCGGCATTGTAACCGCAGTAAGCACAGGTACATCTACTATTTCTTATGTATTATCTACTGGTTGTTCGGTTGCTTCTGATTTTACAGCAAATACAGCTGTGCCTGCAATAACTGGTACAACAACTGTTTGTGCAGGCAGCGTAACAACGCTCTCTAACAGTGTGGGCGGCGGTAACTGGACTAGCAGCAACATTGCTATTGCAACAGTTGGGTCAACTACAGGCGATGTTCTGGGGGTATTCGGTGGTTCTGCTACTATCACTTATTCAACCGGGACTTCTTGTTATGCCACAACCAGCGTTAACATAGGTCCGATATTGCCAATAACGGGCGGTTCAGCGGTGTGTGTTGGTTACAACCTTTACCTTGCAGATGCAACTCCGGGCGGTACATGGAGTACAACTGGTTCGAGTGCGATAGCCACTCTGGGTACGTTATCAGGTATTGTTACAGGCGTGTCTTTGGGCACAATCGTGGTAACCTATACAGTGCCCTCGGGTTGTACGCGTACTACTACTATCAATGTAACCACGCCTCCAGGACCAATAGTAGGTTCATCATTTGTGTGTACAGGACAGTCAGTAACCTATACCAATGCTGTTCCGGGTGGATTGTGGAGCAGTAGTAATGGAGGTTTGGCTCTAATGGATACCTACACAGGTGTACTTACCGGCAGATTGTCTGGCGGCGGTCCAGTGGTGGTTTCTTATAGCTTCGGTTATGGTTGCCTTGTTTCCACTACAGTGGCGGTCAACCCTATTTCATCAATAGTTGGGTCAACCACGGTCTGCGAGGGGCAATCTATAACGCTAACTAACGGAACTAGCGGCGGCGCATGGGTAAGTTCTAATTCTGGTATTGCATCGGCAGGTTCTACCGGTAGCATTACAGGTGTTTCGGCCGGCACGTCTATGATCACCTACCTCATGGGAACTGGCTGTATGGATTCAATGTCCGTAAGAGTATATCCGTTGGCTGCAATGACCGGTCTTGATAATGTATGTATTGGTCAGTCTATAACGTTGGCAGATGCAACTCCGGGCGGCGCTTGGACCAGCAGCAACGGAGGTATCGCAACAGTTTCTTCTGGTTTGGTAACTGGAGTAATGCCGGGAACTGCCATAATTTCTTATACAATTATTTCTACAGGTTGTGTAGCCTCAAAAACTGTTACAGTAAACAATCTGGGTACTACCTACGGACCAACAACTGTATGTGCTAATCAGACAATTACGTTGGGTAATTCAGTAAGCGGCGGTAGTTGGATTTCCGGCGGTTCGGTGGCAACTGTTGGTTCGACTACCGGAGTAGTAACGGGCGTAGCGGCTGGCACAGAGGTAATTACCTACATGATGTCGAGCGGCTGCTATACTACTTATGCGGTTTCTGTACATCCTCTTGCCGCAACTACAGGCCTGGCTGGCGCCTGCGTGGGGCAGACAACAACTCTCTCTAATGCAACAGGCGGCGGCGTATGGATTACAGCAAACGGAGGTATTGCAGATGTAGGCACTACCACAGGCGTTGTTACCGGCATTGGCGCAGGTACCACCACGATAGGTTATTACGTAGCTGCCACAGGTTGTACCTACACAACCACAGTAACTATATCGGCGCTTTCTTCTATAGTTGGCGCATCAAGCGCCTGCGTGGGGCAGACAACTACATTGACGAGCGGCACGGGCGGCGGCACGTGGATAAGTAGCAATACGCTGGTTGCTTCGGTAGGGTCGTCTACAGGTGTAGTGACCGGAGTAGCTGCCGGTACAGCGGTAATCACTTACCAGGCTTCGCTCAACTGTTCTACAACTGCAACAATAACTATTAATCCATTAGCGCCTATTGCTGGCACAACAACTATTTGCTCTGGCTTGTCTTATACGCTTTCCGATGCTGTAGGCGGCGGTACCTGGACAAGCAGCAACGGTGGTATAGCGCTCATAGGGTCTACTACTGGTATTGTAGTAGGTAACATTAGCGGTACGGCAACAATATCTTATACGTTGGGTACCGGATGCGTGGCTACTACATCTGTAACCGTTAATCCGCTGTCGCCTGTTTCAGGCGCTGGTCCAGTATGTAAATCATCAACGCTTACGCTAACCGATGCTACCGCTGGCGGTACATGGGAGAGCGCCGATGCTACTGTTACTATTGGTTCTGCTACCGGTATAGTAACGGGTGTTACGGCTGGTACTGCTTTGGTATCCTATATAATGCCTACAGGTTGTATTGCAAATGCAACTGTAACCGTACTGCCATCTGAACCCATAACCGGTACTACCACAGTATGTGCAAGTCAGACTACAACACTTGCCAATGCAGTATCAGGCGGTACCTGGACAACAGGTAATGGAGCGATAGCGAGCGTAGGGTCTACCACTGGTATTGTAACAGGTATACTGGCAGGCAATGTGAACATAACATATACTTTGAGCAACGGTTGTGTAAATTCTACAAGCGTTACAGTCAATAACTTCTCGTCTATTACGGGTACTACCTCGGTATGTAATGGTCAAACTACGACCCTTGCAAATTCAGTAAGCGGCGGTACATGGTCGAGTAGCGCAACTGCAGTGGGCACAATCAGCGCTGTGGGCTTAGTAACGGGTATATCTGCCGGCACAACGGTGATTTCTTATACTCTGTCTACGGGTTGCTCTGGCGCAACAGTTGTAACCGTTAATCCGGTTGCTGCAATTGCCGGAACTACACCGCTTTGTATGGATCAGACCAATACCTATACCAACGCGGTGCCGGGCGGTACCTGGACCAGCAGCAATTCAGCTATCGCATCTGTGGGTTCATCTACCGGAGTTGTAACAGCGGTAGCGGCAGGTTCTGCAACAATCACCTATTCATTGGCAACAGGCTGTTATTCTATAAAAACAGTGACGGTTAATACATCTTATGCAATTACAGGCTCAAGCGGAACCTGTGTTGGATCTACGATAACATTAGCAAGTTTTGCTGGCGGCGGTGTATGGACTAGCGGTAGCACAGGTGTGGCTACAATAGGTTCTTCTACTGGCGTGGTAACTGGCGTAAGCGCTGGCTCGTCGGTAATAACTTATACACTATCATCTGGTTGTGTACGCAACACTACCGTATCGATCATTACTACACCGCCTACAATTACAGGTACTACTTCTGCTTGTACTGGTACTTCTACTACACTTAGCAATGCTATAAGCGGCGGCGTATGGACCAGCGGTAATGTGTTGATCGCAACGGTTGGTTCTACCACCGGTGTTGTAACCGGCACCAGTTATGGTACGGTGAGCATCTCTTATACATTGGGCAGTTGCCGCACAACTATACCTGTAACCATTGCATCGCTTGGCGCTATAACCGGTACAGCTTCCGCCTGTGTAGGGCAGACAACAACACTCAACGGCACAGGCGGCGGCACATGGAGCAGCAGCGACCTCGCTACTGCAACCGTTGGCTCGGCTACGGGTGTAGTAACCGGAGTAGCTGCAGGCACCGCGGTAATTTCTTACACAATAGGGTCTGGTTGCAGCGCGGTGCGCACAGTAACTATAAATCCGCTAGTGGCTATAACCGGTGCAACAACTGTGTGTACAGGTCAGACAACAACATTAAGTAATGCTGTGGCTGGCGGTACCTGGGCAAGCAACAATACACTCCGTGCGACAATTGGTTCGGCTACAGGTGTGGTAACTGGCGTGGGTAGCGGATTAGTAACATTTACCTATACGTTGGGTACAGGTTGTAGAGCAACGGCATCTATGACAGTTAACCCATCGGCTACGCTGACAGGCGCTACAAGCGTATGCGCAGGCCAGACCACAACATTTACATCTACGGTAAGCGGCGGTACATGGACCAGCGGAACAACGGGTGTAGCTACGGTAGGTAGCAGTACAGGTATTGTAACTGGCGTTGCTACAGGGTCGGCGACAATTACCTATGCACTTTCTACAGGTTGTCAGTCTACCAAAACAATATCAGTTAGCGATCTTGCGGCAATTTCAGGTAGTTCTTCTGTTTGTCTTGGTCAGTCTACTACGCTTACCAATTCGGTTGCAGGCGGTACATGGTCGAGCGGTAATATGCTGAGAGCTACCGTGGGGTCTGCAACAGGCGTTGTTTCGGGCATAGGCGTTGGAGCGGTAGCAATATCCTATACTTTGGGCAGTGGCTGCCGCGCCACGCTGACTGTAACAGTAGGCGCGCTATCGGCCATCACCGGTACGCCGAGCGCATGTGTAGGATTGACAAGTACGCTGGCTACTACTACATCGGGTGGTTCGTGGATAAGCTCTAATACTGGCGTAGCAACCATTGGTTCTTCTTCCGGTACGCTAACAGGTATATCTGCGGGTACATCTACAATATCTTATGTAATGCCAACGGGCTGTATGAACACAGTGGTGGCTACCATATCGTCTGGTCCGGCTTCTATATCTGGTCCTTCCTTTGTATGTAGCGGCCAAACAGCTCAGCTGACCAACTCATCGCCCGGCGGCGCCTGGACGAGCAGCAATGGCGGTCTTGCATTGGTTGGCTCAACAGGTATTGTTACTGGTCGTATCTCTGGCGCTACGGTAACTATAAGCTACTCATTCGGTTCGGGCTGCGTTGCTACCAAAACAATGGTGGTGAATCCGTTCTCGCCTATATACGGACCAACAATGGTATGTACCGGACAAACGATAACTATGACAGCAGGCGTTGCTGGCGGCGCTTGGTCGAGCAGTTCGCCGGCTCTGGCTACAATTGGTTCATCTACCGCTATTGTAACCGGTGTATCTGCCGGTACAGCGTTCCTGACCTACACTATGCCAACTGGCTGCGTTGATACGTCGTTCCTCACCATTAATCCATTGTCGACTGTGGTTGGCGCTTCAAGTGTATGCGTAGGTCAAAGCATAACGCTAACCGATGCAACGCCTGGCGGAACCTGGTACACCAGCAACGGCGGTTTGGCGTTGATAGGCTCAACAACGGGCGTGGTAACAGGCAGAATGGCCGGCGGCGGCGCTGTAGTTATTTCTTACAGACTATCAACGGGTTGTACTGCAACACAGTCGGTTACAGTTAATGATCTGTCGCCGATACAATTGCCTACCGATGTGTGTAACGGTTTTACACGTACGCTGGCTAACGCAAGCAGCGGCGGAACATGGAGCAGCTCTAACCCATCGATAGCATCGATAGGAAGTACTACCGGTGTTGTGACGGGCGTTGCCAATGGGGTGGCTACTGTGTCGTATGTAATAACGTCTACGGGTTGTACGGCTACCGAATCGGTGGTGGTAACAAGTTGCAGAATGGCAGGCGACACCGCTAGCGAAACTGCTACAGCTACAGCCGCCGACTTTACGGTGGTACCCAACCCGAACAATGGTGAGTTTGTACTGAAAGGCAATGTAGGCGTAGACAAAGACATGGAGGTAGTGATAGACATTACCAATATGCTGGGTAGAATCGTGTACACGCACAAAATGAATGCGCAGGGTGGATTGGTGAACGATCACATAGTACTGGATGAGGGCATGGCCAAGGGCATGTACCTGATAACAGTCCGGTACGAGGGCGGTAGTAAGGTGATGTACCTGCTTATAAATAAGTAACGAATAATAGTATTGAAATAGTAAAGTAAATGCGGCCCGAAATACAGCGGGCCGCATTTGTTTTGATAATGGTTTCCTAAATCTGTGTCAGTAGCCGTAGGATGTATATGGTAAACTTGGGAAAATTGTTTAGTTTGCAGTGTGTCTATGAAAGCAGCATCGGTAGTAATAGCTTTAGTGTTTAGTGGATTGGCCACCGGCGCAGCGGCGCAGGAGCCCAGCGGCGCACGACCAAAAGAAGTAAAACGCAAGCCTGCCGCCATAACGCCCAACACCGATACAGCTAACACCCGGCCGATAGCGCCCGGAGAAGTAAAGTATTTTTATTTTCCCGAGTTTTACCACCACTGGCCGGTAGACCATAACGACACCGTACTGAAGTATGAATGCTACGATGCCTACAATTCGCAACTGAATGTAGATACGATCAGCGATGCTAATGTGCTGCAACATATCAACTTCGTGAAAACGTTTACCAACTACATGCACACTTTTATAGATGTAGACGGTAAGCCCAAGCCATCGGTTGTTAGGAAGACGATTTTCAGATACGATAAAATGGAGTCGGACTCGTGGAGATGCCTGGAATACAGCAATGGCAATGTTACGGAGGTGAAAGAGATAAAATCGAATATTGTTAGGGCAGATACTACCGTGGTAACCGACCCGTTAACTGGCGCCAACCAGATGACCGTGCGCAGGTATTATAAAGTTGTAGAGGTAGAAAAGCCTGCAAAACCAACCGCCGAGGAATAGCTATATGCATACTACTGGAAAAATAGCGGCCTTAATTACCGCGGTCGTAATGGGGGGGGGGATTGCAGCCCATGCCGACGCCCGTAATAAACGCAAAACTCACTACGACCCCAAAATATGGAACCCCTATAATTGCTGCCACAGTATGACCGGTGCGCCCGGCGACCCTGCCGTAATTACGGATATATATACAGTGCCTGAGTTTTACAGATACGATACGTTTTATGTGGCCGATACCTCGTTTGTATACAAATGCTATGATAGCAGAGACAGCCTGATGGACGATGATACGGTGAAGGATTTTGCAGCGGTACGGTATATATCGCTGTTTAAAAACTATACCGACCATGCCCACACCTATACCGATAAAGACGGGAAAAAGAAACCGCTACCCATTACAAACATTGTAGAGCGTATGGACCGTATGGGGGCGGCAAACTGGATGAAGATAAAATACCCCGGCGGTAAATTTTCTACGCTCACCGAGCAGCGCGACCAGATAGTTAGGATTGATACGTTTGTGGAAAAATACGAACATCCCAATGTTACCGTGGTGAGCGTGTACAATTATTACAAAGTGTCGACCAAAGCCAGATAATAGCGGTTATAGGTGTTTTAACTGAGCGATGCCGTATGTATCGAATGTATGTATAACGTGGGATTCTTAGACTAATTCCAGTGGTGGTAAAACATACGATGCCTACAGCATCGGGGCGTTTTGTTGTTGTGTGCTATAAACATGCGATGGCTTGCCATCGGGTATTGTGGCAAAGGTTTGTAGTAATCATGTGCGATGCAGATGAGGTCGGATGTGTTTGTAAAAATCATAGTCATTGCAGGCGATGCTGTAGGCATCGAATGTATGTATAACGTGGGATTCTTAGACTAATT
>CAIRYK010000012.1 GCA_903882805.1 uncultured Bacteroidota bacterium | reverse complement strand
TATGCGCCGATGCCGTAGGTATCGAATGTGTTTGTAGAATGGGCGCCGATTTGTGGCTAATTACTTGCGATGCCTACAGCATCGCGGGCTGCTACGGCATTGGTAATATTATCTCAACATTATAGATCGCATATGCGCAGCCATATCAATAATATTCGGATAGTAATGATGCTGTAGGCATCAAATATTTATAGCAAAGTAATACAATATGCGCCGATGCCGTAGGTATCGAATGTGTTTATTGCAGGCGGTTTATGGGTATATAGTTATATACCTAACGCCCGCAGTTGTGTAACCGCGCGCTATTTGCCATGCTTGCGTACTATTTCTGCTATAATATCGGCTGTTATATCAGGGTAATTTACTTCTATGGGTTTGCCCTCGTCTATCCAGCGGCGAATTATGGGGTAGTTTTTATCGTCCAGCGTTTTTATTACTGCGGCGCCCATGGCAGCCGCGCCAGCGGCATTGCACTGTTGTTCGTATTGTGCCTGCATAGGGGTTACCATTACTTTCTTGCCCAGGTACATCGCCTCTGCAGGCCCTTCAAAACCAGCTCCACACAGCACGCCCGCGGCTGATGCCATGCTTTGGGTAAAGGCGGCATTGTCTATACCGCGAACGGTGACATTGCCCTTGGTAAACGGCGTTTTATTGTGCTTCGAAAACACTTCCCATCGCGCATCCGGAAACTGCGACAGGTGATGTACAATGCGTTCATCGGCATAGGCTGGCAAGTACACCGTATAGTGGCCCAGATTGGTGGGCGTCAATCGGCGTATGTCTTTGCGGATAACGGGCGTATATATTTGCGGTCCAAATTCCTTGAAGTGAAAGCCATAGGCATCGGTAGTGGGCGCATAACGTTGCAGCACCAGTCGGCCCATAGGGTCGTCTTCGTCGGGCAGGGGGGCATTAGGGTGCAACACCGCACACTGATGGCTGAGCGATATGCAGGGCAGCTTTTTCTTTTTGCATGCCCATGCCGTTATTGGTTCAAAATCATTGATAATAAGGTCGTAGTCCTCTACCGGAAAATCCTTAATGTCTTTGAGCAATTGCAGCAGCTTTACCTTGCGCGCAGTGCCCCAGATATCTACCCCGCCCTTGTTGCCAAACATAAAGCTCATACCATATCGCTTATACTTGACAGGATACGGAAAGTCTACATCGGCCTGAATGCCGCTTATCAGCACATCGGTTTCGCCATGTTTGGCAATTTCGGGATACACATCGCGCGCCCTGCTCAGGTGGCCATTGCCGGTGCCTTGTATTGCAAATAATATTTTCACAGTATGAAAGTAGTGGATTTTGGGGAAATGGTGGGGGGCGCTTTATACCGGTTTGTAACTGGCTAATTAAGTGAGACGAGAGACGCTTCGGAGCGCTTGCGCCAGATAGGTACATGTTCTTTTCCGCTACTGTATGTACTCCAGAGTATTATATGGTTTCGTGCTTAGATAGCTTAAGGACAACGAAGATGTAGTCGCCTAAGTCATTATCATATTGCTTTCTAATTACATCAAAGGCGCCACTTTCCATATCCTCTCGCAGGCGTTTCAATCCTTCATTGGTTTCGTTTGGCCACAAAGCAAACGAGGATATACCAGAGCGAACAGATTGGTTGAAATATAGCTCAGGATTATTTTTACCTGCATAACAAAAAATATCTTGCAGTCCATCGTGTACAAAGTATTTTTCAGTGCGCTGCAATGAAAACCCACAGGCTGCTGCGCTTTGCAACATGCGCTCATAGGTGTTCTTTCGCTTGATGGAATTGAGCATCATGTTCGGAAAATAGTGGTTTAGCCAGTATCCGCGTTCCTGTGCTGGTGTAAATGTCAGCAATACCAACCTGGCATCATTTCTAAGTACCCTTGCTACCTCCGTCAACCCCTTATCCATATCGTTCCAGTGATGTATGGTAAAGGTTGCCAAAGCACCGTCAAATATTCCATCCTTTAGCGGCATCTGCTCTGCTGCTGCATTTATCCATTGCACACTCGTACGCTTACCGCGGGCCTCATCAAGCATCAATTCCGATGGGTCAACACCTGTAATATTCACCCCTCTTTCAGCAAAAATAGTTGTGTAATTTCCCGTTCCACAACCAATATCTAAATAGCGCATACCTTCAGATGGACTTAATAGATCAAATAACTTCTCGAAAATTACGGGATCTGCTTTGCGTGTGGAGTTGTAATTCACCCCTATTTTGTCGTAGATGGTCATTATCGTGATTTTGCCCTGAAAGTATATTGCAAATGTATTATCTAAACATCACCGAACAATGATTGGTCAATTACCCTTTTTGCTTCTGGTGCAAGTGTTCATTTTTACACTCGCGCCACTGGTGCGAATAAGCGAATGATGTGAAAATCACTTCTTAACAACTAATTTAATTATTACTTTAGCGGTATGGGATTATTGCCTTTCGCTACTTGTTTATTTATATTTTCAGAAGCTCTCCGGAGGCGGCCATGGGTTGGGGCGGGCTCCAATAATCGCGTTTTACAAAGTATTGATTTTCATGTTGTTGCGTGGCCTTTGCGTTTGCTGCGGCGCCCTGGCGGCCGTATAATCTCTGGTCATCGTCTCTGGCCGGTAGTTTTCTTCTATTTATTGCCCTGCAAACTTGTATAACGCCGCTGCAAGATGGACGATAACCAGATAGTATTGGGGGTGCTGTTTACTACGTTGCTGCTTTTGCTGCTGGTGGCGGGTATTTTCATATCTATATACATGGCCGGTAAGCGGCGACTACAGCAGGAGGTGAAGATTGCCCAACTGGAGCTGACCTACGAAAAGGAATTGCGCAAGGTAGAAAACGAGGTAAGCGAAAATATGATGGAGCATTTTGCGCAAGAACTGCACGACAATGTAGGCCACACGCTTACCTGCATGCGTATAGCTATAGAAAACAAAAAACTCGACGAGCCCGAAATAGAGCATACTTTTCTGCCTATAGAGGGGTACCTTGAAGAGGCATCCCAGCAGTTGCGGTTACTTAGCCGGTCGCTCAATACGGAGTATATTGCCAATATAGGGCTGATTGCAGCAATAGAGCTGGAGGTAGACCGTATAAACCAGCTTCGCAGGCAAAAAGTACATTGGCAGAATGCTGCAGGCAACTTAAGTCTGGATCATAATCAGGAATTAATGACGTTTCGTATTTTTCAGGAAATGATGCACAATTCTATAAAGCACTCGCAAGCCCGTAACATCACTATATCGCTCGCCAATAATAATGGATTTGAACTGATAGTGGCCGACGATGGTAAAGGATTTGATGTGCATCAAATAGAACAATCGCCCAAGGCGTCGGGACTGAAGAATATCAGGAAGCGCGCCCAGATGGCCGGATTTACCTGTAGCATAGAGTCGAGTCCGGGAGCGGGATGCCGCTATGCCATTGCTCAAAATACCACAACGCCAATAACCAACTAAACAACCATGCTATGCCAAACACCGCCAAAAATATTGTGCTCGTAGACGACCACGTGATTATTAGAAACGGCCTCAAGGAACTGATTGCCAAACTGGGGCCCTACACAATAGTGGCTGAGTACGACAATGGAAAAGAATTTGTGGCCGCGCTACCCGGTTTGCCCGCAACCGACCTCATAATTATGGACTTGTCTATGCCCGAAATGGATGGAGACGAGGTAATGGAAGTGCTGATACAGCGAGGCATAGATATACCTGTGCTGATACTGACGCTGAACACAAATGAAAACCGGCTGATACGCCTGTTCAGGCAGGGCGTAAGGGGGTATTTGCAGAAAAACTGCACGGCTGCTATGATGAAAGAAGCCCTGCACGAGATTTTTGCAAAGGGATATTACCACAACGAGCACATGCAGTATGCGCTGCGCGCCCAAGACCGACCGCCCAAAAAAACGGAACAGGAACTGATACTGGAAAAACTATCGGTACGCGAAAAGGAGTTTCTGAAATTGATATGCCATCCCGAAGAGTACACCTACCAGCAAATAGCCGGAATAATGAACGTACAACACCGCACCGTAGACGGCTACCGCGAAACCATATTCGAGAAACTGGGCATAAAATCTAAAACCGGACTCGTGTTGTTTATACTGCGTCACAAGCTAATGGACCACTTGGTGTAGCCTTGCAGAGTGTGCAAGCTCCAGTTATTTGTTTACCAGTGGCATCACTTTTTGGCCTATCAGTTCTATGGCGTCCATTAGTTGGTTGTGCGATAGTCCTGCATTGTCCATCTGAAACGTGAAGCGGTCTATACCGCCCAGCGACTCGCTATGGCGCAATATTTTTGCGGCTATTTCATCGGGGCTACCTACCAGTAGCGCTCCTCTCGGGCCATTTTGCGCGTCGAACTGGCTACGCGTTACGGGCGCCCAGCCGCGCTCACGACCTATGCGGGTAAATGTTTCGGCATAGCCTGGATAATAGGCATCTACAGCCTTCTGACTTGATGCGCCCACATAGCCCAGCGAGTGCAGGCCTACTTTCAGTTGTTCGGGCGCAAAGCCCGCCTTCTTGCCTGCTGCACGATACAGGTCTACCAGCGGCCTGAACCTATGGGTTTCGCCGCCAATAATAGCCACCATTAGCGGCAGGCCCAGTTTGCCGGCGCGGACAAATGATTCGGGGGTGCCGCCAACGCCCAACCAGATTGGCAACTTTTGCTGCAGCGGGCGCGGATAGATAGCCTGATTACGTAACGGCGCTCTGAATTTGCCCGACCATGTTACCAGTTCCTCGTCGCGTATCTGCAACAGTAGCTCCAGTTTTTCAGTAAACAGTTCGTCGTAGTCTTGTAGCAGATAGCCAAATAGCGGGAACGCCTCTGTAAACGACCCTCTGCCCACTACCATTTCGGCGCGTCCTTTAGATATAAGATCGAGGGTGGCAAAACTCTGGAACACCCGCACAGGGTCGGCTGCGCTCAGTACGGTTACAGCGCTGGTCAGCGTTATACGGCTGGTGCGCGCGGCAGCGGCGGCCAATATCATGGTAGGGGCAGAGTCGAGAAACTCCTTGCGGTGGTGTTCGCCTATACCAAACACATCGAGTTCGGCTTTGTCGGCTAGCTCTATGCGCTCCAGCAGTTCGGCCAGCGCAGCCGCTGCGTTTGCGCCCACGGGGGCCGCAGCAAAACTATCTATCCCTATTTCCATAATATTCCGTTTATCGGTAAGCGATGCAAAACTACACGCAATTTTGTCAATACTCGTTTTGTCTATCCGACTCATTAACAGAGTTGCCCGCAACAAGCCATTGTAAGGGCACAATGTCGATACAACTTATCAACGATTTATTACGTTTTGTAACGTTATTATCAAATTTGCAACGTAATGATACGTCTTTGCTCAACGCTCGATATCATCTAAGTTGTATGAATCGGGCAAACACCTGTCTAATTACTACAATTGTTGCCTATTACAGCGCAAAATGTAAGCGTATACCCACACTAACCACAACTGCCTCCATTTTTTAACTGGCAATTATTAATCTTTATTTCAATTGTCATTTTTGTGTTTTATGCCAACCATTGCTGTAAGGACGGAGTCTAACTAACCGCAAAATCAATCAATTGCATAAATTTTTAGCATGAAAAATTTACTCTTTCTCTCGGTTCTCACTCTTCTGTCTGCCTCGTTTTGCAGCAATGCGCAGACCATTGTATTCTCTGAAAACTTCGAATCGGCTACTGTGCCGGGCCATCCTGTGGGCTGGAGCGAAACCCATGCCGGCGGCGGGCGCGGCTTTGAAACCCACAAAGGGCCTACACGCCGCCGCCTGACCGATGTGCGCCCCCATACCACCTATGCCGTGGTAGACGACTATAAGTATTACCACAATAGTCCGGCCAAGTACACATCGCCTACTTTTAGCCTTGTAGGGCTTAGCAATCCTTATCTGTCTTTCGATTGCTCGTATTTCAGAATGTCGCCAATATTTGGCGCGCCCGGCGAACAAGCATGGATAGATTTCTCTACCGATGGC
Organism: uncultured Bacteroidota bacterium; assembly: GCA_903882805.1. Classification (GTDB taxonomy): domain Bacteria; phylum Bacteroidota; class Bacteroidia; order Chitinophagales; family Chitinophagaceae; genus Nemorincola. The sequence goes on along the minus strand of CAIRYK010000012.1, from coordinate 1,921 downwards.
GGAGCCACCTTCACTACCATAGACACTCTGCCCTCGGTAGGCGGCAACTGGACGAGGTACTACAAAAGCCTGACCGGGTTTACACCTACAGCCAACTGTAAGTTGCGGTTTTGCTATGCCGACCTGCCGGGCGTATATGGCGAGGGCCTGTGCGGTGTGGCTATAGACGATATAATAGTGTATGAACCCGAAACTACCGATTTCAGTCTCGGTTGGACCATACCCGAATCGGGAACTGTAGAAAGTTACGTAAACGTAGGCGACAGCGTTAAGTTTTCGGGACTGGTGACCAATATGGGTACAACCGGAGCCTCGTCATTTACCATCAACTACAAAGCAGGCTCCGGCCCTGTTGAATCGCAATTTTTCTCTACGGCCTGTCTAGGCTTCGGCGTTACCTACTACACGGCGTTTGCAATACCGTACCGTGTAATGACTACAGGCCCGCAAACCGTGAAAATATGGATAACCGTTCCCGGCGACACAAATCCGGCCAACGATACTGCATCGGTGTTGATTACAGGCGTTAACCGCGGCATACCCGTAAAGCGCGAGTTTATAGAGGAGCTTACCGGCACCTGGTGCGGCTGGTGCGTAAGGGGCATTATATATATGGATTCGCTGTGGAAAGACGACTCCAATCGTGTAAGCATAGTATCGGTGCACTCGCAGATAAACAACGACCCTATGGCTAATGATAATATCGCCACCCGATCGTACGACACATTTACTATGGCCAAAAGTAGCATGGGTTACCCATCGGCTATTGTAGACCGCCGCCGCTCCACTCCTGTGCAATATGGCTTTAGCGACTTTGAGAGCGATAAAAATCTCTTTGGTTTTGCACATATGGGCGTTACCAAAACCATTGCCGGCAGCATGCTTACCGCCAAAACTACTATAAAACCTGTGGTAGAGCTAACGGGCGACTACCGACTGGAACTGATAGTAACCGAAGAAGATGTATGCGGCACAGAACCGCTTTACCACCAGGCCAACGCCTACAGTAGCTACCCAGACCCAATGTATGGCTGCGGATACAATTTCAACGACTCGGCAAATATTATTCCTGCCGGACGCATGAAGTTTCACTTTGTGGCCCGCTACAGCATACCCAACCGCCTTGTAGACAAGCCCAATGGCGTAGCCGGCAGTCTGCCTGCCATAATGCATGCAGGTTCGTACTACAGCTATACGTTTGCGCCCATTACTATACCGCCAAACTGGAACCCCGCCAAGCTGCGTTGCATAGTCCTGCTGATAGACAACAATGTTGAAAGCCCCAACTATGGCTATGTGCTCAATACATCGAACACAACCAATCCGGCGCTGATAAACCCTGCGGCCGTGGCTGCGGTGCAGTCGCCCGAGCAGACTTTTGAACTGTATCCAAACCCCGCTACCGAGGAGGTGACCATAGCCTATACACTTGCCGAAGCTACAGACGCCAGCGTAGCTATATACGACGTTATGGGTCGTAATGTAGCCGCAACGCCGCAACGTAACGAAGTGGCCGGCCGCCAACAGCAAAAGATTACCACAAGGCATTTGGCTCCGGGCGTGTACACAGTGTCGCTTACTACAGGCAACACCAGCGTATCGAAAATGCTGACCATTGCCAAATAAACATACCAACCACACACTACAACGCCGGCAGCTGTTTGTTCAGTAGCCGGCGTTATTGTTTATTGGTATGGTTTTTATGTGTTATGCCAATTGTATTTCATAAATCGGCAAGCTATTGTCGAAAATTTGTCACTCAATTTGATTGTAATTCGTACTTAGCCCGATAGGGCTAAACTGTGAGTAGCCGGAGGTGAAGCCTCCGGTATTAAGGAAAATGAGGTCCAACTCTGAAAGAGTTGAATGTGCTATTGTATACTACAAATCCATATTGCCTATTCACATTCAACCCATTCTG
>CAIRYK010000011.1 GCA_903882805.1 uncultured Bacteroidota bacterium | reverse complement strand
TTCTGAGCAGATAAATACGATCATACCGATACGGAAAGACTTATCTTCCCAATGCTTAAATTGGCCGGTAATGCTCTCCGTAATAATCGTGCCCATCCACTTAAACACCATGCCGATGATAATCGCGGCGCCTATGTACATCATCCATTTACCTGGGGCTTGGAGATAAGCTAAGTCCTTACTTTTATCGGTCGCAACCGTAAAAATAAAACCTGAGGCTAGCGTTAGCAAGCCCGCAGATATAACCGCCGGATATACACTACCGTGAGGTACGTAATAATGATTGTTTGAATGTGTCGCCATGCATTGACTCCCGTGCATTTTTTATAATTCTATTAAATTTGCAATGGCTAATTACCGCCATTACCTCGCCTTAAACAACTATCTTTTTTTGCAACATAAAACTACTTATCTAGCTTAACTGCCGGAAAAAATGCATATGACAATGTCATCTCAGAAACATCTTTAGGCAATTCAGGACTTACATAAAACCGTAAAGGCATTTCCTTCTCTTCGCCAGGCTTTAATGACTGTCTGACAAAACAAAAACACTCAATTTTCTTAAGATTAGAGGCTGCAATACCAGGCGTGACACTTGGCACAGCTTGCCCAGCTACAACTTCATTTGTCGTATTTTTCGCAACGAAAATTACAGTTTCTATTTGCCCTGGATGCAATCTAACACTTGATTGCTTAGGATAAAAATTCCAGCCCAATCCTGGCATAACATTTGTTGTAAATTGAACATCTACCCAGCGAGTATTATCAACTTTTGTATTCGCTGACTCAGCCGCTGTAGTATTGGTTTTTCCGTTCAAACCGGATATGGTGCATAAAACGTTATATAAAGGAACTAATGCAAAAGCGAACAAGATGGCGCCTACAACCAACCATATTAACTTACCTACTAGCTTCTTATTCTTTGCATCTAGTTGCTGCTTAGCTGTAGGCGCGTCAACTTCGTCTAATGATGCCATATTGTAAACATCGATACGACATACCAAATTAAAGCAACGCCACCTAATATATATGCAATTTTCTTGCTACTGCCTTTTGCACCCGTTTCTTTATTGTCCATATTTTTCCAAACAAAACCCAGCCTAACCTTGCTTAAAAGTAAGGCCGGTTTTTATATTCTATTTAACCGTCGGTTGTTCTGTGAAGCTATGGTATGGCGGTGGTGATGGTAGTGTCCATTCCAAACCCTTTGCACCTTCCCACACTTGATCAGTCGCTTTTTTACCACCTCTAGCGCAACTGACAATGTTATAAACAAATAACAATTGTGAGAAGCCAAGTACAAAGGCTGCAATTGATGAAATCATATTGAATTCAGCGAACTGCAAAGCGTAGTCAGGGATACGACGTGGCATCCCAGCCAGACCTAAGAAGAATTGAGGAATAAAGGTTAAGTTGAATGATATAGCAGTCAACCAGAAATGTAATTTACCTAATTTCTCACTATACATATGACCAGTCATTTTAGGTAACCAGTAATAAGT
>CAIRYK010000010.1 GCA_903882805.1 uncultured Bacteroidota bacterium | reverse complement strand
ATCAAAAGTAGTGAAATCTTCTCATATTATTACGTACATCGTTCGGGGCTTAGCGAAGTTGGGGATTTGAAAAACGACATAACTAACGTCTGCTAAAACTTCCTGAAGGCAGGCATGTTTATAATTAAAAGTTGATGTTTGATTTAATGCCCGGTGATGTTGTGTCAGCCCGAACCAATGATGATAATGTTAAAATGTTGAAGCTAAGTTTGTCCAGCCCCAATTTTGCTAAACCACCTGTTAGCGGCAGACGAATAGGGGATTTATTTTGAATTTCTTTTCTTCAGTTCTTTAATATCCTCTAAATCTTTTGGACGGCTTTGAGCGGATTTATCTGCAATTAAATCGTCTAGTGACAGAAAGGAAATCTCAACATCTTGGAGTGTTACGCAGTCCCTATTAGCAAATGATTTTCTGAAGCTATTTAAGCCTTTTAAATTTGGCAAAAAGTCAATTGTGAAATTTTCTAATTCAAATCTAAAGAATGAGTTCTTAGGGTCTGGGCTTGCTTCTTTTTTAAATATTTCTACATCCTGACCTAAGTTTTCTAAAGCGTTAAGTAAATTGAAGTAATTTCCGTACGTCGGATTGTACCAAAAATCTAAGTCAAACTTATCAGAAGCAAGGCCTTTGCTGTCTACTGACCATCGAAAATATCCATGATATGCAACTGCAGTTCCCCCAACTACCATATAAAGTACAGAGTTGTTATTTAAAATTCTGCAAACATTAAGAATTTTATCTGCTATTTCTGTGCGCACTTTGTTTTGAAGTTAAGTTTATTGCAGTTTTACGTGAAGTTTGTAATTTTTTAAAAAAAGAATTTAACTCCTCAAACATAATAGGGGATTCAATAGAAGCTGGAGACTGTTTCCGTTTTGTAACAGCCTTGAGGCTATTAAAAGACTTGTATTTTTTTAATGTTGTTTGCATGAATTCGATAAATGTTATTGCTAATATACGAATTTTATTACATCCCCTTTTCAAACGGAATATTGTTTGTCGTTTGCCGCTAACGCCCGGGGCTTAGCGAAGTTGGGGATTTTCCAATTGTCCGCCCGGAACCAATGATGATAATGATAAAATGTTGAAGCTAAGTTTGTCCAGCCCCAATTTTGCTAAACCACCTGTTATACGCCGTTAGGCAACTTTAGCATTTAGTGCTTTGATAGATTTTAGCATTGATCCTTTTGTAGATATTTCTTCTTCAATGTCAAAATCGTCTTGAAGTCCAAGCCAAAATTTAGCAGAGTTTCCAAAGTATTTACTTAGTCTTAACGCTGTGTCTGCAGTAATCCTTCGATTCCCTTTAATGATTTCAGAAATACGGGTTTGAGGAATTTCAATATCCTTTGCAAGCTTATAGGCAGTAATATTAAATGGTAATAGAAATTCTTCTGAAAGAATTTCGCCCGGATGTATATTTTTTAGTTTTGCCATTTTATTTAAATTTAGTGGTAATCAATTATTTCAACTTCAGAAGCGTTGCCCGCATTCCATTTGAAAATAATTCGCCATTGATCATTAATTCGAATACTATAAAACTCTTTTAGTTTTCCTGAAAGTTTTTCCAATCTGTTTGCAGGTGGTATTCTCAAATCTGCTATATCAACAGAGTTGTTAAGCATTCTAAGTTTTCTTCTGCCTATATTTTGAATTTCAGTTGGTAGTTTTTTTACCCGATTACCTAACCATACTTGTTCTGTATCTGAATTGCCAAATGAAATAATCATACTGCTGCCTTAAGTTACTAACGTCAAAAGTAAGTATTTTTTACAAAGCTGCAAAATTTAAGCTGAAACTGAAAATGGCGTATAACGTTCGGGGCTTAGCGAAGTTGGGGTTTTGAAAAACTTCTGCCCGTACGTTTGCTAAATTTATAATTAAAAGTTGAAGTTTGATTTAATGCCCGGCGATGTTGTGTCTGCCGGAACCAATGATGATAGTGATGAAATGTTGAAGCTAAGATTGTCCAGCCCCAATTTTGCTAAACCTCCTGTTGCCTGCCGTAAATTTTTATTGCAGTTAAATGCATATAGATTTACGCTCAAATACTAGTTTTTCCTTCTAATTCCAACAAATCTTTGTATTCGTCTTGAATTATACCTTGATTTACGAATTTTATTTCGGATAAGTGAAATCTTAGTTGAATGGTTTCTATTAATTCCGCAATGTTGTCAAATTGAAGTATTTCAAAATCTTCGTCTGAATCAACATAAGAAAAACTGTAAACATCTAGCCACTCTAAGTTTCCTTCATCATAATGGTCATAGATTGTCACCTCTATTTTATCGTCTAGTGCTTTATTTATTTCAAGATAAGAGATGATGCCTTTGTCGATATGTACTCTTCCAAGAAAAACTTCGAGCGTTTTCCCTAAGTCTAAGTAGCTTTTCGCTTGTTGTTTGTTTAGGTAACGTCCCATTTATATTTATTTTACACTTCGAGTTTAAGGTGGTATCTGTTATGGCAGGCAACGGGCAGGGCTTTGTGCAGGTGTGGAATTAGTATTCCGTCCGCCCACAACCACTGCTGATTGAAAATATGAAGTTGAAGTTAAGAACTAAAGCCCAAAGTAGTTTGTCCAGCCCGAACCACAGCCTGGATTTGCAATTGGCCGATGTTTGTTTGTCAAGCCACACTTGCACAAAACCCAATGTTGCAAGCAGTACTATCTGCAGAAACCTTACTTAATTAGATCATATAGAAATGAAGTTATCAAACCTATAGCAATTGCAGCAATTGAAGAAATAACAAGTGTCCAAACAGGATAACGCTTAATAAAATCAGTAATCTCATAGTAAAGCCCTTTTTTAATGCCTTTTAATTCTTTTTGGACTTTCTCAATAAGATTTTTTTCAATTCGGCATGACGTTAAAGTTTCAACACAAGCACTACACAAATGAGGACGGTTTAAGGAATATATAACGTCTGTCTTGATTCCATTCATGTCAAATATGCATTCACGAGTTTCGTCGTGAGAGAAGTTTGTGTCTTCATGCATTAGCGGAATTCGATTGCCATAACGCCTAAAAACAAAACTAGCAACATAAAGAATTCTGAGGATTAAGTTTTCAAGAGGAATGTTGTCGCTGTTCAGAATTTCTGTCATTTCGTGATATGATAGACATGCTCTATTGCCTGGATAACGTCGTGCATAATAATTTTCTTCGATAGGCACTCTTGTTACAGCAATTAAAATATCGCCATCAAATTGTACAGGTAAGTGCTGCTCTATATTATCGTCAGAGTATTGCCAGTTGTTTAAATCAGAGTCTTCTGTTATTGTATATCTGTCAATTGGAGGAATAATCTCAAATAGGTCTGATTTCCAAGACAGAATTTTTGTAGTATCAATTCTATGAGGTAGATGACCTAGAAATGCGAGTTTAATTTTTACTTTACTCATAGCAGGGTGTTTAAGTATTGCGTGCAACGGCCGGGTATTTGCGAAGGCTGGGAAATAGACTTGTGTCTGCCCGTACGTCTGCTGATTGATTTGATTAGTTGAAATTAAGAACTTAAGTCCGGTATTGTTGTGTCCGCCCGAACCAATGCCGAACAGAGAAAAAATGATGATTGTTACTACGTCTGCCCAGCTTTTGCAAATACCTATGTTGTAGGCAGCCAAAACTTAAGGTAATTCAAATTTCTATCTAAAATTTTTAAGTTTTTCTATCATTTCTTGGAAATATGCTGGCCTCATAATTTGTATGTCAAATACTTTTTCTGGATATTCTGTGTTGAAGGCATAAAGAAATAGCAGGGATTTTTCTATGTAATCTTTTGGCACTTGTAATAAGCTTTCAGAAAAAAATACTTTATCTTTTTCCTGATTGAAATTGTACTTTGGATTTTCTCTTAATTTTTGGCCAGTTTTATTAGCTTCATAAAAAACCTGCTCAAAGTGGGT
>CAIRYK010000009.1 GCA_903882805.1 uncultured Bacteroidota bacterium | reverse complement strand
GGATAAGTTTATGTTGTTAGTGTCGGAGACTCGAACCCCGTAGCAGCCTGTCTGCCACACCATCGTTTGTTACTATTTTAAGAACTTTTCGTTTACTTTGCGTTAACCGCTACTCGCAAACGGAGTGCAAAGGTAAGTGGCTTTCTCTAAACCGCCAAATTTAATTTTGAAAAACATTGAAGGCTTTTCATAGCTAAACTACCATTGCAACATTTTAAAAGAGCTTTTCAATCACCCCGTTTTTCATTGGGAGTGCAAAGGTAGGAAAGCAAACGATAGCAGCAAATTTAATTCCCTGATTTCCTATGCAAGATATACAATTACGCAGCCAAAACTCTAAATTAGCAATAATCAACACAACTAACCACCTAACATTCAGCCATCTACAACGGCAAAATGCATAGTATATACGCCAATTATATTCCTGAATATTGAACGCCGAACGCAAAACACAAATTACAACAACTAAATGCAGCCTTAAAAAACATCCTGCCAGCTGACAATCAAGGTAATCCACAATAATTGTTGCCTTACTCCCGTATATCGCGCAACTTGGTTTACTCATTTAAATTGTAGTTTAGTATTGCAAATCCGCTCAAAATGCCCCACCCTAACAAGATACTACTGCTATTAGTTGCTTGCCTACTCTGCCACGCATCAGTGTTTTGCCAAAAACAAAAGACACCTCTACCGGCAGATCTGTATATAGATGTAAGGAGCGACATGCAGCAATACACTAATTACGTCGTTCCTTGTATTGATTGGCTGCAAAACGCCCCGCTCAATATAAATAAGAAGGAGCGTGCACGGATTGAGGACTTTGTACTTTCCTGGCTGCAACGCAACCCAGACATCAACATCAGTATGCCGGGATATTCCATGAAGTTTAATGGCATTAGCGGCGAACTGTTATACCAGTTTATGGAAGGATGGATAAAGTATACCTTACAAACCCACGATGCAAATATAAATAACTGTACAGTTGCGGGCATAAAAAGTATGCTATCTTATTATACTACCGGCAAAGCCGTAGGCCTTGGCAAAATTGCCTATCTGGATAATTTGGCGATGATAGCACAAAAAGACGGTTTGAACGCGCTTTTGGATACGACAACCGGGGCTAAGAACACCTACATCTTTCTGGATGCTCCGCCTGCAAGAAGGCAATTCAAACACGATGAAAACTATTTTAGCTTTCATTTCTATTGTATTCACCTCCTCAACCCCAGGGCAATCAGGTACAGATATTTGCTGGACGGATATTATGATCAATGGATAGAAACAACTGACGGATCCGTTACCTATCCTCGCCTGCCTCCGGGCTCATACACGTTTAAAGTTCAGGCGACAACCGGCAAAACCTTCGAAAAAGCAGTAGAAAGCAGCTATTCATTCACAATTGCACGCCCCTTCTGGCTGGAGTACTGGTTTTTAACGCTATCGGCTGCTGCGTTGCTGGCTTTAGGATATTCATTGATTAAGATGCGTGAAAACAACCTCCGAAACATCGCCGCACTCCGCCAAAAACGAATCCTTTCGGAATACGAGCATCTGAAAAGCCAGGTTAATCCGCATTTCTTGTTCAACAGCCTGAATACTTTGGCTCACCTGATAGAAATAGACCAAAAAACTGCTGTAGAATATACCGAAAACCTCTCGCGCTTATATCAAAATATACTCACCTATCACGACAACGATCTGGTATCGTTATCTCAGGAAATGATTATTCTCGACAATTATCTATCCATTCAAAAAGGAAGATTTGGTAATGCCTTACACTTGGTTGTAGATATACCCTCTGAATTGATGCGTACAAAAAAAATAGTCCCTCTTGCATTACAGCTGCTATTGGAAAATGCCATAAAACACAATGTAGTGTCGTCTACAGAACCATTGGAAATAACAATAACCGCCAACGACCACGAAATAACTGTGTACAATAAAATTCAACCAAAACTTAGCAAAGAAAAAGGCGAAGGAGTAGGCCTTATAAATATCACCAAACGTTATGGTCTGCTTACTGATAAACCCGTTAGGTACGGAACAGAAAATACCGATTTTAAGGTAATACTTCCATTGTTGTGATGCATTTTTATGCAAACACACTAAATAACCGCAGCTACTGCGATGAATTTGTTTTTCTTGTAGTTTATTTCTGAAATTTGTAGCACATATACCTTAATGCCCAACTTTTTCTGATGTCATCAAGCATTATTTCAGCGCTAACATCTGGGCAAACTATTCGCTCCTCTATAAAAACCATCAAAAAATGACTATCGTATTAATTGAAGACGAACAACCGGCAAGAGACAGAATCACCGGTTTGCTTAAAGAAACTGTTCCTCAAGCCGAAATTATTGCCAGCCACGATACGGTAAAAAGCGCAACTGCTTGGTTCGCTAATAACGCATCGCCTGATTTGGTAATTATGGACGTGCAACTTGCCGACGGTACCGCCTTCGATCTCCTAAAACTTGTGGATATAGATTGTCCGGTGATATTCACCACCGCCTATTCAAAATTTGCTGTAGACTCCTATAAAACTACCAGCATAGACTATTTATTGAAGCCCGTAAAAAAAACTGAGTTACAACTGGCGTTGCAAAAACTGAGCAGATTCCGGCAGATATTTGAAAAAACACCGCAGTCTTTATTAAAAGAAACTACTACGAAACCTACCGAATATAAAAAGAGATTTATCATTCGTTTTGGCGAACACATCAAAACACTGGATGTAGACCAGATATCTTACTGCACCAGCGAAAACAAAAACACCTATGCCCGTTCTTTCGATGGACAGAAGCACCCTATGGACTATAATCTGGATGCGCTTGAGCTAATGCTCAATCCTCAGAATTTCTTCCGAATAAACCGACAGTATCTTATCAATCTAAAGTCGATTGATGAAATGAAAGTCTACACAAAATCTCGGGTTTTGGTAAAATTAAATCCATCAGTGAAGGAACCTCCTATAGTTAGCTCCGAACGCGCCGCCGATTTTAAACTATGGCTTGCCGGAGAACTGCCATACTGATTTCCAACGTCTACTAACACTTGGGTTACGGCGAAAAAACAGCGTTAATAAACAATTATTGTAACGACTTTAACTAGTCTGGTAGCGCTAACACATCAAAACAAAACAATTTATCTGTTTGTTATCCCGTTTTAGCGCCCCAAATAGCCAGTTTGTCGCATTTTAGGTAAATACTTGTAATGTTTTATGCACATTTACCAAATTTCACTACATTTACCCAAAATACAAGTATATACATCTATTTGAGCGTTTACTTGTTTGTTAATGGCAGCCCCAATAAAACCAACTATCAAAACAAATCTGAAAGAAGCATTAAATCCTAAAAAATGAAGAAAAAAATTATCCTACTACCATTTCTCTGCGCACTATTTTATGTTGTGCTTTCCAGCTATCAGTCGGGGCCCGGTTTATCCGGTTCCGGCGACCTTACGGGGGCGTCAGGCAGCGCTGGTTGCAGTTGTCACGATGGATCGCCCACAAGTACAACAACCGTTCAGATACAGTTAGACTCTGCGGGAATTCAGGTATTTAAATATGTACCCGGCAACTCCTATACCATCAGACTTACTGGCACCCAAACAAGCGGTTCATTTACGCTTCCGCGTTTCGGGTTCCAGTTGTCGGCGGTAGTAAGCGGCAGCACCACCAATGCAGGAACGCTATCGGCGCCATCGGGTACCCATTTGGGCACATATAGTTCTATAAGAATAGTAGAACATAACTCTGCCATAGCAGCAACAACCGGTATAGGCGGCGCCGGCACAACCTATGTTATGAATATACCCTGGACTGCGCCTTCTGCCGGCACAGGTTGTGTAAATTTTTTCTCTACTTTAATGTCAGTTAACTTTAATGGAAACAATACTGGCGACAAATGGAATAATACTTCCTATTCGATCTCTGAACAAGTTCCTGCTATTGGCGGTACTACTACAGTTTGCGTGGGTGGCACTACGACACTCACTGAAACTGCTACGTGCGGTACATGGGCCAGCGGAAACACCGCTGTGGCTACCATAGGGTCCACCACAGGTGTGGTCACTGGGGTTTCAGCAGGAACTGCTGTTATTACCTACGGACTTAACCCCGGCAACTATGCGGTAACAACCATAACCGTTAACCCTGCGCCAACGGCAATTTCCGGCACAACATCGGTTTGTCTGGGTCAATCTACTTCATTAATCGATATTTATCCGGGCGGTACATGGCAAAGTAGTAACACTGCTATTGCTACAGTCGGCTCTACCACAGGCGTTGTTACCGGCATTTCTACCGGCACAGTAACAATGAGTTACATATTATCATCAACTGGCTGCAGAGCTACAACCACCTTTACTGTTTTACCGCTGCCAGCTGCTATTTCTGGCGGGCTAAATGTGTGCCTTTCTGGAACATCGACCGTTACCGACGCTACGGCCGGCGGACTGTGGAGCAGTGGCAATACAGCTGTAGCAACTATTGGTTCTACTTCAGGTATTTTAACCGGCGTATCGCTTGGCACGTCAATTATCACCTACAGATTATCGACAGGCTGTTTAGCAACTGCGGTAGCAACAGTTAACCCACTCCCCGGCGCTATATCGGGTACTGCAAGCGCTTGCCCCGGCAATAGCTCAACACTCACCAACACAGGCGGCGGAACATGGAGCAGTAGCAATACAGCCATTGTTACCATCGGCTCTACTACGGGAGTTGCTACGGGCGTTAGCTCTGGTACAGCCACCATTACCTACGCATTGCCCGGCACAGGCTGCGCTTCGTTTGTCACCTATACCGTTCATCCATTACCCGGCGCCATAAGCGGAAGTTCAACAGTTTGCCTTGGCGCAACCACTACACTAACCGATGCCGGCGGCGGCACATGGAGCAGCAGCAATAGCGGCATAGCGGCTATTGGCTCTACAACAGGCGTAGTAACAGGCGCGGCGCTAGGCACGGCAACTATTACATATACACTACCCACCACAGGCTGCACAACCACGGCTCCCATAACCGTTAATCCCCTACCGGCAGCCATTACCGGCGCTACAAATGCATGCATTGGCGCTACCGCCACACTTGCTGACGCCACACCGGGCGGCACATGGAGCAGCAGCGACGGTGCGCTTGCATCTATAGATGGTGCAGGTACGGTATTTGCAATAGGCGCAGGGACTACAACTATTACTTATGCATTACCTACTGGTTGCTTTGCCACCACGGTATTTACCATAAATCCCCCGCCATCGTCTATAACCGGTACAACAACTGCTTGTATAGGCGCAACAACCACGCTAAGCGATGCCACAAGCGGAGGAACATGGATCAGTTCTAACACGGCAGTAGCAACAATAGGGTCGCTTACCGGCGTGCTAACTGGAGTAACATCTGGCGCCACAACCATTACCTACCGTTTGGCAACCACAGGCTGCTACACAACTACCAATGCATTTGTCAACCCGCTGCCATCTGCTATTGGCGGGACCACAAGCCTTTGCCAGGGTAACACAACTACCTTAACCAATACCGGCGGCGGAACATGGAGCAGCAGCAGCACAGGCGTTGCTACTATTGGGTCTACGACTGGATTGGTAACGGGCGTATCTGCAGGTACATCAGTTATTACCTACACCTTGCCAACTACAGGTTGCAGAACTACAACAATAATTACGGTAAATCCATTGCCGTCTTCCATTTCGGGTATCGCCAATGCCTGCATAGGCTCTACATCTACTTTGAGCAATTCCGGAGGCGGCACGTGGGCAAGCAGCAACGGTAATGCAACTGTGGGTTCTACCACAGGTGTTGTAACCGGCGTAACGGCAGGAACCTCAATAATAACTTATACACTACCCGGCACAGGATGCCGCACAACGATAGTATTTACCGTAAACCCGCTACCGGCGGCTATTACCGGCACAACCACTGTTTGTCAGGGCGCTACCACATCTCTGAGCGCTACCGGCGGTGGAACTTGGACAAGCGGTAACACTGCAGTTGCCACCATAGGTAGTTTAACGGGCTTAGTTACGGGAGTATCAGAAGGAACTTCTGTTATAACCTACACAATAGCCACTGGCTGTAGCCGTACGGCTACGGTTACCGTAAACCCGCTTCCGTCAGCAATAACCGGACCTGCAAACATTTGCCTGGGTCTTGGCGGTATTTACACCAATTCTGGCGGCGGAACATGGAGCAGCGGCAATACCGGCGTAGCTATTATTGGCTCAGCAACCGGACTCGTTACCACAGTTACTGCTGGCACAAGTACTATTACCTACCGCCTCCCTACTGGATGTATTACGACACAGGTCCTCACTGTCAATCCTCGCTCGGCTATAGGCGGTCTTACCTCTATTTGCGCAGGACTGACAACAACGCTCACTAATACCGTAAGCGGCGGAACCTGGATTAGCGGCGCTACCGGTATCGCCACTATTGGCTTGAGTACCGGTGTTCTGTCTGCTATCGCCGCAGGCACTACTACAATTACCTATACCACACCTTTAGGTTGTGTTTCTACATCTACAGTTACTGTAGTTTCCGGCCCCAGCCCTATTGTCGGCAACACCAATGTATGTCTGGGCGGCACATCAGCGCTTACTAATAGCGGCGGTGGAACATGGACGAGCAGCGCACCTGCTATAGCCAACGTAGGCCTTACGAGCGGCGTAGTGGGCGGCATTGCACTGGGCACTGCTACTATTTCTTACTCATTAGGCACGGGTTGCGCGGTAACTACTGTGGTTACTGTTACGCCAACGCCCGCAGCAATAACCGGAACAGCAACCGTATGCGAGGGGCTTACTACTACCCTCGCCGACGCAACGGCAGGCGGAACATGGAGCAGCAGCAATGCCAATGCCACTGTGGGCGCAACCACCGGTATTGTAACCGGCGTTAGCGCAGGTATAGCAGTTATCAGCTATATTGTTCCTTCGGGCTGCTTTGCAACGCGTACTGTAACCATTAATGCTACACCTACAGCTATTGGCGGCACATTGGCGGCATGCGTTGGCGGCACAACAACGCTCACTAACTCTATATCCGGCGGTCGCTGGACCAGCGGTAGCCCGTTGGTGGCAACAGTTGGGTCTGTTTCAGGTATCGTTAGCGGACTTACAACGGGTACATCTACCATTAGCTATACACTTAGCACGGGCTGTATGATTACCGATATTGTTACCATCAACCCGCTACCGGCTGCTATCACAGGCGCATCAGCAGTTTGCGTTGGCGCCACCACTGCCTATACCGATGCCACACCCGGCGGCGTTTGGAGCAGTAGCGCTACGCTGATAGCCGACGTAGATGGCGCTGGCAATGTAACCGGTATAGCGGCAGGCACCGCTACAATTACCTATACCATCGGCACCGGTTGTATTGCGGTTCGTAATATTACTGTCAATCCGATCCCGGGTACAATTACCGGAACCACAACCATTTGTACAGGCCAAACCACAACGCTTACCGATGCCGGTGGCGGCGCTTGGAGCAGCGGCGCTACAGGCGTAGCCGTTATAGGTTCTACAACCGGCGTAGCCCTGGGAGTAGCGGCAGGCACTGCCGATATCACCTATACACTGCCTACCGGCTGTATAGCAACGACAATTATTACCGTCAACCCAACGCCGGCGGCCATTACCGGCTCGTTGAGCGCTTGCGTAGGCGCCACCTCTACCCTTGCCGATGCTACTGCGGGTGGTGTATGGAGCAGCGGCAGCGCTAACGCTACAATAGGTTCGGCAAGCGGTATTGTGACCGGAGTTACCGCCGGCACAAGCGTTATAACCTATCGCCTCGGCACGGGTTGTATAGCTACTGCGCTATTTACCATCCATCCGTTACCTGCGGCTATCACCGGAGCGCCAAGCGTTTGTGTGGGCCTCACCACAACGCTCAGCTCTACCACAACCGGCGGAACATGGAGCAGCTCGAGCGCGCTTACCGCAACGGTAGGTTCTGCTTCGGGTATTGTTACCGGCATTGCCGCAGGCACATCCATTATTACTTATGCACTGCCAACCGGTTGTCTGGCTACCGCTTCTATTATCGTCAATCCGCTACCTGCAGCAATAGCTGGCACAACCACAATATGCGCAGGCGCTACCACAACTCTTACCAATACTACTTCAGGCGGCTCATGGATAAGCGGCGCGCCGGCTATAGCAACCATCGGCTCATCGAGCGGATTGGCTACTGGCATAGCGGCAGGCACTACTACCATTACCTATGCGCTACCTACGGGCTGTATTGCTACTACCGTATTTACTGTAAACGCTGCGCCTTCAGCCATAGGGGGAACAACCTCTGTGTGCCAGGGCGCCACAACTACGCTCAGCAATAGCGTACCGGGCGGAACATGGAGCAGCGGCAGCACTGGCGTCGCCACAATTGGCTCTACCAGCGGCATAGCTACAGGCGTTAGCGCAGGCACATCAACCATCACTTACCAATTACCTACAGGTTGTTCGGCTACTACGGTGGTTACTGTTCGTCCTTTACCAGCAGCTATTGGCGGTACGCTGGTTGTTTGCGCAGGCGCTAATACCACGCTTACCAACACCGTTGCCGGCGGCGCATGGAGCAGCGGCAGTACGGGCATTGCTACTATAGGGTCTGCAACAGGTATAGCCACAGGCGTAAGCGCAGGCACAACTGTTATTACTTATACACTTCCTACAGGCTGCGCAGCAACTGCTACGCTTAGTGTAAACCCGCTACCAGTAGCCGGAACAATTAGCGGACCGACCACTTTGTGTGCAGGCAGCAACATCACCCTAACCCCATCGGTAACAGGTGGTAGCTGGACAAGCAGCAACACAGCAATAGCCACAGTAGCGGGCGCAGGCGCCGTAACGGGCGTAGCTGCAGGAATTGTAACCATAACCTATAGCGTAACCAACAGTTGCGGCACAGCTAACGCCACCTACATAGACACCGTAATCGCATTGCCGACAGTAGACACAACTATTGTGGGCGCCGACAGTGTATGCGAAGGCGATACCATCCATTTGTTCAACCCAACATTGGGCGGCGACTGGAGCAGCAGCAACACAGCAATCGCTACAGTGGGCAGCACGGGTATTGTTACAGGCGTAGCATCTGGTATAGATACTATCCGCTATTCAGTTACCACCCCATGCGGCACAGCAACTGCCCGACTGGTAATAAAAGTTAAAAGTCATGCAGAATGTTATGTAAGCGTTACGCCTACCCCGGCGGCATTGGCCAACATAGCCATATACCCCAACCCATCAAACGGTATATTTACTATAGAAATACCTGCTACCCAACAGGGCGCTACCATTAGCGTGTTCGACATTACCGGCAAGGCAATAGCCCAAACCGTAACCGACAACAGGCAGCCGCACAATGTAACGCTCAATCTATCTGCTTATGCGGCAGGCAGCTACATAGTCCGCATCAATGCCGGCAACCTGAGTTACCGCCAAATGATAGAAATAATGAAGTAACAAGGGATTGATTATTTGTTTTCAGGAAAAGCTGTCTCGCGTTGCGGGGCAGCTTTTTTGTTTGAGGGTATACTACCAAATCGATTAGAATTCGGAGCCAATACATGTCATTGCGCCGTTAGGTACAATAGGTTTGTAGTTATGTCGTCTATTAGCTGCGTCCCGTAGGGTCGCAACAATGGCTAAATTGGGATTATCATATACAAAGGATATAATACAGAGACTTAGAATTTTCGTAACGGGAATTGATAATTACAAGGACAAGCTGGTAGCGCGCTTACAAACCGAGTACTTTAGTTAGACGAGTAATCATTCAGAATACTCGCGCAATGGGGGAAATCTGACAATCACGCATAAAAACATACACAATAATTACTATATAATTAAAAGCCCGAATGGGCTTGAATATGCGTAGCCCCGTGGCGAAGCCCGGGGTAAAATGTAACCACTCGCTCCAACCGGGAACCGGTTGAATGTGTTATAGGCTATCGTATATCAGTGTTATTTCAACATAGTATAACGCTACTGACATCAGAGAACCATTTCCAAAATTTCACTTAATTTCCATAGACGAAGAATTACCTACTTATGAAATCACTACTCCTGTTTTTCTGTTGCTGCCTGTTCAGTCTATACTCCCAAAGCCAAACGGTGGCGCTTCATTTCAATAGTTACGCCAATAAAGCTATTTTATGTTTACCCAATTCAATATCGGTGGCAGTAGAGGGGCTAAAGGCAAATTCAATATTGCTGAAGACCAACAACGGGAGTATTGAAAGGGACATTTACCATGATAGTAAGAGTAACTACCTTTTCTACCCCAAGACATCGGGTAGAACGATGATATACGTTTACAAGAAAACCAAAACACCAAAACTGATTGACAGCATAGTAATATATGTAGAAAGAATACCGGTAAACAAACCAAGATTTGCAAATGTCCAAGGCGGACTACTGACGCAATGGGATGCGCTGTTTCAAATTGGATTGGATGCCCAAATGGCAGAACATTACGGAAAATTCATTATCACAAATTATACTATTTCTGTAACCAGACAGAATGCAGAGCTATTAAAGAGAATGGTATCAGGTTCAAGAATTGACTCTATTTCGCATGAATTTTTCTATAACCTGCAAAATGGTGACAGCTTAGCATTTAAAGAAATAGCAATAAGAGATTGCGACAGTACTATAAGATACCTACCATCTATAGCATTTGCAATAACCGATGCCTATGAATACCAAATAATTAATGGAGTAACTGATACAGTAATCATTACAAACCCTATTACAGGCGCTGACGAAATTCGTATTCAGAATTTCAGGCGAGAGCGGAGAAAGTAACCCCACGTTAAGCCTAATCTTTATTAAAACAATAAAAATAATCTTTAAGCGTAGCCTCCGAGGCTTTACGAGGTCCTCAGATGTTCTTAGCCTTCAAACTGAGGACAGCACGGAAACCGGTCTTAAGACCCTTGTATTGTAAACAAAATGGGAACAATACGAGTTACCTACTTTTCCTAACGCCTCTTACCTACAAAAATAGGCCATAGATAAAGAATTACCTACTTTAGTAATGCGCAACAGTTATAGCATATTCACCGGTATGTAGACTCGTGACATTGGGCGAGGTACTAAGCTAAACATCACCTATAAAACCCAATAATTCAGCAAGTTCACTATCGCTTATATTATCCACTTCCGATTTATCATATATTGATAAAAGGTAAACAAGCTCTGCAGAGAAATGGATATTGATAATAACTCGCGCACCGCCTGATTTACCTTTGCCTTTTGATGCTATTGAAATGCGTATTTTATAACAATTATTACCAATTGAGGATCCTTGCTCCGGTGCTGTCTCAAGAATTTCAATCAGTTCAAATAGTTCTCCTTTCAGCGATGGATATTTTTTTACTAACCGCTTGAACTGCTTTTTGAAATGAGCAGTAATTTCAACACTATAGCTCATTCAAAAAATCTCTTGCAGATTGTAGCTGTATTTTCCCCTCTTTAGCCAACACTACTTCCTCAGCAGATGCTTTCAACTCCTTAAGAAATTGTGCTTTAGCAGGACTTAGTGTTTCTGCTTTTACAAATGAAAAGCTACTGAGCAATTCCATCATAAACTCAGCCTTACTGTCTTTTATATCCAATAGTAATTTCATAATAATAGCCGATGAAATGTAAAGATACAAATAACAGTGACGCACATTATCCAATCACTTACTATAAATAACAAGTTTTGTAAGCATTTTGCAATGCTTTTAGGTGTTTAAATTTTAGAGTACTATCGGGCTGATTTGTTCACTCATTTAGCTCCACTCCTGAAGTATACGCTCCCATTTGTTACCTAAAATAAAAACAGGCTGCCCCATATCAGAGACAGCCCATTGCTAAAGTATTTTCTTAAAACTTGCTATTAAAAGTAAAAGTGCATATTGATGCCTGCATTCACATTATCGAGACCTATGCCCCACGACCTGAGCCCGCTGGCACCGTAATTGTCGGTGGTAACGGTGGCTTTTTGGTTTACTGGCGCATTCCATGTTTCGGTTACTACAGACCCTTTGCCATTTGATGAATAGCCAAGGGTATAGCCCATTTCGCCGCCCAAAGATAATTTTGGCGCTATAAAGTATTCAACGCCTGCAAATCCGCGAACGCCGAAAAGAAACATTGTACCTGTATTGTTTTCGAGCACGCGCGATGATGAATAGGCCGAAGAACTTGTACTAAAATCGGTAGTAGACATCGGGCTATTGTAATTTATATCAAACGCATTGCCATAAGTGTATTTTTTCTGGCCGCCTGCAAAACCCAGTAATGCCTCAGCGCCATAAAAACCCTGTACCCTGCCTGTGCCTCTGCGCTTTTCTATACCCAAGCCCAGCAATACAGTAGACGATGTATAACTCATTTTGTCATCGGTATAAGAGGGATTGAGCGGATCGGGCGTTGGCGTGCTTTTCAGTACCGTGTTCCTATAATCTACCGAACCTGCATTTACCTGAAAACGCGCTCTGTACGCAAAACTTGAGGTTTTCATGTACTTGCCCATTACTGCCATTCCGCCAAGCTGGCCTATAGCAAAAGCGCTGGCTCCATTTGCAGGGCCAAACGCTGGCGCCAGATTGGCTGTGTTGCCATTGGCGATATTGCCCAAATAACTCAGAAAGCCGGTAGCCGATACGCCTAATGCCCATTCGCCTGCCTGAGGAAGCACCTCATGGCCGTGTATAGATTTAAAACTCAATTCTTTTTCAGCAGATTTTGTAGTGGCTGGTTCTGCTGTTTGTGAAAACGCCGGACTGGTCAATGCTGCCGCTAAGCATATAAAAACTATTTTTTTCATTTTATAAAGTTGTAGGAGTAATTGAATTGTGATGATGTGGATTGAACTTTAATTGTACCTGAATGCCGAAACTAAATCCTGACGTACTATGTAAACCTGCGTTATACACTGGTTACACTCAACGGACCAAAGGCCAGTGTTTTTAGTTGTGGATATAATCTATGCGCATGGTTTTGTCGTCGTCCTTTTCCACCGGAATAGCTATAGCCGTGCATTTATACGTTCTGTTGAAGGTATATTCGTCGCCGGCAGAGTCTTTCTTCAGGTCGTGGGTAAACGTAACCGGCTCAATATGCACCAGCGCCATTTTAAACTTCGACACATCTACAGTCAGGCTGTACTTACCATCTGCATCTACTGTGGCAGTATAGTATTTGGGCAAGTAGGGCGTAG
Source organism: uncultured Bacteroidota bacterium (assembly GCA_903882805.1). Lineage (GTDB taxonomy): Bacteria > Bacteroidota > Bacteroidia > Chitinophagales > Chitinophagaceae > Nemorincola. The sequence continues at coordinate 90,750 of CAIRYK010000009.1, read as the reverse complement.
CCGAATCGCCGGTGTAATACAAAAACTCTTTCGAATCTATCCATGCTTTAATTTGGGTGCCTGCAGGCGCATATTGCGTATCGGCTCCAGAAGATGTTTCGTCGGTAGTAGCCCATACAAAACCCGAAATTTTCGCCTTACCCAAATTCGCCAATTGGTCGTGATTGGAATAAGAGCCCTTGGTGCACGAGTAGAATAGCGTTGATGCTGTTAATAATAACGCGCCTACCGGAAAAATAATTTTCTTCATAAGTAAATGGTGTTTTTTAATAATTTCTGTGCAAAATTACTTAGTTTTCACCAGAACTAAGAACAATAGTATTTGACATACAACACCATACCTATTTTCGCAAAATCAATATATCAAAAATACATTGCATAAACAAAAATACTACGATACCCACATAGCGTATTCTCTATTTGGGCATCGTAGTATTAGTTGCAGTTAATTGAATATAGACCGGATTATGGGGTTATTGCTTTCCCGTTCATTAACTAAACAAGAAGGCTATATCATCCTTGGTCAGGCGTTTCATCATGGCTGTGTCGTCGCTTACCAGGTCGGCGGCAAGTGCGCGCTTATGCTCCTGTAGTTGCAGCATCTTTTCTTCCAGCGTGTCCTTACATATCAGTCTGTAGGCAAATATATTTTTGGTTTGTCCTATACGGTGTGTCCGGTCTATGGCCTGTTGCTCTACAGCGGGGTTCCACCATGGGTCTACAATATATACATAGTCGGCGGCTGTAAGGTTCAAACCTATACCGCCCGCTTTGAGCGATATAAGAAACACCCTGCATTCCGGATTGTTCTGAAATTCCTGTATAGCGTCCTCACGTTCGCGCGAGGTGCTGCTACCGTCAAAATAAACATAGTTTATTCCTTCGGCTTCCAGCTTGGTTCGTATCAGCCCCAGCATACCCAAAAACTGAGAAAACACCAGAACTTTGTGTTCGCCTATATTCTCGGTCAGTTCTCGGCTCAGCTCATCGAGCTTCACAGAGTAGTTATGAAAACGCTCTTCCTCGTTCATAATAGCTGGCGAGTCGCATATCTGCCGCAGCTTGGTGAGGCCTTGCAGTATATGCATCTGAGATCGCTCCATGCCGCGCTCCTCTATCATACCCAGTATTTGCGAGCGGTATATATTTCTGTACGAGTCGTATATCTTTCGCTGCTCTGCGCCCATTTCGCAGTACAGTATTGTTTCTGTTTTTTCTGGCAAGTCCTTGGCTACCTGCTCCTTGGTACGGCGCAGCAAGAAAGGGTGCGTCAGTCGGCGCAGTTGTTGTTTCACTTCATCTTCCCTAAACTTATCTATAGGCGTAGCAAACTCGCTCATAAAAAACTCCCTACTACCCAGCATACCCGGGTTCAGAAAGTTCATCTGCGCATATAGGTCGAAGGTGTTGTTTTGCACAGGAGTACCGCTCAGCGCCAGCCTGTTCTTACTATTCAGCAACAACGATGCCTTAGCCACCTGCGACTGTGGGTTCTTTATACTCTGCGACTCATCGAGCACTACATAGTCGAACTGAATCTCCTTGAATGCCTTGATATCGCTACGCATGGTACCGTATGTGGTGATAATAATATCGAAAGCAGCATACTCTCCAAGATTTATATTTCTCTTAGGTCCGTGATGTATAATGTGCGTAAGCTTGGGCGTGAATTTTTTCATTTCATTCTCCCAGTTATACATAAGCGTTGTGGGGCATACCACCAAAAATCTCGCTTCCGGATTGTTGTTTTTGTAATGCTGGAAAAACGTGAGCGCCTGTACCGTTTTACCCAGACCCATGTCGTCGGCAAGTATTCCGCCCCAGCCAGCCTCATTCAGGAAAATCAGCCAATGAAAGCCTGCCAGCTGATACGGCCTTAGCGTGGCGGTCAGGTGCTCGGGGGTATTTATTTCGCTATAGTCATTGGTAAGTATGTGCTCCAGTTTCTCCTTCTTGGTTTCCAGTTCCTGCTGCAGCGCGTCTTCATCTATATCCGACAGCAACTCATCGAGTACGCTGAAGTGCAATTTTTTCAGTCTTATTTTATTTCCCTTTGTTTCGCCCATTTTCAGGAGCAGACTGTATTTTTTCAACCAGTCTTCTGGCAACAGCCCAATGGAGCCATCGCCCAGTTTCACAAAGTTCTGTTTTTGCGCCAGCGCTTTCTTCACTTCTATAATAGATACAGCCTGATCGCCAAACTTCAGTTCTACAGAAGCATCAAACCAGTCTATACCGCTGCTTACAGAAACCAGCGTTTCGGGTTTGTGCACATTTATGCGCAGGCTTTTCAATCCTTCAAAACCCATAAGTTCCACACCGCGGTCGCGCATGTTTTCGGTAAAACCATAGAACCAGTTGTTGGCCAACACAGCATTGCCGGGCAAGAAAAAGAAATGATCTTTTTTATTGTGCTGCATATCGCTGTGCAGGCCCTGCAGCAGCTCCATAAACTCTTGTTCTGCGGCTTCGTTACGCTTCATTATGCGCACTATACCATTTTGTGGCTGTATTACATCGCCTATAAATCCTGGCTTGATCTCTACATCTGTATATATAAACGAAGGCTGCAGCATCAATATGCTGTCGCGCTCCTGCATATATATTCGGCATCCGGGCTTTGCCTGGTATACATTATCTACCAGTTCTTCGGCAAAATGCACATGCACATGCTTACTCCACACCATTACTTTTTCCTCCAGATACTTTGGCCACTCTGCAGCTCCGATAACCAGCTTGCCATCGGGCGGAAAAGTTGCCCCAATCTGTAGTTCGGTAAGACTACCTACGCAGCACAAATGGTTGTCGTGCATCATCAATGCCAGATTGAATGCTTCTATAGCGGCATGCGGCACAGATTTATGCATTATTATCCATTCGAGGCTAACGGTATAGTTATCGCCGGTCTTCTCTACTATCAACTGCGGATGTACCGGCTTGTCTGAAAACTCTACAGTTTCCAGACCACTGGATGAAATGAGCTTTCCGGGTCTGCGTATATATAAAAAAGGATGAACAGAATAACGATCGAGCAACTTATGATACTTGGGCAATAAATACTCCCACACCTGCTCTTCAATTTCCACCGGCGGATTAGTGTTTAGCGATTCGTCTATATCCTGCATAAAATCGCCAAACGGCAGATTCTTCTTCAGATATTTCATCAACTCATCTGGCAAAAACTTCCGCACTATTGGCAGCAACTCCCTGTCGTCTATTTTATATCGGGTAGGGTTCACATATTGCGCCAGTTCCAGCTTATCTATTCCACCTACCATTTTTCTATCGGCGGTGTCTACGCCGCCAGCCACCAGCAATACTTCTACATACGGAAATCTGGCCGACGTGGTATCAAACACTATACCCAAACGCTTCTCTTCTATTGGCGTTGCCGACGATTCTTCTACAACCGTAGGCGACTTTATAGCAGTAGCCGGCGCTTTGCCTTCCAGCTTCTTAAGCGTAGGATCTAACACCCGCAAAAACGGCTTATTGTTTTCGTAGGTAAACATAAACTTATTGGTTAGGTCATCTTTTAGCGAATAACCATATTGTTCCAATAATTTGTTTTTCAGCACATCCTGGTTTTGCACCGACTGGAAATACTGTGGACCATACGTTTTGAGCGCCTGTAAAAACAGCGCTGCTTTGTGCGCGCACAACGGATGGCTTGTTTCGCTACAAGTACAAGAAGTATCGAAATACCTTTCCTCGTTTTGCTTTATTGTTACTTTATGCACCTTCCGCTCATCGGGCACATTAGCTTCTATACGGTCGTTTTTGTTACTTGTTATCACTGCCTTGTTTGATGCAGCCAATCTGTCGGCCTTATCAAGCGAATCGGGCGCTGAAAACAACTGAAGCATTTGCCTGGTTATCTGGCGCATGCGCACTACAGTATGTTTTTGGTCGTAAGTGATATTCGTGTTCTCGAAAAATCCGCTTTGAATGATGTCGTTGAGCTGAAACATTGCCGCCACCTCGTGCCGGCAAATTTCTCCCAGATTATACGGACACTGACAGCGGACTGTTACCTCCTTGGGTTGCAGGTATTTGTTGATAGTTACAGTGTAATAGTTCTGATACAGGTCATTCCTGACCCTGAACCGCACCTGCTCCAGCAAATGATCTACGTCCAGCATCTGCACGCCGGATGTGTAAAAAATCTTCTTACCACGCCGAATTACTTCCTCGGTGCCATGGTTGTAAACGTATCTTAATATTGGGGGTAATGACATTTATACGGTCTCCAGTTCAAAAAAGGCAATCTGCAAAAGTACCGAAAAAGAGACGTACAACAAGTAGTCCATGTAAAAATATATGTTAAACAATCTGGCAAAACCCAAACCAGCATTAGTTCTTCGCCTGTGGCAGCTATTGTTTGCACCCACCACATTATCCGTTTCAGCGAACACTCTACCATCAACATAAAGACAAACTGAATTTAAACCAACCATTAATACAACCCACTCAAATATTACCAAATCGCATTCAATATTTATTGCTTTTTTTCAGCGTTTGATGTACTGCATCCACCGAATTCACAAAAAGAATACTCAAAATAATTTTTCTTGCACTCTTTAGACATTGATTTACAACTAAATACCATTTTGATTGATTTTTATTTGTTAATTTTGCAAAAAAGCAAGTAAAATGTTTTTACTTTAAGCTACAATGCTCATGTGCAGAAAAACTGCGCAAATGCGGCATGTTTTTAAACTGTTTGCTATAAAATGCAATAAAATATAATTGTTTCCGAAACCACATCTGAAACACTTTGCTTAAAAAACTAAAAAAATGAAGAAACTTTTCCTTTTCATTGCACTACTCCTTACAACATTCCTGCAAGGAATGTCTACGGCACAGGCGCAAACATCTACATTCTCTTATACCGGATCTGTGCAAACCTACACAGTACCTTCGGGCGTTAGCGGACTGGCAATTACTGCTCAGGGGGCAACTGGCGGATATTGTTCCCAAGAAGGAATTACCATGTCCGACAGATTTGGGTTCGGCGCATGCGTAGTGTGTACCTTATCGGTTGTTTCGGGCTCGGTAGTATATGTATATGCTGGTGGCCGAGGAGGTAATGGCGTGGCCATAGTAGGAGGAGAAGGCGCACGCGGCTGGAACGGCGGCGGCTTGGGCTCTATAGGTTATCTTCCCTACGTGGGAGGCGGCGGAGGCGGAGCATCCGACCTACGCGTTGGCGGAACAGGCCTTGCCAATAGAGTTGTTGTTGCCGCAGGCGGCGGCGGCGCCGGCGGCGACTACTTTCTGCCTCGCGTAGACCAGGAACGCGGCGGCGACGGCGGTACCCTTACAGGCGAGGCTGGCTCCTATGCTGGCACTGTAGGACATGCCAGAGCTGGCGGTGGCGGCGCACCACTCACCGGAGGCTCAGCGGGTATATATGGCGGCTGGACATCCGGATCAGCCGGAGTTCTTGGCATAGGCGGTGATGCTGGCGGCGGCGGCGGCGGTGGTGGCGGCGGCTACTACGGCGGCGGCGGCGGTAGCTGGGGCGGCGGCGGCGGCGGTTCATCATATACCGATGCTACCCTTTGTAGTGGAGTGGTTCATACGCGCGGTTGTCGCACATTAGGCAATGGCGTTGTTACTATTACTCCTTTAGGTTGTACGCCTCCAGCGCCCGGTGCAATTGTAGGCGCCAACAACTTTTGCGTAGGCGTAACAACCCCATACACAAACCCAACCGGCACAGGCGGCGGCACATGGAGTTCATCCGACCTAACAGTCTCAGTTGGGTCATCTACCGGTCTTGTTACTGGTGTATCTTCTGGCACGGCAGTAATATCATACTATGTTACCAGCCCTTGCGGTAATGCATTGGCAACCAAAACAATAACCATTGATTTAAGTCCCGGCCCAATAACTGGCCCTACCAGATTGTGTGTTGGACAGACCATTACGCTCGGCAACTCTGTAAGCGGCGGCGGCTGGACAAGCAGATCGCCGGCAGTGGCTACAATAGATACATTTACCGGTAGCGTGTTTGGCGTTGCAGCAGGCAATACCGTTATTACCTATGCCATTGGGCCTTGTATTACTACAACTACCATTACGGTAAACCCCAACCCAGCGCCTGTTGTTGGTCCGCGCGATGGTTGTAAACTGACCTCCATAACACTTACCGATGCTACGCCCGGCGGCACCTGGACAAGCTCTATTGTAGGCGTGGCTACTGTCGGCTCATTGACAGGTATCGTAACAGGTGTAAACGCGGGATTCACTAATATCATTTACACATTGCCCACAGGTTGTACCGCATCAAAATTTGTTCAGATTCACGAACCGCCGTCTCGCATTACCGGAGACTCGTCCATTTGCGAAGGTTATTATTCGCCGCTCGCCAACGGCATACCCGGCGGTGTATGGAGCAGTAGCAATATACCCGTAGCTACCGTAGACCCAACAGGTATGTGCTATGGCGCTACTCCGGGCCTGTCGTTCATTTCCTATTCTATTGTAGGATGCCCGGCAGCCGTGTTCCCGCTTACGGTCAATCCTACCCCTACCCCAATTGGAGGTCTAACCAGTCTTTGCATTGGAGTTGCCACAGCGCTTACCGATGCTACACCCGGCGGGGCGTGGACAAGTAGCGACACAACAGTAGCTACCATATCCCCTACCGGAGTACTGACGACCATTTCTTATATAGTAGGGTCTACAACAATTATTACTTACACAATGCCTACTGGCTGCTTTACTACTATACCTGTTACGGTTAGCGGATCGCCGGCGCCTATCACCGGCCCGGATAGCGTATGTCAAGGTGCAAGGGTAACGCTCGATGATGTTACTCCCGGCGGCTTGTGGAGCTCTGCCGATCTGGCTACAGCACAAGTGGTTGATACATCAGGCGTTGTACTGGGTGTTAGCGCAGGGGCTGTTACTATCTCCTACACACTCAGCACCGGTTGCTATGCTGCAATGACATTTATTGTTAAGCCGCCTACACCCGCCTTTGTAAATGTAGTTACAACTCCCGGCGACAGCGTATGCGCTAAAACACCATTGCACTTTGTGGCTTCTGGCATCAATGCAGGTGTGCCAACATTTACGTGGAGAAAATTCTTCCCGGGTCCAATACTGGATACTACTCCTATATTCGATTATACACCAATACACGGCGATGTGCTGATTTGCGAGATGATTTGTCATGGCGTATGTGCGTTGCACGACACTGTTTACGATACAGTGCGTACCAATGTATATCCAAATGTATCGCCCAACATTACGATTGAGCATTTCCGCCCTACCAACTCTATAGAGTATCTTGGTCAGGTATTTACATTCTTCTCTAATGTTACTTATGGCGGCACAAGCCAAACATTCCAGTGGTATGTAAACAGAGTTGCAGTGCCAGGCGCTACAGGTTCTACTTTTGCTCATGCCGTTTACCACAACGATACTATTTATTGTATCGTACACGGCAACCCACCTTGCGATACGTTGCCCAGCTTCGACACCAGCAACAAAATTGTAATTTATGCCGATTTTGTAGGTGTAAACTCAATCGCAGCAGGCGGCAAAACACTCAATCTGTACCCTAATCCCAACAGCGGTAGCTTCACGCTCACCGGCACAATTGCCGCTACAGCTACTAAGTCTGTAAATCTTGAAGTAACCAACATGCTCGGTCAGGTAGTGTATACAGGAACAACTATGCCGCTAAATGGTAAAATACGCGCTGAAATATCGCTCGACAATCTGGCATCGGGAGCCTACTTGCTCCACGCCACTTCTGAGAATGTTAATGAAGTATTCCATTTTGCTGTAAGCAGGTAGTACATACTTAATATTATAATAGCGAATGGCTGTTCTTCACCGGAACAGCCATTCGCTATTATAGGAAATCAGTATTTGCTATGAATCAAGGAGCTATCAGCTCCACCAGTTTAACAATCTCATTATGTGTTACTACTTTAGGAAACGGCAATTCTGTATTCATAGCTTTTATTACCGCATCAGCCATAGATTTTTTATCGTATGGCTGAAAGGTAAGGCTGGGCGTAATTACGTCATGTACATAGGTCAGATCGCTGGCTATTACCTTCATACCGCTATCTACAGCCTCTATTAGCGGCAAGCCGAAACTCTCCATAATGGAAGGAAATATCAGATACGGACAGTTAAAATACAGCGAATGAGGATCTACATAAACATGATTCTCGATGCGGGCGCCGCGGGCGTTTAGCGCTTTAATTCGCTCCAGAAATGATGGACCGGTATCATCTACTGTCACGTGTAGCTTTGGCGTTATACCTTTATCCAGCAAATATTCCCAAGTATCCAGCAGGGTTGGGTAATTCTTTTGCGGCGAAGGGTTACTGATAAATACAAACTCATCCCTACCCCGTTGTGCAAACGGCTTACCACCACCCTGATATTTGCAGTCGTCGTAAAACGGTATTGTGAGGCAGTGTTGATCATCCTTTAGCCCAATGCCCACCAGTTCGTCTACCATGTGCTTGGTCTGTACAATGTAGTAGTTAGTGTTCTTATTGTACATTTTCACAAAAAGGTACTTAGCATACATCGACCAGTACTTCCTGTTCAGCTTTTGCTTTGGCGCTTCCAGTATCTTCTGGTTGTGCATATAGGTATAGCTCGGAATCTTCAGATTTATTGGCGGCGGCGTATTTGCAAAACAAAAGACTTTTGAAAACCGACCTCTGTTTTGCTTGTAGTATTTTATTCTTTCCTTGATCTTATTGGGAATAATAGTATATGCCTCCTGCCCGAGCCCTGTTGGTATTTTATACCTCGGGTCGAGCAAAAAATAGAATTCCTTGCTTTGAGTATGGGCTAATATATGCTCGATTAAATAATCGAGCAATACGGCTCCTCCACCCTTGTTTATGAACATTGCATCAATGAGCGTCATAGTATGTAATACCTGTAAATGATGATACAAAAAAACTGTTATTGCAAAACTATGCTATCCCTACTTAGCTATACTCATCAGGCTATAAGCTGCTATGGTTGGGCTCTGCATTTTAGATAGTCCATATCCGCGATCGCCCATTTCCAGCAGTTCGCCATCGGTTTTCTGCATTATAGTTTTAATTGCTTTCTTCAGGTCGTTTTTATCGCCTGTTTTAAACACAAATCCATTGTAGTTATTTACCACCAGCGCATCGGCTGCGCCAACGCTATCAGAGCATAAAATAGGCATGCCAGCCATGGTAAATTCATGTATCACTACTCCCCATGGCTCACGGATGCTTGGCAGGCAGAACACTCCCCAGTTTTTGCTCTGCGCTGCAAGTTCATGCCCCTGCATAAACCCGCTTACCGATATATCGGCCGATGGGGTAAGCTGCATGTCGCCATTACCAATTAGTATCAGCTTCCAGTCGTTTGTAAGTTCATTCTTGGCTTCATTAAATGCCTGTATAAGCACATCGAGCCCCTTTTCTATGGCAAACCTTCCTGCAAATACAATATTATGCGGAAACGCTTTTACCTTGTGCGCCCTGTTCACCTCATATATATTTCCAAAGTGCGTGGTATCTGCAGTTAGTAGATTGCGTATAATATTTGTGTTTGCATAACCCATTCTGCGGGCAAACTCATACTGCCGCTGACCAGGCACCCAGAAATACTCAAAATAGCGTTTGTATATCCACGGGCTCAAAAAGGCAGCAATTTTTTGCATATTGGTATTCAACCACTGATTATCGCTACCGGTAACGATGGTGTACTTATTTCTAAAATGTAAGGCCATCTTGAGGTACAACTTATCCATACGACCTACCACATAAATCAACGATGGTCTGCGGTCATCTATGAAAGTTTTAATGGACCTTTCATCAAATGCCGAGTAGTTATGAAACGTGATACCAGGTTCGTTAACTGGCACAAATGGAGTGCGTTTGCGTTTATCCCAGCAAATGCAATCTACCTGCATGCCAAACTGTTTTACCAGTTCGCGCATTATAGCTATGGCATACGGCATTACTTCCGAATAAAGATAAACTACATTACCCTTGGGGCCAATCGTTGCATTTCCGGTATTTCCGTTACTGGTCAGTTCGTTATATACGTCCATATACTGATTGGCTATTATATCGTGTCGGTATGGCTTGGTATTTGCCAAGCCTGCATCTACCATCTTATCATACAATCGCTTGTCGGTAACCAGTTTATCAATCGCATCTCTGATTTCTAATGCCGATTCAGGATTTACTAACAACGCGCTATCTTTCGCCACCTCCTTCATCGCGCCAAAATTGCTGGTAACCACCGGTCTCCCTACAGCCTGCGCCTCAACAATAGGCATACCGAATCCTTCGTAAAAGGATGCAAAAAACAACACATCGCAAGCAATATACCGTTCATACACCTCTTGGTTGGTAAGGCGGTTGTACACCTGATAGCTAATTTTGTACTCCTTTAGTTTCGCAATTTCATCATCTGAAGGCCAGCCAACAATGTCTAAATGAAAATTAGCGCCCTTTGCCGCTTCAATCAATCCATTCAGATTTTTGTGCTTTCCAGTGCCCAACATCAATATTCTTGGTTGAGCGCCCAAATTGCTTTTTTGCACAAATCTGAATATGGGCTTGATAGGATCGTGAATGATCCTGATTCTATCTTCCGGAAATTGGAAGTATTCCATTAATTTCTCTTTAGTAAACTGAGAAACTACAGTAACTATATCTATGTACTTCAATGGGTACTTAAACCAAAATAATCGGTAGATAGTGTGTTTTAGCCAGCTTCGTTTCTTAAGCGTATCATAGTGGCCAAGATCATGAATGGTTAGCACATTCTTTTTACCTCTTAGCCCTAATGCAAGAAAATGTACATCACCCGTGATGTGGTTAATCTCGCTGGCCTGCTTTGCAGCCTCCTGAGTGTTCCATATCCTACCCTTGGCGTCATTGCAGTAAAATTCGTTTATGCGCACACGGTCTTTCAGGCACTCTTTTACCAAACTGAAAATCCCCTCAATAGAGACGCCGGTTTTCCGCGGTTCTCTAAAATAGTAGGTAATCAAGCGCATATGTATATTGATGATAGTATAATAAATTACCGTAAGTACATGAAAATTCTGCCGTAAATATATCAAATATTGTCGGAAAATAAGATAACCATCGCGGGGTACGAATTGAAATCCAACTATTCAGGCAATGGAGCTAAGCTAATTCACGAATCATAGGAGCAAAAAGTAAGGGCCGGCAACACTGCCGACCCTTACTTTTTAACTTGAAATACTATCTACTAATGTCCGATCACAAAGTGGAACACTTTGCGTTCGTTTTCAGAACGGAGGTTAAGTATGTAAGAACCGCTGGCCATGTTATTGCCCAGTTGTATTCTTTCATTCATATCGCCATTCAAAGCAGTAATGTTATTTCTGTAAACAACCTGACCAAGCATGTTGACAATCTCGATAGACACCTGTTCATCTGTCATTGATGCGAATGTTCCTTTCACAGTAAACTCACCTGTGTTCGGGTTCGGGATCAATGTAAATTCAGCAGGAACAGTTACTATAGAATTGTCGTCAGGATCTGAGCTTCCACCCATTCTGCACACGCTAACAACCATTGGAGAAACATATCTACAACCAGTACCGTTAACAGTGAAAGATATAGATGTTGTACCGCCTGTCAAACCAGTTACGGTACCTGATGCAGACCCTACGCGTGCTATCAGCGAGTTACCGCTTGTCCATACACCGCCAGCTGTTGTTGTATTGCTCAGTGTAACCGGAGTACTTGTACAAACAGTCGTTCCACCTGTAGTGGCAGCCAGTTCATTTACAAGCAGGCTACGAGTTGTAGTACAACCTGTAGGCAGGCGATAAGTAATAGTGGTAGTACCAGCGCTTACGCCGCCTACAAATGCAGTAGTAGTGTTTATGGTAGCAACTGTTACGTCAGCGCTGCTCCATGTACCACCGCCTTCAGCATCGGTAAGTGTTATTGATTGGCCTTCGCAGACGCTCGCTGGACCGCCTATTGGAGACAATCTGTTCACCATAAACTGTTCGATATCGCGGCAACCTGTGCTAGTGATAAAGTAAGTAATGGTTACATAACCACCTGTGATACCTGTTACAATACCTGTTGTAGAACCAACTGTTGCGATGGTAGCATTGTTGCTTATCCATGTTCCGCCCGGAGTTAAGTCAACGAGGGTAATAGACTGACCAACGCAAATTGGAGCTGCAGGTAGAATTGCAGAGAAGTCGATAACTGTAAGAGATTTAGTAACCATACAACTGCTCGAACCTACCATGTAAGTGATAATGGTAGTACCGGCTGCTACACCTGCTACGATACCGTTGGTAGAACCAACTGTAGCCGCTGCTGTGTTAGAGCTTGTCCATGTACCGCCGCCAACGATGTCGGTCAAAGTAATTGTCTGGCTTGCACATACGGTGCTCGGGCCAGATATCGGGCCAATTGCGCCAACTGCAACTGAAGCAATTGCGCGACAGCTACCCACTGTGTAAGAGATGTTAACAACGCCTGTTGCAACGCCTGTCACAACGCCTGATGAAGAACCTACGCGAGCTACAAGTGCGTTAGCGCTATTCCATATACCGCCTGGTACGCCATTAGCCAGTGTTATTGTCTGACCAATACATACGCCGCCCGGGCCAGTAATTGGCGCCAACGGTCCAACCGCTACAGTCTTAGTAGTGATACAAATGCTAGTTGCAAATGTTATAGTCGCATTACCTGCGGCAACACCGGTAACAATGCCTGTAGAAGAACCAACAGATGCGATTGTTGCATCGCTGCTGCTCCATGTACCTACGCTCGAGTTAGACAATGTAATTGTCTGACCAACGCACACGCTTGATAAACCAGAAATTGCAGAAAGTGAAGTAACTACAAGCGGCGCTGTTGCACGGCAACCGCCAATTGTATAAGAAATGGTAACAGAACCACCTGCTATACCTGTAACAATACCGGTAGAAGAACCGATTGTTGCAAAAGTAGGATTACTGCTTGTCCACACACCGCCTGGCGCTGCGCTTGACAAAGTAATCGTACTACCATTACACATACCAGCAATACCAGTTATAGGAGCAAGAGGATTAACTGCAACAGTCTTGGTTGAGAAACAACCGCCTGCTACTACATAAGAGATTGTAGCAGTTCCTGCCGCAACACCTGTAACAACGCCAGATGATGTACCAACAGTCGCAACTGAAGGATCTGTGCTGCTCCATGTACCGCCGCCGCTTGTTGTAAGTGTAATCGTTTGACCTGCGCATACTGAGCTGAGACCAGCTATTGCTGAAACGTTCGATACAACGATTGGATAAGTTGCGCGACATCCGCCGATGTTATAAGATATAGTTACTGAACCGCCAACCAAACCGCTCACAATACCTGTAGTAGAACCTACAGATGCAAAGGTTGGATTGCTGCTGCTCCATGTACCGCCTGGCGCTGCATTAGTCAGGGTAATTGTCTGACCTGTACATACGCCTGTTGCGCCAGCTATTGGAGCCAATGGATTAACAGTAATTGTTTTTGTTACACTGCAACCAGAACCGATACCGTAAGATATTACTGCAGTACCTGCGGCTACACCTGTTACAACACCGGTAGAAGAACCGACAGAAGCTATAGTTGCATCGCTGCTGCTCCACGCGCCTGCTCCACTTGAAGTCAGGGTAGTGGTTAAACCAACGCAAACTGTAGATGATCCGGTAATTGCAGATATCGAAGTTACAGTCATTGGAGCTGTAGCGCGACAACTTCCTATCGAGTAAGAAATTGTTACAGAACCGCCCGCAACACCTGTTACGATACCTGAAGAAGAACCAATAGAAGCAAAAGTAGGATTGCTGCTAGACCATACGCCGCCTGGAGCAGCGTCTGTCAATGTAACTGTCTGACCAGTACATACGCCTACCGGACCTGCTATTGGAGCGAGGTTTCCGACGGTGAATGTAGCGACAGCTGCGCAACCTGATGACAATGTATAAGATATAGTTGTTGTACCTGCTGCAACGCCGGTAACAACGCCGGTAGCGGTACCAATTGTAGCAACAGAAAGATCGCTGCTAGACCATACGCCGCTACCAACTTCAGTCAATGTAGATGACTGACCAACGCAGGTACTGAGTACACCGCTGATTGGTGAAAGTGCGCTTGATGTTATAGACACCACCTGACGACAACCTGAACCTAATGTATAGGTTACGTTGGTAATACCGCCGGCAACACCAGTCGCAATACCTGTAGTAGAACCTATGCTAACGATTGTTGGGTTAGTGCTGCTCCAAGTACCGCCGCTAGTTGCATTGGTAAGCGTTATTGTCTGTCCAACGCATACGCCTGTAGGACCGCTTATTGGAGAAGAAGGACTAACTGTAACCGTAGCAATACCTGTACAACCTGTGGTAACATAAGAGATAATTGCTGTACCTGCTGCAACACCAGTAACAACGCCAGACGCTGAACCAACAGTAGCTGTTGTAACATCGCTGCTGCTCCATACGCCGCCGCTTGTTGTGTTGCTCAACGCTGTAGTTGAACCCTGACAAACAGCAGTAGTTCCGGTAATCGGAGAGAACAAGTTAACTGTGAGCGGAGTAGTGGCAACGCAACCTGATGGCAATGTATAAGATACGGTGATGCTGCCGCCAGTAATTGTTGTAACAACGCCTGTTGACGCATCGATAGTAGCAACTGCAGTATTGCTGCTGCTCCATGAACCGCCCGCTGTTGCGTCGGTATACGATATTGGCTGACCCAGACAAACGCTTGAAGGTCCAACAATTGGAGACAATGCATTTACGCCGATTACTGTTGTAGTAGTACAACCTGTACCCAATACATATGAGATAGTTGTAGTACCCGGCGCAACGCCTGTTACTACGCCCGATGATGAACCTACAGTGGCTACTGTGCCATCTGTGCTCGACCAAGTACCACCGCCTACGTTAGTAAGTGTGATTGTCTGACCTGCACAAACTGTAGATGCGCCTGTTATGCTCGACAATGGATTAACATTCAATCCAAAAGTTACTCTACAACCAGTAGTTGGCAGTATGTAAGAGATCGTTGCAAAACCACCCAATACACCATAAGCAACGCCGCTTGTAGATCCTATTGAAGCAATCAACACGTTATTGCTCACCCAGGTACCGCCGGGTGTAGCATTTGTAAGTGTAACTGTCTGACCAACGCAAACATTCGCTGGACCAGAAATCGCTGAAGATGGATTAACAGTCATCACCATTGTGCTCGAACAACCTGAACCAAGTGTGTAGGTGATTGTAGCAGTGCCTGCTGCAACACCCGTAATAACGCCTGAAGTAGAACCAATTGAAACTATACCTGCGCCATCTGCGCTGCTCCATATACCGCCGCCTGTTGGGTTGGTAAGTGAAGTAGTAGAACCAACGCATACTGTAGATGAACCCGCTATTGGAGCAAGGTTGTAAACAGTAACAACGGTAGTAGCTACGCAACCTGTAGGCAGTGTATAAGTGATTCTTGAAGTACCTACTGATACTGCTGAAACTATACCGTCAGACAATCCAATTGTTGCAACACCTGTTGCATCGCTTGTCCAAGTTCCGCCGCCTGCGCTTGTAAGTGTAGATGAAGAACCTACGCACAAGTTAGTAGAACCTGTAATTGCTGATGGAGCCGTGTTGATAGTAACCGTAGTAGAAGCCCTAGATACGCATGTAGTGCTTGCTGTAGCTGTTACAGTATACACTGTAGTAGTGTTTACTCCTGTAGCAGTTGGATTTTCAACTGTTGTGCTGCTCAAGAAAGTAGCCGGAGCCCATGAATAAGTAAATGTAATAGGTACAAATCTCCAAGCTTCAGGAGTTGATACACCGTAAGACACAGCGTTTCTTCCAGGAACAGTAACAGCGCTGGTAGCTGCTGGGTTCTGAATACCGCAAACTTGTGTCCTGTTTCTTGCGTTGGTTACTAACAGATCAATAATATTGCTCGTTTCATGCAGTATTATTTCTCCGCTGTAGTCATTAGCAAATGTGCCGCAGCATGGGCTGATCTGAGAATACTTAATAACGAAAGTTCTGTTTGGAGCAGTACCTTCAGTTGAATAAGAAACAAAACCAGGTGTGTTAACTTGAAGATCTGACCAGAACAATGATATCGCACCAGGTATATCAGTTGAAGGGAATGGATTAGGACTGAAATCTGTCGATGCGCTGCCAAACTGTACATAACCGTTTGAACCGATATTAACTGTGGTGTAGTTAGTTCCCCAATAGTTAAATGCGAACGGTATTGTTGCAGGAGCGTTATCATCATCAGTCCCAGTCGAGAAAACTGAAGTAGGACTTGTCTGAGCCACCAAAGTGTATGGAATGCTATCTACTGTATATGCAGCAGCATTAGCAGAAAGAGACGAAGTACCAGACAGACAGAAAGATGATGGAGAAGCTGAAGGATACAATGCAGAAGGACTGCTCACTAATACTACTACTGGTGTTGTACCGCAGCTTGTAGTATAGTTAACAGTATCTGCACCTGCTGATACGCCGGTAACGATACCCGTGGTGCTTCCTACTGTAAGGAATCCGGTAGTACCTGCGCTCCAAACACCGCCTGGAGTTGCGTTAGCCAATGTAGTAGTCGCGCCTGTACATACAAGCGGTGTACCTGTTATTGCGCTTGGCGTACCGTTTACAGATATTGTAAGCGTTGGCGCTGTTCCGCAACCGTTTGAGTAAGTAATAACTGAAGTACCTACGCTGATACCAGTAACTACGCCCGTTGTGCTACCCACTGTAGCTACAGCAGGTGTTCTGCTCGTCCAAGTGCCGCCGGTCGTTGTATTGGTAAGCGTTGTAGTTGCGCCTATACATATGCCTGCAGAACCTGAAATAGAAGCAGGAGTTGTTTTTGTAGCAACGCTTATTGTATTAAAGCAACCCGCGCTCGTAGTATAAGTAACAATTGTGGTACCTACTGAAACCGCTGACAATACACCGGTAGAAACACCGATAGTTGCAACGCCTGTGTTTGAGCTGGTCCATGATCCACCGCTCAATGCATTGGTAAGTGTTGAAGTGCTACCTACGCACACATTGGTATTACCAGATATTGAACCCGGATTAGCATTCACTGTAAATGAGCTGGTAGAGTAACAACCTGTTCCTACCATATAAGTGATAGTAGTAACGCCGGCCGAAACACCCGAAACTACACCTGCTGCATCAACAGTAGCTACGCCTGTGCTTGAACTGCTCCATGTGCCGCCGCTGGTAGCGTCAGCCAAAGTAGATGTTGCGCCTACGCAAGCTCTAGTTGTACCTGCAATAGCTGCCGGATTTGCGTTAACAGTTATAACTGTATTCACGCTGCAACCGCCGCCAAATGTATAAGTGATCGAAGTTGTACCAACAGTCAATCCTGAAACAACGCCGGTAGACACGCCAATTGTAGCTACGCCGGTATTGCTGCTGCTCCATGAACCGCCGCCTGTGGTGTTAGTAAGAGTTATGGTTTTGCCGGTACATACAGCTGATGGACCTGAGATGGTGCCAGGAGCCGTATTTACAGAAACGTTAGTCGTGGTGAAACAACCTGTGCTTAAAATATAAGTAACAGTAGACGTGCCTATTGCAACGCCGGTAATAACGCCTGTTGAAGAACCTATTGTTGCAACGCCCGTATTTGAGCTAATCCACGTACCGCCCGATGTTGCATCAGTAAGTGTAGTAGAGTTGCCTGTGCATAACGCTGTAGTGCCAGAAATAGAAGCAGGGTTTGCATTTACGTTGAACGTAGTAACATCGTAGCAACCTGAACTCAACATGTAGGTAATTGTTGTAGAACCTGCAGACACCGCAGTAACCAAACCAGTTGAAGCATTGATTGTTGCAACGCCTGTATTTGTGCTTGTCCAGCTACCACCGCTAACGCTGTTGGTAAGGGTAGTTGTAGCTCCAGCGCACAAGGTAGTTGTACCAGCTATTGCAGCAGGAGCTGCTTTTACAGTGAACAACGATGTTGCTATACAAGATGTTGGCAACGTATAAGTAAGTGTTACAGTACCAGCAGATATACCATTTACTACACCGGTAGAAAGTCCGACGGTAGCAATACCTGTATTACTGCTGCTCCAAGCGCCGCCCGATGTAGAGCTCGACATGGTAACTGAAGAACCAACACATACATTTGATGTACCAGTAATCGCTCCAGGATTTGGATTGATAGTGATATTAGCGATAGCAAAACAACTTGTTCCCAATGAATAAGTAACCAAAGCTGTACCTGCGCTTACGCCTGTCAACAAACCAGAAGTTGAGTTGATAGTAGCAATGCCTGTATTTGAACTTGTCCAAGTTCCGCCGCTAACTGAGTTAGTCAGTGTGCTTGTAGCGCTAATACACAACGTTGTTGTACCGCTAATAGATGAAGGATTAGGATTAACTGTAAATACGCGCGTTACAAGGCAACCTGTTGGCAACACATAGCTCAACGTAGTTGTGCCTGCAGATACGCCTGTAGCAATGCCTGTTGAAACGCCAATAGTAGCAACCCCTGTGCTGCTGCTGAACCATGAACCGCCGCTTATAGAGTTGGTCATAGTAGCAGTAGAACCAGAACAAACGCTTGAAGCGCCAGAAATTGCTGATGGAGCCTGATTAACAGTAATGTTTGTAGTAGCAAAACAACCTAAGCCTAAAACATAAGATATAGTTGCAGTACCTGCCGATACGCCTGTTACAACGCCTGTACCAGAACCAATTGAAGCTACAGCTGAGTTTGTGCTCGACCATACGCCTCCACCAGTTCCGTTTGTAAGTGTAGTTGTTGCGCCTGTACATACTGATGATGCGCCGGATATTCCGCCCGGAGCGGCATTAACTGTAAATGTAGCAGTAGTATAACAGCCTGTACCTAAGATATAGGTAATAGTAGTTACGCCTGCTGCAACGCCTGTAACAACGCCGGTACCCGCGCCTACCGTAGCAACGCCAGTGCTGCTGCTGAACCATGAACCGCCGCTTGTAGCATTAGTAAGTGTAGAGGTCAAGCCTTCGCATGCTCTTGTTGTACCGCCTATTGCACCTGGCGTAACGTTTACATTATAAGTAGTAACTGTGTTACAACCTGTGCTTAGTATATAAGATATAATTGCTGTACCAGCAGAGATAGCAGAAACTACGCCTGTTGAAGAGCCTATTGTTGCAACACCCGTGTTGTTACTGCTCCAAACACCGCCGCTTGTTGCATTGCTTAGTGTTGTGCCAGCGCCTGCGCAAGCTGTTGTAGTACCTGTTATTGATACAGGTGTAGCGTTCACATTTATGTTAACCGTAGTGTTACAACCTGAAGGCAACATATAAGTGATAGTAGTAGTACCAGCAGATACGCCGTTGAAGAAACCTGTAGATACGCCTACAGTTGCAACGCCTGTATTGCTGCTAAACCATGATCCGCCTGGTGTAGCATCTGTAAGCGTAAGGGTAGAACCCGCACAAACTGATGATACGCCGCTGATGCTGGCTGGAGAAAGATTGATGGTAACTGCAGTTGTAGTCAAACAACCAGTTGAAAGCATATAAGTAACAATTGTAGTACCAGCAGAAACACCGGTTAACAAACCGCTTGTTGAGTTGATAGTAGCTACGCCTGTATTTGAGCTTGTCCATGTACCGCCTGATACGCTATTGGTAAGCGTAGACGTATTACCAGAACAAACAGTGGTAGTTCCACCGATTGTAGCCGGAGCTGCATTTACTGTGATGCCTGTAGTAGCATTACAACCTGAACCCAAAGCATAGGTAATAGTTACTGCCCCTGCAGAAACACCGGAAACAACTCCAGTACCTGCGCCTACAGTGGCTACTCCTGTGCTACTGCTAGTCCATGAACCGCCGCTTGTGGCATCGCTCAGTGTAATGGTAGAACCAACGCAAACGCTTGACGCACCTGTTATGGCCGCAGGATTCGCGTTAACCGTGAAACCTGTAATAGCTATACAACCAACGCCTAATGAATAGGTGATTGTTGCTGCGCCTGCAGATACTCCGGTAACAAGACCTGATGCTGAATTGACTAAAGCCACGCCTGTGTTACTGCTGCTCCACACACCGCCGCTAACAGAGTTAGTTAGCGTTGTAGAATTACCGGCGCAAACTGTTGTTGTGCCGCCTATAGATCCTGGAGCTGTATTTACAGTGAACGCTGTATTTGTTATACAACCAAATGTGGGGGTTGTGTACGTCAGTAAAGAAGTACCAGCAGAAACGCCGGTAACTACGCCTGAGGTAGAACCCACTGTGGCTACCCCTGTACTACCGCTTACCCATGTACCGCCGGTAACTGAGGGTGTAAGCGTTGATGTTTGGCCGGAGCAAATGCTGGTAGAGCCAGATATTGCTGCAGAAGGGTTGACTGTAAAGGTAGTTTGTGCATAACATCCGCCTATAGGTAATGCGTACGATATGACAGCTGTACCGCCTGTGACACCCGTAACAACACCTGTTGTGCTACCTACCGTAGCTACAGCTGGGTTACTACTTATCCAGGTACCTCCGCTTGTTGAGTTAGCCAGCGTTGATGTAAACCCTACGCAAGCTCGGGCTGTTCCTGTATTACCTGTTAGCGACGAAACTGCAATAACTGCAGTAGAACGACAACCTGTAGGTAAAGTATAGGATATTGTTGTTGTGCCGATAGCAACACCAGTTACAACGCCTGTGCTTGAGCCTATGGTAGCAACGCCTGTTGAGCTGCTTCTCCATGTACCGCCCGCAGTAGCGTTAGACAAAGTAATGGTGTTACCTATACAAACGCCGCTTGGACCAGTGATTGGTTGTTGAGGATTTGCCTGGAACGTATGCGTGCCTATACAGCTACTACTCAAGGTGTATGTTATCGTTACGTTACCGCCGCCTGTAGAACCTGTTACTACACCGGTAGAGCTACCAACAGAAGCAATAGAAGGATCGCTGCTGCTCCAGTAGCCGCCTGTTGATGAAGTAGTAAGTGTAGAAGAAGCGGTACCACAAACACTAAACGTGCCTGATATAGCGCCCACAGCAGTTACTGTCATAATAAATATTGCAGAACGACAGCCGCCTGCAGTATAAGTGATTGGCGCCGTACCTGTAGACGAAACACCTGTTACGGTTGTTACGTTACCTGATGTAGTGCTGAAGCTAACTCTCGCCGCGCCAGTCTGCCATGTACCGCCAGGGATTGAGTCGCTCAATATTGCCGACTGACCCAAACAAATAACGCCAGTGCCGGTTATAGGTGGCACTACCAGATTAGTAACAACAGTACTGGTCATACAACCAGTATTCAAAGTAAGTGTCATTACAACAGCGCCCGCCGAAACGCCGACAACTGTTCCCGTTATGGAACCGATAGTGGCGACCGCCGGGTTACTACTGGTCCATATGGGCGCCATACCGAATACGTCGCCATTGGAAGAAAGTGTAAGGTTAGTACCAATAGATCCAGATCCGCAAACTGTTTTATTCAATGCCGAGGTACCTCCTCCGCTTATCGTTCCTAATATAGTAGTATCAAATCTGTTTACTGTAAGGCTTCGTATCACTACGCAACCCGGGCTGACTGTGTAAGTAATATTTGTAACGCCGCCAATAGACTGACCGGTAACAAGACCGCTCGTAGAGTTAATCAATGCTATCGCTGTGCTCGTTACGCTCCATAATCCACCTGGGGTGGAATCCGCCAATGTAATTTGTTGTTGTCCGCAAACGCTTGTAGGTCCTGTTATCGAACCTATTGTCATTACTGAAGTAGAAAAAGTTGCATAACAGCCATTCGTAAGTGTATAACTCATCATAGCCGTACCCGGACTAACTCCGGTAACCTGTGCAGTTGTAGAACCTATAGTAGCAACACCTGTGTTGCTGCTGCTCCAAAGACCGCCGACTGAAGTATCGGTTAGTGTAACCCTCTGGGTAAGACATACGAGGCTTGTGCCTGTTATGGCTCCCGGAGCGTTGCGCACCGTAACAGTTGCTGTAGCAATACATGTTCCTGTATTGTAGGTAATAATAGAAGTACCTGCCGAAACGCCGGTAACAACACCCGTTGTACGATCTATTGTCGCAACACCAGTGCTACCACTCGACCACGCACCCCCAACAGAGGTATCGGCCAAGGCAGTAGTATTGCCTGTACAAACCGACAACGTACCCGTTATTGGTCCGCATTGCGCAAACGATTGGGACGTGCCTAAACACAACAATACGATTAGCCCCAAGACTAATCGGTATGTTTTTAATGCCATTTTTCTTAAGGCATTGATCCCCGGAGGCCCTTCTGTTGTTCGCATTGGGCCTACATTTTGACTGTGTAGTTCACAAAGTGAATCAAGTGTAGATTTCTTCATAGAATTATTTTATGGTACAAATGTAAAAAACATTTCGAATTAAACAAATTAACATGTCATTAACATAAACTAAAGAAGTCCATCACTTTGCTGATTTTGAAAAATAAGGTGACTTTTGCAGAGAAGAAAATATCGAACCTGTAGAAACTAAAGGGCTGAACCCCAACACAATACATACATAATCAACCTTTTACAAAGATTTTATCCTACATACTTAAATTAGACTGTAAAAAACGGACAAAATAAAATTAGCAAATCAATTGTTAATAACAACTACGCCATACAAATTAAATAAATAATATTTCTGCCTGCTGAAAAAACGCGATGAAACTTTAGTGCATCCTGATAATTAATGCACCTGCAAAATACAGCCCAAAATGACCTAACCATGACAAATCAAGATTGCAACGTATTAAATATCAACCTGAAACATATAGTAATTGTCAAAAACCAAGCTGATATCCGGATAACGAAATACAATCGGAGCGCTAAAAAAAGATAACAATTTCAAAACACAACGAGAAAGGGGCGATTCCCAATTGAATCGCCCCTTTTCTTCATAAACAAATTGAAATAAGCCTAACCCTTATATTGCTCTAGGGCAGCCTCAAGGCAATCCATTGCTGCGCCAATATCCTCATTATTCAAAACATAAGCCAACCTTACCTCGTCCTTACCTTTTCCGGGCGTAGCGTAAAATCCTGCAGCGGGAGCCATCATAACCGTTGCGCCATTGTGCGAGAAGTCTTCTAAAAGCCACTGACAAAACTTTTCTGTGTCCTGTACCGGCAGTTTTGCCATTGCATAAAATGCGCCGCCGGGCAGCGGACAGGTCACGCCCTTCATTGCTTTAAGCCGACTAACCAGCAAGTCTCGGCGGGCAGTGTATTCGGCATGCACGCCATTGAAATAATCTAATGGCAAATCTACTGCGGCCTCGCCCAGTATCTGAGCAAACGATGGCGGGCTAAGGCGAGCCTGCGCAAACTTCATAGCCGCATCGAGTACAGACTGATTACGGGTAACAAAAGCGCCTATGCGCCCCCCGCAAGCGCTGTACCTCTTAGAAATAGTATCGAGCAAGATTGCGTGCTCTTCCAGCCCTTCGAGCGAAAGCGCAGAAATATGCTTAGCCCCATCATAGCAAAACTCGCGATAAGCTTCGTCGCTAAACAAAAACAGATCGTGCTTAAGACATATTTCTTTAAGCACATTCAGCTCGTCCATGCTATACAAGTAACCGGTTGGGTTATTGGGGTTGCATATCATTATAGCTTTTGTGCGGGTTGTTACTGCTTTTTCAAAGCTTTCTATCGACGGCAGCGAAAAACCATCTTCAATACCAGATGGTATAGGTACAACCTTTACACCGGCGCTAGTAGAAAAACCATTGTAATTAGCGTAAAATGGTTCGGGTATAATTATTTCATCACCCGGATCAAGACAACTCTGAATAGCAAACATAATTGCTTCAGAACCGCCCGAAGTAACAATAATCTGGTTCGACGTTACCTCTATATCATTGCGCTTATAGTATTCCACCAGTTTTTTGCGGTAGCTCTCATATCCTGCGCTGGGGCTGTATTCCAGCACCTTCATATGCGTGTTGCGCACAGCGTCGAGAATAGACGGAGGCGTTTCAATATCGGGCTGACCGATGTTCAGGTGATAAACCTTTACGCCTCTTTTCTTTGCGGCGTCGGCAAACGGAACCAACTTACGAATGGGGGACGGCGGCATGAGCGCGCCACGATGTGATATTACCGGCATGCGACAAAGATAATTGTTATCTGGTAATTGAAGTAGGTAAACCCAACGCAATTATTACCATAGCTCCGTTAACGTTTGACAGTCGGCGGCATTTGTATTGCCTTTATATTTCGTTGTATTCCTTTCCACTTTGTCCTTTTGAACGGCGAGTTTTTAAACACCTTATTAAAGGTATCCTCGGTCATTGCCTCCCACTCGCCCACCGATAGATTCAAGATCTCGGGCAATGGTGTAAAGTAAGGCTCAGCATGAGGCTTTGAAAAACGATTCCACGGGCAAACATCCTGACAAATATCGCAGCCAAACATCCAGCCCTCCATTTTCCCGTGCATTTCACTCGGTATTATTGCGTCCTTCAACTCAATTGTCAAATACGAAATACATTTATTTGCATCTATCTGTGTGGGTGATACTATGGCATCTGTAGGGCAGGCATCGATACAGCGGGTACACGAGCCGCAATGACTGGTTGAAAATGGAAGATCGGGGACCAGATCGAGATCAGTAATAAGCGTGGCGATAAAAAAAAAGGACCCGGAATGGCGTGTAAGCATATTGCCATTTTTGCCCACCCAGCCCAAACCGCTCCGCACCGCCCAACTGCGCTCCAGCACGGGCGCACTATCTACAAATCCCCTGCCGTCTACCGCTCCTATATTATCAACAATATAGGCCAGTAACTCGTTCAGCTTGTCGCGTATCACAAAATGGTAGTCGGTACCGTAAGCATACTTTGCTACTTTGGGCGCTTGCTGTTGCTGGGCTATATCGGGATAATAATTAAAGAGTAGTGTAATGACCGTCTTTGCGCCGGGTACCAGTTTTGATGGATCTATCCGCAAATCAAAATTGCGTTCCATATACTGCATGTCTGCATTATAGCCCTTACTGAGCCAAGCCTCAAGTCGGCGGGCGTCGTCTTGCAGTTGCACTGCAGCGGCTATACCGCACGAGTTAAACCCAAGTCGTTTGGCCTCAGCTTTGATTAGTTGTGTGTTCTTTTCCGCAGATGAGTAGATCATTTATTAAGTTGTAGGCAAAATTGGCTTCAAGGTAACTCCTCTAATCTCTGTAAGTTTCTGCAACGTATTGGGCGCATGTATTCGTGGTATACCTGCCTCAATACGACAAAACAACTGTAGCTCCTGCTTGTAGATGGTTGACTCGCTCTGCTTCAACAAGTACAACACTTCGCCCATGGCCGGATAGTCGAACGAAATTTCAAAATTATCCTCTATCCATTTTTCGGTTTTGGGAGCGGGTTCCAGCGCAAGCGCTGTGGCTGTTTTATAGGCATTAATAAGGCCGGGAACGCCCAGCAATGTACCGCCAAAATACCGCACCACAACAACCAGCACATTTGTCAACCCCATACTATCTATTTGCCCGAGTATTGGCTTGCCGGCGCTGCCCGATGGCTCGCCATCGTCGTTAGCCCGATACTGATTGCCGTCGGACCCAAACCTATATGCATAGCAATGGTGAACCGCCTTAGGATGTTCTTTTTTTAATAATTGCAACTTCTCCTTTACTGCAGCAGCTGTCGCTACAGGATAAGCATATGCCAAAAACTTGCTTCCCCTGTCTCTGAAGTCGCCGGTTGCTGCAGCGGCAATCGTAATGTATTTGTTAACTTCGGCCATCAATCATTTAAAAGACCAAAAATAACCTTTAATTTACTTGCCCAACTTTAATGATTTAACAATACGCACGAAAATTTTAGGCATTTCTTGACGTTTGACTTATTAATTTTGGCTTAATTAGGTTTATTGTGTGCTAAAATCCCCTGAATGAGATCAAAAAATCTACTTTTCCTTTTTATTGCATTAACCGGATTGGCTGCATGCAGTCAGGGGAACCGCAATTTTACCGTTATAGGGGATGTAAAAGGCATGCCGGAACAGACTATTGTTCTGGAACAACTTTATGCAAACGATGTTATTGAAATAATAGACTCTCAACGATCTAAAGCCGATGGCCATTTTGAGGTAGCGGGCATTTCGCCCGAGCCAGGATTGTACAGACTGCATTTCAGACCCAACAAATTTATTCTGCTGTCTGTAGACAAAGGCAATGTAAAGGTGAATGCAGAATGGAGCGCACTGGAAAACTACTCTGTGTCAGGTTCTCCGTCATCTGAGAATCTCCGTCATTTTGTAGTTGCCATCAGGGAACATCTACGCGATTTCAACACCATGAATATGGTGATTGATACGTTGGAAACACGCGGTAACGATAGCATACTAACGATTGCAAAAAAAGATCTGGCCGATTTAAGACTAAATTTCACGCAGTTTGTAGAGCATTATGCCGATACTACCCCCTACCTGCCCAATGCTGTATTTGCTGCGCGTATGCTCAATCTGGCAAGCGAAGGCAATTACCTGGCCGCTTTTTCGCAGGGATTGCACCGCAGGTTTCCGAGAGCAAAAATGGCTACCGATTTTAATGACTACTACACCAAAACCAGCGCTAAGCTGAAACAACCCAAACATCAGACGATAAATCTGGAGAATGGAGCCCCGGCGCCAGAAGTTGCTTTGCCAGGCGTCGATGGAAAGGTAGTAACGCTTTCATCACTGAGAGGCAAGTTTGTATTGCTCGATTTCTGGGCATCGTGGTGCCAGCCATGCCGCAAAGAAAACCCTAATGTAGTGGCGGCCTTCAAAAAATTCAAAAACAGCAATTTCACCATATTGGGCGTATCGCTCGACAATGCAAAAGAACCATGGATGAAAGCCATAGCAGACGACCATCTGGAATGGACGCATGTTTGCGACTTTAAAGGTTGGGCGTCCGAGGCCGCATCTACCTATTCGGTACAGTCTATCCCTTCTAACTTTTTGATAGACACAAGCGGCCGCATAATAGGTCATAACCTGCAAGGCGAAGCGCTGGAACAAAAACTCAACGAAGTATTGGCAGCGCCTGCCGCTACATCAACTCCATAAAATACAGTATAGTACAGTTATATAATGATAGTGGCGCAACCTGCAAAGATTGCGCCACTATTATTATATGGTATATTGGTTCTACTTTTTTGTTGCTAGCACGAAACGCTCTGCAGCGGCTACCGTGTGGTCTATATCGTCTATAGATAATGCTGCGCTGATAAACCATGTTTCGTAGGCTGATGGCGGCAGGTAAATTCCTTCCGCAAGCATAGCATGGAAAAACTGATTGAAGTAGGCATTGTTAGCGCTTGCGGCGGCGGCAAAATTTGTTACCGGCTTATCGCTAAAGTGAATACTGATCATTGACCCAAACCGATTGATGACAAAAGGCTGGTCGCCGTTGCTAAACACTCTGTGCAAACCGCTGTGCAAATAGGCCGTTTTCTCTTCAAGCTCAATGTAAATACCGGGGTTCTTTTTCAATGTAGTTAGCAT
The DNA here is from genome assembly GCA_903882805.1 of uncultured Bacteroidota bacterium. GTDB lineage: Bacteria > Bacteroidota > Bacteroidia > Chitinophagales > Chitinophagaceae > Nemorincola. Next base: position 63,220 of record CAIRYK010000009.1, on the reverse strand, counting down.
AGTAAAGCCAGCTATCATAGCTAGTGGATTGCCGCTCAATGTACCCGCCTGATATACATTACCCAAAGGAGCTATATGCTGCATTATGGCGCGCTTACCGCCAAAGGCGCCCACAGGCATGCCGCCGCCTATCACCTTACCGTAGGTAACTAGGTCGGCATTAATACCGAGGCTATGCTGCGCGCCCCCCGCCGACAGCCGGAAGCCAGTCATTACTTCATCAAAAATGAATACAATTCCCTCTCTATCGCAAATATCGCGAAGGCCCTGCATAAATCCGGGCTGCGGCACGATGCAACCCATATTGCCTGCAACAGGCTCTATAATGATGGCGGCTATTTCACCGGCATTATCAGCCACCAGTTGCTGCACTGCTGCAAGATCGTTGTAAGGCGCAGTAAGCGTATCCATAGATACGCCCGCTGTTACGCCCGGCACAGTCTGTATATTAAATGTGGCTACCCCACTACCCGCCTTCACCAAAAAAGCATCGGCATGCCCATGATAACAACCTTCGAATTTTATAAACTTATTCCGACCTGTATAGCCGCGCGCAAGGCGTAGCGCACTCATACATGCTTCTGTGCCGCTGCTTACCATGCGCACCATATCCACATTAGGCGACATGCTTACAATTAGCTCGGCCATTTCTATTTCCAGTTCAGTAGGCGCGCCAAACGAAGTAGAGAGCGCTGCCTTTTCCTGAATAGCCTCTACGACCGCAGGATAAGCATGGCCCAATATCATTGGGCCCCACGAATTGATATAGTCGATATACCTATTATCGTCGGCATCGTACATATAGGCGCCTGCAGCCCGCTCCATAAACAAAGGTGTACCGCCCACGCTTTTAAAAGCCCGCACCGGCGAATTGACGCCTCCCGGAATGGTGCGCTGCGCACGCTCAAACAGTTTTTTACTATTCTCTATCATTATCGTTATTTATTTATTCAGTAGGAGTTTTGCGGCGTCTTTGGCAAAATAAGTAGCAATCAGATCTGCCCCAGCGCGCTTTATACTGGTCAACGATTCCAAAATGGCTTTGTTCTCATCCAGCCAGCCCATTTGCGCCGCTGCTTTTATCATAGCATATTCGCCGCTTACATGGTATGCGCTTACCGGCACTGCAACACTATCTTTCACCTCGCGTATTATATCCAGATAAGCCATCGCAGGCTTCACCATCACTATGTCTGCGCCCTCTTCTACATCCATCAGCGTTTCCTTTACTGCTTCCCTGCGGTTGGCGTAATCCATTTGATAGGTCTTCTTGTCGCCAAAACCTGGAGCGCTATCCAGTGCATCTCTAAATGGCCCGTAGAAACACGAAGCGTACTTAGCGCTATAAGCCATAATGCCCGTCTTGGTATAGCCATTGTTTTCCAGAGCGTCGCGAATAGCCTTGATGCGTCCGTCCATCATATCGCTGGGCGCCACAAAGTCGGCTCCAGCCTGCGCATGACTCACACTCATTTGCGCCAAGGTTTCTACAGTTGCATCATTTACAATCTCATTGCCTTCTACTATGCCATCGTGCCCATAGATAGAAAACGGGTCAAGGGCTACGTCGGTCATTACCACCATTTCGGGCAGCGCATTTTTTATAGCGCGAATGCTGCGCTGCATCAACCCTATAGGGTTTAGGGCTTCTGTGCCTTTATTATCTTTAAGCTCATCGCTGCATTTTATAAACAGCAATACGCATTTTATACCCAGCGACCACAGTTCTTCTACTTCCAGTATGGCATTGTCTATGCTCATTCTGTAATACCCCTTCATCGACGCTATTTCTTCCTTAACGCCCATACCCTCAGTAATAAACAGCGGGGCAATAAAATCTGCGGGGCTCAAAGTAGTTTCGGCTACCATAGCCCTTATGGCCGGCGACTGACGTAATATTCTGTTTCTTCTAGTAAGATGCATACAACCCGATATAAAACCCAATGGCATTAAGGAGCGCGCCCCCTAATGCCATTGAATCATTTTGTTAGAAAATAAGATACATTCTTTATTATGGCTGCTTTGTCTGCCATATCCGGCGCAAAGTTCCGGCTTATTGACCAAAGATGGTTGTTTAATAATACCTGCCTACTATTTATTCTGAAATTTTACTTTACCATTACCTATACTGCTACAGCAAGCCGTGCTCGCTTACCAAATAAATGAACTGCGCCAACGTAGCCGCGCCCAATTTCAGCTCTCGGTGGTTCACCTGCTCAAACACATCGTTATTGGTATGGTGTAAATCAAAATAACGCTGCGAATCGGGCGACAAACCGGCAAGCGGCACCTTCATTTTCTGCCGCAGCGGGTCTATATCCGACCCACCGCCTTCATGATCGAAATCGTATACGCCATAGGGCAGAAACAAATCTCTGTACTTTACAATAGCCGCCTTTTGCGCATCGCTCATTTCCAGCCCCACCCCGCGTGGCGAGAATCCGCCGGCATCGGTCTCTATGGCCAACACATGGTTTTCTTTGAGTGCAATGGCCGAATCGGCATAGGCTTGTCCACCTTTTTGGCCGTTTTCTTCGTTCATAAACAGCACTGCCCGTACGGTATACTTTGGCCGGAGGCCCAATGCCTTCATGGCGCGCAACACCTCAATCGACTGAACGCAACCTGCGCCGTCGTCCTGTGCGCCCTCGCCTACATCCCACGAATCCAAATGGCCGCCAACAGTAATGATACGCTCCGGATGCTCGCTACCCTTTATTTCGCCAATCACGTTATAACTACGCACCAGTCCAGGCTTCATGTGGCATTCCGATTTCCATTTAGCCATTACTTGTCCGTGTTCGCAGGCTTTCTCCAGCGCATCGGCAGTGGTATTGCCCAACGCCATTGCGGGTATTTTCTTAGTAGAGTCTTTGTAATAAGTGCCACCTGTATGCGGATAATCGTCGCAACCTGTAGACATAGATCGGATAATAACGCCCACAGCTCCTTTTTCGGCAGCTACACTTGGTCCGCCGCCCCGATACTTAACAGCATCGCCATAACCCTGAAATGTGAATATAAAATCCTGACGGAAACGGTAGTTGAAAAACACAATCTTACCTTTTACCACACGTTCGGGCAATGCCTTAAATTCATTGAAGTTGTGCACCATTATAATAGGCGCCTTCAGTAGTTTTCCGTCGGTGCCATGGCTATTGCCTAGCGATACCGCATCTACCTCTTTATACTTCTTGCCAATTTTCAGCATCAGCTTCTCCTTACCCCGGTACCAGTACGGCACATCGCAGGCCTGTAACCATACTTTATCGGCGCCAGAGGCGCGCATAGCTTTTTCGCCCCACACAACCGCTTTTGCAGCAGCCGGCGAACCGCTGATGCGGTGACCAACGGTTTTGCACAATACCCGCAAATCATCGTAACACTTTCCGTGTGTCATAACCTCATCGGCTATTTTGCGAAACATTAGCGAGTCTTGCGCAAAAGATACAGATGAAGACAAAAGCGCCAAAACAGCGAGCAAGCGTAATTTCATTATGGGTACCTGTTAGTGAGTGAAATTGTAAGTTTTTAATTTGTTGTTAGTCTTTTGTGCTCATCCCCTTAAACTGATGGTGGGTTTCTTTAAACAACACATTGAAGGTGGTTAACGAACCATAAACTGCTGTAATATACTGTTGCAAGTCTATTTTCTCGTCTTCCTCCAGCCCCTTGTGCGCATTTATCTTCTGTTCCATCACTCTTAGCCTGTCGCGCACCATCACTATTTTATGAAAAAAGGTTTCTATTGGCACCTCTTTCGACTGCAGCGTTGGGTCGCCCGGCTTCAGTATCATATTGCCGCGACGCCACCTTGGCCCAATGGGCACCAGTTGTGTGTCGTGCAATCTCAAATCCAGTATATTGCTCAATGCCTGCTCTATATCCGCAATAGTTATCTTGTCGCTTCCCGGCGTAGCTTCTACCTCTTCCAGCGTTTTTAGGTCGGCATAGTCTTTACTTATGCTTTTTACGCCTTGCTGACTTTTGAACCAAATAATATAAAACTCGGCGGCTGTATCTACTATTACGCCCCTACCGAAATGCGGATGATCTACGCGCGATCCTATACCTAATTGTTTGCTCATGACGATTTATTAGAGCCCTAATGTAGAAAAAAGCGGCTTTATTCCGAAATTCCGGAACTATAATAATTTGAAAGCACGGCTTTCATCGCCGTATGCAGCGCTAATTAGGGCGGACATCGCCTGTATTGCAAAAAAATATTATTTTCGCCGACCCAATGGCACAGAAAGACATATCAAAGTTCCGCAAAATAGTACGCCTATCGCTACGTATCCTATTATACCTATTTATAGGTTCGCTGGTATATACTGTGTTGTGCCGCTGGATGATGCCTCCCATAACAATGACCCAGATAGGGGCTATTACTGACGGCTATGGCCTGAAACGCGACTATGTGAGCTGGAACGAGATACCTGCCGATGTGAAGCTGGCAGCCATGGCCAGCGAAGATCAATTGTTTCCGGAACATGGCGGATTTGACTGGAAATCGCTGGATAAAAGCCTGAATGCGCCCACAAAAAAGAAAAAGAAAAGCCGTGTGCGCGGCGGCGGCGCCAGCACCATAAGTCAGCAAACAGCTAAAAACGTATTCTTGTGGCAGGGCAGCGGCATTACCCGCTACATTCGCAAAGTACCCGAGTTTTATTTTACCCAACTGATAGAATGGACGTGGGGCAAACGCCGCATAATGGAGGTGTATCTGAACGTAATAGAGATGGGGCCGGGCATTTTTGGTATTGAAGCGGCAGCGCAAAAATATTTTGGGAAGCATGCTAAGAACCTGACACGAACAGAAGCCGCAATGATAATAGCCTGCCTGCCCAACCCAAAACGATTTACGGTGAAACCTATGAGCAGGCGCGTATCGTGGCGCTACCCGCAAATACTTACTCAAATGAACAATCTGGAAGGCGACGAGGATGTAGACGATGTAACAAGAACGCCGTAGCGGAGCCTGCAGGTATAAATTACAGCATTATACTACAACCCTATATGTATGGCTTGGCAGTGACGGCCCAACACTTTGAAACGACTGATGAATTGAAGGACAAATTAGCCCCAAAACAGGTTTGAAACTCCACCCTGCACTCTTTACAATAAACAAAACACGTTTTGAAATATTATGGATTGTTAAAGCAATAATGCGGACAACAAATAATCCATACACAGAATAAGGATACAGCTTACTACCACCGACGTGGTAGATGCCTGACCAATCTCGAGCGCGCCGCCTTTTACATAATAGCCATAATACGATGGTATAATGGAAATGACCAACGCAAAGGCAAAGGCTTTTACGAGAGCAAAAAACAGATTATACGGTAGGAAATCTTTTATCAGTCCCTTCATAAACTGATCGTGAGTGAGTATGTGCGAAAAAACACCTGCAAGGTATCCGCCCACAATGCTCAATGAAATAGATATTATTACAAGACTCGGCACCATTATCAACGCTGCTGTAATCTTTGGCAACACAAGGTAGGTCTTAGTATTGATACCCATTATTTCGAGCGCATCAATCTGCTCGCTCACACGCATATTGCCCAACTCCGACGCTATCTTCGAACCCACAACGCCTGCCAACACGATGCTGATAATAGTGGGTGACAACTCAAGAATAGACGAATCGCGGAGAATACCGGCAACAACGCTGATTGGCACATAGGGGCTCACCAACTGATAGGCCGACTGCACAGTAGTAACCATGCCCAAGAACAGGGAAATGATAAAAACAATAGGGAAAGACCGTATACCAATATCGTTGCATTGCTGCATAAACTCCTTCCAGTAAACGGCCCCGTTTTCCGGCTTTCGGAAACCTTCTTTTACCATCAGAACAATCTTGCCTAAATGGCCGAAAAACTGCATCATACTTAGTGCAAATGTAGGTAGATTTATCCACCTGCAACCGCGCCTCCGGTTATTTACAATACTGTTTAGAATAATTCTCGGCTTCCGGATTTTTCATCTTATACGCTACCCTGAAGTCGCCACAAGCGCTGTCCTTAACGCCGGCCCTGTAATAAAACATACCTCTGTATATATATGCCTGCGACCACATAGGATCAAGATTCATTACGGTGTTAATATCATCAATAGCCGCATGAAAGTTTTTCATTTCAGCATAGGCCGAAGCTCTGTTAATCAACCCCATCAAGTGATCGGGTTTCAAATTTATTTCGCTGTTAAAATCATTAATAGCTCCTTGAAAATCGCCAAGGCGATATTTGCAAGAGCCTCTCATACTATAGGCAAGGTAGAAGTTAGGATTCACTTTTATAGCCTCATCAAGATCGGCAATGGCGTCTTTAAATTTACCGGTACTGTACTCCTTACGTCCTTTTGACAGCAAAGCGAGAAAGAAATCCTTTTTATGTTCTATTGCCGTTTTCAGATCGCGCATACTACTTTTTTCGTCACCTATCAGTTCTGCTACATTGCTTTTGTTGTAATAGCCTAATGTAAATTTCGGATTTATCTCCACCGACTTATTAAAATAATACAACGCTTTTGTAAAATCGCCTTCCAACTCATGTATACCAGCCAGCTGATAACAAGCGCGCCAGTTGTTACTATCTGTTTTTAACGCAGCTTCAAACTCTTTTTTTGCATTTACAAAGTCGTCGTTGAGCACCAGTTCATTACCCTTCATGTAATGTTCATCCAACTTCGAACCACTGGCAGTAGTTGCGGCTTTGTCTTTGCACGAAAACAACATGGTTACAATGGGAACCAGAACTAATAGTACACGCTTTTTTATCATATTCAGTCGTTTGTTATTTGGTGAAGCAGCTTCTGCTGCTGCTCCTATCATTATACTCGTATTAAAGACAGCTTTATCGCATCATCGGTTGGCGCAGCGCTGCCGCTAAAACTTAAAGAAAAAATAGAACGCAGCCGCCCATTCGCGCTTTATGCCCGACGCATGACCTATAGTACTGTAGTGGCTATCCTGCACTGTACCATCATTTTTCACATACCCTACTGTGCTGTAATGGCTATCTTGCACAGTTCCGTCGCTCTTTATATAGCCTATTGTGCTATAGTGGCTGTCTTGCACCTTACCGTCGCGCACATAGCCTATGGTACTATAGTGTTTGTTCTGTATCGTGCCGTCGCTTTTGAAATAGCCTACTGTGCTGTAGTGACTGTCCTGTATCGTGCCGTCGCTTTTTATGTAGCCCGTATTGCTGTAGTGTCCGTCCTGCATAGATTGGGCATTTACGCCCATCGCCAGGCATTGCAGTGCAAGCGCTGTTATCAGTATTTTAAAGTTTTTCATAGCATTCAATTTTAGGAGTATGTAGTAGTATTCTTGATTTTATTGGGCCCCTACAGCTTTATTTTTTGGCATTAGCCATCACGTATGCAGTCACTGCTGTGCTTTGTGCAGGTGTCAGTTTTGCTTTCTTGCACATAGTGGGCAAAATGTTATCCCACTTTTTTGTTGTAAATTCTCCGGGCTGGCGCAATTTGTGGCATTTGCCGCAATTGTCGGTAAATACGGTTTTACCCATTGCCATCTCTTCTGGTGTTGCAGCTTTAGGCGTTACTTCGGCAGTTTCTGTTTTTGCCTTTTCCTTGGTCGATGGACTCATTTTCTTAGCGCACTGAGCAAAAAGCATAACAGACAGCGCGGCGAGCGTAACAACTACTTCTTTTTTCATAAAAATATTTCTCTGTCAATATTACGGTAAGTCTTGCATTTTTCACAATGCAATTACAACAACAAATGAATACTACTAAGGTTAAACAGGCAAGTACAAAATGATAGATTGGGCGGTATTTTTGGCGCGATTCATTTTCGGCGCGATTATTGCTCTTTGGGAACTAAGCGCTAAAATGCATACCATAACAATAAACAAAATTGATTTACTCTTACTGCTTTGGTCGGATGATGTCAACTTTTTTGGAGTTTTTTTAACATTGGTATATTTTTGGCGCCTAATTTGTAGTAATTTTAGAGACCTAAACGGCAAGTGTGTTTATTCAAATGAATAATAGATTTAAAAGGCTTCTTCTGTTGGTTTGCTGTTCGTTTGCATTTTTTGTAGTAACCGCTCAAAACAATAGTCATACGCCTCTGGAGGATGTGGTTAATGCCATTAAAAATAACCGGGTATCAGACTTATCTCGATACTTTGATAATGTAGTGCCCATTACCATCAACAACAATTTGACATTATACAGCCAAAATCAGGCAGTAGTTGTGTTGCGCGACTTTTTTGAAAAAAACAACCCTAAAGACCTTGTAGTGATGGATAATGGCTCGCCAAACGCTACGTCAAAGTTTATGATAGGGCATTATGTAGCGCCCTCCGGTGCAAAATACAGCGTTTATGTATTGCTTAAAATGAAAGACCACAACTACATAATACAGGAACTACGACTCAACAAAGAATAAAAAACAGTTGGTTATAAAGCAACAAAGGTTTCCATCCATAGCAGGCGGAAACCTTTGTTGCTTTAGGGCTGTTGGTTAGCGCATATTTGCCACCGTCTTGCCTTTGGGGTATTTTATGGTATAACCAAAACCAGTTTTCTTCGTTTCATTTGCATTTAGTTGCATCGTCCATTTCATCAGGCCGGTTTGTTCGTCGTAGTCGGCGCCGCCTGTTTCTTTGTCTTCCACTACTATGTCTTTTTCCGTAGTTACCGGTTGTTGGTCGTGCAGGGTTATGTTTATTGGTTCTTTACGGGTGTTGCGCACCGTAATTGTGTAGGCAAATGTTTCTTTTACATTGGTACCTATTGTTTTTGCGCTACGCAGTTTTACATCGCGTTCGCGCTTCACCACTACTTTTTTATCTCTGCCCAGCGATATAGTCATGGTATCCTTCAGGTTGCGCACATCAATAGTACCCTGACCTACATAGGCTCCTTCGTAAAAGATATTGGTAGTTCCCGGCAACAGGTTCAGGTCTTCCCATTGGGTAATATCGGCCTGTAAAAAAGCGTCGTTATCCAGCTTTGGCGCTGCAAAATAGCGGTAGCTCGCCGGCACATCATACTTCTTCACTGCCACCAGATATTCCTTACCGTCGGTAGGTATGGTATAGGGCAGGTCTATATCAAACGACGTATTCACTCCGCCATTATCCACCGTTACATGTTCATCTATTGTTGCCTCATCGTGCGCCACAACCTTTGTTAATTCACTTCCTGTAACCGGATCGGCAATTTCTAAAGTATCATACGCAGCTTTTGGCGCAGCTTTATACGCCCTCATCATCATGCGCGGCTCATAAAACGAGAGATACCACGGATTGAGCGCCGGGGCCTGCACACCTTCATCAGGATTTCCGGTACTAAGGCGCAGGCGCACATTGCTCCAGTTTACTCCGCAGTTCTGGTGTATATTGGCTTTGTAGTAGAGCTTCACTGGGCTCTTTCCGTCGTCGGCCATAATATCGTATGTGGGCGACCAGCCGGCATGGGGTACTACATAGTTTATAGCCACCGGCACAGTAGCTGCTTCTTTGGCAAAAAATTTCACCAGCAGTTGTCCGCCGGGTTGGTACTCTTTCTTCTGCTCTTCGTTGAGCTGCCACTGTAGCTTTGTAATACGCTCATCTATTTTTTTCTGCGCCTCTTCCTGTTTGCTTTTACTATTCAGCGCGCTTTCCAGCCTTGCCCCTACCAGATCCAGCAATTTAGTCAGTTCAGCTACATTCAGTCCGGTATTGTCTCCGCTCACCTTGCGGTTGCCCTGCATTATGGCTATCTGCTCATCTATAGCGGCTATTTTATTGGCAATAGCTCCCTTGGTTTCTGTAGCGGCTTGTATGCTATCTTTTATCGCCTTTGCCTTTGGCGATAGTACCTCGGCTGCCAAAAAATTATTCTGAAATGTTACTGATTCCACTACCACACTACTACCTGCATTTACCGTAATGCTTTGTGTATTTACATCGCCGGCTACATTGGTAAATACTACTTCATTTTCGCCTCTTTGCAGATTCACTTTTGCACCGCTTACCAGCTCTGCGCCGCTCAGGTACACAGTGGCCTGATCAATGTTTAATTTTTGTTGCTGCTGCGCTACGGCATGTTGTGTAGTTAGCGCTATGCACAGCGCTGTTAGTACATTGCGTCTTGCTATATTGGTCATGGGAGCATTGATTTTTATCAAAGATGCAGAAATATAAATAATCCACACCTGCAATTCTAATCTTTAACATAAACCTCAAAACATAAAAAAGCCTTGCTGCGGGCACAATGGCCATCCTACAGCAAGGCTTTTTTAGGGAGTTCCTACCTATTTCAGGTTATTCACCGTTTTATCCTTAGGGTATTTTATGGTAAACCCAAAGGCTACTTTCTTGGCTTCATTGGCGTTCAGCTGCATATTCCACTTCATCATACCCGTTAGTTCGTCATACTCTGCGCCTCCTGTTTCTTTATCTTCCACAACTATGTCTTTATCGTTGCTTACCGGCAGTTGGTCTTGCACTATAAGCGTTATAGGTTCTTTGCGGGTGTTGCGCACCTGTATGTTGTAGGCATAGGCCTCTCTTACGTTAGTACCTATAGTTTTTACACTGCGTAGTTTGGTATCGCGTTCACGCTTTACAATCACTTTTTTATCACGGCCCAGCGATATGGTCATGGTATCTTTTACGTTGCGCATATCTATCATGCCCTGCCCCACATAAGCGCCTTCGTAAAAAATGTTGCTCTTTCCCGGCAGCAGGTTCAGGTCTTCCCAGTTGGTTATTTGTGCCTGCAAAAACGCATCTTTATCCAGCTTCGGCGCTACATAGTAGCGGTAGCTAGCCGGCAACTCATATTTTTTTACCGCCACCAGATGCTGTTTGCCGTCGGTAGGTATGGTGTAGGGCAGGTCTATATCGAACGTGGTATTCACTCCCGAATTATCTACCGATACGTAGTTGTTCATAGACGACTGCCCAGCTACCTGCACGCCATCAATTACGTATTGCATTCCGGCGCTGCGCGCACCGCCATTAGCCATATCAGCGCCTTTCTTAGCCTGATAGCTATTATACTGAGGGGCTTGCGCATAGTTATAGGCCACAGGCTGCGGCGCATAAAACGACAAATACCAAGGATTCATTACCGGCGCCTGTACACCTTCTGTAGGGTTGCCTGTGCTTAGGCTTAGGCGCACATTACTCCAGTTTACACCGCTGTTTTGGTAAATATTGGCTTTATAGTACAATTTTACCGGGTGGTTCACTTCATCTGCAAACACATCGTATATGGGTTCCCAGCCGGCTTTGGGCGATACGTAGTTAATAACTACCGCAGTAGCAGTAGCATCCTTGGCATAAAACTTTACAAGCAGTTGCCCGCCCGGTTGGAAGTCTTTCTTTTGTTCTTCGTCCAGTTGCTTGCGCAGGCGGGCTATGCGCTCGTCGGTCTTTTTCTGTGCATCTTCCTGCTTGCTTTTTTGGTTCAGCAGGCTTTCCCATCGTGCGCCTACCAGATCCAGCATTTTTGTTAGCTCGGCTACACTCAGTCCGGTATTGTCGCCGCCCACTTTGCGGTTGTTTTGCAATATGGCGATCTGTTCTGCCAGCGACGATATTTTGTTATTAATACCGGTGCGAACATCTGCCAGCAATTCAATACTATCCTTTATTTCTTTGGCTTTGGGCGAAAACACCTCGCTGGCCAGGTAGTTGTTTTGAAACGTTGCCGACTCTACCACTACGCCATTGGTAGCATTTACGGTTATGCTTTGGCTGTTTATATCGCCTGCTACATTGGTAAACAGTATTTCGTTTTCACCTTTTTGCAGGTTCAGCCGGGCAGTACTGAGCAGCTCGGCGCCGCTCAGATACACGGTTGCTTGTTCTATATTCAGTTTTTGCTGCGTTTGCGCCATTAGCGGCGAGCATGTGTACCATACACTGATGGCGGTAAGTAAGTAGCGAGGCGTTTGCGACATTGATGCTTGTTTAGTATGAAGACTATGAAAGGTAATTTTTCCATACGCAACAATCATGCTAAACCCCACAGTTAACAATACTTTGTAGGTTTTGCAGCGACAAAACGGCAACAAAAAAACTACAGATGCTCCCACTGCTCAAAAAGCAGATTTAGGTAGTGGTTTTCTTCCTTGGTTATTACATTATCGGCTTTAGCCAGCTTTAGCGCAAACTGTATCAGGTTTTTACGTTCGGCTTCGGTGGCATCGTCGTAAAAATCACCCATCGCTTTCAGGAAGTGCGTTTCCCATTGGTCGGGCCGCAGATTACTGATCACGTCCATCTGTTTATCAAGATTGACATGAAACGGAAATTCCTGTACGAGATATTGCCTTATAACAGCATCTTCCTCACCGCTTACCCTGAAGTCGACAGCAGATAATATCATTAGTAAATGATAGCCGGCAATAGTTTTGTTCATCCGGTTGTTGGGCATAGTTGCTATATACGATAGAAATTGGGTTTTAGCTTTGCGAGGCCAGCAGCAAATCGAGATCGGTATATTTAAAATTAAACCGTTTGGCGATAGGCGCATTTGTAACGCAGCCTTTATACATATATACACCTCTTCTTATGCCGCTTTTGGCCACTATTACTTCCTCTACTCCGCCCATGTCGGCGCACTGCTGCATAATGGGCATCAGCACATTGCTAATAGCCCGCGATGCGGTACGCGATACGCCGGAGGCTATATTAGGAACGCAATAATGAATAACATCGTATTTTTTGAATGTAGGTTTTTCGTGAGATGTCATGCGCGATGTTTCGAAGCAGCCGCCTCTGTCCATGCTCACATCTATTATCACCGATCCGCTTTTCATGTTGCTCACCATCTGCTCTGTTACTACAACAGGCGTAATGCCGTTTATAGGCTTCATAGCGCCAATAGCTACATCTGCATTGCGCAACTCCTCTGCCAGCGTTACCGGTTCTATAACCGACGTAAAACACCGTCTGCCAATGTTGTTTTGCAAGCGCATTAGGCGATAAATGGAATTGTCGAATATTTTTACTGAAGCGCCAAGTCCGAAAGCAGCGCGGGCTGCAAACTCGCCTACCACGCCGGCGCCTATTATCAGCACCCTGGCCGGCGGCACCCCAGATATACCGCCAAGCAATATGCCCTTTCCATTATCTGCATTACCCAGATACCGCGCTGCTGTAAGGATGGCGTAGTTGCCTGCTATTTCGCTCATAGAGCGCACAATAGGAAAAGTACCCGCGTCGTCTTTAATAGAATCGAACGCTATGGCGATGATCTTTTTTGATATTAGCTGTTCCATAATGCCCGCCTTAAGCATAGGCATATGAATGGGTGAAAACACCACCTGATTTGGCTGTAGTAATCCCGCTTCTTCATCTGATATTGGCGCTGATTTTATTATGGTTGTTGCCTTATATAGGTCTGCTTTATCATACACTATATGCGCTCCCGCCTCGCTGTAATCGGTATCGAAATAAAACGACCCCTCTCCCGCATTGTGTTCTACGGCCACATCATGACCGTCGTTTACCAATACCGAAACTGCTTCTGGCGTAAGGGCAATACGGTTTTCCTGAAACGAGGTTTCTTTGGGAATACCTATAAACAGTTGTTTTTTCTTGGGTATTATCTGTAGCGTTTCCTCTAAGGGAACGTAGGAAAAGGATGGTGATATATATGGTTTCTTGCTCATAACCTCCACTACTTCTGTAATCACCGACAATATACAATACATTTTTGTATAACGGCGTCATTTTAACATATGCTGTAGTAAATTAAAATTTAGCATTTCGTAGGTTGCTAATAAATGTCGGAATATGCCTTTAAATTTTATTTTTGCAGTACATACGGTGTTAGCGCCATGCCGCGAATTGTAATGCACTAAACTATTTTTGACCAGAAAACAGTAGCAAGTAGGTGATCTCTTCACAATTATTTACTCTTTTTCGCCCCAAAAAAGGCCATCTACAGATTGCGGCAATACCTTAATATTGTATCTAAAGCCCGGAGACATTATGCTCAGACAGTCGCACCAACAAAAACTACTTCAAAAACTATCTCCGCAACAAATTCAACTAATGAAATTGTTGCAGATTCCTACTGCCAATCTCGAAGAACGAATAAAAGAAGAGCTGGAAGAAAACCCGGCTCTGGAATTTGAACTGGAAAACAACAATACCGAACAAGACACCTACGAACTTGAAGAAAATCGGGGTGATGGCGAAGACAGCGAAAGCAACGAGGAGGAAGTAGAACTGAGCAATGATACTGCAGAGAAAGTAGACCTTGACGATTTTTTGAGGCGCGAAGACGATGAAAGCGGAGGATATGATTACGGCGACGACTACTATGGCAGCGGCGACAACGAGCGACAGGTGACTCCAGCGCGGGTAGAAACTAGTTTTCACGACCACCTGCTCGACCAATTGGGAATGCTGGAACTGGACGACCGCAGACATGCTATTGCAGAACAGATAATAGGCAGCCTTGATGAAGATGGCTATCTGCGCCGCGAAATGACATCAATTGTCGACGATTTGGCTTTTGGGCAAAACATTAGTACTACAGAAGAAGAGTTGGCAGGACTAGTTACCCAAATACAAAGTTTTGACCCTCCGGGTATATGTGTATGGACGCTACAGGAATGCCTGCTGCTGCAACTGAAGCGCATGCACGACAGCAAGCCTGTACGCGATGCTATAGAAGTAATAGGCAAGTACTTCAACGAGTTTATAAAAAAACACTACGACAAAATACAAAAACATCTGGGGCTAGACGACGAAGGATTTAAGAATGTTATCAACATCATTATCAAGCTAAACCCAAAGCCAGGCGCGGCATTTGCGGTACTCAACAAAGCCGAAAGCTATATCATTCCCGACTTCTTTGTATACAACAACAACGGCATTCCGGAAATATCGCTAAACGCTAAGAATGCGCCCGACCTGCGCATTTCTGAAGGGTATAAGGAAATGATGAAAGCCTACGACCGCAGTGAGAAAAAAGATAAACGCCAGAAAGAAGCAGTAATATTTATTAAGCAAAAACTAGATAGCGCAAAATGGTTTATAGACGCTATTAAACAACGCCAGCATACACTCCACCATACAATGCAGGCTATTCTCAACTTCCAAAAGGAGTTTTTTATCACCGGCGATGAAACAACGCTTAAGCCAATGATATTGAAAGATATTGCACAGGCTACCAGTCTAGATGTCTCTACAGTGTCGAGGGTGGCCAATAGCAAGTTTGTGCAAACTGAATATGGCACATACAAGCTTAAGTACTTCTTCTCTGAAGCGTTGCAAACAGAGAGCGGCGAAGAAGTGTCGACGCGCGAAGTGAAGACTATACTCAACGAATTTATTGTAGGAGAAGACAAGCGCAAACCACTATCTGACGAGGCGCTTACTGATATGCTACAAGAGAAAGGCTACAACATAGCCCGCCGCACAGTGGCTAAATATCGCGAGCAGCTCAACGTTCCGGTTGCCCGCCTGCGCAAAGAACTTTAGTCCACACCTCATATACTATTATAGCCATACTATTTATCGCCGAAAGCGATGAGTAGTATGGCTATAATAGATAAAGCAAGGCCGGTATACCGCTGGATATTTGCTTTTTCTTTGAACATGAGCAAAGCGGTAAGCGACGATGCTACCAAAATGCCAATGTTCATTACCGGAATTGAAGCTGAACTTTGTAGAAAATCGCTGTTGAGCGCGCGGATAAAGTAGTATATAGAAAAGTAATTGGGTATACCTAGGCAAATACCTGCTATAAGGTTGCGCCAATGAAGCTTTATCCTTTTCAGCATTACCATTATTGCTATTATAGTAACGCCTATGGCGCCAGCCATAGAAAAGCAGAACACAGTATACAATGCCTGATCGGCTGGGGCGGCAAGATAATGCTGCTGCACATAGTTCATCAGTGTATCAAGCGTGCCGCTGCCCAAAAACAAGATTGCCGGCCAAAACAAGTTTTGTGGCTTATTATCTTCCCCCTTAACCCTCGATGTAAGGTAAACGGCAGGAAAAGCCAACACAATACCTGCGATTTTCCAGATACCTGCTTGTTCGTGGTATATAATTAGAGAAAACACCACTGGAATTACCAGCGATAGTTTATTGGAAATTGTGGTAGTAGTAATACCATCTATACGGGTGCAGTAAGCCATCAAATTGAAAATGCCAATAAATCCCGCGCCCATAACCAACGACCACGGAAACCAGTCGCTACTAAATGCTGACCCAGTAAAAGGAGAACTACCTATGAAAATACTACCCGTTAATACGCACACTACGTAGTTGGCCACAATAGCTTGAAGCGCATTGATATCGTACCGGCTAAATAGCTTTATGATAACTGAAATAACAACATTGAGTAGTATGGTAAGTAGTAGGTATATCATCTTTTAAATTTACTATCGGCATTTGCAACGTTTGTACGACTACAAACTGCACAATAATACAACTACCTTCCCGATAGTAGTGTAACGATACAATTATCTATTCCTATAGCGCCATACCTGGCACATACGCATAGGCGCTTTCGCGATTTACTGAAACATGCAGCAAATCTGCCCCTAACGCTGTACTAAAAGCTACACGGGCATTAGTAAGCTCTGGCGCCGCTATGCCGTTTCCCATAGTGCCAATCCCTGTAAAAACCCGCGATTCATCCCACAAACCAGCAGCAATAAACGAACTGAGCAACTGTTCGCCACCTTCTACTATAAGCGATAGCTTTTTTGCTTCATATAGCTTTGCAAGCAGCCGTGGCAACAAATCCTCGGTAAACTCAATAAGCACGTACCTTATGTTTCTATCGTTACCTTCTTTTTGGTCATTAACCACCCAGGTATCTGCGCTACAGTCAAATAGTTTATGCCCTTTGTCTATTTGCAACTTCCTGTCCAATACTATCCGCAGGGGTTGTTGGCCATGCCATAGGCGCGCTGTAAGCTGTGGATCGTCGTTGATAGCGGTGGTTGTACCCACCATTATAGCCGCTTCCTCTGTGCGCCATTTATGCACAAGTTTCTGTGCTAATTTTCCGGTTATCTGCTGCCTGCTTCTATCGGGCGGGGCTATATAGCCATCGGCTGTCTGCGCCCATTTTAGCGTTATATAGGGCCTGCGCTTTGTGTGAAAACAAAAAAACCTACGATTCAACCACAACCCTTCTTTAGCCTGGTCGCCAACTTCAATTTCAATCCCTCCTTGCTGCAATAGCTCAATTCCTCTGCCACTGACCTTGCAAAATGGATCAATGTTAGCAATAACTACTTTTTTTACTTTTTCCTCTACCAATCGCACTGCACAAGGAGGGGTTAATCCAAAATGCGCGCATGGCTCAAGGCTCACAAACATCGTACTCAATGGTATTAAGTGTCTATCTGATTCTTTCACCGACAAAAGGCAATCCACCTCGGCATGATTACCGCCGTAGTGATGGTGATAACCCTCGCCAATTATTCTGGCATCGAATACAAGTACAGCGCCTACCAGTGGGTTTGGGCTAGTATTACCTTTTGCCATCTCTGCCATTTGTAGGCAACGCTTCATATAGTCTTGCTCCACTAAGATCTGTTTATTCTTGCAAAAATCAACAATATTTTCGGGTATTCAACACCTGAGTGCAAACACAAGCTCCATATATTGCCCTAGGCATCATTATTAATAGTCACGACAATTGAGTAATTTCACAGTAACATCCATTAAAATAGCAATTCATGTTTTTACACCTCGATATTAACAAACAGGGCGGCGATATGATCGGTAAAAAACAAGCGCTGATCAATGAGCAAACATCGCCATTGCAAAGAATTATGTGGTCGTATGATGCTAATGATCCACTTAAACGCACTTTCGAGAACAACATCTGCGCTTTCCATATTGGTAATGGCTACTTTCTTAGCGTAGCGCACAACCTCCGGCTACAGGCAGGATACTTTCGGTCGATAGATGAGGAAATATACAAGAAAGAAATTTTTTCGAAACTCGATGGATCGCAGAATAGATTTTTAGATCAACATTACTTTGTAGACGATTACACTCATAAACGCTACCTAAATACCAACGACCAAACACATCTGCAAACAATAACGAACATTCTAAAACAAAAACGTTTCGACACACGCTGGGCAACACTCGCTGCGAAAAAAATATGCAGACCGTACCTTGTATTGCACTTCAAGAATAACCTTTTTTACAACGACCCGGGATTAACGCTACAATTTGATGCAAGCCACATTATGTACGAACCTGCAATACATAAGCATACCTTCCTGGTGGAAGTAGAATTGGTAAAAGCATTCTACGGAGCCGATATTGCATTATATCGCACAGTGAATGCGCCAAAAGAAATACTAGATAAAATTCCTCATCTCGATGTTAACTATGATTTTCTTGATGAAACAGTCGATAAGTTAAGTTGCTTACAAAGCTCCCCCACCTACCCTACAGGCAGACTACTAAACGAAGCGAAAATTGAGGGGATGCTTGATCATTTCAATGTATTTATAGATGATGTTGGCGGCAACTATCTGCTCGAGGGATACCGATACCTGATAAAAGGCTATTTCCGTTTTGGCTCATCTGGAGCTCCTTATGTGGTATATGATACCATACAGGATAAGTACATGGTTAATGCCATACAGAGTGAGGCAAGCGGAATACAGTTTTCAATTAAAAACGATCAGGAAGGTAATATTCAGTATATCAACGCAATCGCATCTCCGTTGTCTGTAATAAAAAATGAATTAGAACAGTATATTGGGAATAGGTAGGTATTGGCATATTAGTTACATCACAAGTAAAAGAGCCCTCCGGTATTGGAGGGCTCTTTTACTTTTAGTAGTATTTTACTAGAATATGCGGTATTAGTAAACCCACATATCATGCTCTTTATTGAAGATCTCTTCAGCTGCATGTTGGCTTTCATAAAGCGACTCCATTGGGTTGAGGCGCTCTTTGAATTCTTGCTGGAATGGATTGCTAACCTTGGTAATCTTGCTTGCAAACTGACGGCTTTCGAAGAATTCGTCCCAAGTGTAACGAGCTATATCGTTTTGTGGGTTCACAACTTCGTATTGAGCCAACAGACCGCGAATATCGGGATAATATAGCCAGAACATTGGTTTAGAACCGATGTACACGTGCTGATCGTTGTATAGGTCAATAATTGGAGCTAGACCCGCAATACGCACAACCATCTGACCCTGGTTGCGGTCGAAAATCCAGTCTTCCTTGATTCTGTACTTCGTAATATCCTCAGGATTGAAGTCACGAGTAGTGATTTTTGTAACCTCACTTCCTGTGATAGGATCTGTTACTATCAGCGTATCTGTTTTACCAGCTGTTGTTTCCATTATCTCATCCTTGCTCATTACAGAACTGAAACGGTCATCAACCATGGCTTTGTAGCCTTTGATCTTACCTCTTTTCAATGCATCGAGCAAAATTTCTATGAACATACCGCCGCCAGTATTTTCATCGCCAGTATAACGAAATGCTACGTTTTGTTTCTCACGAATATCAATCTCGCGCCAAACTCTCTTTTTCCAAAGGATATCGTCCTCACGAATATGCTGCCAAGGAATGGGCATAGTAAAATGAGACACTCTATCCCATGCACCATCTGATGTTAGAGACTTTTGCCAACCATCCTTAACGCCATCAGCTGGCTTGGTAAGGGCTGGATCTGAGGTACCCGCATCAGACGTTCTTGTTGTAGATCCGGGAGTCTGAGCAAACGCAAATGAACCCGTAAACAATAATACTGCAGATAATGTTAATCTAAATGAATTTGGGATGGTCATATCCTTTTCAATTTTTTACTTAGTTTACTAATTTAGTGTCAATAGAATACCATTCAACTTTCTTGGTGTCTTATCTGGTCCTACTGCCTTAATTTCTTCAATGATTATTCTGTCGCCAGCTTTTGCCATTTTAATCGCCTTTTCAACATCTTTGTTCTGGTCGAAACGGCAACCCAATGGGTTCTTAACATCATAAGGGCCTACAATGTCCTTACCTTTAGGAAGCATGTAGAAAGAGAAAGAAACAATCTGGAAACGTGTATCGAATTCGAAATCTTTAAGAACTGCCGCAGGAGCGATTTGGGCTCTGAAAGTTGATGCGGACATACCGCCTGAAGACTGGCCCATTACCTGAGCAACAGGATCGGGGATACGTTTAACACGTACTGTCATTTTTCCTACCTGCTTTACAGGACCTTCTTTTGTCTTTGCATTGATCGCTACGTCAACAGTACCAACTTTATCAACAAAGATGTTGTAATGCCCCTTGCCTTTTTCAGCATCTGGTTCTGCCTTTGAGTTTGGAATTGCAAGAGAAACGTCTTCTACAGAATAACCGGCAGCAGCAACAGTAACAGGATTTGGTACGCCAATGTAAAATACGTTCATCTTATCCAACTGCAATGAAGCGCCCGTAGTACCAACCATGTATTCGAACATCCAGTTTCTAACTATTTGCTCATCTCCATTGTTAAGTGTTATGGTTCCTTTCACTGTCTGCAATCCTGTACCGGTTGCAATAGTTTCCCATGGAACTACTCCATTTACTGGTTCTTTTTTCGAGCCGCCGCCTTGTTGAATATTTACAGTTGGCTTGTTGCCTTTGTTGAAGGCAGCCAACAGAATAGAAGCTTCTATTTTATCGCCGGCAAGCGCATAACTTGTTTTTGGTACCGCAACTGCAGCCAAAGTATCAAATTTCACGTCTTTCAAGTGCGCTTCTTCATACAACTTTGCAATCACCAATGCTTCACTGCTGCGAACGTCGTTCTGAAACTTAGAGAACATTGCTATAGCCGCCACTGTAGGCATGTGTTCGAAATATCCAATGTTCCAATCGCCTGTAGGATTGTGTTCTGATTTTTTCACAGACTCTATGCGCAATGGCATCAATGGGCTAATCAAACCAGAATCTTTAGGCAATACAGACTCCAACATAAACCTTCTCAGTTCGGTGATTTTCTGTCTCATGGTGTCGCCGCCTTTCTGCTCAACCAACAATGATGTTGTTGCATCAATGTCGCCCTCTGCTTTGATAGAACCATCTTCTGTACGTCCGCCAGATTTAGCAACAATACGCTCTTTCCATGTATCAAAGTACTTCATTACTTCGTTACATTTCAAAACCACTTCATCAGCTTTCATTCTGTACGGGCGAACTTTATCTGCCTGACCTGGGAGCTTTTCATTCTCTTTGATCTGCTCATAAACCTCTGTCGTCTTTCTATCGATAGACACGTTCGAATCACTGATGCCCTTGGCAAGCACCTTGAAGGCGTTGAGGATCTCATTTGATACATTTAGGGCCAACAGGGCTGTCAACACCAGATACATCAGGTTGATCATTATCTGTCGCGGCTCTTTAGGTATAGACATTATCTAGCTTTTACTTTGATTATAATTAATTGTTTCACCTACAACTTAAATCTGAATTAACGACCCTGCATAGCAGTTAGCATATTGCCATATACTGAATTCAGAACGCTCAGGTTTTTAGCAAGCAGGCCAATTTGTTCTTTAGCCTTGTTCGCATCAGTTGCACTTGAAGCCATAGCTTCAGATGCATTAACCAGATTGCTATAGAATTTGTTCATAGCTTTCAGGTGGTTGTTGGCATCAGAAAGTTCTACTTCATATATCTGGTTCAAAGTACCCAGATTTTTAGAAAGAACGACAACCTGTTGGTGGAATTTAGTTGTATCGTCTGCTGCGCTGTTAAAAGCTGTCATTGTTTTGGTTGCGCCCTGGAACGTTTGTTTCATTTCGCCTAAAGCAGTTGCTGCTTCACGTGCGCTCTGAGAATATGCTCCTGTTGATGCAGCTACTTCAGACATATCTTTCATCTGACTTGCTACTTTGCTGAAGTTTTGGAAATTCTCATTCAGCTTCTTCAGGTTTGGCGTATTGATTGAGGCTTCCTCAAGCATTTTATCCAATGACTTCATTGGAGAATCGCCTGGTTTTGTGCCGTCAGCGCCATGTTTTGCAGCGTTCAATTTGATGCCTTTACGATGTGCTTCTACGTGCGGATTCTCAGTGATATCTGGATA
This sequence comes from uncultured Bacteroidota bacterium, assembly GCA_903882805.1. Classification (GTDB taxonomy): domain Bacteria; phylum Bacteroidota; class Bacteroidia; order Chitinophagales; family Chitinophagaceae; genus Nemorincola. The sequence continues at coordinate 41,161 of CAIRYK010000009.1, read as the reverse complement.
GAATCTTTCCCAATAGTAGTCGTGGTGAGGGGGTAACAAACCGAGCAGCGCAAAGATAAACGCCTCAACAAGCATACCAGTTGTAAGCATTACGCTTGCTCCGGGCCAGTGTTGAATTTTAAAAAGGGCACCCATCAATACAACAGAGGCTCCAAGACCAATGATCAGATTTTTCAGGTACTTGCCTTTGTCGGTTTCAAAAAACAGTGCTATTGGATTCATTTTAGCTGATTTTTCTTTCTTTGTTTATTAAAAAGGTTTGTGTTATTTTTTGTAACTTATTAACGGATTGGTCTTCTGTTAGTCAAAGCAGGAGCGATCTGGGTGTACACGCAACGGAATCCTATGTATGCTTTTGAAGTGTCCTGATATTCGTAATCTCTGGTGCTTACCTGCAAGTAGTACGATACATCTCTCCAACTTCCGCCTCTTACCACTTTGCGGGCCAAATATGGCTTATCTCTTGCTTCATTTGCCTGCACGTTATATATAACCAATGGGTTGATATCTGCTTGCTGATTATAAGAACCGCCAAAGAATGCTGACTCAGTCCACTCAGAAACATTGCCCGACATATTTTTCAAACCATAGTCGTTTGCCGCATACCAATCAACCGGAACAGTATACAAACCGCCATCTGCCGAGTAGTTGCCGCGCTGTGGTTTGAAGTTGGCCAAATAACATCCTTTCTTGTTGATGATGTACGGACCGCCCCATGGGTAAGGAGACTCATTACGACCGCCGCGAGCTGCATATTCCCACTCTTGCTCTGATGGCAAGCGGAAGCGGCCTTCGAAATAAAACTTTTGTTTTTCGCGGTCAGACTGCCAATAGCGTGTACGCCAATCGCAGAATGCCTTTGTTTGCTTCCAGTTAACGCCCACAACAGGGTATCTGTTGAAGCCCTGAAACCAGAAGTACTGGCGCGCTATAGGCTCGTTGTATGCGTAGTTGAACTGACGTACCCAAACGGTAGTATCAGGATAAATTGGCACTACGAAATCGTTCACAAACTTAATTTCAGATTCTGTAGGGTGCATAGCTGCTGCATTGTAATCGAATGAAGTATAATGATACTTCAGTCCTTTTGCATCAACGCGTTTTTCTCCCCAACCTGATAACTCAGCCGGTACATACATCTGGGTTAGTTGATCCTGTAATTCAGGATCTTTCCAGTTGATGCGCTTGTTATCAAGCACCTGACGACCGTCCGGAAGATCTTTGAAGTTTCCGAGTATAGTATTTGCTATAGAATCTCTAACCCAGTTTGTAAACTGACGGTATTCCTGATTCGAAACTTCAGTAGCATCCATATAGAAGCCCGCAACCTGTACAGTGTGAATGGTAGCGTCATTTCTGCCACGAATGTCTTCATCGCTGGCGCCCATTTTGAATGTGCCTGACGGAACGAATACCATTCCAATAGGCAATGGAGCCCTGTAATTCATTCTTGTTTGGTCTCCTATTAATTGGCCGTTGGAAGTCGGTTGCCCGCAACCAGCCGCTGTAAGAGCAAGCAAAGCTAAAGCAGAGACCTTCAGGAAAGTTTTTTTCATACTACTATCTATTGTTTTTGCTATTTGGCAACTATATTATTTCAAGCATTTCTTGTTCACAAATCCGAATGGACGCACAATATTCAAAGTTTTTTCCAAAAATACAACTTTCAAAAAAAAAATGTTAATTATTGCCTGTGCAAAACTAACTTTTTAAACGTGGTTTTCATTCATTTTTGTTAACTCCTAAGCAGATGAAACGCCTCACCCACCGTAGTTACAGGCGATAGGCATGCCTGTTCCGAGCAAACAAATATATACATTTTAGAGCCAAAAAATTTATTTTCGAGGAGGGGTATTTCAAATATTTCTTTTGCTAAAGCAAGCGAAAACATATGAGGCACGAATTTTGCCTTTATTTCACGCATACTATGTCCTATATCAGTTCCGGATACTACGATTGTTCGTAGCCCGCGATGCTTACGTTGCAACAACATTGCCCAATATCCAAACGAATAACTATATCTGCTCGTCGTGTCTGCCATGTTATACAGCATTCTATTGGCCCTGTCTATCCATTCGCTGCGCTCCATACACATTCCACACAACCACAGGTTATGGGCCATTACAGCGTTTGCAGAAGGCGTTGCGCCGTCATAGAGATCTACCTTGCGCACAGGTATATCTTTTTTACCGGCGGCGCTGTAGTAAAAGAAGCCATCTTCCCTGCTAAAATCACTAATCGCATGCGCTATTAGCTTTTCCGATGCAGATATCCAGCTATTTTCGCCGCTGACAGTAGCCAATTGCAACATAGCCTGGGCCAGATAGGCATAGTCGTCGAGGCAAGCGCCTATCTTAGCTTCACCTCTTTTCCATACGTGCTTCCATGCGCCATTGCGCCCAAATTCAGCAACCATCCACACCATATGGTCTGTTGCTCGCTTCATATATGTTTGGCTCAATGCTTCATCTGTAGCCGCAAATGCCGCTGCCGCTTTAGATAACGCAATATTCATCAACGCGTTCCAGGATAACAGGCTTTTATCGTCGGTTTGCGGCCTTATCCTTTGCTCACGTAAATGAAACAATCTATGCTTCACTTTATCTATGCTCTCGCTTACTTGCTCTACTGTGCAATTATCATCGGCGGCTATTTCTTCTATAGTTTTTGCTATGTGCAGGATGTTGGTGTGCTCCCAGTTGCCGCCGGGCATTATTCCAAAAAACTGCATAGCCATATTTTCATGCTCGCCCAGAGCTTCTACCCACTCTTCGTAGGTCCAGGTATAAAACTTCCCTTCTACCCCCTCGCTGTCGGCGTCAAGAGCGCAGTAGTATCCGCCGGTATCGTCTTTTAGCTCTCGCTCTACGAAGGCAATCGTTTCTTTAACAACCTGCTTATACTTCTCTATGCCTGTCAGCTTGAAGGCGTCGCAAAGCGCTACAATAAGTAATGCATTGTCATAAAGCATTTTCTCAAAATGCGGAGCAAGCCATTCTTTGTCGGTAGAATAACGAGCAAAACCGCCTCCTAGCTGATCGTATATACCGCCGGCTATCATACTATCCAGGCTTTTCAGCGCATGCGTCAGTGCATCTTTATCGCCGGTGTAGTGATGATACTCAAGAAGATAACCTATGGCCATAGCGCCGGGAAATTTAGGCGCATTTCCAAAGCCTCCATATTCTTTATCAGCCATCTTCATCAGGTTACCGGCTATAGTAGCGCATGTGCTTTCTGATATTTCACTGATATTCGATCGGGTAAGTTTACGTGATGCATCTTGCAGAAACTGCACCATTTGTCCCGCCTGGGCTGCCACATCATCATATTGTTCGTTCCATAAGCGGGCAATATGCTGTAGCAATTGCGGCCAAGACGGGCGGTTATATGCCGGTTTGGGCGGGTAATAGGTGCCGCCATAAAAAGGCGCTCTGTCGGGCGTTACAAACACGTTTAGCGGCCACCCTCCGCTGCCTCCTATTGCCTGCACCGCATCCATATACATATGGTCTACATCGGGATGCTCTTCACGATCTACTTTCACACAAATGAAATGCTCATTCATTAAATCGGCCACATCGCTGTTTTCAAAACTTTCCCGTTCCATAACATGGCACCAGTGGCATGCAGCATAGCCTATGCTTACCAATACCGGCTTGTTTGCCACTCTGGCTGCTTCAAAGGCTTCATCGCCCCAAGGGTACCAATTTACCGGATTGTGCGCATGCTGAAGCAAGTAAGGACTCTGCTCATTAATCAACCTGTTGGCCATGACAAATAGTTAGGCAATAGATAAAATGTATATCAATAGCAGAGGAACGCTATCAACAATAATTAAAGTGGTATAAAACTACTCAGCCTCTTCAGGACCAGCTAATTGGGCTAAGTACAACTCGAGCGCAGATACCATTGATGGTGCATTGGGGGCAGGCGCTTTTACATCAAGACGCAAACCGCTATCTTCAACAGCTTTAGACGTTGTGGGTCCAAAAGCGCCTATGATCATGTTGTTTTGCTTAAAATCCGGATTGTGTTCAAACAGTGTTTGCACGCTAAAAGGCGTAAAAAACACAATCATGTCATAGTTCTCCTGCATTACAACCGATATGTCGTTTGACACCATCCTGTAAAGCGTCGCATCGGTATACTTAATATTGTGCTTAATAAGATATTGTGCAATATCGTTTTTAGCGCCATCAGATACCGGGAGTATATACTTTTCGGTTTTGTGTTTTCCAATCACCTCCATCAATCCTGCAGAACTGCCATCGGCAGAAAAAAACACCTTACGTTTACGATACAGTATGAATTTTTGCAAATAGAGCGCGACAGCTTCTGTAATACAGAAGTACTTCATGTCTTGCGACACCTTGTACTTCATTTCTTCACATATCCTAAAAAAATGATCCACAGCGTTGCGGCTGGCAAATATGATGGCAGTGTATTCAGAAATATCTATTCTCTGTTTCCTGAACTCCTTTCCGGTCAATCCTTCAACCCTTATAAACGCATGAAAGTCGAGTTTTAGGCTATACTTTTTTGCAAGGTCGAAGTAAGGTGACTTTTCAGTTTCCGGACGAGGTTGAGTTATCAGAATACTGCCAACCCTCGGTTCTTTTTTTTCATCACCCTTCTTTTGCGAACGAACAACTTTGGCCATATACAAGGATTATCGGAAACAACAACGAACTAACGCTATCTTGATGAATTTGAATTAGTAAAACATTAAACCTTTATACAATAACTTCATCAGGACAGCCAACGGCAATAATTCCGAGGCGCAAAGGTACATAAAAAAATGAAATTTACTAAATTGGAAAAACGAACCAAAAACCTGCCACGAACGCAAATACCTGACAAGCAATAAAGCGCCTGCAATCAAAAAAGAAATGAACACCACTTGCCTCGCCCAGTTATGATCGGCAAAGGCTAAAACAATAATAAATGGCAACAACATGATGCCTAAAACCTTGTTGATCAAAAAAACATTAAACAAATAATGCTCTGTAATACCCTCAACCCTAAATGCCCAACCGCTGAACCGCACAGCTGCATACTTTGCAAGGTATATAACGCCTGTACCTGCTATGAGCATAATAATAAGCAGCGAAGGCGGTATAACGCCTGAGTTATTGGGCGTAAAAAACTTAACTATATAATATATGTATGCGCCGCCAGAAAACGTAAAAAATATATTCATCAAAAAATTGGGGATACCCGCCCCCTGCAATTGCTCCTTTAGCTGGCGGTTGCTTAGCGTTGGGTTCCAAAAGGCAAGCCACAGGTTGATAAAATATCGGGTATCCATATACCGTATAGCCCCAAGCATTATGCATAACAAGAGCAACAAATAAAAATCGGCTGTTTGTACCTCCATAGCATGCGGCAACTCTATATCGCTAATAATATAGTTGGTTGTCATGAATGGGTGCGCATCAATAAAACGCTCGGTGGTAACCCGAGATTGCACATCGAGGTATGCTCTGTCTGGAAAAACTAATATGCCATAATTGGCCGGCGTTACGCTGGCTTTACTCCATGCGCTTACCAACAAACAAATAGACAACAACAAATAACGTAATAAGCGCATAGACTGTATTGCAAAATTAGTTTTAATTACCATGGACTGCAAACCACCAAACAAATATAGATAACAAACACACGTCCAGAATACGCATAATATTATTCATCTGTCGCGCAAATGTATATGACAGTGTTTATTTACCGATTGACAACACAGGCGACAAAGCACACCTGTAGCAAATCTTAAATTCTTCATTACCTTTATCCCCTCTATTACTTAGCCGCATATGCTCGACTTTTTAGCAAACAAATTCAAACGTATTACCACTAACCAGCTCTACTTGCCTGAAATAGATGGTATGCGTTTTCTATCGTTATCGCTTGTTACGCTGTTTCATATCAGGGGGTATTTTTTAGAGAAAACTTCCCTCATTTTTACAGATAATCCAGGTCAGTATCACTGGCTGAACAAATTTTTTGTCAACGCCGACAGAAGCGTCCCCTTGTTTTTTGCTATATCCGGGTTTATACTTTGTATGCCTTTTGCGCATCATTATATTAACCACGGCAAGAAAATAGACCTTAAACTATATTATGTAAGGCGACTGACTCGATTAGAACCTCCGTACATTTTAGTGATGATCTGTATTTTTCTGGCGCAATTGGCCATAAAAAATTACGACTTCAAATCATTGTTCCCGAGTTTACTGGCTTCGCTGGCCTACTCTCACAACTTCATTTTTCACCATGCGCCGCTTGTTACCGTTGTCGCCTGGACCCTTGAGGTAGAGGTACAATTTTATGTAATAGCCCCATTACTTTTCCGACTAATGGCGTTGCCTCATATCATACGCCGACTCATAATTACGGGTATGATAGTGGGCGTAGTAGCCCTACAGCATATTTTCCCACAAATGGATCATCATTCCGATGTTTGGGTACTTAGCACCATCTACGGCTCTTTTCAGCACTTTTTAGTAGGCATGCTCGTTGCCGACTTTTATGTATGCGGCTTCGCCATCGACTTTTTTAAGCAAAAATGGTTAGCGCTTGTAGCGCTTGCTTTGCTACTAGGTATTTTCCTCATGCCGCGTTGGGAGCACTACCACCGCATGAGCGAGCTATACTGGCCTATAATGCTACCCTTTATGATAGGCGGCCTTTACTATATCATTCTGCGCAACGAAATTGTAAAAAAAGTATTCAGCTACAAATTTATACCCATCATTGGGGGCATGTGCTATACAACCTATCTCATACACTACACCGTAATATCTATGCTCGGCAGAATGACTATCAAGGTGCACTTTACCAATTATTTCTGGCCAAATCTGCTCCTACAGTTTGTGTTGCTTTGCATACCTATCATGGCTATAGCAGCAGTTTTTTACCTTTATGTAGAGCGTCCGTTTATGTCGAAAAAGTGGGTGGACAAACTAATGAAGAAGGATAAAAAGCACGAAGAGGTAAATATGCAAAGCGAGCTTACCGGCAACAAACAACCATAACGGTATTTATATACACGCTTTTAGCTATCGTTTACTTTTTGTAGATTCTAAAAATAGCCCATATCCGCGACCGCTCTTGCCAGCCGTTAAAATTATTTGCCAGCAAAAAATCGGGGAAAGCGCAGTAAATGCGCTCATACCTGAAACCCTGAAAAATAGTATCCGGTTTCAAATTCTGACTGAGACATATTATTGCTTCATCGCTATTATTTGCTAACATCGAAGCTACCTCACTGCTATTGGCTACTTTAGTAATCGCAACTTTGGGTGGCTTGTAGTAGTTCAGTTCCAGTTCAGCAATATTGTAGGGCGATCTGTCGGCATAAACAATATTGGTTTTATTATCGGCTGCAAATCGGTACATAAACTTGTAATAGTTCACCGCCTCTTCGGCCGGCGTACACATTTTAAAAACAAGCATCCCTATATTCACCACTATCAGCGTGCGCAGACCTATAATGTAGCCTTTATGTTTTTTTACATTTTGGGCAGCCTGATCTATACCATTAACTACCAAGTATATAAATGCAAACGATACCGGATACAGGAATCGCATCTCCTTGTGCCCTACAGCCATATGCCCTGCAACAAAACAAATAACAATAAAACTAAAAACCGAGGCCTGATTTCGCCTCACCCCCAAAACAAAAAGTAATAACAGGACAGCGCTGATGGGTATACCCGCTACCTGCAAAAATGTAGTGATATAATACCACCATGGCTCCACACCAAAACTAGCCGCCTTGTTTTGCACTATGTTTACATCAAAGTAATTAAAGGGCGTAAAAACCCACTTGCCATAAAACCAATGATCTATTAATACGCCTACGCCAATGGCTATAATGGCGCCAAAAACAAGTAATAACCACTTTTGCCATGCCCAACGGCCGCGCAGCAGTAACCACATACCAAAGCCTAACACCGCAAAAGCAAGTTGCAAACGCACGAAAACAGCTAGACCTAATAAAAAACCACTGACAAACGTAACAAATACTTGTCTTGCCGACCATTTTGTTGCCATATGGGGCCATAGCAGGCAGATGCTGCCAAAAAAACAAACCGACGATACTGTCTCTGCCGAAAAGCGTACGCCAATGTAGGGAACAAACCAAAGACCTAACATACAATAAGCAAGATACTTTTGGGCGATTGTTGTTTTAAGCAACGGAGTTAACAATACCACCATGCGACACGAGACAAACCATGTGAGGGTTGCCATCAAAGCCCGTAAGACGAATGCCACTAAAAACGGACTATAAATACCCATTGCCATGGCTGCGCGCGCAAACAGGTAAGCAATAAAAGGTTGGACTGTGGGCCGACAATAAGTAAGATATTCCCAGGGAAGATCGCCAAGCGGAGACAAACCCAGCTTATAATTACAAAACTCAAGCACCTGAAAATGCTCGTCGGGATGATGATACCCCACACTGAACCATGCAGTAATCAAAAAAACAGGAAGGCTTAACAGGAAGAATCGGCGTTGCTGAGCCGTTAAAGAAAAAAGCATCGACCAAAGTATTGCTAAAAATTAAAAAAGAGGCATATTACCTACTTTTTTTTGGTCATTATTCTATGGTACCAATAGCTTTGTTTATGCCGTTAACGGTAAATACGTACTGAATCATGTTCGCGCCCATTTGCAGTGCGGCTAAATGTTTTTCTGGCGGATCGCGATGCACATCATAGTCTTCCCAGCCATCACCAAGATCGGTTTCGTAGCTATAAAAACAAACTAAACGACCTTTGTATATTAGCCCGTAACCCCGCGGTGGTTTTGCATCATGTTCATGCACTTTGGGCAGTCCGTTATTAAAATTGAATTTCTGATGATAAATGGGGTGGGTAAACGGAAGTTCTACTAATTCCAGCTCTGGAAAAACGGCTTTCAACGCCGGCCTTACATAAGGGTCGAGCCCATAGTTGTCGTCTATATGCAAAAAGCCGCCGCCTTCCAGATACTTACGCAAGTTTTTAGCTTCAGCATCGTTGAGCGCCCAGCGGCCATGCCCTGTCATATGAATGAATGGAAGATTAAAAATATCGGGGCTACCCACTTCGGCATGAGCTTCGGTGAGCGAGACATGTGTGTGCAGCTGTTCGTTGCAAAAAGCGGCAAGGTTTTTTAATGAGGTAGGGTTGGCATACCAGTCGCCGCCGCCATTATATACCAGCAAGCCCAACTGCAGACTTTGTGCGCCGGAGCTGAAGCTGCTGAGCGAAAAAACAACCAATAATAAAAAACACAACCTTTTACCCATTAGAGATAACATTAAAATAAGCCGCAACCATCATAGCCGCTGTCTCTGTGCGCAGCCGCTGCTCACCTAGCGAAACAGGCGTACAACCATGCTCTAAACACAAATTTACTTCTTCGGCATCAAAATCACCTTCCGGACCTATAAGCATTAACGTATCAACGCCCGGTTTTAACATTTCCATTAGCGGTTTCTTATTATCGCCCTGTATGCAATGCGCTATTAGTTTTTGCGGCGTTGCCGAAAACTGCTTGAGCGCTTTCTGCAATGGCATAATATCAGTTAAGACCGGTAAATACGGCTGCTGCGACTGTAACACAGCCGACTGCAGGATTTTCATCCAGCGATCGGGGCGCACATGCACTTTTTCTGAGCGATGCAGCGCCAGGGGCGCTATAGTGCAAGCGCCAAACTCGGTGGCTTTCTCGAGCAACCATTCATTACGGCTATTGTTTTTCGTAAACCCTACACACAAATGCAGCAAACTGCCCGGGCGTTTTTGAAAAACAACCTTTTCGATATTCACACTGCACTTATGTCTCTCGGCGCTATATATATTTCCTTCTACCAAGTGACCTTTGCCATCTGTCAGCAATATTTTATCTCCTGCGTCCATTCTAAGTACCTGCCATATATGCTTGGCGGTATCTGCTTCAAGCGATACAGTGGTATTGGCAATTAGTGAACCATCATAAAAAAAACGGGGCAATTGAACCATTTTTCAAAAATAAGGAGATTCCTACCGTAAAACCATTTGTTTGTCGGTTATTAACTTCCTTAAGTTAATGAGTGCATAACGCATGCGTCCTAAAGCTGTGTTGATACTAACGCCGGTTAGTTCTGCTATTTGCTTAAAACTGAGGTCGGCATAAATACGCAATACTATCACCTCACGCTGTTCTTCGGGCAGGTCTTCTACCAGTTTTCTAACGCTGTCATGTACCTGGCGTTTTTCAATACCGTCGGCAACAAGATCGCTTGCGCCAAATAAACTCGATATATCCTGACCGTCGGGTAAGGTGACCGGAATGTTCTGGCGACTTTTCCTGAAATGATCCATACACAAGTTGTGGGCTACACGTATTGCCCAAGGCAAAAACTTACCTTGCTCGGCATACCTGCCCTCCTTTATGGTTTTTATCATTTTCAGAAAAGCATCCTGAAATATATCTTCTGCCAGGTATTTATCTTTTACAAGCATATACACAGATGTGTACACTTTGTCTTTATACCTTTTGATAAGGATCTCAAGCGCATACTCATTGCCATTCATGTATGAATGTACTAATTCGGCGTCCGATTGTTGGATTTGCAGCATAAACTCTACCGTGTTTTAAAACGTTACGTATAAATTACGCCATACGTTGCTATTTGGTTTTAAAGTAGAAGTTTCGCGCTATAGAGAATGTTTTAGAGGATTATTACGCTGCAAAAAAGTTAAAAATTTCGAAACCTCCAAATTTATTTTTTTATTTCCGAAATTCATTAACCTGCAGTTTATACCAAGACAATCAAAACTCCACGAAGGTTGGGAGTGATAAAAAAAATCTTCCTCAGCGGCTTGCTACCGTATAATTGATAGTCCTTTACTCGATTACACGAAAACTACACTTATCTGTAACCCGAAAACAATGACTACCTCCCTCTTTTAATTATATTTACTACCAAAAAAACACACATGAAAAGGATAATCGCTTTACTTGCGTTAGCTGTAGCTCCGAATATACTTATGGCAGAGACCATAAAAATGGAATTGGGTGAAGCAATAAATAAGCATCTGATAAAAATGGATGCGGTAAACTTTAAGGGTAACTATACCGGAAAATCGATGAAGCTTACTATTACCAATTTGCAGAAATCTACAATGGTATTAAAAGTAACCCCGGGCATAATACTCAAAGCCGACGACTCATCTTACCAACCCATGGCATTGGCAAGCGAAGAAACCGTGGTGATACAACCAAGTAAACAAAGCGCAGTAGAGATGTACACTTTTTGCGGAAATGCGCCGCGCCGTTGTCCAGGCATGGATATGCACTATAGTTTTTCGCACATGGCCAATGATAAGCTAATGCCAGTGCTGAAATTTATAAAAGACAATATGCTATTCGACTATCTTGGCCAATCGGCAGTTTGGGCAATCACCAACAACCACGAACCCGGCGAAATATACGACCCCGAAAGACCGGAAATTTCTAAAAAACTGATTAATCTGGTATGCCAGATAACCAAAAAAGACCTACCAAATTATTATACTGTAGGTAGCTACAGTCCGGCGGTAGGTCAGCCGGCATACAATCCTAAGAAGCTGAAAATTTATGCTGATTTTGAGTTAAGGCTGACTGATGCAAAAACGCTGACGCTTGGTGTATACGATCAGGCTGGCAACATGATACAGAAGGTTTTTGAGAATGAACAGTTTGGCGCTATAGGTCATAGGTTTACAGTAGAGTTTGAAGCGGAAGGCGTTGAGGCAGGCAATTATTTTATCCGACTAACGGAAGCCGGTAAAGCTATCAAAGAACAAATGGTTAGGGTAGACTAAAACAAAACTCAAAAAGACAAATTATGCAAGAATAATCTAACTCTTGGTGGTCGAATTTGCGTTCTATAATGTCCACTATCTATCAATTTATAATAAGCCTTAAAGCTTTAACTGCTGAGCGCTAAATAAGTGTGCGTTTGTTATTATTTTTTAGATAGCCGCCTATTTTGCCAACCATTTTAATGGTTTCACTGTCTTTTTCTGTAAATGTTTGGGTTGCCTGCATTTATTTCGAAGATAATTATATAATTTAGCGTAGTTTGACTCTTTAGGGGGCTTGGGTCTCTATTTTTTTGAAAAAATCAAATACATTTCACCTATGAACAATATCATTCTGAATGCAAAAACAACAACAAAAAACAGATTTATGAAATACTTCTTATCCTTGTTTGCGCTGGTTTTGTCTCTCAATTCTTTTGGACAAATTACCGCATGGCACGACTCTATTGACTGCTCTACCACCTTTACAACATTGCGTACTATACTTGTAGGCGATGTGCCAACGTCTGCAGGTATCACCTCCGATGACGGCTATTCCGGAGTAATACCGCTCGGCTTCACCTACAACTATTACGGCAACAACTATACGCAATGCGTAATAGGATCGAATGGTAACATAAGCTTCAACACCGGCTTAGCTGGCGGTTACTGCCCATGGCCTATTAGCGCTGTATTGCTGGGCAATGCGAGCATGTATAACTCTATATGCGGCCCTTGGTGTGATATATTTATTCCCGGCGGTGGAACCATTACCTATTCTACTATAGGCACAGCGCCCAATCGTAAGTTTATGGCTACCTGGTGTCATACCCGTATGTACTCGTGCACTACGCAGTGGATAACTACACAGATCATCATCTATGAAACAACTAATCTTGCAGAAGTACATGTAGGACACAAGACAATATGTGCATGGAACGGCGGTTATGCAATAATTGGCGTACAAAACTCAACCGGCTCCAGCGCAACGGTAGCTCCAGGTCGCGATTTCCCTGCAGTTTATAACTGTACTAACGAAGCTTGGAGATTTACACCTGTAGGCACTTCTACCTTTACAGTAGCCAGCATTCCGTATGCTCCGGTTCCCTATTCTTCTTCTCTTCTTTATTGGTACGACAGCACAACCGGCGCATACCTCGGCACTGGCGATACGCTGCGCGTGGCGCCAATAGTACCAACTACCTATAAAGTTTGCGCATTGGGTTGCGACGATACAACATTCACCTATGTACGGGTACCGGCAATGCCCGGCCTTGTAGGCGGCGGTAGCAATGTGCGCATACGCACACATACGTTTGCCCACCCATCACATTGCGGCGCTTGCGATGGCTCGATAAAACTATATGGCGTTAACCCTCACGAGATAGATACAATATTTATATCGTACAACGGTGTGCTTATGCCCCGACGAGTAGATTCGGCGCTGCTGGATAGTACTATAACTATCAGCGGTTTGTGCGAGGGTATATATAACTATGTCTACTTAAAGGTCGGGAACTGTCCTTCAAATCCAGTTGGGCCGGATACACTACACGGACCACTACTTATTATCAGAGCTGAAACGGCCACTAACCCAACGCTTTGCGGCGCTTGCGATGGCACTATTAAACTATACGGATTGTGGGCGGGTTACCCGGTAACCCTTAGCTACACTAAAGATGGGGTTCCACAGATACCGTATATAGGCACCGTGGCAAGCGATAGTACCATAACGCTTACCGGACTCCGTTCAGGACTTTACGCAGGCTTCACGGCAGTGATAGATTCTTGTATTGGCAGCGGTACGCCAATAAGACTAACCGACCCGATATTATCTATATCGTCTGTGGACAAAACAAACCCAACTATATGCGGTAAGTGCGACGCTACAATGACGCTTCATGGGTTACCTCCGGGTATACCGGTGCGCGTAACAGCAATGCGCGGCACAACGCCTATAGGCCCAATAACTGGCACCATAGCTTCGGATAGCACTTTTGTACTTACCGACCTTTGTGCAGGCACATACACAAGTATATCAGCAGCAATTTTCACCTGCTCTGCATATACATGCTCGGCTAATGCACCTGTTCAAACTTTGGTTAATCCGGCTCCAATACCTGCTTCTTTTACTGATTCTATAAAACTGGGTTGCTCTGGCGATGAAGTTTGGCTGAAAAACACCTCTACTCCTTCTGGCTACACCGCCTATTGGACATTCGGCGACGGTACGCCTATGGATAGCTCCTATAATGCTTACCATTTCTTTAATGATGCGCCAAGTCATATAGGCACCTACAGTGTGAAACTGGTATACATGAGCTACAACAATCTGGCTTGCCGCGACAGTATGACCAAATCAATCGTGTTCAACCATCCGATAGGGGCTGCGTTTACCGCAGATAAATACGATGTTTGTATAGGCGTGCCGGTAACTTTCTCTAACGATACAAGCCTTAGCCATGATGGTCCTACTTACTTGTGGAATTTTGGAAATGGCGCTACCGATATTACAACAAGCCCTGTTTATACATTCCCATTGGGCGGCACTTACAATGTATCGCTCACCGTAACCGACACGATAGGCTGTACAGCTACTGCAAATGCAACCGTAAATGTGGTTTCTATTGATGTGCACACATCTGTAAATGATACGCTGGTTTGTCTGGTAGACTCAATGCATATGAGAGCAACTACAACGCTGGTAGGCGCGGTAGATAGCATCACTTATGCGTGGACATCTAACCCGAACCCGAACTACCTGAGCGGTGCAGATGGTCCAACACCAGGCTTCTTCAGCCTTGGCGATTATGTGTATACAGTAAATGTAACCACTTGGCCGCTGGGATGTACAGCATCTGATACAGAAGCTGTACATAGCTTCCCTCCAGTTACGCTTACCGATGTAACTGCGAGCACTACTATACCATACGGCGGCAGTATACACCTGAATGCCGACGGCGCTTATTACTACCTTTGGGCTCCTGACAACGGATCTCTGGATAACCCGAACATCAACAATCCGATTGCCACCCCACTCGATTCAGTAACTGTGTACACTGTATATGGTATGAGCCTGTACGGTTGCCTTGATTCAGCATCGGTTACAATTCGCGTAGATAATTCAATGCTGGAGTGCATGCCATCGGCCTTTACGCCAAACAGCGATGGTATTAACGATGTGTTCCGCCTAACAAAACTGAAATACCAGAAATTGGTTGACTTCCGTATCTTCAACAGATGGGGTCAGGTTGTTTTCCAGACTGCAAACCCTGAAATGGGATGGGATGGTAACTTCCAGGGCGTGCCACAAGATCTGGGCGATTATAACTACCATGTGATAGTAGCCAAAGTAGATGGCACAAACGTTACGTATAAAGGCACAGTAACGCTGGTGAGATAGCGTAGACTCAAAGAGATATATAGAAAAAGCGGCGACCTAAATGGTTGCCGCTTTTTTTTATTGCACAGATCCACAAAAAAAAGCCTGCAGAAGTGAATCCGCAGGCTGTAATACGCATTTCGATCCTATCAGCGCTTGGCAAAATGCCAATCTGCCCTAGCGGCGCAGTTTATTAAAGCTGCTGCTCTTTTCTTGGGTTACGCTCCAAAACCTCGTCAACCATGCCATACTCTTTGGCTTCAATAGCTGTCATCCAGTAGTCGCGATCGCTGTCTTTTTCTACTTTTTCGAATGGCTGACCTGAATGGCGTGCAATGATCTCGTACAGTTCCTTCTTCAGCTTACCTATTTCACGGGCTGTAATTTCAATATCGCTCGCCTGTCCCTCTGCTCCACCCATTGGCTGGTGAATCATCACGCGACTGTGCTTAAGGGCTGTACGCTTTCCGGGACTACCCGCACACATCAACACTGCGGCCATAGATGCTGCAATACCCGTACAGATAGTGCTTACATCGGGATTGATGATTTGCATAGTATCGTATATACCCAAACCGGCATATACGCTACCGCCCGGACTATTCAGATACATTTGTATGTCGCGGGTACGGTCTGTGCTCTCTAAAAACAACAACTGAGCTGTGACGATATTAGCTACATAATCATTGATACCCTCTCCCAGGAAAATGATACGATCCATCATCAAACGCGAGAACACATCCATAGAGGCAACATTCATTGGGCGCTCTTCTATGATATATGGCGTAAGACCCTGCGGAACTTTAATTAAAGACGAAGTGTAACTGTCTACAGTTAAACTACTAATGCCATGATGCTTGATGGCATACTTGCGAAACTCATTTTGATTCATAAATAAATGTGTTTGTTCACTTGTGTCAAATTTCAAACCATAATATCATTGCCGCCATAACGGCATATTCAGCGGCATAACTGGCAGATTCCCGTGAAATATGCAGTAACCCTGAGCAAATATCTGGCGTTATTGTCTTTCTTATCAGTAATATTAGGGGCGAATTTTGTAATTGCCAAATTTTATATCGGCCAGCGCTATTATATGTGCAATACCTACTATAAAACAGAGAATACCATTGAGGTATGTAATAGTACTACAAAACACCTACGATCTATAGTAAGGCGTCAGGGGATGGCATAAAGATTTATATGCAATTTCGTGTGGGCTATAAAAAACATAAAAATAAGAGCTTATTTTTATGGCCAATATCAGACAATATGAAAAATACACCATTCACGGAAAGGCATCTGGCGCTGGGCGCAAAGATGGCGCCTTTTGCAGGCTACAATATGCCTATCTCCTACACAAGCATCAATGAAGAACACAATTGCGTGCGCAACAATGCAGGCGTATTTGATGTTAGTCATATGGGCGAGTTTATTCTGAAAGGCCCCAACGCCCTCGACCTCATACAGCGCGTTACCACCAACGAAGCAAGCAAGCTTACCGACGGCAAAGCCCAGTATAGCTGCCTGCCCAACGAAAATGGCGGTATTGTAGACGACTTGCTGGTGTATTGCGTAGAGTACAACAAAGTATATATGCTTGTTGTTAACGCATCGAACATTGAAAAAGACTGGAACTGGATTAGCAAACACAATACCAACGATGTAGAAATGCACAACATTTCTGACAAAACTGCGCTATTGGCTGTGCAAGGACCTAAAGCTGTTGAATACATGCAACGCCTTACCGATATGGATATTACCAACTTGAAATACTACACCTTTACAAAAGGCGTATTTGCAGGAGTGGAAAACGTACTGGTAAGCGCTACAGGATATACCGGCGCTGGCGGTGTAGAAATATACTTCGATTCGGCCGACGGAGCAGCGGACAAAATATGGGAAGCAATATTTGCCACCGGCACACCCGATGGCCTTAAGCCTATTGGCCTGGCAGCAAGAGACACCCTGCGCCTGGAAAAAAGTTTCTGCCTGTATGGTAACGATATTGACGATACCACCAACCCATTGGAGGCTGGTCTTGGCTGGATTACCAAATTCACCAAAGATTTTACCGCTCGCCCAATCCTGGAGCAAATAAAAGCTAATGGCGTAACCCGCAAAATGGTGGGTCTGGTGATGGTTGACAGAGGGATTCCTCGCCATGGCCACGTAATACAAGATGCAGACGGGAAAGAAATAGGCGTTATCACATCTGGCACTCAGTCGCCAAGCATGGGTAAAGCAATAGGCATGGGCTATGTAGCCAAAGAACATGCTGCCGAAGGCACAGAAGTGTACCTGAACATTCGCGACAAAGCAGTGAAAGCACAAGTGGTGAAAATGCCTTTCATGTAATTGAGGATTTGATTTTTTCAAAACAGGTAGTTCCATTTATTGGGGCTACCTGTTTTGATTTTACAATAAAAGTGAACGGATTGCGATGAAAGGGCAAAATATAATAGTGAGGGGTGAAGCCCCAGAAAAACATAGATAAAATTGAAACGCGGACAACGCAAAAGATAACAGCGCTCCCTTCCATAAATCGCTCTGCCCAAAACCATTATAAACCGTATTTTTATCACCCAATTGTTTTTTATGAAGTTGAAGAGCATTTTATCGGCCTTGGCTACGCTTGCTGCGCTGCAAGGAACAGCACAAATACACGATAACGACTACAGAAGTAGCGGCAACAAATACTACTGGCAAAACCGCATGCCCGACAAAGCCTACTGGCAACAGGATGTGCACTACAAGATATATGCAGTGATGAATGAACAGGAGGACGCCATAGAGGGAGCTGAAGAACTGGCTTACTGGAATAACTCGCCCGATACGCTGAAGTTCGTTTATTTCCACCTGTACCAGAATGCCTTTGTAAAAGGGTCTTACCTGCACGATCTGGAATTAACTAACAATGTGCAACCGCACATGGGTAATAAAGAAGCAGCTGGCTTGGGCACCACTACAAAAGATATACAGGTTGATGGCGTAGACGCAAAAACCGAACTGGATAACACTATACTGAAAGTGTATTTGCCCAAACCGCTGGCGCCAAACGCCAAGACGACCATAAAAATGAGTTTCAAAACTTATTACGATAAGGGCATGACCCGCAGGCGTATGCAGATGTATAATGCCTGGGGCTATATGCACTACAATGGCGTACAGTGGTACCCCAAGCTATCGGTATATGACCGTATGCATGGCTGGGATACTTACCAGCATTTGAACAAAGAGTTTTATGGCGATTTTGGATTGTTTGACGTGACGCTCGATTTCCCGTCGAACTATATCGTGGAAGCAACCGGCATATTGCAAAACCGTCGTGAGGTACTGCCCGATACGCTACGCGCGAAACTGGATATTAAGAACTTTGCCAACAAACCCTGGAACGAACCGCCATCGACCATAATACCTTATGTGCGCGGACAACGCAAACAATGGCGTTTTGTAGGCAATAATGTGCATGACTTTGCCTTCACTGCCGACCCATCATTCCGCATCGGCGTATCTACCTGGAATGGCGTAGAGTGTGTGGCTGTAGTACAGGAACCGCATGCATCAGGCTGGCAGAACGCTACAGAATACATGACCAACATTATCAAGACCTTCTCTGAAGACATAGGCATGTATTGCTACCCCAAAATAGTAGCAGCTGATGCGCAAGACGGTATGGAGTACCCAATGATAACGCTGGACGGAGGCTCTGAACCCGGCTATCGCGGACTGCTGACGCACGAAATTGGCCACAACTGGTTTTACGGGCAGGTAGGTAGCAACGAAACCTACCGTGCAGCAATGGACGAAGGATTTACGCAGTTCCTTACTGCCTGGGGCCTACGCAAAATGGACGGCGAAACGGCGGTAACCGGTACGCCAAAATCGTGGTATCGCAGGAAATTTGGCGAGCCGCAAATAGTATTGGACCGCAATGTGCTGAACAGATACTCGTTCGACGCGCTGAACCAAAACGAAATATCTATCAACACCCATTCAGACGACTTTCAGAATGCGCTGAACCACGGCGGAGGTTATGGAGAGGTTTACTATAAAACAGCCTCTATGCTCTATAATCTGCAATATGTACTGGGCGATTCGCTGTTTCAGGGCGCAATAAAACATTACTTCGACCAATGGAAGTTTGCTCACCCTTACTTCGAAGATTTTAAAGCATCGGTAACGCAATACACCCATGCCGACCTGTCTTGGTATTTCGACCAATGGTTTGAAACTACCAAGCCGCTCGACTATGGCATTGGCCGTATACATAAAATACACGGCGCCGATAGCTTTGCCATAAAACTACGCCGCCGCGGACAAATGCAAATGCCTGTCGACTTTACGGTTACGGCAAAAGACGGCAGCAAACATAATTTTTATGTACCCAACACGGTGTTTGAGAAAGCAACAGCCGCTACTACCCTACCCAAGTGGTATGGATGGGGTAAACTGGCCGCCAACTACACTGCCAAAGTAAAAATACGATCGGGTATAAGCCATGTGCAGATAGATACCACCTATCGCCTGGCCGATAGAAACATGGTAGATAACTATAAAAGTCGCGGATTGCCAATTAGCCATCTGGCCATAAAAACCAAGTTTGACGGCGGCCTTCCAGCCCAGTGGGATCGTAGACAATACAGATTGGATGTGCGCCCCGATGCGTGGTGGAACCCGGTAGATGGTATCAAAGCTGGTGTGCATTTTGAAGGCGACTACCTGTTTTCGCTCTACAAAATAGATGCAACCGTATGGTGGAACACCCACACGCTACAAGAAAAAGCCTACCAAACGGTTAAGGGCGACGGGCTATACGACAAATATGCACCGGTGAATTATACATTCAATTACACTTCGCCCATAAGCCGCAACCTACCAAAGCTGCAGCTGAATATCAATAGTCGCTACCTCGACGGACTGTGGTTCCACAAGGGCGGTTTCAATTGGCTGATGAATGATAAAAACAATGTGCTGTTTTATGCACAAAGTATGTGGCGACCCAATGCAGCGGCCCTCGACTACCTAACTAACCCGGTAGACTGGAGCAGCACATCGCAAAGGCCAAACAACTCGCTGAATCTGGCATGGAACCATAACTACAGCTACCTGCGCGGCAACGGTCGCTATTCATTCAGCTTTATGGCTCCGGTATTGAATTGCAAGAACAATCCGTTCAACTACTCATATGTTCAGTTTGAGTCGATCAACTACAACCGTGTCGGCCGGTCG
Organism: uncultured Bacteroidota bacterium; assembly: GCA_903882805.1. GTDB lineage: Bacteria > Bacteroidota > Bacteroidia > Chitinophagales > Chitinophagaceae > Nemorincola. The sequence continues at coordinate 20,731 of CAIRYK010000009.1, read as the reverse complement.
GAGGTGCGTACGCGCGTATATGGCCGCTACGGCATGGGCACAAGCCTGCCCAACGAGAGCCTGCTATATATGGCTGGCGCAAGCCCTGAAGAGCAAATGGGCGACAAATACACACGCAGCATAGGCTTTATACCCTACGACTGGCAAGGAACTTCTATATACGATGTTAATCACTTCCAGCAGGGCGGCGGACTAAACCTGCGCGGATATGCCGGATATTTTGCCCCCGACGAAAGGAACGGAGCGCAGCTGACCGGCTACAAAGGCCGTAGCGGCATGGCTGCAAATATGGAGATAAGCCTCGAAAACTATATGCCCTGGCGCCCGCGCCTGTTGCGCAATTGGCTTCATGCCAATGTATACTTGTTTGGCGACGCCGGACTGATGGAGCTGAGCGATTTCTCGAGAAAGGACCTGCAAAACATAAAACCAGCCGAAATGCTCAGCGATATACATGCCGATGCAGGACTGGGCTTTGCGCTGACGGTAAAAAACTGGGGCGTATTTGAAAAAGCTAAACCGCTTACAATACGTGTAGACCTGCCTGTATTCCTGAACAGGCCGCCTTACAACAACAACCAATACACTACGCTCAGGTATGTAGTGGGTATAAACAGAGCATTCTAAACAAATAGATAAAACGTAAAAGAGGCGCATCACTAATTGCTGTGGTGCGCCTCTTTTATTATGCTAATACTTTGTCTATACGGGTAGATATATTGTTGAGTTCTTGTTGCAGCAGCGGATTATTGAAGGTATCGAGTGCGCTGTCGGCGGCGTAGCTGAGCAGGCACATAGCCATAAAGTCCTGATCATCTTTGCCGGCATAGTGGCTGCGCATCTCCTTCACTTTTTCGTCGGCCATTTTTACGGCCTTACGCACAGCCTCTTCTTCCTCCGGCTTTATACGTAATCTGTAGCTACGGCCGGCCAGCCAAACAGTTACCAATATCAATGAATCTTCCGACATATCTATAACATTTTTAAAACGCTGAGCGCAAAGCTAATACCGCAAGAGCAAATGAATAATACTAATTTTCCCCATGGTTGTCCACCGCTGCAGGTGCGGTATCGGCAGGTGCGTTTACAGGATTCGCTGGCAAAGTAAGGTGCTTACCTCCCATAAAACTCCATATTACTATGGTTACCACTCCTATAGAGATAGCGGCATCGGCAATATTGAACACAGGTTCGAAAAACACAAAATTCTTACCGCCAAAAAACGGCATCCATTGCGGCATTTTAGTATCTATAACCGGAAAATACATCATATCTACCACCTTACCCTGCAAAAAATGTCCGTAACCTTTGCCAAAGCTTGTAAAGTGGGCAACAGCATCGGTATTGTGGTTCTTCAGCATACTCGATATGCTATCGAAACTTCCTGCAAAACATGAATAAGTACTATCTGAGAATATCATGCCGTAAAACATACTGTCTATCAGGTTGCCAAGCGCGCCTGCCAGCACCATTGCTCCGCATGTTATAGCGCCGCGGCCATACCCCTTATCTACCAGCTTTTTCAGCAAAAAGAAACCAAAAACCACTGCAACAAGCCTAAACGACGACAACAGTATCTTACCTATAGCAGCTTCGCTCAGCTTCATACCATAAGCCATGCCTTCATTTTCTATGAAGTGCAACCTAAACCAGTTGCCCATCAGTTTCACCTCATCCCCGTTACAAAAATGCGTCTTAATGTAGATTTTCATCCACTGATCGGCTATGATGATCAATAAAACAATCAGTATGGCATTGCGGTACTTCAATGTGCGCTGTGTATTTTGAATTAAAAAATGGGAATTACGGCAAATATACTATTCTCGCCACAGAGTACAACCAATGGCAAAATGGAAAAACAAATGATAACAGTTTATTTGCTTACCTGTAAGTGCAGTACTATGGGTATTTTCGGCATTGACCAACCAGATACTTAGTTGATATTGTGCTCCCGTAATACCGTCTGCAAGCATTCCAAATGATCGAATGCCATTTCTGTTATGTCGCTGAGATACACCCATTGCGCATCGGCAGCATCGTCGGCGCCGGCTATGTTATGTAATGCTGCGTCGGTAAATGCATAATAGGTGACGGATACTGTGCGGCCGCGAGGGTCGCGGCCTACTTTCCCAAAGGTGTGCGCCTGCTTCATGGCAGTCAGCTTTACGCCTGTTTCTTCCTCCAGTTCGCGTAGAGCGGCTGTCTCCAATTCTTCATCGTCCTCTACAAATCCGCCGGGGAAAGCCCACATTCCTTTATTAGGCTCGTTGCCGCGCTTTATGAGCAGTAGTTGCAAGCCCTGCTCCGTCCGGTTGAACACCAGTGCATCGGCTGCCAGCTTTATGTTTTGTATCAGCATTTACAGTGTTTGCGCCGGAGCATTAGTGTTTGAAATGCCTGAAGATGTCGAGACCGTTGGCGTACACCATCAGTAAGAGTAGTAATATAAGCCCTACCGCAGTTGCTTTCTCCATCACTTTCTCGCTTACCGCCTTACCAGTTATCATCTCAAACAACAGGAATATTACATACCCACCATCCAGACCCGGAATAGGCAACAGATTCATAAAGGCAAGAACTATAGACACAAATGCGGTGAGCATCAGGAACTTCTCCATATCGAACTCAGCCGGGAATATCTTACCGAAGCTGATGAACCCACCAAGGCTTTCGCTGGTTTTCACCTCTTTAGAAGTAAACATCAACTTAAACTGAAGTACATAGTTGGTAAACTGGTAGTAGGTAAAAGAGAACCCCTTTGCAATAGCCTGACCGGGAGTAAACTTTACCTTTTCGAGCTTGAAGTATTTATCAAGATCGCCCAGCGGCATAAAGCCCAATTTCTTGTTGTCGGGCACCTTACCTGTTAGTTCTTTTGGCTGACCGCCACGAATGACAGTAAGCGTAATAGCCTTGCCGGCCAGCGAACTCTTGATACTATCAAATTCATCGAAGAACCGAACCGGAACGCTATTTACAGCTATGATACTATCGCCATGTTTCAGCTCCATTCTCGCAGCTTCGGTACCATCTTTTACATCGTCTACTACAATAGGGATACGGGGCGCTATAAACGAACCTTTCTGGCCTGTAAGTATTGAATGTACTGTTCCGTCTTTAATGGAGATGTTCACATTTTGGCCATCGCGCAACACTTGTATTGTTTTGCCCTGATTGAGGATTATGCCCGATACAATACGTTCAAACCTGTCTACCGGAGCGCCGTCTACCGACACTATCTGGTCGCCATTGCGTAAGCCTATCGACTTAGCAAGGCTGTCGGCTGCAATACCGTAAGTAGCATTCTTGGCAGGCAGGTATTCTTCACCATAAATACCAAACACAGCTATGTATATAATTACCGCAAGCAACACATTTACAATAATACCGCCCAACATGATAAATAAGCGCTGCCAGGGTTTCTTACTGCGGTACTCCCATGGTTCGGGTGGCAGGGCCATTTGTTCTTTGTCCATGCTCTCGTCTACCATGCCCGATATTTTTACATAGCCGCCCAGAGGAAACCACCCAACGCCATAGGTAGTTTCGCCAACAGTTTTCTTAAACAAAGAAAAATTGAGTACGCCAGAAAGAGGGAAAAGAAAGTCGAAAAACAGATAGAATTTTTCTACCCGGGTCTTAAACAAGCGGGCAAAAAAGAAGTGCCCAAATTCATGCAAAACTATAAGTATAGAAAGAGCCGCGAATAGCTGCAGACCCTTTACTGCCGTACCCGACATCAACAAAACGATATTTAATTGCATATTATAGTTGGTAGCGTATTAAATTTCAAAAAACGAAGGCTCTTTTTTATACCCAAAGATAGCTTTCTAAGCGCCAATGAGGGTCAAAACCTCAAAAGTAAAACTTTCTAATCCAAAAGCACGCATAGGAGATAGATTTAAGAATTTCTTGTCTTATATATACTCCAAAATGGCAGTTTCAGTCGTAAAATAAATTCAGAATTATCCTTAGCTTCATATTGTATTTATGGTAGCCAAAATTACATTTGCATAATTCCCCTTCAATGACGCATAGAGATAATACCTATGAAATTAATGAGCTAAAATCTAATGATTCCCTAAAGTACTTCTTTGTTAGCAGGGGCGTAATAGATGTGATCAAGGTAGTGGAATATCAATATGTCAGAGATCTTAATAATGCTCAGCTATTCAACCTCGGGTTTGGAGATTATAATATTGAACTTGACACAATTGATGATACATCAAACACCAACAATACCGACCATTATCAGGTTTTTCATACCGTTTTAAACACTGTGCCTAAGTTTTTCCACCTTAACCCAAATGCAATAATGGTCGTTCAGGGTAGTGACAATAGCGAAAGTTTTGTAAGAATATGCAGAGCAACTTGCCGAAAAAAATGTACAAACAATTGCAGAAATCTAAATAGACGTATTAAAGCTTACAGATACTTTTTGAAGAAAAACTACGAGCAACTCAAAACTGAGTACTTTTTTCTGGGTGGTATAAGAACCGAAAATGGGATTGAATTAGATGATGTATACAATATAGTAGCAGCCTACGATTTGGTGTTCTGCAAGAAAAAGCTAACTTTGTAATATGAAAACTAAAGAAAATAACAGTCCGAAGATGGTTAGGATACCAGAGAAGGACTTGCTGACTTTAGTAGGCAGCAAATTAAAAGACCGCGTCCTTTTTCCCGAAAAAGTTGCAAATCTTAAACAAGATTTGAGAAATATAACTGTAGTGAAACACTAACCTTGCCTTGGTATTGCTAACAACTAAATTCGCTGTACCCTAACCACGCTCATACAATTCTAATGGCAATCCATCAGGGTCGGAAAAAAAGGTGAACTGCCGACCGGTGTATTCGTCTATTCTTATGGGCTCAGTCGTTATGCCATGCATATTTAGGTGGGCTATTGCTACTTGTATATCATCTACCTCAAATGCCAAATGCCGCAATCCCGCAGCTTCCGGTCGCGATAGGCGGGCCGGAGGCTGCGGGAAAGAAAATAACTCTATTGCATAGTGTCCGTCTATAGCCAGATCCAGCTTGTACGACTGCCGCTCAGCCCGGTAAACCTCTGCCAAAACCGTGAAGCCCAATACTTGTGTATAAAACTGTTTGGAGCGCTCATAATCTGAGCAAATAATGGCAATATGGTGTACTCCATTGATGAGCGGCATAGCTGTTGTTCTTTACTTCATTACCACCTGCACTGTTTTGCGGGTTTCTTGTTTCAATAATATTTTTTTGCCCATGGTCAGGTCGCTAAGCGAATGTGGTCCATAATGCCGGATCGTTAACAGACTTACGTCGTCGTTGGTAGATACCTTATAGTCTTTCTCCAATGCCTTTATAAGCGCAATTACTTTATCCTCCCTGTTATCTACACAAGCCACAAAGCTTATCGCCGCATTCTGTATCAGGTTTATTTTCACTTTTAGGTCGTGAAAAATGCTGTACAATTTACTAAGATTATCTTCGGTTATAAACGAGAAATCACGGGTGGTAACCTGTATCAACACCTGCTTATCTTTCAGTACTATTAGCGGCGGATAATGCGCATCATTCACCTCGGCTTTTACCACCGAGCCGGGAAGTGTGCGATCGAGGAAGCACTTTACATACAGCGGTATTCCGGCATTCTGTAAGGGTTTTATGGTTTTGGGGTGAATGATTTGCGCACCGTAAAACGCCATTTCTATAACCTCGTTATACGATATGGCCTCAATTTTCACCGTATCGGCAAACAGTTTTGGATCGGCATTCTGCAAGCCATTCACATCTTTCCATATCGTTACAGATTCCAATTGCAGCATTGCCGCCAGCACCGCCGCAGTATAGTCCGACCCCTCTCTGCCCAACGTCACCGATTTACCGCTATGCGTTGCGCCTATAAATCCCTGAGTAATTACCACCTTTCCCTGCTTCAGTTGTCTGCCCAGTATAGCTTCAGACTGTAGCTTGGTGTGCGCCCAGTTTATGCCCGCATCGCGGTAGGTTTCGTCTGTAAGTATCACTCTACGGGCGTCTACCCACTCGCTCTTTATACCATGCTGCTGCAGGAAGCAAGCAAAAATTCGCGACGAAAACAGCTCACCCATACATACCACCTGGTCGTACGACCGATCGTAATGCGCATTTGTAACGTCGCGCACAGCTTGTTCCAGCTCTGCAAAAAGGTGATTCAGCAAACCTTCTGCCTGTTTATAATATTCTTCGTCCAGTAGTTGGGCGGCTATTTCCAGATGCTGCTTTCGTAGCTTTAGCGCAGCGTCCAGCGCCACGGCTTTTTCGTCTTTGCACGCCAGATTTACAATAACCTCCAACGCATTGGTTGTTTTTCCTAAGGCCGACAACACCAGCAATGCAGGCTGTTGTTCGTCCTGAATAATAGGCAATAAGGCCGCCATCCTGCCTGCATCAACTATTGATGCCCCCCCGAATTTAAATACGCGCATAGTTAAAATTATAGCGTCTGCACCGAATTCCGATACAGGCGCTACATTAATTGGATTATTAAAAAATTAAATCGTTATGAATCAGAAAATACTCGGCGTTTATTATAGTACGTTATATCACCTTCTTACCTCTCATCGCATCCTTCAGCGCAGCGTCCATTACACGCTCGGCATAGGGTCTGCTTATGTCGTTCAGGGTTTCGGTGGCATGGTGTATGCGGTCTTTATCCTGAGCGTCTATAGCTTCCTGCAGCAGGCGCATTTGGTCGGCAGTCATGGTTATCTCCTCTTCGGTCAAGAACTCCCGATGCTTCGCCAAAAACTTTTCTGTAGTGTCCAGCATCTGCCTTGCCTCCGTGGCTGCCTCTACCAGTGCGCGGGTCTTTATGTCGTCCTTGGCATGTGTCAGCGAGTCCAGCAGCATTTGCTCTACTTCCTCATCTGTTAGTCCATATTGTGGCTTTACCTCTATACTCTGCGCCACACCGCTGCGCAGTTCCTTAGCGCTCACCTTTAGTATACCGTCGGCATCTATCAAAAAAGTTACATCTACCTTGGCCATACCGGCTGGCATACCGGGTATGCCCGTAAGGTTGAACTCAGACAGCTTTCTATTATCTTTTACCAGATCGCGTTCGCCCTGAAAAACAGAAATACGCATGCTTCCCTGCCCGTCTTTTTGAGTAGTATATTGGCGTCCTGCCTTGTTAGGTATCTTAGAGTTGCGGGGTATCAACACATCCATCAGTCCGCCCATAGTTTCTATACCCAGCGATAGCGGCGTTACATCCAGCAGCAGCATTTCGGTATTGTTGCCCGCCAGTATGTCGGCCTGCACAGCGGCCCCCAGCGCCACTACTTCGTCCGGGTTAAGCTCATCGTGCACCGCTCTTCCAAAAAACTTCTGTACACTTTCCTTCACCAGCGGCGTTCTGGTGCTTCCGCCCACCATTACCACTTCGTCTATCTGACTTACCTGCAGGCCAGCATCGCGCAGGGCATTGGCACAGGCCGTAATAGTGCGGTCTACCAGTGGCTGTATCAGGCCATTGAATTCCGCCCTTGTCAGTGTTACTTTGCACCCGTTTATCTCTCCTTCAAAACTTTCGTTATTGGTCAGGTGTTTCTTGGCTTGTTCAGCGGTCATGCGCACTTCCTGGCGTAAGGCTTTTGCACCCTCGTCGCTCCATAGCGCCCGATCTTTGTTCCAGTAGGCCGCTACGGCATTATCCATATCGTCGCCACCCAGGTAGGTGTCGCCATTGGTAGCCAGCACCTCAAAAATACCATTGCTGATGGTAAGTATGGAAATATCGAAGGTTCCGCCACCCAGGTCGTAAACGGCAATAGTTTTCTCCTCGCCATGTTTTGCACCCAAGCCGTATGCAAGGCTTGCTGCAGTAGGTTCGTTGATGATGCGCAATACATCGAGCCCAGCAAGCCTGCCGGCATCGCGCGTAGCCTGGCGCTGCGCATCGCTAAAGTAGGCCGGTACAGTTATTACCGCCTTAGAAATGGTTGTTTTAAGTATATGCTCAGCGCGCTTTTTTAGTTCTTTTAAAATGTACGACGACAATTCGATGGGCGAATAATACCTGTCGCCCACTTGTATTTTCACAAGGGCATCAGTATCGTCGTCTATAATGTTATAGGCAAAGAAACCAGCGTCGCGACTAACATCTTTGTATGATTTACCCATCAGCCGCTTCACTGAATAGATGGTGCGTTCGGGCTGTGCAATCAGCAATTCTTTCGCAGGATTGCCCACTGTAGTATTACCATGTTCGTCGAAATGCACGATAGAAGGAACCAGTGTTAGCCCATCTATTTCCTTGAGGGCTATTGGTTGGTGAGTGTCGGTTCTTACTATCGCTATCAAGCTGTTGGTTGTGCCAAGGTCTATGCCTACTATTATCTCTTCCTTCAGTAAACTGCCTGTGGCTATATTGATGGCTACTTTTCCCATAGTTGTATTTTAATATAAGTGCCGCAAAGGTAGGACAACAAAAAATGAAAAGGGAAAAGTTGTAGCCGGAAAACAATATAGCCCTATGCATAATAACAATGAAATAAAAACAGCATATAACCACAATCGGGCCAGATACAGTAAATTTGCACTGCAAAAGCGGTAAAAGCAGGATGTGGAGCAGATTACGCCACCACGAAAATGGTAAATTTGTCGCTTTTTACTACCTTGCTTGTATTATTGCATAGGTATTATTACGTAACCGGTATGAGAAAACAATTACTACTTATTTCATTGTTAGCTATTGGGTTTATCTCTTCGTGCAATGTAATGAACCGACCGAAGAATCAGAAGGTGTACACCCAGATAATGGCTACTAACGATTCGCTGGAAAGAAAGACTAAAGAATGGCATCAACTACTAAACACCGCCATTATTGCCAAAGACTTTACTAAACTGCGCCAAAGTCGTATGAGCATTGGTCTTTACCTTGCCCGCCACCGCGAGCTGGTAGCCAACCTGCAACATACCGAAGCGTCAACCCCTATAATAGAACGCGAAGAGGTATTTCTTACCAACCAGGCCAATCTGGTGTCGGAACTATACACTCCGTTCGAGTATTTTAATGCCATGACGCCGCCCGAAACCATGCAGGAGCAAATAAAACTGATATCGGACGACATGATTAATGTTACTGCTGTGTGCACATCCATCAGGCGCGAGCTACAGACATTTGCCCGCAAAAACGACATAAAAACACTGAAATAGTATAAGACTGAAAGTACAAGATGGCTTAGCGCTTTCTCGCCTCAATAATGGCGTACAAGCGCTAAGCCATTCTTTCACAACCTATTTTGTATTTTGGCTATCTTTGCTATCCCTCAAAAAAATATGCTTTGCGATTAAAGTCGTTAGAAATAAAAGGGTTCAAGTCGTTTGCCGACAAAACCCATATTATATTAGACAATCCTATCACGGGCATTGTAGGTCCAAACGGCTGCGGTAAGTCGAACATAGTAGACGCTATTCGCTGGGTGATAGGCGAGCACAAAATAAAAGCCCTAAGGTCGGACAATCTGGACGATCTTATTTTCAATGGCTCGCGTACCCGAAACGGATCGGGCATGGCTGAGGTATCGCTTACGTTCGAGAATACCCGCAATCTGCTGCCTACGGAGTTTACCACGGTTACCATTACCCGCAAATTTTATAAAAACGGAGAAAGCGAATACCGACTCAACGATGTAAGCTGCCGACTGAAAGACATCCACAATCTGTTTTTGGATACGGGCGTGAGCAACGACTCGTATGCCATTATAGAGCTGGGCATGGTAGACGATATTATTAAAGATAAGGAAGGCTCGCGCCGACGTATGCTGGAGCAGGCAGCAGGCGTGTCTATATACAAAACACGAAAAAAAGAAGCCAAACAAAAGCTGGAAGCTACTGAATTGGATATAGCCCGCATAGAAGACCTGCTCTTTGAGATAGGTAACAACCTACGCACACTGGAGAATCAGGCAAAAAAAGCGGAAAGGTACTTTCATGTAAAAGACGAATATAAAGAGGTAAGTATAGAACTGGCCAAAGCATCGCTGGAACATTTTAACGAGCAATACCGCGCCCTAAATGACCAGCACGATACAGAGACCGACCGCAAAACTCAACTGGAAGCCATAGTAGCAACCCAACAAGCAGCAGCGGAACAACAAAAACTGAGCCTGATAGAAAAAGAACAGGAACTAAATGGCCTCCAAAAACAGTTTAATGAACTGGTAAACCGTGCGCGACAACTGGAAAGCGATAAAAAACTTGCGGCACAACGGTTGGAGCACCTTAAAGAAAAAGAGAAAAACCTGCGCGACTTCCTTTCCGGCGCAGATGGACAGTCGCAAAAGCTGGAAGAGTCAATTGCTTTTTCTCAAAAACATATAGCAGAAGAAAACACCACACTCGACGAAATAAAAGCGCAACTGGAACAACTGCGCACCACTGCCGACGAAAAACGAAAAGCATTTGACGAGAAAAAAAGAGCCCTCGAGCAAATGCGCAATGAGTTTCAGCAACGGCAACGCAGTCAGTTTGAGGCAGAAAAAAAAGTGGCCATTGCCGACACATCGGTAATGAACCTGCAACGCAGCATACAACAAGCTAAAGACGAAATTGCTGGCCGAACAAGTCAGGTGAAACAACTGGCTGCTGAAAAAATAGAAACGGAAGATAAACTGGCCGACAAACAAGAAGAGCTACAAGATCTGATAGCCCGGCAAGAAGAAGTAAAAAAACAAATACTACAGGGCCAGGAACAGATGGAAGGCTACCGGTCTAAACTGGTAGAAGAAAACCGCAAACTGGATAGCCGGAAAAACGAACACGATCTGCTAAAATCGTTGGTCGATAGTCTGGAAGGATATCCGGACAGTATAAAGTTTTTGAAGAAAAACAAGGAATGGAACAACACCGCCCCTCTGCTATCGGATGTGTTTGTGGTAAAAAATGAATACCGGACAGCGCTGGAAAACGTACTGGACAACTACCTGAACTACTACATTGTGGCTAATACCGGCGAGGCGGTTAAGGCAGTGTCGCTGCTGGATGCCAACAAAAAGGGTAAAGCCAACTTTTTCATTCTCGACCACCTGGGCGGCAATAGCGCCGTAAACGCAGAAGCCCCCGCCGACGCAATACCGGCGCTAAGCGTGGTAACGGTAGACGACCAATATGCCGAACTGGCGCAACGCTTACTGGGACATGTGTACATTGTAAATGATGGAGCCGATATTGTACAAACGCAACTGGCCGGAGGCAATGTGCTGGTGGGCAGAAATGGTAAAATGATACGCGGCAAGTACACGCTGGGCGGCGGATCGACAGGGTTGTTTGAAGGTAATAAGATAGGCCGCGCCAAAAATCTGGAACGCCTGGCGAAAGAGATACAAGACCTGACTGCCATAACTACCGAGCTAAAGCAGATAATTGCCGAAACACAAAAACAACTTACTGGCTTCAACCAGACCCTGAACGACAGAGCCATTGAACAGTCGAGGCAGGAAATAAACAGACTGCAAAACCACATTGTGAATCTGGGCAACAAAATTGAAAACTTTGAACACCTGAACAACAATGGCGACAAACGCCTGAACGACCTGCAGGAACAACTGGACATAACCCACGAAAACATATTGGATACTCGCGAAGCGCTGGATACAATAACAGAAGCCATAAAGGCATTTAAGGAGCAAATAAAAAATAACGAAGCCGAATTTGCAGCTACAGAGGCGGCGTTCAACGAGGCTACGCAAAAATACAATCAGCAAAATATTGCTTTCACGCGCCAGCACAGTAAGCTGGATAGTCTGAAGCAAGAACTGAACTTCCGCAACAACCAGTATAGCGACCTGAAAAAACAGATTACCAACAACAGCGAGCAACTGCAAACCATAAATACACAAATAGCAGATACAGAAAAACTCCTGCATAAAGGCGACAATGAACTGTATGAACTGCTGACGCGTAAGGAAAAAGAAGAAAAAAACCTGAACGATAAGGACCGAGCCTACTACGAACTGCGCAACAACATAGCTGCGCAGGATAGCGCGCTCAACCAGAAAAGGAGAGAAAAAGAACAAGCCGAAACGCTGCTCAACGGTATAAAAGACAAGCTGAGCGCCATGAAGGTGCAGGTAGCTGGTATGAGCGAGCGCCTGTCGATAGAATTTAAGGTGAAGCTCGATGAAATACTGGATCAGGAGCGCACAGGCAATCTGAGTATAGAGGAGCTGACCCTTGATGCGGAAAGGATGAAAAAACGCCTGGAAAACATGGGCGAAATAAACCCCACCGCTATAGAGGCCTATACCGAAATGAAAGTGCGCAACGACTTTATTGCAGAACAACGCGACGACCTGGTGAATGCCCGCGAGTCGCTACTGTCTACCATAGAAGAGGTAGAAAATACTGCCAATGCCAAATTCAGCGAAACCTTCGATCTTGTGCGCCAGAATTTTGTGCAGGTGTTCAAAGCTTTGTTTACCGCTGAGGACAATTGCGACCTGCGCCTGACCGACCCGGAAAACATAGCCGACAGCGGCATAGAAATATATGCGCAACCCAAGGGTAAGAAGCCAAGCACGCTGACCCAACTGAGCGGCGGCGAAAAAACGCTGACATCTACCGCTTTTCTGTTTGCTATTTACCTCATCAAGCCTGCGCCGTTCTGCATACTCGATGAAGTTGATGCGCCGCTCGACGACGCCAACGTAGGTAAGTTCACGCAAATGATCCGCAAGTTTTCAGATAACTCGCAGTTTATTATCGTGACCCATAATAAGCAGACTATGGCTGCAGTAGATGTAATATATGGCGTGACCATGCAAGAGCCGGGCGTGAGCAAGCTGGTGCCGGTAGACTTCAGAAGCCTGAATTAGGCTGGCAGGTAATGTTGCAACGCCGGTGGGCGCTTTACGTATAATGGTATTTTTTTTAGAACTTTGAAAAAACAATTTGCGTATGCCAACGCCGGCACAATTACAACCGCTGAGAGACTACTACAAGCAATTGCTACCCACCATGACCGACGAAAGCTGGAACCTGTGCGAGCAACTGGTAACGATACGCACCTTCAAGAAGGGAGAAATGATACTGCGCGAGGGTATGGTGTGCAATCATGTATCGTTTATTAATTATGGCAGCGTGCGCATGTATTTTGTAATAGACGGCAAAGAAAAAATAACCAGCTTTTGCAACGAACTAAACTACATATCTGACTACCGCAGCTTCCTGACCCGCGAGCCATCGCGTATTTACCTACAGGCCCTCGAGGCCACAGAACTGGTAGATACCAGCTACGAAGGACTACAGCTGCTCTACGACAAAGTGCCTGAAGCCAACAAACTGGGCCGGCTCATAGCCGAGCGGCTATTTATAGAAATGAGCGATGGCGCAGATACTGAAAAAAATGAAACCATAGACGTAAGGTACCGCAAGATCATGGACGAACACCCATGGCTGATGCAGCGCGTACCCCAATACATGATTGCCTCTTACCTGGGCATTACCCCCGAAGCCCTTAGCCGCGTAAAGGCCAGAATGAACAAGCCCAAAAAACAAGCAGTAGCATTTATTTAATTTAAACAAATTCACACACAAAGAACCCAAACGTCTTTTTAACGCAAAATATTGCCTGCCACCACAGCCCGCAGCCGGTAACTGATGATAATCAGCGTTTAAAATGACGGACCCGTGACATGGGTATAACAACCGCAAAAACCTTTGCAACTACCTTTGCGTAAGTAGATTAAAGTACTTTATGCAAATAAAAGACAGGCACAATACAGACGGTTTTTGGGTAGTTGGCATCAACTACAAGAAGACCGATGCTTCTGTAAGGGGCATGTTCGCAATTAACACCGACCAATATGACCTGCTGCTGGCTGCAGCTCCCCATCAGCAACTCAACGAACTATTTGTAGTTTCTACCTGCAACCGCACAGAAATATACGGCTTCGCCACTAGCCCCGACCAGTTTATAGAACTGCTGTGCAGCTATACGGCAGGCGATGCAATAACATTTTCTAAACTGGCGTATACCAAAAACGGAGCGCAGGCAATCGCTCATCTGTATCAGGTAGCTGCGGGCCTCGATTCGCAAATACTGGGCGACTACGAAATATTAGGACAAATAAAAAATGCTGTAAAACAAGCTAAGGGTTATGGCATGATAGGCCCGTTTATGGAGCGTCTGCTCAATTCGGTACTACAGTCGTCTAAAGCTATAAAAACACATACCGAACTTAGCGGCGGCACTGTTTCGGTATCATTTGCCGCGGTGCAGTATATAAAAGAACATATTAAGGGCGTTAAGGATAAAAAAATCATGCTGCTGGGCACCGGCAAAATAGGCCGCGCCACCTGCCGCAATCTGGTAGACTACCTGCACACAACCAATATAACACTGGTAAACCGCACCGAAGAAACCGCGCAAAAACTTGCTGATGAACTGAAACTCCGTTCGGCTCCGGTAGAGGATCTGGCAAGCGCTATATACGCAGCCGATATAATACTGGTATCTACAAATGCCAACGAACCCGTAATACTAAAACAGCATTTGGAAAACGCAGGCAACAAAATGATTATAGACATGTCTATACCCTGCAATGTTGCCGCCGACGCCCAAACCTTGCCCAATGTGCACTTTGTAGACGTAGATGTATTGTCTAAAATAAAAGACGAAACGTTGCAAAAAAGAAAGGACGAAGCGCCCAAAGCGCTGTGCATTATCAACGAACATATTGCCGAGTTTAACGACTGGTGCGAAATGCGCCGCTATGTGCCGCTGCTCAAAGAAGTGAAAAACAAACTTAAAACCATACACATAGATCCCTTCTTACTCAATGTTTCGTGCATTAACACCGCAGAAGCTGCCATTCACGATGAGAAAATACAAAAAGTGATCAACTCACTGGCTATAAAAATGCGCCGCAACAATACCATAGGCTGCCATTACATAGAAGCCATCAACGACTATATAGGATAATGGATAAAAAGATAATCCGTATAGGCACCCGCGAAAGCGAACTGGCGGTGTGGCAGGCTACTACCGTAAAAAACATGCTGCAAGACCGCGGCTACCCGGCAGAGCTGGTGTTTATAAAAAGCGAAGGCGATATAAACCTTGTTACCCCGCTCTACGAACTGGGTGTACAGGGTATTTTCACAAAATCGCTCGATATTGCTTTGCTGAGCGGCAAAATAGATATTGCCGTACACTCTATGAAGGATGCGCCTACGCAAATGGCCAGAGGCATTGTGCAGGCGGCTGTACTGCCGCGCGCATCGCACAAAGATATTTTTGTACCTAAGCCCGGTAGCCCACACTTAGGGCTGAGCGACGACCAGCTAACAACAAAGGCTACCGCAACCATAGGCACCAGCAGCATAAGGCGAACAGCCCAATGGCTGCACCGCTACCCTGCCGATAAACTGGAAAACCTGCGCGGCAACGTAAATACACGCCTGCGCAAAGTAGCAGAGAACGACTGGGCCGGAGCCATATTTGCCGCCGCCGGGCTGGAGCGCATAGGCTTGCGCCCCGCCGATGCTATAGAACTCGACTGGATGCTGCCCGCTCCTGCGCAAGGCGCCATACTAGTAGTATGCCGGGCCGATGATGAATATGCTTATCAGGCGTCGGCATTGCTCAATCATCAGCCCACCGAAATATGCACCGCAGCCGAACGCGATTTTCTGCGCGCACTAATGGGCGGCTGTTCTGTACCTATTGGCGGATTGGCTACAATAAATGACGACCAGATACATTTTAAAGGTAATATTGTAAGTAAAGACGGCAAGCGACTCGCAGAGGTTATAAAAACAACCCCCATAGCCGACTACAATAATGTAGGCAAAGTTGCGGCAGCAGAATTGCTCGCCAATGGCGGACAACAAATACTGGATGACATAAAAAATGAACAGTAAGCCAAACATACTCAGCACAGCTCCCCTGAACCCGGACCTGATAAAACGCGCTGCCAATAACGGGGTGGGGCTGGACGTAGTATCGTTTGTGGCTACTACGCCCATACTCTCTATAGAGCTTACTGAAGAAATAGCTGAAATGTGCACATTGCCTGTAACCGCTGTGTTCACAAGCGCCAATGCTGTCAGGGCTATTGCGGCTACGCTACAACTATACCGCCCCGACTGGACCATATACTGTATAGGAAATGCCACCAAAAATGCGGTATTAGAACATTTCGACATTACAGCGATTGCTGGCTATAGCCACGATGCGGCATCGCTTGCCGAGGTGATACTGGCGCACGATGTTTATGAAGTAGTATTTTTTTGCGGCGACCAGCGAATGGATACCTTGCCCGACCTGCTGGCCGAAGGCGATGTTACCGTACACGAAATAGAGGTTTACAAAACCACAGCCACCCCTAAGACCCTATCAGCAAACTATGCCGCGGCTTTGTTTTTTAGCCCATCGGCAGTGCGTAGCTTTTTTAGCGCTAACCCCGCCGAGGCAGTTGGCGCCTATTTTGCCATAGGCGCAACCACCGCTGCAGAAATTGCCCGACATACCGACAAACCCATTTACACAAGCCCCGAACCGGCAAAAGAAACGCTGGCAGAAATGGCTATAGATTTTTGTACAAAAAAGGCCGAAAGCTGATATTATAAATAGTAAACAATGAGTGTACTGAAAAACGATCTACTGCTCAGAGCGCTGAGCGGCGAAGAATTATCGCGACCACCGGTGTGGATGATGAGGCAAGCCGGCAGATACCTGCCCGACTATATAAAGTTGCGTCAGAAATACGACTTCTTTACCCGTGTGCAAACGCCCGAACTGGCTTGCGAAATAACGCTGCAGCCCGTAGATCAGGTAGGCGTAGATGCCGCTATTCTGTTTTCAGATATACTGGTAATACCGCAGGCCATGGGCATGACAGTGCTTATGGAAGAAGGTAAAGGCCCATCGCTGCCCGAAGTGATTAAAAATCAGGCCGATTTAGATGCACTCATTACTACCGAAACAGAAGAACGTCTGGACTATGTAATGAAAGCCCTGACGCTTACTAAAAGCGAACTGAACGGTCGTGTTCCGCTGATCGGCTTTGCCGGCGCCCCATGGACACTGCTGTGCTACATGGTGGAAGGTAAGGGCAGTAAAACATTTGATAAAGCAAAACAGTTTTGCTTCACCCAACCCGAACTGGCCCACGCATTACTACAAAAAATAACCGACGTTACCATAAAATACCTGAAAGCACAAACTGCTGCCGGCGCCGACCTTGTACAGGTGTTTGACAGCTGGAGCGGATTGTTGAGTCCTGCCGATTTCAAAACATTTGCACAGCCTTATTTGCTGCAAATATCTAATGCGGTAAGCCCGCTGGCTCCGGTAATATTGTTCCCCAAAGGTAGCTGGTATGCTCTGCCCGACTTAGCTAACTCGAGCGCAGCCGGACTGGGTATAGACTGGAGCCTTACGCCCGCTATGGCCCGCCAAATGAGCGGCAACAAAATAACGCTGCAAGGCAACTTCGACCCATCTAAACTGCTGGCACCCATACCGCAAATAAAGAAAGAAGTGAAAGAAATGATAGACGGTTTTGGTACGAAGCACTACATAGCCAATCTGGGTCATGGCATACTGCCCAATGTGCCGGTAGACCATGCACGCGCATTTGTAGATGCTGTAAAAGAATACGGCCAATAACAACCCCTGCAAGCAATGAGCGGCAACATAAAGCAACAGTTTACCAACTACATACACCACCTGCAAGACGCTATTTGCGCCGGGCTGGAAGGCGTAGACGGTAAGGCGAAATTTATAGAAGATACGTGGGTACGCCCCGAAGGCGGCGGCGGCAAGACGCGCGTAATAGCCAACGGCGCCGTTTTCGAGAAAGGGGGTGTAAACACATCGGTGGTGGAGGGCAAACTGCCCCCTGCCATGCAGCAGGCTTTTGGTGTGCCGGAGAGCAATTTTTTCGCTTGCGGACTCTCGCTGGTTATCCATCCGCTTAACCCGTATGTGCCTACCGTACATGCCAACTGGCGGTATTTTGAACTCTATGACACTGAAGGCAATCGCCTCGACTGCTGGTTTGGCGGTGGCACCGACCTCACGCCCTACTATATTTTTGAGGAAGATGCCAGACATTTTCACCAAACCCTCAAAAACGCCATAACCCCCTTTGGCGATGACCTTTATGGCAAATACAAAAAACACTGTGACGAATACTTTGTAAACAAACATCGCGGCAACGAAATGAGAGGTATAGGCGGCGTGTTTTACGACTATCTGCGACCAACCGATGCTGCCAACGAAAATGAGTTATTCCGTTTTCAGCAAGCCAATGGAAATGCTTTTCTGGATGCCTACCTACCTATAGCAACCCTGCGCAAAGACCTGCCCTATACCGAAAAAGAAATAGAATGGCAGGAAATTCGCCGTGGCAGGTATGTGGAGTTCAACCTGATACACGACCGCGGCACACTGTTTGGGTTAAAGACCAATGGCCGCACCGAGAGCATACTGATGAGCCTTCCACCCCGCGCCCGCTGGCAATACGACTACCACCCCGACCCCGGCAGCCGCGAAGCCGCCATGGAACAATACTACCATCCCCGAGAATGGATATGATAATATAAAGCATAAAACAAATGCGCGAAACCAATGTGGTTTCGCGCATTTGTTTTTGTGCGAACACCTACGTCTCCCCCCCTTTCACAACAAAGCAGAATTTTCCCCCATCAAAACAATATCACATAAAATATTTCCGCTAACCTCTTGATAAATCAAAATTTTAACATTACATTTACTAAGTGCTATCTAACAGCCACCAAATATGAAAACACTCAGCCATTGCCGCTTATATTTATTTGCCCTTCATAAACGGGTATCAACTGCCATATTCCTGCCCTAATCTCTTGCTTCTTTAGTTTTCTTTTTTTCAACCAATTTATTTTACCAATCATAAAAATATTATGAAAAAAAAAACTATTTTCTTTTTTCGTCACCGCCATAACCTGCTGCGTTATGCATTTTAATACCATGGCACAAACATTGGTGCCACCCACAGGCTTGTTGCCCGATGTGAATTGGTTTACGGCTCCGGCTACCAGTTCTACCTACACTATACTTGGGCTAAACACCGCCATGATAGACTATGCCGTGAATGCATCCAACTTCAACACTATTGCTGCCACTGCTTACTATGGCGGAGGTACAAATTACGGTGGTATAACAGTAACCGACTTAGCATCGTCAACCACGGTTACTTATGCATACACCACTACGCCCACCATGATATCTACCCCAGATATCATACTTGGCAACGACCCTACCTCACCAAATCCCGCAACAGATTTTAAAATGGCTGTTGCATTTATAAACAATAGCGGCAATATTGAAATCGACTTTTTTAGAATATCCTTCACGCTACCTTATACCGGTGCATTTAATATCATATATCTGTCTAACTACATAATAACACCGGCCTTTGGTTATGTAGCCTCTACCGTACACATAGACGTGGTGGCAGAAGCTGGGAACTTATTTTTGGGACTGCCACTGTGCGAGAAATTCTTTATAACGTGGGACGAACGCATTGGCTGCTGCAGTTCACAAACAGTTTATGCAGCCATGGCTTCACTTACTTCGGGTGCTTTGCTGTCGTCTGTACAAAACATAACTACAGGCTCGGGCAGTACCTATTATGCTATTGAACCCGATGTGGCAGGAGTGCAGTGGCCTGCAGGTGGTTCTCAGGACTTTGTGGCACGTATAGCCATGCTGGACGCACAGCGAGATTATGTATATTATGCCGACTGGAATGCAGGCCCCACAGGAGCCGGAACCACTATTACCGCACCACTCACCTACGACTACAACACCAGTAGCACTTTCTACACTCCACGCATAGATGCCATAGACAACTATACTGCAAGTACAAGTACTGTAACAGCAGTATATAAAATAGCTGCCGCCAATACCTCGCTCAACACTATACGTACCTACGACAATTTGCAAGGCCCGAGAACAGGTGGTACTTCTTATTTTTTCTCTACTTCGTCGATAATTAATTTATCTGGTTTGGGTATCGGTTATTCTGCTGCCAGTCATCATTTACCTACGGTTGCCTATGGGCCAAACGATGGCGGAAGTGTTAATGAATACATGATTACAGAAATAGCTCATGACCTTACTCCAGCTGATATAGTTATGATGGCTCCCTTAGATTACACCAGCAGTACTGGTTATCTTGCATATGATCCGAGTGCTGTAGATGATTATTTTGTAGTAAATGATAACTATGCAGCTCCTGAAAACATTGGTAATTGTAATTATGCTAACTCTGCAAGCACCCCGTGCAACCATGTGGCTTTTAACAGCATAATAGCATGGGCATGGGATAACGGAGGTACTCATCAAATAGATTATAAAACCTGTGTTTTCGACCCATCGCCCGGTACGGGGTATAATTACCGAAAGTCCAATGATTCAAAAGTGCCCACTTCGTCTTCAAATAATCATAAACTGCTGGTTTATCCCAATCCTGCAACCGACTACATAACCATTGACAACCCGGATAATTCTTGCACTGGCTATTCTATAAAGAATATTTTAGGACAAACAGTTTTGCAAGGTAGCCTGACTGTTGGAAATCAAAATATAGCTATTAATATGCTCTCTACAGGCTCTTACAGCATTACTTTATATCAAGGTAATCGTACATCCTCAAATAAATTCTTCGTAAAACAATAATAACATAATAAGCTAACGCACATAAATGAGTTT
>CAIRYK010000008.1 GCA_903882805.1 uncultured Bacteroidota bacterium | reverse complement strand
TGCGCATATCGTATCGCTGCCGCCCGTAGCGGTAATGTTTACAGTCGGACGAACGGTTGGGTTCACAGTGATGGTTGCCGTGCCTGCCATGGTCGCGCTACAGCCCGATGATGCGCTGATAGCTACTACATGGTACGTTCCGCCCACTGTCTGTGCCCCAAAGTCAAGACCGGAACCAGTGCCGGCAAATGTGCCGGTAGCCGTTGAACCTAGGTACAACAGGTAATTTACGCCCACCTGAGAACCAGACAGATACAAATGCACGCCCGCGCCGCCCGCGCAGAAGCTATCGGTGCCGCTAACGTTGTACACAACTGGTAGCGGTACTACCGCTACTGTTTTAGTTACTTCGCAACCTGCGCCAAGCGAATACGTAATTTCTGATGTGCCTAACGACAAACCTGTTACCCTGCCCGTAGAAACCGTAACAGGAGCTACTGCAGGTGTCGAACTCGTCCATGTGCCGCCGGCTACGCTGTCGGTAAGTACGTTTGTAGAGCCAAGGCAGATGATCGGGTTGCCGCCGATAGCCGATGGCATGCGGTTTACGGTGATGGTTATAGTGGTGTAGCAGCCTGCTGCATAGGTGATGGTCGCTGTGCCCGCGCTTACGCCCGTTACTACGCCCGTACTTGCATCTACGGTGGCTACCGTTGTATTGCTGCTACCCCAGCCGCCGCCGCCCGGAGCCGAGTACAACGCCAATGTAGCGCGCTCGCACACCTGTGTGCCGCCTACTATCGGAGCTGGTAATGGATTAACTAAGATATTGGTAGTGGCGATACAACCGGTGCCCAGGGTATAGGTAATCGGTACTACGCCCGCTGATACGCCAGTGATAACGCCGGTTGATGAGCCTGCTGTTGCAATCGCTACATCGCCGCTCACCCACGAACCGCCCGGGCTCGCATCGGCCAATGTGATTGACTGTCCCACGCACACGTCTGATGGACCCGTGATAGGCGCCGGAAGATTGTTTACCGTTACATCGAAGGTTACATAGCAACCTGTACCAATGGTATAGGTTATAGTGGCTGTACCTAATGCCACGCCGTACACTGTGCCAAACGCATCAACAGGGGCTACAAGGCCGTTGCTGCTGCTCCAGCCGCCGCCAAAGGTGGCGTCGGCTAGCGGTGTAGACAGACCCAGACATACATTGTGGCTGCCGGTGATAGGCGCCGGCGCCGGATCTACGTTAACTACCATCGTGGTATAGCATCCTGTCACTATTCTGTACGTGATTACCGCCGTGCCTGCCGTTACGCCAGTCACTAAGCCGGAGCTGACGCCTATGGTAGCCGTTGCCGGACGACTGCTGCTCCATGTGCCGCCGGGCGTTGCGCTGCTCAGCAGTGTGCTGAGGCCTACGCATACGTTAGGACTGCCGGTGATGGTAGCTGGTAATGGATTAACGGTTATCGCTCTTGTGCTCGGACAGCCGCCAAGGGTGTAGCTGACCATAACAATACCGCCAGATATACCGGTAACAATACCGCTACTAACTCCTACAATCGCAATCGCAGGATTGTCCACACTCCATGTGCCGCCAAATACCGGGTTGCCTAATGTTATGGACTGACCAACGCACACCTGACCGGGACCGGTGATAGCTGGAGGAGAAGGCAAGACACGCACTGTCTTATATGCAACGCAACCAGTTGGTAAAGTATAAGTTATGGTAACAACGCCAGCCGCATTGCCACGTATAGTACAGAATGTATCGACAGTAGATATAATGCTTGCTACAGTAGGATTGCTACTTGTCCAGGTTCCTCCTTCAGAAGTATCTGTCAACACAATTGTCTGACGTTCACATACTACAGAAGGTCCGTTTATTGGTGAAATCGGATTAACAATAATAGTTATCAACGCCGGACATGCGGAACCGGGTGAGTAAGAAATTAAAACAGTTCCAGCAGACATACCTGTGAGTATACCTGTTGTCGCGCCAATACTACCTACTGTTGGATTGGCGCTGGTCCAAATACCGCCGGGCGTAATATCTCTTAGGGTTATAGACGAGCCCACACAAACATTTCCCGGGCCTGTAATAGGCGCTGGCAACGGAGCAACAAATATGCTATGTGTAGCAACACAACCTGTTGGCAATAAATAAGAAATGATAACTGTCCCTGAAGAAACGCCAGTGACACTACCCGATCCAGAACCAACGGTTGCTATAGCCGGATTAGAACTTACCCAAACGCCGCCCACACTTGATTCAAATAAACCAACTGTCTGTCCCACGCATATTGATGCAGCGCCAGTTATAGGATTTGGCACTGGATTGATGGTAATACTTCTTATGGCATAGCATCCTGTAGGTAGAGTATAAGTCAGCATAGTAAAACCTGCTGCTACACCTGTAACCACACCGGTTAACGAATCAATAGCTGCAATTCCCAAATTTGCGCTCGACCAAAAGCCGCCGAGAGTTGGGCAGGATGCTGTAAATGTTGAGCCAACACATCCGCTTGCGCTACCAGATATTGGTAATGGTAATGGATGTACCGTGATGTTTGAAGTAACCCTACAACCAAATGCTATTGTATAGGTAATAGTTGCAACACCTGCCGAAACACCTGTTACTAATCCGGTAGTAGGCGAAATTATAATGAAAGAACTTGATGTACTCCAGTTACCGCCAGTAGTTGTGTTCGTCATATTAGCGGTTGAACCAACGCAAACAGATGCTGGACCTGCTATTACATCAGGTATAGGGTGAATATTCATTACCAGAGTGTCGGTACAACCTGTAGATAATGTATAGGTGATATATGCCGTGCCTGCAGATACCCCGGTAACCAAGCCAGTTGTGGAGCCGACAGTAGCAATTAAATCATCGCTACTACTCCAGGAACCGCCAATAATAGCATCGGCAAGAATAGTTGAAGCGCCTACACAAAGATGGTTAGTACCTGTTATAGGGAGTATTGGATTAACAGTGATAACTGTAGATGTTATACAACCAGCGCCTAATGAATAAGTGATTCTTGCCGTGCCAGCCGAAACGCCGGTAACTACGCCGGTAGATGGATTGACTGAAGCAATTGCAAAACTACTTGTTGTCCATGTACCGCCGGATACAGAGTTCGATAAAGTAATGGTAGACCCGTTACATACAGTTGATCTGCCGGTAATTGGCCCGGGCGTTGGATTTACTGTAACTACTTTAATTGAGTAGCACGTTGCCAGTGCATAAGAAATAGTAACTGTCCCAGCAGAAATACCGGTTACAACACCCGTTGAAACGCCTACTGTACCTATTGCAATATCACTACTTATCCATGTGCCTCCCGGTGTAACATCTGCTAACGTTGTAGTCGCGCCAGCGCATATGCTTGAAATACCTGTAACCGCAGCTGGCGAAGGATAAACCGTCACAGTAGCTGTAGCAATGAGACCAAAACCTAATGAATAAGTAATGTTAGATGTACCTGGTACTACGCCGCATACAAGACCCGTTAAAGAACCAATTGTTGCAACAGCTGGGTTTGAACTTGACCAAGTACCGCCGCTGACGCCATCAGACAGTACATTGCACAAACCTGTGCACAGCGAGCGTGGACCCGCGATCGGTGTCGGGCCAAATATTACCGTTACAACTCTTGTTGTGAAGCAGCTACCTATTGTATAAGTAATTGTTGCGGTACCCAATGCATTACCCAAAACTACGCCCGTTGTCAAACCAACAGAAGCAATAGCAACATCGCTACTTGTCCAAACACCGCCTGAAACTGCATTCGTCAAAGTTGTAGTTGAACCAATACCGGTTACCGCAACGCCGCCTATAGGTGATGGTGTTGGTGTGACAGTAACTACCGTTGTAGCGCTACAAGTACCCCCGAGCGTATAAGAAATTACTGCTGTACCGGAAGACATACCCAAAACAACGCCTGTGGTAGAACCAACAGTTGCTATCGCAGGAGCTCCACTACTCCAAACGCCGCCTAGGGTTGCATCACTGAGCGTAGTTGTAGCGCCGACGCACATAAATGTAATGCCCGTAATAGACCCAGGAGTTGGGTAGACTGTTATTGATTTGGTTGAAAAACATCCGGTAACTGCAGTATAGGTAATTGTTGCCGTACCTACAGTCACTCCGCCTACCACGCCCCCGGTAGAAACGGTCGCCACAGCCACATCGCTACTTGACCAAGTACCGCCAGTTGTTATATCTGTAAATGTTGTTGTACCCCCTTCACATACGCTTGCCGAACCAACAATTGGCGCCGGGCCGGGTATAACTGTTACTGTACGGAACGAAGTACATCCCGAACCAAGTGAATAGGTAATTGTTGCCACACCGGCAGAAACACCGTTTACGATACCGGTAGTTGAGCCGATTGTCAAGGCTGTCCCAGATGATGTCCAAAGTCCACCGGGTACGATATTTGTATAAGTAGTGAAACCGCCCACGCATGGTGTTGATGAACCAAGAATCGGACCAGGCGTCGGGCTTACTGTAATTGTTTTGGTAACCAGACAGCCGCCGGTCACTGTATATGATATAGTTGAGGTACCGAGACTTATGCCGGTTACAATACCAGAGGTTGCTCCAATAGTAGCTACGCCTGGATTTGTACTTACCCAGGTACCTCCGGTTACACCATTTGTTAATGTCATTGTGGAACCTACGCAAACAGCAGACGGACCAGAAATGGCAGTAGGCGATGTATATACTGCAACCACCGCTGTGGATATACAACCCAAGCCCATTGAATATGTAATGGTAGCTGTGCCTGCAGCGACACCTGTAACAATACCCGAAACTGATCCAACAGTAGCTACAAGTGCATTACTACTGCTCCAGCTACCGCCCGACACTGAATTAAGCAATGTAATATCAAGGCCTGTACATACGCTGCCTGGACCAGTTATCGGTCCTGGAGCTGGATTAACATTTATGGTTGTTGTAACTAAACATCCTGTAGGTAATCTATAGGTTATAACAGATATACCAATTGAAACGCCTGTAACAACACCAGTAAGCAAACCTACCGTCGCAACAGATAAATTACTGCTCGCCCATGTGCCGCCCGCAACAGTATTTGTTAATGTTGTGGTATACCCTAAACAAACATTGGAACCGCCTCCAATTGCGGCGGGTACCGGATTTACAGTAACCACAACAGTAGCAAGACAACCAGCGCCCAAAGAATAAGTTATTACTGAAGTGCCAGAAGTAACGCCGGTAATAATACCCGATGATGTTCCGGCTGTTGCCACCAATATATTGCTACTCGTCCATACTCCGCCGGGTACGGTATTACCCAAAGTTGTGGTAAGACCAATACACACATTTGTACTACCTGTTATGGCAGTAGGAGTCGGATTAATTGTAATAGAACGGGTTACAAAGCAACTCGGCCCCGTAGCATAGGTAATAACCGCAGTGCCTGCGCTAACGCCGGTTACTAAACCTGCCGTACCTACAGTAGCTATAGGAGTAGCGCTACTCGACCAGGTTCCTCCAGGAGTAGCATCTGCAAATAGGGTTGTATTACCAACGCACATACTAGAAATTCCTGAGATAGGAGCCGGGGCCGGGGTCACGGTAACCACCCTTGTTGCAATACAGCTGGGAGCTAGTGAATAAGTAATAATAGATGTACCTGCTGCAACTCCGGTTACCACGCCTGTTGTACTACCAACTGTGGCAACAATGAGCCTGCTACTAGTCCACGTTCCGCCTGGCGTGGGTGAACTTAGTGTTGTTGTACCGCCTACGCAAGCTGTCGGTAATCCCGTAATTGCTCCTGGAGGCGAGATTATAGTTACTGTAGTAGTTGTATAACAGCCAGTACTCAAATGGTAGGTAATAATTGTAGTGCCTGCTGCAATTCCGGTTACCAAACCAAGACTGGTAACAACAGGAGCCACAGCTGGATTACTGCTCGACCAGGTGCCGCCTCCCGGACAAGTCTCAGTACCGGTTGCGCCCACACATATAGTTGTTGGCCCAGTAATAGCTCCGGGATTGGGGTTTACAACTACTGGAGTTGAAATATAACAACCCGTAGGTAAACGATAAGTAATTGATGAAGTACCAAGTGCAAGCCCTGATACTACACCTGTAGTAGAGCCAATTGGTGCAATCAAAACATTGCTACTTGTCCACGTGCCACCGCCGGCATCTGTGAGCGTACTTGTAGTACCCAAGCAAAGACTAGTTACACCGGTAATTGGGTTGGGTGTTGGGTTGACTGTATAAGTCGTAATAGCATAGCAGCCCGAAGTTGGCAGCATATATGTAATTGTAACCGTTCCTGCAAGATTACCGGTTACAATTCCTGTAACAGGATCTATCGACGCAATTGTATAATCACTGCTTGACCAGGATCCACCTGAAGTAGCGTCGGCAAGAGTCGTTGAAAAAGTTTCGCACGCTCGGGTAGTACCTGTAATTGGTAACGGGACAGGATTAACCGTAATAGTAGTAGTAGTTAAACAGGACGTAGGCAGGGTATACGAAATTATGGCTGTTCCCGCCGAAACGCCAGCTAATAGACCCAAAGTAGGCGATATAAAGGCAACACCCGGATTGCTACTACTCCAGGTCCCTCCCGGCGAACCGTCTATCATCGTCGTTGTTTCGCCAGCGCAAATACTCGACAATCCTAGAATCATGGAGGGAAGCGGATTAACTGTAACAACTGCTGTAGCCCGACAACCAGTCGTTGTATAAGTGTAAGTTATTATCGCTGTACCTGCAGTTACACCTGTTACGATGCCAGTTGCAGAACCAATTGTTGCTACCGATGGAGACCCACTCGACCACGTACCACCAGGCGATGGGTCGCTGAGTGTGGTAGTAAGTCCAACACATACGGTTCTTGTTCCAGTAATAGCCGGAGGTAACGGATTGACCGTAACAGTAATACTTACCGGACAAATTCCACCATTGGCATAAGTGATAATTTCAGTACCAACTGTTACGCCGGTAACTATACCTGTACCAGTGCCAACTGTAGCGACACCGGTACCGGAACTGCTCCATCGGCCTCCGGGGGTAGCATCAGTAAGCGTTGTAGTTGAGCCAACACATACCGATGGGACGCCGCCAATAGGAACCGGGAATGGCAACACCGTAACTCTGATAGTATCGGTATGAAGACACCCCCCTGCATCAGTTACCGTTCCATAATAGGCCGTGGTAACCGTAGGGGTCGCCACAGGTGTTGCGCATGTAGTGCAGCTAAGACCCGCAGATGGCGTCCAGGAGTAGGTAAGCGGCAATGAAATATCTGTAGCATTCAAATCCAAAGTTACACTGGCGCCACGACAGATTGTAGTATCATGCACCGGACTTGTTCTGAGATCGGTTGGTACTAAACGGGTGAATAGGGTATCAGGACAGCCGTAACCGGTGTAAGGTGTTAGTATTACTGCATAAGTAGTCGTTACGGTTGGCACTGTAATGGTTGCAACCTGTGTTGTTGCATATGTAGTTGAATAGGTTGCGGAATCGGTCCATCTATATCCAGAATATCCCGGAGGGGCTGAAAGTGTTGCAGTAGATGAGCCGCACGAAAGTGTAGAAATCGCAAAAAGTCCACAGCTCATATCTACATATCCGTATGCAAAATGGCCGCCAAGGGTACATCCGTTTACTGTAAAATCAATACCTACAGTACGACCGCCATATCCAAAAAACTTCATATTTCCTGTTGTCCATGGCTTGTATCGTACATCATATCCGTTACCACCTATAGTAGATATCACAGGAGAATTTACAAAACCCGGCAAAGTACCAGAAGAAACATAATTAAATGTTGCACAGGGTACTGCTACATTGGTTGCAGAATCGTAGGCGGTAATTGTCATCATAGGCTGCTCTGCTGTAGTATGGCTAGTACCGGGATTTTCAAGAACGACAGCATATTTATAGATAAGGCTATATGACGACGGCCCAGAAGGTATACGGATATAATAGCGAGCGCGTTGCGCTGCGTTATTATTAGAATCCCGACCAAGTTTCATGGAATAAGTACCGCCGCCAGGCGCTACAACAGGAAATGATCCAAAATAATCGAGACCGGAACCAGAAGTAAGCGCATGCATGGTTGGTACAGGCGTAGTACTAGTAAATGTGTATATAGGGCCAGTGGCTACGCGCCCCCTGAAAAATATCCAGTTGTTTAATGTTCCTGTCTCAAAATCAATGTTAGGTGGACAATAGGTTTGGCCAAACGAAGCGGCGCTGAGTCCAAAAAAGATAAGGGCAAATAAGACGAGTCGATTTAGATTCATATAATTATCTAGGTTGTATATAAGTTTACTGAATTTATAATGAGCTATAAATAAATAACTGCAATATTCCATTAGTCCTTCCTGCAGTAAGGAAGAGAAAGACTGACAGAAAATTGACAAACACTACTTTACAATTCCAAATCTAATATATTTCGATTAAGTATTTTAACTTTCGAGGAAAAAATGAAAAAGATTATTTGGATTAGGGTAATATAACCCGGAACAAAAAGCGCCTATACAAGAACACAAAGAAATAGTACACTATCGTGAAATTGACGAAACCATTGCCAGTAGCTGATTTAAGCTAATGACAATGATAGAATATGCTTCAAATTGAGGCTAAACTAGGAACTTCTGTTGTGGATACTATGTGGATATCTAAAAAAACTACCTACCGTTTATTAACTCTAAAAAGTGTTTCAATCCAGTCATTTTATTTTCATCAAGCTTGAAGCATATATTTTCTGTGTAATAGGTAAATAAGTCGTAATCTGGGAAATGATTTTCAGCGATTACTTCCTGTATGTGCTGCAAGCCTAACGCATTTGCTTTATTAAAACGGGCAATAAAATCCACAGACAGTTCTTTATTGGCAACCCATGCAGCAAAAATAAAATCGAGCCCGGTATATGCTTTCCATGCTGCCGACAGATCATATGAATATGGGAATTTTTTTAAATTTTGCAATGCCCTATCGCCAATAATGACACCAGCAGTTGTTCCTTTTATATTAGCAATATAATGCTCGTCTGCCTGAACAAATACAACATTCTTTTTCCAATAATTTTGTAAAAGAAGTTGTGCAAGCCTTACAGAGGTGCGAGATTGAAAGTCAAGATAAATTGTTTCTATCTCATCTATCGGCTTTTCACTAAATATGGCTACAGATACAACAATACCATTACTTGCAATCCCATAATCGCTGATTATATGTGCATTCGGGATGCCAGGTATAGCTGCTACAGGAAGTAGAGCAAGGTCAATTTCGCCAATGCTGAGTAATTGAGCCAGTTTTGAAGGATAATCCAGAATAATATCTACATCGTGTACAATATTACTATTGTAAATACCGTATAATAATGGTTTTGTATTCAGATAACTTACTGCGCCTACCCTTACTTTACTGTTCAATTAATAACGATTTGGGTGACAAAGGTATTAATATTGGTTCATTTTAGAGAAAAGACCTGATATAATTGCATTATTACATAGATCATCAGAAATTTGATGAATTTTGTCAACAAAAAACTACTTTGGTACAAAAGTTGCTAACTGACTAACAGTAATTTTGCAGCCTCTTTTACCTATTTTAAGCTGTAAAAAAATCGTTTTTTTTACTAACAGCATTTTCCTAACATTGCCATAATATAATCGGCAATTTACGTATTTAGTTTGTGAGATATATACTCTTTGTTTTTTGTTTTTTTACTACCATTAATCTGTTAGGTCAATCGACCGACACTTTAAAACATGTCGACAGTTTAAGAAAAACGCCCGCTAAAATAGAAGATACTTTACTGCCCGACGTATCGAGCTACATATCGAAGGGTGAGAAAGCGAATACAATAGATGAAGAAGCGCTTAGAAAGGCCCGAAAGAATGATCCTCAAACCGGATATGTTATTAATGGTAAAGTAGTTGATAATAATAGCGGTGAAGGCATACCTTTTGCGACCATTTTCTTTAAAAAATCAGCAATTGGCACAGCAGCCGACCTCGAAGGAAATTTTGTATTGAAATTTGACAAATTACCATCCGACACCCTTAGAATTGAAGCAATGGGCTATACAGGTATCAACAAAATACTGCGTAAAACCCAACACGACTATAATTTTATACTTGAACTCGACCGGTCAAATACTGCACTGAGCGAGGTAGTGTTTTATGCTGGCGAAGATCCTGCAATAACGCTAATGAAGCGAATTATTGAGAAAAAACCGTTGAACAACCCAGACAGATTAGAAAACTATAAGTATGAAGCGTACAACCGACTTGAGGCTGATCTGCAAAGAATGACTAAGGAACAATTTGCAAAAATCCCGATTCTAAAAAGCTACACTTTCATTTTTAATAATCTGGACACTCAATCGGAATCGAAACCCTACTTGCCTCTCTACCTTACCGAAACAATGTCGGACTATTATTACCAACGTAAGCCAAATAAACAGCGTGAGATAATTAAAGCAAGTTTGGTTAAGGGTGTGAATAACGAAAACGTAGACAAATACTTAGGTACGTTGTATCAGAACATAAATGTGTACGACAATTACATTCCTGTTTTCGATAAAAAGTTTGTTAGTCCTATTAGCAACGACGGCTTGTTTTTCTACAAATATAAAATCAAGGATACACAAATGGCCTATGGTCATAGGATAATTTTGGTACAATATAAACCCAAACGCGAAGGTGAAAATTGTTTTGCTGGCGATTTTTGGGTGGTTGACTCCGTATTGGCGATACAAAGAGTCAGTATGGACCTGCCCAAATTGGCCAACATTAACTGGGTTGAGAAAGCAAGCTTGTATCAGGAATATGCTCCTGTAGATAGTATTTGGTTTTGCATAAAAGACAAATTTGTAGCAACTTTTGGCGCCTATAAATCTAAGAAACTACCCGGCATGATTGGTAGAAAGACAACCACATACCACCACATTGCCATTAACGACACCGGAGTAACAAGAATGCTAAACGACCCAAAACTAAAAGAAGAAGTTGTTAAATCGGATTCGGCAAGATTGCACAACGATGAATGGTGGGCAACCAGCCGACCAGACACCTTGAGTAAAAATGAGAAAGCGATATATAAAATGGTTGATACCATCAATCAGATGCCTATTACACAAGCATATATTAATACTATTACTTTCCTGACAAGCGGCGTAAAAGATTTTGGACCAATTGAACTTGGCCCCTATTACTATCTGTATAGCAGAAACCCTGTCGAAGGCAATAGATTTCGCTTATCTGTAGGCACACCTCGAACATTAAAAAATGCACATTTCACTGGTTACCTTGCATACGGTACAAAAGACGAGGAATTTAAATATGGACTTACCGGCTTGTGGATACTGAACAGAGCTCCACGATTGAACATATATGCATCCTATGTGCACGATATAAATCCAAGAACTAATAATCAGGAACGCCAGAGCAATGATAATATATTTAGCAATATGTTTAGAAAACGTGGCGTGCCGTGGAAGCTTGCGATGGAAGAAAATGAACATTTTGAAGTTTACAAAGAATATTTTGGCGGATTTAGTCATAAATTCATCTTCGATCATATTGATTTTCGCCCTTTTGCACCGCTACCTTCTTACGACATATTTAAAGATATAGAAGGTAACCCAGCGAGCAATGTAATTAGCACTGAGGTTGGACTGGAACTAAGGTATGCATGTAAAGAAAAATACCTCGAAGGATTGTATAAGCGTAAGAACCTAAGTAGTAAATACCCAATATTAAGGTTGCAACTAACAAGTGGCATTAAAGGAGCTTTAAATAGCGCCTATAAGTATCAAAAAGCCGTTTTTACTATCAATGAGAGTTTTAATATTCCTCCACTTGGGCACATTAATTATAGTTTATATGCAGGTAAGTACTTCGGTACGCTTCCCTATCCCCTATTAAAGTTACACCCTGGAAATGAGTTCTATTCTTACAATAAGAATACATTCGAAATGATGAATACTTACGAATTCATCAGCGACCAATTTGCAGGTTTTTCCATAGAACACAATATTGGAGCAGGGATTTTCAACAAAATACCCGGTATAAAACAACTGAAACTTAGACAGTTCTGGTCAGCAAAGGGAGTAATAGGCTCATTGAGTAATGATAATAACAAGCTCAATATCCAACCTGGAAAATATCCGTTCAGACATCTGGAAGGCAATCCATACTTAGAAATTGGTACTGGCGTATCAAACATATTAGAGTTATTCCGAATAGATTTTGTATGGAGGGTAACACCGGCTCCAGCTCAAAATGAAGCTAAATCGAGATATTTTGGTATTTTCGGGGGAATTAGTTTTGATTTCTAATAGCTTTACAATGAATACGTAGACATTGCATACTATTTTTAGCGTCTATTTTATAACACTTGCGGAATGACTACTTCCATATTGTAGCTTCAAGATTAAAAATTCCTTAGTTTTGCGCAAATGGTTTAAACAATACTATAAAACATAAGTATCGGGTATGCGTAAATTAGTGATTGGCGGAACAATAGCAGCATTCGTCATTTGTGTAAGTGGGATTCCCAATAAATTAAAAGCAGCTCCGGCAAAATATGACAGCTCAACAAACTTTTTGGGTACCGATGTAAATAACTACATTGGTCAGGAGCTATTTCTGAATGTAAAACCAAAAGAAGAGCACGATTATGGTTACAATGGTTTTTATGTGGTAAACAAGGCGATACCAGAAAATGTGTACAAACCAAATACTCTGTATTATACTACTTACGATTCTGTTGCAGGTAGGTATTTCAAAGTACTAGAAGTAGTAAAACACCCATCTGCATCACCGGGTGATATTTTTGAAGGAGGAATTTGTTTTCTAAAATTAGAGGAGAAAAACACTAAGGAGATTACGTTTTTTGAGTACAATAGCCAGTTCCCATACCGTTTCCCATTTATAATGGTAGGTTTTTATGAAAAGCAAAAAAAACTGTTAAAAGGCTCGGATATTGTATTTACCGATCACGTAGCAAATACAATGCTGGAAAAAACAGATTTTGAAACGGGCAAACCAATTACAATGGTTAGCGGCCAAAGCTGGAATGTATTTGACGTGCAAATTTTGGAAGGCAAACATTTGCCAACTATGATACTGAAAAACGCACAAGGTGAAAAAACAACGGCGCCATTTGGTACTAAAGGCTACTCGTTGGCCGAGGCAAACAACTATCGTAAGAAGTTCGGGAATGATGTATTTGGAAAGATATTACAGGGCAATACTATACTGGGCATGACCAAAGAAATGTGTAAACTGGCATGGGGTGAACCTTATAGCATAACCGGTAAAATAATTGCCACAAGAAAAGTAGAGCAGTGGAACTACGATACGCCTAAAGCGCTAATGTTTGTAAACGACAGATTGATTGAAGTAAAAAAATAACGAAGCCTGTTAATGTAATAAGTTGCATTAACAGGGTTTCTTAATCTATTTTTTATTGCCCTGTTGTATAGATGCTGTTATTGCTTCATACACTTGTTTCCAATAGGGATGTTCAGTCAATAAAATAATCTGGTCATTTATTGTAGTAGTGTCATTGCGCATTGCAGGACCAGTTTGCAACGTCTGTGGCGAAAAATTGCGTAACCGTTCAAATGTCTGCTCAATTATGGGTTGTAATGTAGAATAGGGCAATTGATTTTCTGAACATATTCTTTCGCCAATGGCTAATAAATGTGTTACAAAATTATTACTCATTACAGCCGATAAATGCAACCATTTGCGTTGTTCAAATTTCGCCTCAAACAAGTTGTCGGTAATAGCATGCGCCATAGACAGCACATATTTCTTAGCTTTATCAGTATTTGCTTCCCATCCACAAGGTATATTGCGGTGACTTGGCATATTGTTTTTAAGTATAGAATAAACAGGCCATAATATAGCCTGATCTTTAGCTGCCTTACTTATGGCAACTATACTTACAGAGCCGGCTGTATGAACAAGTATAGTGTTTTTGAAATTTAGTTTTGCTGCTACCTCGTTTATTGCATTGTCGGCAACTGCAAGGAAACACACATCTGCCTCCCCATCTTTTATTTCGCTGATTGGGCCAAATTTGTCAGACAATAGGGTTTCTGCCATCTTTTGGGCAGCCTCTACGTTCCTGCTATAAACCCCTCTGCAGTTGTGCCTTCCGGTAACAAGACGAGCGCCAAAAAACCAAGCAATATTCCCAGTGCCAATAATACTAAATGTCATGCTTTATTCTTCAATTGATATGCAATATAATAGGTTTCCATTACATTATGCACTAGTTCTTTTAATTTAGGAACATTTTCTATAGTTAATCCCTCTGTCGGAATTGGTTTAAGAAAATGTATCTGTATCGGGCTGGGTCTTGCCCATATCTTTTTATTATGCGGTAGTATTTTGCCTGTATTAAATATCAAACCTGGCATAATGGGTTTCTGAGATTTTATGGCTGTTACAAAAGCTCCATCGAAGAAAGGCTGAATTGGTGCGCTTGTTTTGTTACGGGTGCCTTCCGGATACAAGCATAAGTGTATTCCCATATTCAATGTATCCTGCATTTTAGTAAAACTTTCTCGCCTGCTGTTTTCCTTCTTCCTGTCTACTAATATAGATCCAGCCTTATATATAACTCCAAATATAGGGATCTTAGACATTTCCATTTTAGCCAATGTCTTATTTGGTCCGGGTATCCACGGCGATGAAACAGGTATATCAACAAATGAATTATGATTGAGCACAACCACATAGTTTTCGCCTTTCTTGAAATTGTCTTTACCTTTCCTGATCACCGGACAAAATGCTAGCGGCATGTATACGCCCATCCAGATTCTAAAAACTATATGAAGCGCCTTAGCGCGCATGGGTTCGGGTAAAAAGGAAATAATGAGTATTGGCAAAAATACAATGAGCATAGTGGCTACAAAAACTGCAAGACTATAAACAATATATATTCTGCCTAAAATATTTTTAATAAATGTCATTATCGAACGCTGTATTTTATGCTCTACAAATGCTATTGATGTACTAAATCTTTATTGAAATTCATGAATTGCCGGGGCTAAATTCCAGTTTATTGGTTGCTCACCTATTTGTCTCAACCAACTATTCGCCTGGCTAAAATGTTTGCAACCAAAAAAACCACTGAAAGCAGAAAACGGAGACGGGTGTGCTGCTTTCAATATTTTGTGCTTACCTGCATCTATCAAGGCTTCTTTATTTTGAGCAAATTTACCCCATAAAATAAAAACAACATGATCTTTGTGATTTGATATACACTTTATTACCTGATCTGTAAATGTATGCCACCCTATCTGGCTATGAGAATTTGCCTGATTTGCCTCTACAGTCAGCGAGGCATTAAGCAGCAGCACCCCTTGCTTAGCCCACTGTTCAAGATTGCCTGAAGTGGTAATAGGAATATCGAGGTCTTCTCTAAGCTCTTTAAAAATATTGACTAACGATGGCGGAGGCGGTGTTTTTTCTGGAACTGAAAAAGAAAGCCCATGGGCCTGACCTGCTCCATGGTAGGGGTCTTGGCCAATAATAACAACTTTCACAGCAGAAAATGGCGTACACTGAAATGCATTGAAAATCAGCGGACCTGGTGGAAATATGACTTTGCCCGCTTTCCTTTCATTTTTCAAAAACTGTACAATTTGCTCGAAATAGGGTTGCTGAAACTCCTCATGCAACATCTCTTTCCAACTTTGTTCAATGGCAACATCCATTTGATATATTATTATTTTGGGCTATCGCAAAATGGTGGTAAAATAAATGATAACTGATATAAAAGGCGCCTGTAGAACTATGTAATTCAAAAGTAAAATGTGCGTCGCAATTAATTTTCATAATCACAGACGCACATTCATAATTTCCTATCAGTCCATTCTCATGGCAAGTTAGTTGAGAATCATAACGTTTTTGAATCCAAACAATGTACGCAATGAATCTTTTATATGAACTGTATCTACCACTCTACAATTGATAATAGTGTATACTAAATAATTGGTTGAGTCGCGCTCAAAAAGCTCGGCTTGAGTGCCATTTCTCTTAAGATTCTTTACTCTTGTATCAGCAAGCTCTTTCTTACTATAGGAGCCAATAATCATTTTATAAATATTGATTTGATTGGTATCAACTGCTGGAGCTGCTTGCGCGGCCATAAGTAAAGTATCCTTAGGCGTATGCGAGGTATCGGGCAAAGGCTGTGGTTGAACTTTAATAACCGTATCCTTTATAGGCGTAATATTTGCGGCAGCCGAAGGCTTGTTGTGGCTCATGTAGTAGTAAATGCCATATGCGCCACCGCCTATTATAAGCAGTAATACGATTACAATTATTACCATGCTCCAGTTTATAGAGTCGGCTTTAGTTGGTTCAGGGAAGGCTGGTTTGTGTAGTGGTTTGTTGTTTTGCTCTTCCAGTTGTTTGCTGTTGCGGATAGTGGGTATACCAGCGGGCGTGAATTTGAAATTATCATCTGTTACAAACTGAACCTTTCCGCTTACTTCAACAAACTTGCCAATATTAGGGAGCAATACATCTTTTCCCGCAGCCATATCTTTACGCGCTTGTATGCTATAATCTCTAAGAGCATTAGCAGCTTTTGATATACTTATTTGTTCGTTTACTGCAATAAAATTAGCAAGATTATCGTCAATCGACCCGCCAGGCGTAACCACAACATCGTAGGTAGGGGCTTGTAGCGACTTACCATCATGTGTTGCCGACTTTTTGTGCAACTCAAGATTGCCCAACCCATGCACGTAGCAAAAGTGATTTTTTAATAAGAATAATCCTATGTATTTAGCTATGTCCATTGCCTTAATAAACCTTTAAATTAATTACTTTTTATCAAAATTTCAATCGCAATCCACCAAACACATTCAGTCCGTAAGATTGATAACCATACCACCGCTCGTATTTTTGGTTCAAAAGATTGTTGATTTGAACAAATGCCGACAAGCGAGGTATAATCTGATATTCAGCGCCGCACCCTGCATCTATAATAGTATTGAGCTGTACCACACTGTACGCGCTATTCATAGCATACATTCCGCCAAGCATTGCAAGGTACGCAGTAACTGTCAATTTGGATAAAGGCATCATCATAAAATCGCCCTTAATTTTTGTTTTGGGTTGATGCCATACGTACCCGGGCAGCGTGGAGTTATTATAAAAACTATAAAAATCACCGCTTAATGTTGCCGACCAAGCATTGCCAACACGATAGCCCGCAGCAACATGGATGCCTATAGCATTGAGTGTCTGATACTCGACGTCGAATTTACGTGTATCGCCAATTGAGTTTTTATAAGTTGCCAGATCGTTGAATTTCATCCAGCTGAATTTACCTTCAAACGATAAATGGTTACCTATGCCAGCCTTAACCCCTGCAAAAACATCGTCTTTACGGGTTTGCTTAACATCATAATCATTGTTTAAAAACGGATTGATTGAAGTAAGTTTCTGATAAGTATTTAAAATAATGCCCGCCTTATAGCCGCCGAAAATGGTGAAACGAGTATTAGGAATTGTAAAATCGCCCCATACATCGGGTAAAATATACCCTGCCCCACCCTTGCCAAGTGCAAAACCTAATAATGCTGCGCCTTTTATGTGCTCTGTATGTATACCGAAACCTGGTTTAGCTTGAAGAAAATTATTACTCTGACTACCTGAATCGGTACTAAGCGCTGTTAACGAACCATCGAGCCCCAAAAGCACATCAAAACTTGAATCTACTTTGTAAGTAATTGGCGCATTAAACCCCATTGTAAACTCACTCGATTTTAATGTTGAGTTATAAAACGATGCATTTACAGATGGGTGGTAGGTAAGTTTAGCTCCGCTGTCGGGTCTATTCTTCATATCGGCGCTCAAGCCAAATGTATTGTAAGCTTGTACAAGTCCATCGGCATAAACCGGGCTAATACTATGGTCGTAACCATAATAGTTATACTGGTTACGCTCCCATAGCAACGATGCATGCCAGTCGTTTTTGTCTTTATGTAGCGCTCCGTCGGCTTCAATTCCGCTTTGTTGAGAATTTTGATTATTTAGCTGCCCTGACTGTGATAGATGATGCAAATGCAAAGCAGTTTCATAATTGTTGCCTTTTATACTACCAATACCAGCATCAAGATAAATGGTAGAAAGATTACCCCCGCCAGCTTTAATATAGTTCTGAAAAGGCAATTTGGCCGAGTCTATACCCAAAGCCAGGGGCCTCAGAGGCATAGAACTATAAGTATAATATAGCGACTGTTGCGGCACATCGTACATAAAGTTGGGGTGACTTGTATCGGTTGGCGGCAACTGTGGCGCCCATTCCGGTTTTGGAGCCTGCTTCACTACTGGTTTATATGCCTGTATTACCTCTATCACAGAGCCTTTTAAAGCGGTATCTTTCACTGGTGTAGTTTGTGCATTAACACCTACAGCCGATGAAAGTAAAGCCGGAATAAAAATTTGTTTTAAGCCCATCCTTATTGTTTTATTCCCCAGACAGTTTGCTGTGGCGTTTCTCTAATTTTTTTACCTCTTCCAGTTTCTTAGCAGCGTCTTTCTTCAAGTCGGCATTCTTAGTGTGTTTTACAATACTCTCCAAAAATGCTTTTGCATTAAAATAGTCGTCTTGCTTCACCAGTATATCCGCAAGTAATATGCAAGATTTGCCTACCCATTCTGCATAGCCGGCATTTTGTTTAATTGACTCATTAGCAGCAGCTTCTGCTTCCTTAAGTTTATTTTGCTTAAGTAATATTTCAGCAATATGATACCGCGATTCAGCTGCAATGTCGCCATTCTTATTGCCGCTGAGCTGTTTGTATATTTTAGTAGCAGCGTCTAAACTGTCGAGCCTCTGCCAGGTCTTAGCCTTAAAATACAATGCATTATTTATCGACTCTGCAGAAGCTCCGGGAAAGTTCAATAAAGTATCGGCATAACGACCAGCTTCTGCATATTTACCGCTATTGAAACCGCTCTTCATCAAACCATCGTACGCCAACTCACGCGTTTGCACCCCGGTAGTATTATGAATCAGGTTTAAGTAAAAGTCGTACGCTGCGCTATAGTTTTTTTCCTCGTAGGCTATTGCTGCAGCCCTTCTTGCACTATTTTCTACAAAATCATTCCACGGTCCAGATAAAGTAATATTATAATCTTCGCGCGCCTCCTTGTATAATTTCAACTGATAATTGCACTCGGCGCGGTAGTAATGGGCCTTGATTGCGAAAACGCCATTAGTGAACTGCGACAAATAATTTGAGAAAGCCTGTTTTGCAACATCCCACTTACCCGATGCAAATTGTGTTTCCGCAGCAGCATAATATGTAGAGTCCATTGATGTGCTATCTGCCGACGGTAATTTGTTATCCTTAAGCATTGTTACATAGGCCGATGGCTGATTAAGCTGTATATACAAATTCTTCAATGCCTCGAGCGCAGGCAGGCGTTCTTCTGAAGCAGGATAATCTGTAACCACATGCTTGTATGCATCAATTGCCCTGTTGGTTTCGTTCAATTGCTGATTGATAAAACCTGTTTTCATCCATGCTTTCGATGCCAGACTCCTGTCTCCACTCAGATCGGTGAGTTTCTGAAGAAAAGGTAATGCCTCAGCATACTTATCGGTTTCAATAAGCGTTATGGCCGTTTCATATCGCGCATATCCTAAATAAGGAGATGGCGGATCTTTATACATAATTGCAGAAAGAACATTTAGTTTCTCCTCATTTCTGCCTAAAAGTCCGAGCAATATACTTTTTTGATACGAAGCATAATCGGCATTAAGGCTGTCGGTTTTTATAACTTTGTCATATAGAGTTACAGCACGGGCGTAGTTCTTTTGCAGAAATACAGCATCGGCTTCTTTTAGCGCTGCTACTACGCCGCTATGTGCATCCTTTCCGCCAGCTTGCTGCGCCTGACCAAAATAATTTTGGGCGCCTATGTAGTTTTGGGTTTCCATAGCTGCATAGCCCATATTCAGATAGGCGTGCTGCAAAGTAGCCTGTGGACTAATATGCTCAACATCGGATTTATTGCCGCGCTTGTTAATAAACTCCTGCGAAAAAGTGATTACGTCGGCATACTGCCGCAAACGATATGCAAGCTCTCCCTTCCAAAATATTGCTGCCTCTTCATAATCGCTATTGGCTGGATATTGTGCCGATTGCGACATATAGTAGTAAGCGCTATCGGTTTTGCCATTTCTATATAGCTGCACGGCATATCCGTATGCGGCTTTTTGATAGGCCTGCTTATAATCAGCGTCTTTTTTCGATACTTCTTTAAGACGGGCAAGCGCCTCGCTAAATGCATTAGTTTTTATAAGCAAGCCAGACATCATGGTATTGGCTTCATCTTTATAATGAGTGCGAGGGAAAGTTGAAAGTAATGTACTCAATGTTCGCAATGCATCATCTGTATATCCTGTTTCGTAGCTGATTTTTGCATACAAAATCATAGATGCTTCCTGCTGCGCTTCATTAAACGACATATCAGCGCAAATTCCATATGCGTTACGCGCACTTTTCTTGTCGCCGGTTTTCAAATAACAGTCGCCAAGCAAGTACATTGCAGTCTGCCCCA
Organism: uncultured Bacteroidota bacterium; assembly: GCA_903882805.1. Lineage (GTDB taxonomy): Bacteria > Bacteroidota > Bacteroidia > Chitinophagales > Chitinophagaceae > Nemorincola. Next base: position 11,146 of record CAIRYK010000008.1, on the reverse strand, counting down.
ACGAATCGCGTGCGTCGCTAAGCATCTTGAATTTCTCAATTGCATTTTGCCATTCGCTTGTTTTATAGTCGCAGTAAGCTATTTCATAAAGGTCTTCCTTACGTATTCTATCTGCATGATCGTAGTAGTACTGAAAATAGGGTTTAGCCATGGTATACTTCTGCTCTTCAAACAGACATTGAGCAGCTAATAGGTGCAATTCATTGTCATAAAACGATTTCTCCGTTCTATTGATCATTGAATCTGCCTGCTTCAGCGCTTTATCTCTATTGCCTGTGAAATAATAAATCTCAGCGATATAATAAGGTACAATGCTTCTATACTCCTTTGCATTCTTTATGCGATCGAAACTAAGTAGTGCTTCGCGGTACTTATTTTGGTTGTAGGCAAGCAAGCCGTAATAGTAGTTTCCAGCCAAATAATACTTGCCGTCTTTCATCTCCTTAATTGCCTGAAGTTGCGGTTCGGCTTTATCAAATTGCTTATCGTTGAAATAACAATAAGCCAATTCAAATTTTGCATCTGCTACCTCGCTATTACTCAAATGAGCAATACCTGCGCTCTCATAAACAGGTATTGCCTTTGCAAAATTATTATGTGTAAAATAGTATTGAGCGAGAGTAAAGGCAACGCGCTGTGCATATGCCGGGTTAGATGCTGATTCTATAAAAGCAACGGCATCATCGGCACAGCCTATAGTGGCCGACTTGAGATTAGCAAGTGTTAGGAAATATTCCGCTTTTTCAATTTCCGCAATCTGCGGAGCATTTAAGCCTTGATTCTGGGTTTGCAAAAACTGCTTTGCTGTTTGCGCTGCCATAGCAAAATGCTTGTGGCTATATTGTTCCTCAACGGTTGTCAATATCCTGTTTTGTTGTAGCGCAGGTGTAAGTACCTGACCGATACCCTTACTACCCCACATCACAGCGCAGCTGAGCAACGATATTTTTACTAATTTGTACTTATGTTTTTGCAGCATTTTCAGGCTTTAATCATTAAAAATTCCATGTAAGATTTAAACTTGGGAAGATAGGTAATTGATAAATCTTAGCATTAGTTACGCGGTTTACATAAAATATGTTGTTTCTGTCGTACACATTAGTAACGGCAAAAGTGGATTCCAAATTTGATTTATTGGTCAGTTTAAACTTCTTTTTAACAGATACATCGAGTCTGTGATACCAAGACAGGCGACCGCCATTTATTTCATCAGCATATTTTATGCCAATTGTTCCGTTTGTAGGTAGCGAATTGCCCGTGAGGGTCATTGGTACATTTTCGTAAAAGCCCTGAGTTTGAGTAAATGGGAACGGTGCATGAATGTTGAACCTCGCCGATATATCCCAATTCTTCTTTTTACCGGCAGTGTATGATGCTACAGCATTGGCATTGAAACGGGTATCGAATGGCGTTGCGTAGGTTTGTTTCTGACCCTTTGAATCTATACCGGTATAATTTACGTTTTGGTAACCCATTGCAGCCCATAAATACACTCTACGATAGCTGTATTTGCCGGAAAGGTCAACACCATTTGCCAGACCTGTAGCCGCTACAAAGTTAGGGTCATTTACAAACTGCTTATTTCTGTTGAGTTCATCTACCTGACCAAAATACTTGACCCAAGGCTCCAGATTAAATTCGAAACGCTGAATATCGACCTCTATACCACCAACTAAATGATAAGCTGTTTGTAGATTTGATTTTACATATTTTTTATCGGGGTCTTGTATGCTTTCGTCTGGACTCAACAAAAAGCCGGTAAACAAGTTCACGATATCCTGATCTGATTTAGTGCTGACTATGTTTTGTGAATACATACCGGCAGCGCCTTTTATGCGGATACTATTAGATGCATTGTATTTCAAACCAATCCTTGGTTCGGGCGAAAGCTTGTTCAATTCGGAATAGTACTGGAAACGTAAACTGGGCTCGAGAATAACTTTTGAACTAAGGTTCTGCCTATACATAAAGTAAAGCGCTGCAAGCGTACTCTGACGATCCATATTGGTAGATATTCCCTTTGCCGAGTAATAGCTCAACGAAGTATGCAATCCGCTCACTTCCACACCATATTTCAATTGACTATAGTTCTTCAGAAAATACGTAAAGTTAATAGCAGCTTCAAAGCCATTTATCTGGCTTGTTCTCGGCGCTGTGTCGGTAGGCACATTCACCTGATTAAGGTCGATATTGTAATTTGAATAAGCGAATTTACCATCTATCAGCGCCGATGTATTGCCTGGCGATACGATGAAAGTGGTGCCTACTCCTGTAGCTTTCCAATGATAATTAGCTATAGGATCGTGGGTATAGTTGTCCAGCAAACTTGCTTTATCGTCAAAATTAAAACCGAACAAGTTGAGCTTACTACCATTATCGCCGTTCAGGGTTAGTTTACCATAAATATCGGTAAAGCTGTAAGGCAAACCGCTCTTGAATGGTTCGCCAAAGCCCTGATATAATGATTTAGACGTTTGATCTAAATAGCTTGTTTTGGCTGACACTAAAAATGTTACGCCCGACCCATTTTCCTTTTTTGATCTTACTAACGGACCATCAAACATCACACGGGTCATGATAGGCGACACAGAAACAAGGCCATTCAGTGTGTTTTTATTACCATCTTTAGTGTGCACATCTACAATAGCCGATGTACGATTGCCATATTGTGCGCCAAAACCTGCTGTGTATACGTCTACGTTGCGTATTGCTTCTGTTTCGAATACAGAAAAAAGGCCAATAGAGTGGAATGGACTGTAAATAGTGATACCATCGAGGTAGATGCCCGTTTGAGCAGGCGAACCGCCGCGAATGTATAACTGTCCACCCTGGTCGCCGGTAAATACTACGCCGGGTATAACCTGCAAGTACTGCGCGAGATCGGGCTCGCCGCCAGAACTAGGCAGTAGCTTCAACTCTCTTGGCGATATTGTAGTAACACCGGTATTGATACGGGTGATTTTCTCAGTTTTTCTGCTGCTTACTTCCACTCCCTTTAGCTGCACTTCGCGCTGCACCAATTCAATTCTTTTAGTTACAATAGCATCTGGCAACAGGTTTACGTTAATCATATTGGAGTCGTAACCTATCGCAGTAGTCAAAAGTATATAACTGCCGGGAGGAAGCGATATAGAAAAATAACCATTCACATCTGTTTGAACACCAGTTTTCGCATTAGTAACCGCTACGTTGGTATATATCATAGGTTCGCCCGTTTTCTTGTCATAAACGAAACCTTTAATGGTGCCATTTTGAGATTGCGCTGATGCAAGAATAGAAAACAGGAACAGGAAAGCAGCCGACAGGCTTATGCTTTTTAGCATACAATGGATTATTTTAACTTTTACAGGAATGAAAACAGGCAAAAAACTGTTTTGAAAATGTAGCAAAGATAGTAATAACCCTATTGCAGTCAATGCAGGAAACCACGCCTTGTTTTTATTTTATCCAATTATTTGTTATAATTTTCACAAAGAAAAAAGCAAGGGATTTAGAGTTAATAAGATCAAATATCGCGTTTCATTATTGCAAAATGCGATAGCAAAAAAAATCCCTGATAAATTGAATTATCAGGGATTGAATGAAAGAACATTGAAAATTAAATGCCGATGCTCAAATTGCCTATTGCGCGAAGGCGATTTTCTGCCATACGCATTGCTGCTAATTGAGTATGAATATTCTCATTTTCTGCCAATTTGAAGATATCTAATGTACGATCGTAGATTTTAGCAACGGTATTATAAGCTCTGTCTTTGTTATAACCATCCAACTCAATGCTGATATTAATAATTCCGCCTGCGTTTATAAGAAAGTCCGGAACATAAATGATACCTTTTTCCACCAACATTGGACCATGCACATTTTCATCGGCCAGCTGATTGTTGGCAGCGCCGGCTATTACTGGGCACTTCATAGCATTGATGCTATCAGTATTTACTGTTGCACCCAAGGCGCAGGGCGCGTAAATATCTATTTCACGATCAAATATATCGTCATTACTAATTATTTCGATGGCTGGATATTTGCCTTTCGCCTGTTGCAATTTGCCTTCGTTTATATCGCATACATATACATGCGCTCCTTCTTCTACAAGGTGCGCCATCAGGTACTGACCTACATTGCCCGCACCCTGAACCAGTACTTTCTTGCCAGACAGTGAATCGTTGCCCCAAGCTTTTTTAGCTGCAGCTTTCATACCTACATATACGCCATAAGCTGTAAGTGGTGAAGGATCGCCGCTGCCGCCCATGTACTCTGGCTTGCCGGTTACAAATTTGGTTTCCATGCCTATATATTCCATATCTGAAGCGCACGTATTTACATCTTCAGCAGTTATATATTTACCATTCAGGCTGTTTACGAATTTTCCGTATCTACGCCAGAATGCCTCACTTTTCAATTTAGATGCATCTCCAATAAGAACTGCTTTTCCACCTCCAAGGTTCAGCCCGCTGATTGCAGATTTATAAGTCATTCCTCTGCTCAATCGCAACGCATCAACAAGCGCATCTGCATGGCTATTATAATTCCATACTCTTGTACCGCCAAGAGACGGTCCTAGTGTTGTGTTATGAATAGCTATAATAGCATTAAGTCCTGTTTGGGGATCCTGACAAAAAACAACTTGTTCATGTCCCAATTGATTCATTTGATCTAATACGGAAGGCTGCATGATTTTTATGATTAGTGGCGCAAACCTAATTAATTTGTTGGATAGTTCACTAATTGAAATAAAATATCATACATCCTTAAGCCATTTTACCCTGGTTTAATAACTATTTTTCGCCATTATTAGGGGTCGCGCGGCATCTTTCTGGCAAATATCAAGTAGTATTACAAATGAAATTTGTAATACATGTTTTATCCCGGCCGTGTATAGCTGGTTTGAAAAATGTAAAGGCGCAAAATGGGCACTGTTATAAAATTGTAATTACGCGGTTTTATTTTGCAAGTAATTAGGAAAGTATTCACAACTTGCGCATATTTGTAGGTTAATCTGAATATATGGCTTCATGTCTGATAGTAGATAGCGGTTCCACAAAAACTGATTGGTGTTACCTCAGAAAGGGCGAAAAGCCTGTTTATATAACAACTTCAGGTATCAATCCCTACATACAAGACAAAGAAGACATTGCCGCAATGTTGGTAAAAGAGATACCGGTAACCGAAGTGCAAAAAAAGGTGGACAGCATAATCTACTATGGTGCAGGTGCAGCATCGAAGGAGAAACAAACCATTTTAAAATCAATCCTTTCCAACCATTTCAGCGTAGAAAACATAGAAGTAAACAGCGATCTAATGGCGGCTGCAAAAGCGCTGTGCGGCGATACTAAGGGTATTGTATCTATACTAGGTACAGGTAGCGCATCCTGTTATTATGATGGTAAGAAAATTAAAGAACAACAACCATCTCTTGGATATTTGGCTGGCGACGAAGGTAGCGGTAACTATATAGGTAAGCGAATATTACAGTATTACGCCTACGGCACCTTTGATGATGAACTAAAAGTAGGTTTTGAAATGCGCTTTGGCTCAGATATACGAGCAATTATCAACAATTTGTATCACTCCCCCTACCCCAACCGGTACCTGGCATCGTTTGTGCCGCTGCTCCATGAAAATAGAGGATATTATATGGTGGAGAATATTATTGAAGATTGCATCAATGAGTTTTTTCATCACAGCTTATTAAAATACAGACAGAGCTGGAAAAAGCCTTTGTATTTTTCCGGCAGTATTGCCTATGGTTTTAAAGATGTAATAGAAAGTCTTTGCCATCAATACGAACTGGAACTGGGCTTAGTAGTAAAAAGCCCTATGGAGGGATTGGTAAAATATTATTCTGATCAACTATAATTCGCCTAATATCCAGATTCACTTTTTTACTTCGTCTTTTATTGCTTAAAAAAAGTCAAGCTTCCCAAATTTAGGAGGCTTGACTTTTTTAATACTTACTCTTTTACTTACTGATCACAAAATGGAAGACCTTATGCTCATTAGGTGTATGCAAATTCAGAAGGTACATTCCGTTGGCTAGGGTACCTGTGAGTTGTATCTGCTCGGCTATCCTGCCATTGATGGCTGTAACCTTGTTCCTGTATACAGTCTGTCCAAGTGTATTCAGCACTTCTATGCTTGCTTCCTCCTCGCCTGCATGGGTTGCGTAGCTGCCCTTCAGCATAAACGTACCATGGTTCGGGTTAGGTATAAGAGTAAAGGTAGCTGCCTTCGTCAGGTCCTCTTCGCCTGCAAAGCGACAAGGGTTAACCGCCATAATGTTGACTGCATAACAGCCCGTAACTGGTAGTGTGTAGGTGATATAAGTACTAAAGCCGGGATTGATGCCGGTTACCAAGCCATCTGCACTACCTACAGTGGCTATCGTGGGGTCTAAGCTTGTCCACTCACCACCACCGGAAGCACTGGTTAATGTTACAGGTGTGCTTACACACACACTATTGCCGCCGCTTATTGCTGCAGGTACCGCATTTACCGTAAATGCTGTTGTGGCTTTGCATCCCGGACCAACCGTATAGGTTATGGTAGACGTACCTGCCGAAACTCCGGTTATAGACCCGCCAAATAAATCGGCGGTAGCTACTCCAGTAGCACTCGAAGTCCAGACACCCCCAGATACCGGATGCGATAACGATAGTGCACTACCTGCACATACCACAGTTGTACCTGAGATAGATGCTACTGCCGCAATTACTGTTACTGTCTTTAAAGTATAACAACCCGTAGGTAACACATAACTGATTATGGACGTACCCATGCTCACACCCGATACAATACCCGTTGCAGATCCTGCTGACGCTACGCCGATATTGCTGCTAAACCATGTGCCACCAGCTATACTGTTGGTGAGTGTCAGCGATTGTGTCAGGCATATTCTGGTTTGACCGGTTATAGTTGCCAGAGGCAATACTGTAATGGTAGTGGTTACATATACCGTACTTGGTAAGGTGTAGGTAATGGTACAGGTGCTGGCTATCCTGCCCGTTACTATCCCCGTGCTCGAGCCTACAAGAGCTATACCACCGTTGCTGCTCGTCCACACACCACCGGGGGTAGCGTGAGTGAGCGTTAGGTTATTACCTATACATACCGTGCCGGGGCCTGAACCTATTGGTGGTGCAGGTATTACCATTACCATTATGCCATCGGCACAACCGGTTGGCATCGTGTACGATATCATCGTCGTGCCGATCAATATTCCCGTTACTACACCGCTTGAGGAATTTACGGTAGCTATGGCTGGTGCACTGCTGCTCCACACGCCACCCCCGGTGGCGTTGAATATTGTAGTAGTACTGCCCGAGTTGATAGTGGTAACCGAGGCATACACTGCCGAGAAGTTGGCCACTGTCATGGTCTTCACTGCATATCCACTACCTACTGTGTAGGTGATGTTTACTGTTGCTGCCAGTACAGGCGTTACTATGCCCGATGATGAACCTATGGTGGCTATACCGCCATTGCTGGTTGTCCATACGCCACCGGGAGTGGCAGAGGTCAACGTAGCTGTTTGACCATAACACACCACCGATGGACCGGTGATAGCTGATGGGGCTGCCGTTACAGTTACCTCATTACCGTCGGCACAGCCTGACGGCATTATATAAGATATGGTGGTGGTGCCTGCGCCTACGCCCGTTACCAAACCGCTTGTTGAGTTGACGGTGGCGGCACCTGTGTTGGTACTGCTCCACGTGCCACCCGTTGTGGGGTTGACCATAGTTAGCGTATTGCCAATCATTAATGTGTACACACTCGAATAGCTTGGCGTAAAGGCGTTTACCGTTACTGTACGCACCGAGTAGCCTCCACCTACCGTATAGGTGATATTGACGGCAGCAGCCATGCGCCCAGTAACAATACCTGTACTTGACCCTACCGATGCTATACCTCCGTTGGCACTTGTCCAAACGCCGCCGGGCGTGGTAGAACTTAGCGTTACATCCTGACCAACACATACTGTGGTTGGCCCTGTGATAACCGCAGGTGCAGCAATAACCGTAACATTGATGTAGTCGGTGCAACCGGAGGCTACTGTATAAGATATGCTTGATGTGCCTGCACCAACGCCAGTGACTACACCTGTGGCCGAGTTTACTGTGGCTACACCCGTAGCACTGCTGCTCCACGTTCCGCCCGCCATGGCATTACCTACCGTTATGGTATTACCTTCCATAACACTCGTTACCGCAGCATAACTCGGTGAGAACGCATTGACCGTCACCGACTTAGTGATGTAGCACGACGAGCCTGTGGTATAGGTTATCGTTGCTGTAGCCGCTACCCGACCCGTAACTACACCTGTGTACAAATCTACAAGGGCTATACCGCCATTGCTGCTCGTCCATGCACCGCCATGGATGGTGGTGGTCAGGTTTATGGTCTGACCAACACATACGCTCGATGGACCCGAGATACTCGAACCTGAATTGCTGATGTAAACTGTTACATAACGTGCACAGCCCGATGGCAGTGCATACGTTATTATTGATGTGCCAACAGACACACCTGTCATAATACCGGTACTGCCTATGGTCGCTACTCCAACATCGCTGCTGCTCCAGGTGCCGCCGGCACTACCACAACGAAGCGTTGAGGTAGATCCCGTACACGCACTTGGCGTACCGGTAATAGGAAATATGGTACCTATAGAGGTGGTAAAGGTAGTATAGCAAGTACCGCCCGTAGCGTACGAAATGGTGGCTGTGCCGCCCGCTACGCCCGTTACAATACCTGTGGCAGAACCTACTGTGGCAATGGTGGTAGCACTGCTGCTCCAGGCGCCGCCGCCTACGCTGTTGCTTAAGGTGGTGGTGCCGCCTGCACATATACTGCCTGTGCCGCTGATGGCTGCCGGAATATCGTAGATGTTTATGTTGGTTGTTTTATAGCATCCAGTCGACAAGGTATAAGTTACCACTGCCGTACCGGCACTAACACCCGTTACCACGCCCGATCCGGTGCCCATGGTTGCATTGGCATTACTTACCGTCCATGCGCCGCCGCCGGTAGCATTGGTCAGGGTGGCGGTGCCGCCGACACACACATTTCTAGTGCCACCAATATTGGCTGGTTGGGCGTTTACTGTAAAGTTGCCGGTTGCAAAACAACCATTTGATATAGAGTAGGTAATATTTGTATTGCCCGCTATAAGGGCAGTAACTATACCGCTACCTCTACCCACACTTGCTAAGACAGGCGCGGTGCTTGTCCAGGTGCCGCCGCCGGTAGCACTGCTTAGGGTGCTGGTAAAACCTATGCACGACCGCAATGTTCCCGTTATTGCTGCCGGTGCGGCGTTTACGCTATAGGTCGTTACTGTATAGCAGCTATTGCTGCGCATGTAGGTGATAGTGGCAGTACCCGCACTTACGCCCGTTGTTACGCCCGTTGTGCCTATGCTGGCTATACCTGTATTGCTGCTGCTCCACACGCCACCGCCTACGAAGTTGTATAGCAATGTACTAAATCCTTCGCACGCATACTTGATGCCTCCAATAGCGGATGGGATGGCATTGACGGTAAAACCGATGGTGGCATAGCAACCACTGGATAGCGTATAAGTAATGGTGGCAGGCGTTTCCGCTGCTCCTGTTACTATACCCGAAGAAACCCCTACAGGTGCAAAAGATGGCGCTGTAGTCCTCCATGCACCGCCGCCGGAAGCATTGGTAAGTGTACTTGTTTGCCCTACACATATCGTTGTCGTTCCGCCTATCGATGCCGGCATAGCGTTCACTGTGTACGCCTTTGTTGCAAAGCATCCATTGCTGCGTGTGTAAGTTATAGTAGTTGTGCCCGCCGTTACAGCTGTAACTACGCCTGTTGTAGAGGCCACAGTAGCAATTGCTGTGCTGCCGCTCGACCAGGCACCGCCGGTAACTGTATTGGTAAGGGTTGAGGTAAAGCCCTCGCAAGCCTTTGATGTACCGAATATAGTTGCTGGTGCTGCGTTCACTGTTAATCCGGTGGTTGCATAACAACCTGTTGCAATTGTATAAGTAATAGTAGAAGAACCAGCCGCTACTCCCGTAACAACACCTGTGCCAGATCCTACATTTGCTACTCCGGTAACGCTACTACTCCAAACACCTCCACCGGTGGCATTCGCGAGTGTAGTAGTTAAGCCATTGCATACTGTAGTCGTTCCGCTTACTGACGCCGGTAGTGGATTGGTTGTAAAAGTAGTTGTTGAATAACAGCCGCTGGCGCGTGTAAAGGTTATAGTAGTTGTTCCGGCACTTACGGCAGTAACTATACCTGTTACTGAACCAATCACAGCAACGCCTGGTGCGCTACTGGTCCAGTTGCCACTTGGCGTAGTGTTTGCCATTGTTCTTGTACTGCCTATGCACGCGTTGGTAATACCTGTAATGGCTGCTGGTATTGGATTGACTGTAACAATTTTTGAAGCTATACAGCCCGACCCCAAAGTGTAGGTAATGGTACTTGTACCACTGGCAACACCCGAAACAACGCCTGTTGCTGAACCAACGGAAGCAACACCGGAAGTAGAGCTACTCCATACGCCGCCGCCTGTTGAATTGCTCAGTGTGGTAGTCAGCAACGGACAAACATAGGCAGTACCCGTAATAGTAGCTGGTAATGGATTAACCGCAACAACTGTAGTTGTATAACAACCTGTAGATGACAACTGATAGGTAATAACAGTAGTACCCACGCTAACGCCGGTAGCCACACCAGTAGAACTACCGATGATAGCAACGCCCACAGCACTACTGATCCATGTGCCACCGCTCGTGGAACAGCTGTAAGTGACATTTGACCCAACACAAATGTTAGAAGCCAATATCGATCCTGAAAGTGTATTTACCGCAACTACAGTAGTAGTATAACAACCTGTAGATGATAACTGATAAGTAATTACAGATGTGCCTACGCTAACGCCGGTAGCAATACCCGAAGCACTACCAATGGTAGCAACTCCCGTAGCACTGCTGCTCCAGGTTCCGCCAATAGTGGTGGTGCTATAGGTGGTAGGTGTACCCAGACAAATATTAGAACCTGTAATGGAGGCTGGTAATGAATTAACAGCAATAACTGTGGTTGTATAACAACCTGTAGATGATAACTGATAGGTAATAACAGTAGTACCCACGCTAACGCC
>CAIRYK010000007.1 GCA_903882805.1 uncultured Bacteroidota bacterium | reverse complement strand
TTTCGGCGGAGAGAGAGGGATTCGAACCCCCGGACCTATTACAGTCAACAGTTTTCAAGACTGCCGCAATCGACCGCTCTGCCATCTCTCCGAGGTCAAAGTTAGATAAACAGAGCGAACTTCAAAGAATTTTTTAAAGAATTAAAAAGTTACAGCAAGAAAAATCGGGCTATCAGTGCGTTTTATGCAACATATAAAATCGCAATAAAATAACCTTCAACAAGATACGCTAGATATAAAATTAACATTTTAAAAATTAATATAAACATACCTTTCCCGAATATACCGTTTTGGCAACACCATGAGCAACATATTAATAATAAGAAAGGAGAAAATAAGTCCGTTGGTACCAACAAACCTATTTTACTCCCCTCCTGCCTCCCCTACATAACCACACGAAATATCAGGGAGGATGTTTTAAATATTTCTAAAAATCGTTGAACATTACTTTGCCCGTTGCAACATCATAAATCGATGGCGCTATCATAAGCTCGCCTTTGTCTACAAGATCTTTTATTATTGGACTGCGTTCTAATATTTCCATCATAGAAAACTGAATGTTCAGCTTTGTGACATTATACACAAACTGAGGGTTATGGCTGGTTCTATTATCTTTTATTTGCTGCTCCATAATTATTGCTGGTTGTATTTTTTGCAACAACGACGATAGATGCCCCATTTTAACATTATCGCAAGCGCCTTTAATTGCACCGCAATTGGTGTGCCCCAGCACTAATATGAGTTTTGCTCCCGCTACAGATGTTGCATACTCCAGGCTACCCAATACACCGGTAGAAATAATATTACCGGCAATACGGATACTGAAAATATCGCCAAGCCCCTGGTCGAAAATCAACTCAGAGGACACCCTCGAATCCATACAGCTCAATATAGCTGCAAACGGGGTTTGCTCATCCTTAGTTTCATTCATTCTATGCAGTAAATCCCGGTTTATGGTCATATCGTTGATAAACCGAAAATTCCCCTCCTTCAGGCGCAGCAGCGCTTCAGCCGGCGACACTACTTGTTGTTGTACTTCTACTACTTTATTGGGCATATATTATATCTGATTAGCTGGCGTCAGTTTGTTTTTTCTAAGTTGATTAAGTAGCTTTTTGTAATTCCCAGACGATCGCAGAGGCACTTCATTTCTATCTACAAGTTTTGCCATTGCCTCTCGCTCACTTGGCGCTTTGGGTAGGTCGTAGCCGCTTTTAAAACCAAGTAGCGACATGTTAATATGCTTGTCTTTAGCACGTGTAGTATAAAATTCTTTAATTAAGTCAAGCACATCAAAATCGATATACTGAGTTTCGCTGGCATCAATTATTACCACACTATGATTAGGTAAATTGTCGAGGGTTTCCTTAATACTTGCTTTATTCAAAAAAGAAACCTCCTGACCAAGCGTCAGCTTTATCAACTCGCCATTGCTATATGTGCTGCGTTGATAGTAGTAGGGCAATCGAATATTATGACGAAGCAGATAAAAAATACTGATAACAAGTCCAATTCCTACTCCTTTTAAAAGATCTAAAGACACGACACCTATAAGCGTTGCAATAAACGGTATAAACTGCGTTAAGCCACCCTTCCACATGTGTTTAAAAACAGTTGGTTTACATAATTTATAACCCGTAAAAATCAGAATAGCCGCAAGCGCTGCTTTGGGAATAAAATTGAGTATGGCAGGAATAGAAGCCGCACAAACCAACAACAACAAACCATGAATAATAGCAGACATTTTAGTTTTAGCGCCGGCATTTACGTTTGCGGAAGAACGAACTATTACTGAAGTAACAGGTAAGCCGCCCAAAAAACCGCTAATAATATTACCAATACCCTGCGCCTTCAATTCCTGATCTGTTGGTGTATACCTTTTTAGCGGATCAAGCTTATCTGTGGCTTCTATACACAGCAACGTTTCTATCGAAGCCACTACAGCGATCACAATACCGGTCTCCCAAACTTTCGGATTTTTAAAACCATTGAGATCCGGTAAAGTAAACTGTTTGAAAAAATCTGCAACATTGCTTGCCACAGGTAAACTAACAAGATGAGAATTATCCAAACCTAACTGGGGCGCATACTTATTAAAGACAACATTAACCAACGTGCCAATTACCACCACCAGCAATCCGGCAGGCAACAACTGGACCTTTTTGAATGCTTTTGTTTGCCATACAATTAGGAGTAGTAAACCAATAAGTGTAATAATAATAGCCCCACCTTGTATATGATGAGTAGCAGTAGTAATGGTATTTACTAAAAAGCCGTCTTCAGCATCTACCATCACCGCGGCTTTATTTTTTGCAAATCCTACAGCGTCGGGTAGCTGTTTTATAATAATGGTGAGGCCAATACCAGCAAGCATGCCTTCCAATACACTTGATGGGATGTAATTAGCTATTGCGCCGGCTTTTAAATACCCTAGACCCAGCTGGAGCGCTCCGGCCAAAATAACGGAACATAAGAAAACTTCGAATGAATTGAGCTGGGTAATAGCAACAAGTACAATAGCAGTAAGGCCCGCTGCAGGTCCGGTAACACTTAGATTTGATGCGCTGAAAAAACCTACTACGATGCCGCCTACAATTCCGGCAACAATACCAGAAAACAGCGGTGCATGACAAGCCTGTGCTATGCCCAAACACAAGGGCAAAGCAATAAGAAATACTATAAGACCTGAAAAAAAGTCTTTCTTTATATGTTTTGTGGTTATCGATTTCATAAAAAATGGCAAAAAGTTATGTATGTACTTGTGGCAAAAACAAGTAAACAAAGTTGAAAAATGTGGTTTGGGCGTAAATAAACGGGCATAGCACGCGACGCCAGAGAAGGCGAACGCATCAGATAAACAAAAACCTGTAAGAATTAGGATTAAAGAAAATCGGGAGGAGGAGAGGGTATTTTAGTAACGTGTACTAAAGGAAGCTTTTCTGAACTATGTATCAGGGTACTCAACTTATTATTAAAGTAAAGCACACTTGCAGCGAGATTGCCAAAAGTGTTGTGTTCAACGTTCTGATCGTCTTGAAACTTCACAACTTTACCATCAAACCCATCTACGTCGGCATCATCTTCCTGAACTTCTTCGGTAGTTTGTGCTTTTGCCAATAACTTACCTATCACCTTCAGCGGCAATACCTGAAAGGAGAAAATAGTAAGAAATATAAGTGCCAAAAAGAGACGCATGTTGCAAAGAACGATTAAAAAATGATACAATTACACAATGAGGCAATAAAAAATTGTTAAACATCATCGATACTTTATTCGATGTTTTTGTGGTTCAATATTGAAAATCAGGCTTTTAAACCGGTTAATTTGTGTGAACTTTGCAAAAAAGCAAGGGATACTAGTTTAGCGTTTAGCCTACCCCACTACTTTTTGAATTTTGTTAAGTTTATTTAGTTGGTAAGAAATGATATTTTCATCGAAATTAGTAGAAGATGCAGTGCAGGAACTATCCCGCTTACCTGGCATTGGTAAAAAAACGGCTTTACGGCTAACGCTGCATTTGTTGCGTATGCAGGAAAAAGAAGTTGACGAGTTTACAGACGCTATTGCGCGTATGCGGCATGAAGTGCAATATTGCAAAAACTGCCATAACATCTCAGACAAAGACATTTGCGCAATTTGCGCTAATCCGGGCAGAAATCAGCAGCAGATCTGTGTGGTAGAAAACATACGTGATGTTATAGCCATAGAAAGCACTCAGCAGTTTAGTGGACTTTATCATGTTTTAGGCGGCATCATATCTCCTCTTGATGGTATTGGGCCTGATCAACTTAATATAGCTTCGCTACATGCAAGAGTTATAGATAATGGGATAAAGGAATTGATAATGGCGCTTAGTCCTAATATAGAAGGCGATACTACCGTATATTATATAGCCCGTCAGCTATCCGGAACGCCTGTAACAATTACTACTATTGCCAGAGGCATTGCTTTTGGCGGCGAACTGGAGTATGCAGATGAAATGACGCTTGCTAGGTCTATAGCCAAGCGCCTGCCAATAGAAAACTATGTAACTATAAATGGGAGATAGAACTCAGTAGATAGTCTGTAGTACTTAGTAGATAGTCGCGTGTAGGGAGGTTTTTATAGCAAACCGTAATAAGGAAAGATTGAACTCCGGGTAAAAAGTGCGAATAATACCATTCTTATAATACAACCAAATCCCCCCACACTTTCTACTGCTTAAATAATTCTCCAAACTTTCTACTATCCACTACTACCTAAAAAACATCAAACCAAACTTTTTCATCGTTATCCCAGTCGCCGTTATAGTTAATAGTCAGTTCTTCGCCGGCAGCTATGTTCTTGACAGTTTGAATGCGTATCGTATTTTCATCATAATCCATAAAATACTCGCAGTTTGATTTGTACGAATGATTATAAATTGGCGCCCAGCCAAGCGCCATACAGCACATATCGGCGCCGTCAGGCTGCCACTCAAAAATATAGTCGTGTAGCAGCGTTTGATCGAGTAATTTTCTATCTGCGCCGCTCATCACTATAACCGGAGCTATCTCTACTAGCACACCAGCTTTTATAGCCGAAGAAGTAAAAACTCCTCTTCCTTTATTGTCCGTTTCGCCTATATATAGATCCAAAATAGCCATAAGCATTTAAGTTCGGCTAAAAAACCCGATTGATTAATAAAATAGTATTTTTTTAACGGGCTTTTTATATTTTTACAACCCTAAAGGTACCTGATATGAATTTGTTGAAAAAATCCATTATTCTCATTACTGTTGCACTACTTAAATTACCGGCATCGGGCTTTGCCCAATACCAGTTTCAGGTAGAACCACTGTTTAATTATTTTTCTGATGCGAAACGTTACGAAATATCAGGAACCTATGTTTTACCACAGGGAGAAATAGCAGGCGTTGTGCCAGTTTACGATGGATCGGGCTATTTTAAAGGCGACACAACCATTACCCGTCCGGCTACCGGTATGGGTTTCGGTGGGTCTATCGGTCTCTCCTTACCATTCAAAGCTACCGGCCACATTAGTTGCTGGGCAGCCAACATAGCGCTTATGGGCAATATGTACCAATGGAAAGATCTTAACCAGTCTTACAGTGTTGACGGATCTTACAAGGTAAGAACACCCGCGCTTAGCGCTACTACTATTCAGGTAGCATTGCCTATAGGTATAGAATACAAAGCAGGTTGCGATGCTATACAATCGAAAAGACTCTCGTTATGCACATCGTTGGGCGGCGGATTTATGCCACATTTCAATATGACAAGTCTGGAAGGCGTATCTAACATAGACACAAAATACAGCTTCGGATTCAGCCCGTTTGTAAAAGTAGAAGGCGGCTTTTTCGCGGGTATGTGTATGAAAGTTCGCCTGTTGTACACCATGGGCAACATAACGCTGATCGACGTAAACAAGAGCATATCTGGTATTACCGATGGACCGTTTAAAATAACCTCTACATCAAATATTATGGTGTCGCTTATTTTTATGCCTTTTTCGGTATCATGGCGCGAAACCAACTGGTGGAATACGCATGACACGTACAATCAGCACGACCGCTTGAACTAATTATACTATTAAAAGAAAATGCCACAACTACAGAAGTAGTTGTGGCATTTTCTTTTCTGATAAGCCCAATATTATATTCTATTATCATGACGCGCAAATCGGGTATCTTTGTATTACTAATTCTAATAGCGGTGAACATCAGTATGTTATTATTCCTTAATTTCTTTTTTGCGCCAAATCCGCAAACCATAGTACCTGCATCTATATACGATCATAAAGTGGAAGCCTTGGATGGCGGAACGATCGATTTTTCAACATTCAAAGGAAAGAAGATACTGATTGTAAATACAGCGTCTAAATGTGGCTTCACCCCACAATACCAAACACTTGAGGATATGTATGGCAAATACAGGGATAGAATGGTAATTATTGGGTTTCCTGCCAACAATTTCTTTTTTCAGGAGCCCAAAGGCAATAAAGATATAGCCGAGTTCTGCAAAAAAAACTACGGCGTATCATTTCCTATGGCCGCGAAAGTGTCTGTGAAAGGACGCAATATGGCGCCCATCTACCGCTGGCTCACAGAGAAAAAATACAACAAATTGCAGGACAGCAAAGTTTCGTGGAATTTTCAGAAATACCTGATTAACGAAAAAGGCGAACTCACCGATATTTTCTCACCAGCTACCAAGCCAGATAGCAAAGAAATGATTGAAGCGATAGAAAAATAAACATTAATCCTTTAGCAGCTTCATAAGACCGGCTTTAATATCGTCTACTTTGCGAGTGTCATAGTCGAAACAAACCATGCCCGTTTTAGCATGGGCTATTTCTTTTATATCGGTCCCGGATTGTTTATATAACCGATACAGCAAATCAAAACTCACCTTGGTAATTTCCTCGGCATATAGGGCCACATGCAGCGTTTCTCCATAAAATGCTTCGCCTTTGTAGGCAATCATCACATCGGCCATTATAAGGGCGTTACCGGCAGCTTTCAGCTCGGTATGGCCATGGCTTCCTAGCCACTGCATGCGCGCCTCGTGTATTATAGATAAAATAGAGTCGTTGCCTACATGGCCGCCATAATTTATATCGCCAATACGAACGGGAATAACAGCAACGAAAAGTGGTTTTTCGTCGGGAAATTTTATCTTTACACGAGCCATAAAATAAAACAGCTATTTATGAAAATAATTTGCGTTGGACGAAATTACGCGGATCATGCCAAAGAATTGAAAAATGATTTACCAACCGCGCCAGTGCTTTTTATGAAACCCAAAGGGGCTTTACTGTTGCCCAACAAACCACTGTATTATCCGGATTTCACCAACGACCTTCACTATGAGTGCGAAGTAGTAGTGCGGATATGTAAGAACGGAAAATTTGTTCAGGAAAAATTTGCCAATAAATACTACACCGAAGTTACCTTGGGTATAGACTTTACTGCCCGCGATATGCAGCGAGAGCAACAAAAAAAGGGACTACCCTGGGAGATAGCCAAGGCGTTTGATGGGTCGGCGGCAATAGGTTCATTTGTTGCGCTTAGCGAAACCATGCAGATTGGGGCATTAAGCTTCAGGCTGGATATAAACGGGACAACGGTGCAGGAAGGCAACACTACCGACATGATCTTCTCTGTAGACAAGGTAATCGCCTACTCCACACAGTATTTCACCATCAACATTGGCGACATGCTGTTTACCGGCACACCCGCAGGCGTAGGCCCGGTAAATAAAGGCGATAAGCTGGAAGGCTACCTAATGGGGGAAAAAGTATTGGAGGTGGAGGTGAAATAAATACCTTGAAAAAAATATCAGGCGCGGATGGTATAAAACCTCCGCGCCTATTTTTATGCTTTCACGAACAGTCACCTACATAGCTGCCAAACTCATGGCTTCGCTAATTATGTTTGATATTCTGCCGGCCGATACATTTATTTCAGCTAAAAGGTCGGACTTGGTAGTGAGTTCTCTACACAATACTATTCCTTTGTCGAGCAACAACTCTTTTTCTCTGCGAGTAATTGAAGTAAGGCAACTAATTGGGTACAATTTATATTTGTCTATCAGGTCTTTAAGATTGTCTTTTGCCGGATAGTCCCAGCATAGCAAGTGCAGGCCGGCGCAAATGCCATATTGTAGCGCATCGACAGAAAAACGTGTGTTTGTTATTATCCAGCACTGGTATTCTTTGCCCTCAGCATTGGTATTGGCCATAATATCTCTGAAACGCGAATGAATGTATAGCGGTATCTTAACATCGCAAACCACTCCCTGCAGGTTGTGGTACTTACATTCTATTATTGACGTTTTAGTTTCGTCTTCGGCAATCAAATCAATCTCGTGATTTACGCAAGCGCCTCTCAAAAACTGATTCAATTTTATCTTGCTTCCCTGACTTGCCAACAAAACGCCAATAAACTTCTCAAATGGAAAGCCTGATGGGCCAAGCTCCATTATAGCCTTCTTTATTCTGTACTTAGCCGCCATTGGCTTGTGCTTCTTATTGAGCATACCAAACGCCATTTGGTATATTTTCCGGGTAGTGATGCCTTCATATAGGTTATCATTTATCTGGCTGCAAATGTCTTCTATAACTGCATCCTGAGCTCCGGATTTTTTGAGCGAACCTTTCAGCTTGCCCATAGAGAAAGGCTCTACCTTGCCCGATGCCTTAATAATATTGATCACTTTCTCTTTCATAACTATTTTTTTCTGGTGCAATTCAAAAAAGTATTTTTCAACCAATAATCAACTATTATATCCCGGATCTTACATCAAAACTATTCACATTTAACGCACTTAGGAAATACAATAAATACCCGCTTTCACAACCAAGAACAAACTACTAAAGCTACCACATTTACCTGAATAAACTAATGCAGAAATTTACCATACAACAAGCCAAACATATATTAGTTATAAAATATAAAAATAAACATCCAACATCATGAAACACGTTAAATTTTATTATCTTCACCAATAACAAATAAATCAACCTCTAAACAACCGACCTTTTATGAAAAAAGTTAGCCTGCTAACCATTATTTTTTTTACAGCTCGTATTTTTTGCAGGCGCACAGGTATCAGATTATAGACTAACATTCAGCGACCTAAAAAACATATGTAATCAGGAAGAAAACTATTGCGCTACCTACACAGTTACTGAGCCCATTGAATTCAAAAATAATTCCAATAATTTCCATCAGCACGATTTTGTTGCATTGCCGTATTACAAAGATCGCGGGTCGCCTGGTAAAACTATTTTAGGAATTGGCATCGCAACTACAGCCGTTGGCGCGCCTGTATTGGGCGCCGGTCTAGTATACTTACTGATTGTAAGGAAAGAAGATCGTGGCGATGCGCTTCCAGTTATGGCCGGAACCGGAGGTGGTTTATTAGCGGCAGGTATTACTCTTATCATCATTGGTTCACATAAAATTTATAAAGACCATCATTATGGTTTAGTTTCACCGAAACCTAACGAAATAGGCATTGCTTACCAATTTTAATTGCCTAATTCAACAACTCCGAAATAGAAACCTGGTTATTCCAGAGAAAATATATACAATAAATAGAAACCGCATTCTATCATTTATCAGGGTCGGGCCATTACTGATATTGTATATATACCGGTCTTGGAGTTAGCTTTAGCACATCCTCCGGCGTCATCATTTTGTGCGGCGCATCGGCAATGTCGTTTTTATAAAACAATTTGAAGCCGGCATATTGCACCGGTTCGTTTACTATTGCCTGTTTGTAGGAGTCAACCTTTTTAGCCGGGAAACCAAATCCATCCATGTGCATAACTATTTGCACTTCCGGATGTTGCTTTATCTTGCTGTAGTTGGTTACCATTTGTTTCGTAAACCTGTGCACTACCAAGACTTTGGGCGGAAGATTGTACTTACGAACCAACTGCGCCAGATATTCGGAAGCTACATTTATATCCTCTGCATCAAAAGTTCCAATTGCGGTACAGGGTACTTGCTTACCCTTCATGGAGTATTCCGGATCTATACCTAAATGTATATTCGAATCGCGCAGATATACCTCGAGCGGGGGCAATTCTTCTTCCAGACTACCCCATCCCACCTGAATATCAAGAAATAATATTCCCTTCACCTTCTTTGTTAATTCTATTGCTTTATCTATTTGTGCAAAAGGCATACGAGCCCTATACTTATTCCCTGGCCCTGGCTTGGCCTGTGCGGTAACAGCTACATAATGCAGCGCCGGTAATACCGGCATCATAGAGTCGGCGGCATTCCATTTATCTACTTCATTCATCAGGTGCTTAAGCATAGAATCTGGCGGAACCTCACCCAAGATACCCATTTTAGGCGTGTAAAAATTGCCGTAATACGCTACAATTCTGCGATATGGCAATATGGCGCCCGGCAAGGGAAATGGTTCTTTAACAGGCCATTTGGCAGTAGGCTTACCGTTAACCATTCGGAATATCAGCTCTTTATACAACACTGAATCTGCTATCGTGTCCTTAACTGGCTTTGCAGCAGCTAAGGGTGTATCCGGCTTTTGCACCAAGCCCGCTACAGTAGATGTTGCAGGTATTCGGGCTCCATTACTATTCCCGCACCCTACTATAATTGTCCCCGCGAGGACAAGAAACCCAACTACAAAATATCGCACTAATCTACTGATTGACAATCTTTTAGAACATTTGTCTACACTACCCATACACTATATTTTTACCTTTTCAATGCACTTAAAAAGTTCTTTGTATTCCAATGACCATCCACTAAAATCCTATTTATGGTGAACAGTTTGTTCGCATTGTCGCCCTTACCTGCAAGCTGAAACGCGCCAACGTATCTATTCGCGTTAAGCCGATCCACTGCCTCCTTGCTCCAAACACCAAAGGGATAGGCAAAATAAACTACAGGTTTCCCTGTAATACTTTCAAGCAATTTCTTAGGCTGAGATATTTGTCGACCCCAATCGTCAAGTGCATATTTTTTCACATTTTTATGATCCCAGGTATGCGCGCCTATAACATGGCCTTTGGCAGACAATTCCGCAATCTGGCTTTTGTTTACAAACCTCGGCTTACCAATTGATACAGACATTATGAAAAATACAGCCTTGAAACCATATTCCGTCAGCACAGGCAGCGCATTCTGGTATTGCGATAGCGTACCGTCATCGAAGGTCAGCATTATCGGCTTTTCGGGTAATGGCGCACCTGTATTAATATGTGCAATCAACTGATCTGGCAATATTGTGTGGTAACCGCTGTCGTGTAGCAGCTTCATTTGTGCGCTAAAAACATCATCAGACGTTATGTACACCCTTGCTGTATTATCATCACTTCCTTCCCACTGTCTTACCTGATGGTAACATAAAACAGGAACGTGTGCAGATGGCTTATTGACACCAATCGAATCAACAAGTGAACTTTCTGACAAGAAAGAACTTGCCAAAGCACAATTATCCTGAACAAAGAATGCACAGATGAACAGCTGAATATAAATACATGTGTGGCGCATAACTTTCTGCTTATTCAGCAATTGTCATTTCAATTTAGTTGCGAAATATGATTAACAAGGCACCGCAACGACTAAGCTATGATTACACTGCAGCCTTAACAAACAAAAATACCATGTAACGCCATAACAAAACCTGATAATGGTCAATAAGCAACAACCAACAGTTTCGCTAGCTATTCAAGGTCATAAGTATTGTGCAGCTCAGGCGTGTCAACATTTTTGAAACCTTTTGTTTTTAGTCTACCCTGAAACTCTACCTGCGCATCATAATCGCCGTGTACTAAAAACAATTGTTTTACCTGCGTTGCATCCTGGCACGAAAGCCATTGGCATAAATCGTTATAATCGCCATGGGCGCTAAGACTCGCTATTTCCATTACCTCAGCTTCCACCATAAACGACTTACCAAATATCGTAACCGAAGCGGGATTGTTTTTAAGTCGGCCACCCAACGACGTTGGCTCGCAGTAACCCGTCAGGCAAATTGTGTTGCGGTTATCTTCTACATTATTGGCTATATGGTGTTTTACCCTACCAGCCTCTGCCATACCCGATGCAGATATGATGACGCAAGGCTCTTTGATAACATTGAGCTGCTTTGATTCCATAACGCTCTCAATATATTCAAGACCATGAAACTGAAACACATCCTCATCTTTAAGTAAGCAATCCTGAACATTTGTATTGTAATAGTCGGTGTATTGCTTACATACTTCTGTTATTTTTATAGATAAGGGACTATCAACAAAATATCTGAGTTTGGGCAATCTTCCTTCCTGCTCCAAACGATTGAGCAGGTACAATATTTGTTGTGTACGCCCCAGGCTGAATGCCGGCAAAATCAACTTTCCTTTTTTGGAAATACAGGTGTGCGTAATGGCATGCAACAATTTATCGGCAGTAGGCATTGAAAAATCATGCAGTCTATCTCCATAAGTAGATTCAAGAATAATATAGTCAGCTTGAGGGAATACTTGCGGACTATGCAACAGCAAATCATTATACCTACCTATGTCGCCACTAAATGTCAACTGCTTAGTTTGACCATTTTCCTTGATTTTCAGGTGCACGGCAGCGCTACCAAGAATATGACCGGCATCGGTGTACATAAGCTCAACACCAGTTATTATTTTGCACCGTTCGTTGTAGGGCACTGTTTCAAGCATTAAAAAAACACTTTGCGCATCGCCTTCGGTATAGAGCGGCTCGACCAATGGTTTGTGATCGCGAAGGCGGTGTTTATTTACATACATCACATCAGCCTCTTGTATCCGGGCGCTATCTATCAGCAGTATTTTCACTAGGGCCGCGGTAGCTGGAGTGCAGTATATCTTACCTGCAAAACCATCTTTCACGAGTTTGGGTAACAGGCCAATGTGATCTATGTGTGCATGCGATAATACAACCACGGCTACATCCTTAGGCTCAAACCCCCAATCGCTATTCAACTCAAGCGTTGCTTGCCCCATGCCCTGGTACATACCACAGTCGAGCAATATTTTTTTGCCATTAGTTAATTCGAGTAAATGTTTTGAACCGGTAACCATACGGGCAGCGCCGTGAAAAGAAATCTTCATAGTGAAAATATTTATGCTAATGAGCAATGAGAAAAGGTAGCTTTAAGTAATAAAGCCAACAGCCAAATGCAGTAATAATTGCTGCACAAAAAGTATAGGAATTACCTTATAAGATGTTCAAGAGGCTTAACATCTGCAACTAATATTTTCCCCTTTTGTATATCTATCAGATTTTCGGTTTTAAAATCGCTCAGCGTTCTTATAAGCGATTCCGTAGCGGTGCCTGCAATTGTCGCCAGATCTTCCCTGCTTATATCGATCAGGTAAGGGTCTTTGCCGCCTGAGTGATATTTTTTATACATATTCACTAACGCTTCGGCCACTTTTTTACGAAGCGTATTGTAGGCAATACCCAACAAGTGACGTTCTTTCTCAACCAGGTTTTTAGCTAGCAAACTGACAAACTTCTTAGCTATTGCCGGGTTACTATTTATTATATCCTCAAAATCCTTTTTAGGAATCAGTGCAAGTTCAGTATCTTCAATTGCCTCAGCATTTTCTTTGTACGATAATCCTTCGAGCAACGACAAATAGCCAAAGAAATCGCCATCGGCATACAAGTCAAGCACAAGATCTTTACCGTCTTCGTGTGTTTTATATGTTTTTACTTTGCCTTTTACAATGTAGTACAGATAATGCGGATGAGTACCTTCTTTGTAAATCCTTTGCTTTTTATTGAATGTACTGGTATTACTTTCCTTAGTTAAGTCCTCAAGGGTACGTTTAGTATGTATTGTTGAAATAAGCTGATTAATGCCTGCCAAATCTGAAGTGAGCGTTTTTTTAAGCAAGTCTACTTTTCTGAAGCGGCTTTCTATAGCGCCAAGTAACTCATTGCCGGCAAACGGCTTAGTGATATAATCATCTGCGCCCAACTCCATAGCTGTTCTGAAGTCGCCTCTTTCACTTTTCGACGTAAGGAAAATAAAAGGAATATTTTGTGTTGCAGGGTCTTTATGCAACACATGCAATACGCCGTAACCATCTACGCCCGGCATCATGATATCGCAAATAATCATATCGGGCAAATATTTTTGAGCGGCCTCAATACCTTCTCTGCCATTTGCTGCCTGTATTGTTTTATAGTCATCCAGCATTAGTATCTCAGCAACATTCTCCCTGATATCCTCATTGTCTTCTATGATCAGTATTGTCTTCATGGTATATTTTTTATACAATTAAAACTCAATAATAAATTCTGTACCCTCACCCAGTTTACTTTTACACACCATACGTCCATTCATTAAATCGGCATATTTTTTCACAATATGCAAACCAAGTCCGGTTCCTTGTATGTTTGTAACGTTTGATGAACGAAAAAAACGCTTGAACAATTCCTTTTGATCTTCCTCAGGAATGCCTATACCCTGGTCTTTAACCCTGATTACAAACTTACCCGCTGCACGCTCTGTTTGCAACAATATTTCCTTATCCTCGTTGGAGAACTTAATTGCATTCGACAATAAATTTATTACAATATGCTTCAGAATAGATTGATCTGAAAACACCGTTGTTTCTTCACCTTTATGAGTATAATTAATAGTCTGTCCCTTCTTAAGCAAATGCTGCACTTCAACAATGCGATGTTGCATCATTGTTTTGATATCAAACTCTGTAAACTGCGGCTTAATGTTACCTTCTTCAATTTTACCTACAGACAGGAAGTCGTTGAGTATCTCAGTTAGCGAAGTAACCGACGATACTATTCTTTGTATATGTTTTTCACGTTGTGGCTGCTCTTCAGTTTTCGTGTATTTTGAAAGCAAGTAGGCAGAAGATAGAACAGCGCTAAGTGGAGTTCTGAATTCATGCGAAGCCATAGATACGAATCTTGATTTCAGTTCATTTAGCTCCATTTCTTTTTGTAAAGCAGTTCTCAATTCACTTTCTGCTTTTTTCTTCTCAGAAATATCTATAGCAATACCCAAATAACTGGTAACCACATTTTTTGCATCTTTAAGCGGTGTAACGTCGAGCGATACAAAGAAAGTAGCTCCGTCTTTTCTTACATAATGCCATTCCTGATTCGGACCTTCATTAATCTCGCTTATTGCGTTAAACACCTGAAAATCAGGCTTTATTGGCCTACCCAACTTTAAAGAGAGTTCGAATGCTTTTGCATGAAGCTCCTCATCTAAATGAAACTTTGTGAGCGAATGAACATTAACTATCTCGCCGGCGCTGTATCCTAATGCAGCTTCTGCCGCAGGATTGAAAAATTGAATCAAACCGGTGTTATCGCAAACAAATATTATAGCTCCTGCATGATTCCAAATATTGTTTAAAAAATTATTTACTCGTTGCAGCTCTATATCTTTGCGTTCAGTTTCCTTAATCTGGTTGCTCAACTGCTGTACTGTTAATGCCAGCGATTGGGTGTCTTCCTTTACTTTTTGCTCCAGATGCGCATTGAGTTGTTTTATCGCTTGTTCGGTTTCTTTTCTTTGAGTTATATCGTTTACAAAAGCGAGCGCATAATTTTCTTCTTTAATCTTATAGTAGCCTAAGCTTACTTCAACAGGAAATTCAGTTCCATTTTTACGTAAACCAGCCAATTCCATACCCAATCCCATTGGTCTGCTATGCGGATCACTGGTGTACTTTTCGCGGTGTTGCACATGTCGGTCTTTGTAACGTGGCGGTATAAATTTCTCCACCTTACTACCAATAATTTCTTGTTCTGTGTAGCCAAACTGATGCTCAACATATTTGTTTGCCATGAGCACTTCGCCTTTCGAATTGGTAATTAAAATACCAATACTCGCATAATTGAATAAGGCCTGAAATGATTCGTTATTTAACGCGCTAAATGGCATGCCTAAAAGTACCCTGATTTTTTTTAAAATCAAAGAAAACTGGCTCTCATTACTCATATCGTAGGGCATAATAGCAACGAAAATGCCAGTTATTATCATAAAAACGACTGATTTTGGTCATGCGCCATACTGACTAAAATCACCTTTTGTTTTCAAAATAAAACAAAGCAACTTCGCATTCATGATTATACGCATATTACATGAATGACCGGAATCAGTATAAATTGTTTTATTCTCGTATAAATTTACCTCAAATTTCGTAGGAAAATAAAAATCTGTAACAATAAAAAAGGCGACTCAAAACTCTACAGCACAATCAAAATTGTCAATGCGCTTCTACTATTTTTATTGCTTGGAATATACTTTTGATATACCTAAAAAAGAAACATAATTTTACACAAACGACATTGCCCTCTAAGTAATTATATATCAGCAGAAAGCGGCAATTCAGATAAATATGGAAGTAACAAACGGCAATAGAGCCATTAATATATGGCAAAAGTTAACAGGGATACCATCAGAATTTACGATGGAAAATCGTGTTTTCAATTATACGTGCGTTATTTCTTTTGTGATATTGATATACGGAATGGCCTTTAATGTCTTCCTTGGTATATATCCATACTTTTTTATACTTCTCGCCACAATCATTATAATGTCTGCGCTTTATTATTATTCAAGAGTAAAAAAAAGGTACCAAACTGGAATTCAAATATATGCGACTGTTGCCTACGGCATACTAATATCCAATTATTTTTATGATTCAGGAATTAATGGCCCAACAATGTGTATGTTTTTTCTGGTATTTCATTTGCTTGTCGCAATTGGTAAACCAAAAGATTATGTGCTTTGGATTTTCCTTAATTCCTTTATCGCTATCGGCTTGCTTGTTTTCGAATATTTTTACCCTGATTACATTACCGATGCTTATAAAAACAAAACAGATAGGTTTATAGATACTGGTGTAAGTTATATTGCTGCGCTTACGTTTACTTTTGCCATTACGCGCTATTTAAGAAAGAGTTATAATCAGGAACATGCACTTGCTGAAAAAAGAGCCAGCGACATCCAACACCAGAATGAACAAATAAAGGAAAAAAATGCCGAACTTGAACTTATTAATGATGAAAAAAACAAACTATTCTCTATTGTATCGCATGACTTGAAATCGCCTATAGACTCTCTGACCGGGTATCTTGAAATTATGTCGAGCGATCTTCTTTCGAACGACGAGAGAAGAATGATAGAAAGCGAGCTGCTGGAAAAAACTAAATATGCATCTGAAATGTTGGCCAATATGCTTACCTGGGCCAGAACTCAAATGAATGGGGTGAAAGTAACACTCGCAAATGTAGACTTAAACGCAATTATCGACGAATCATTAACATCAAAAACGTCCATTACTTCAAAAAAACAAATACTACTGACAAAAGGGACAGATAAGCCAGCTGTAGCGCTTTGCGACTATGAAATGACGCGTATCATTTTACGTAACCTGGTAAATAATTCAATTAAATTCACTCGAGAAAACGGTACAATTACTATTTCAGCACAACGCGTTGATTCTGAGATAATTTTGTCGGTAAAAGATACTGGCGTTGGCATA
>CAIRYK010000006.1 GCA_903882805.1 uncultured Bacteroidota bacterium | reverse complement strand
CATTTTAATAATTTACTCTTACATTTGCTACAGCGCATCACACTCTATGTGGTATTTTAGTCGCTTTTTCTTTTGAATCTTTTCCTTGGCTTTTGAATTTTTAATATTTTGATGGAATACAATACGACACGCAGCAAATTGCTGATGCCTGAATATGGGCGTAACGTGCAAAAAATGGTGGAATACCTGATAACCATCGACGACCGAAAAAAAAGGTTGAGACAGGCAGAAGTGATCATAGAACTGATGGGCACGTTGAACCCGCATTTGAAAACAATTGAGGATTATAAACACAAACTCTGGGACCATCTATTTCAGATGACGGGTTTTAACCTCGATGTAGATTCGCCATACCCATGCCCAACGCCGGAAATGGTGTTTAAAAAACCCGAACCGCTACCCTACCCGCAGGAAAGCATTAAACATCGCCACCTGGGCAAAAACATACAGTCGCTGCTGGATAGGGCAATTGTGGAAACTAATGAAGAGAAGAAACACGGCCTTACGCAGGCAATAGGTTACTACATGAAACTGGCTTATGCCAACTGGCACAAAGAACCTGTGCACGACGACATGATAAAGAACGAGCTTGCAGAAATATCGGGCGGACTGCTACGCTACGAGCCGGGTGGATATAAAGTGCACGTAGAGCCTACCCCAACGCGCGGCTTCAATAATAAACCCCGCAACAACAACCCCAACAGCGCCAACAACAACCCGAACAACCGCAATTTTAAGGGCAATGCACAAGGCGGCCAACGCAACGGCAATTTCCGCGACGGCAATGCTCAAGGAAGCGGTCAGGGCGGCTATGGCAACAACTTCAACAAAAACCGCAAATTCAATAAGAACAAGGGTAGTAAGCAGGGTTAGACTGCTACAAAGTAGTTAGTTGGCGGCTGCCTTTGCTAAGGATACTTCGTGCAAAACAGCCCGGCAAACAACGCTCCACTATAGACTTATACAAAAACTACAACAATGAATGCATTTGAAATACGCGGCGGACGCACATTGAATGGCGAAATAACCCCACAAGGCGCTAAAAACGAAGCGCTACAGGTGCTTTGCGCCGCCTTGCTCACCGATGAGCGCGTGACGCTTACCAATGTGCCCGACATAATAGATGTAAACACCCTGATTGAACTACTGGAGGATATGGGGGTGAAAATAGAACGACCGGCCCCGAACACTGTAGTATTGCAAGCAGCCAACATAACGCCAGAATATTTTGTAACCAACGCTTTCAAGAAAAAATCGGGTAAGCTACGCGGCACTGTAATGCTGGCCGGTCCGTTGCTGGCCCGTTTCAACAAAGCATACATACCCCAACCGGGCGGCGACAAGATAGGCCGCCGTAGGCTGGACACGCATATACGCGGTTTTGAAAAAATGGGCGTTGACTTTGTTTACGACGCCGACAACCAAATGTTCAGTCTGGATACAAACCAACTGAAGGGCACGCGCATATTGATGGAGGAGCCCAGTGTAACCGGTACTGCCAACCTGATAATGGCAGCCACCCTTGCCGAAGGCACAACCACAATATACAACGCAGCCTGCGAGCCCTACGTACAGCAACTGTGCCGGATGCTGATAAGCATGGGCGCCAACATTACCGGCGTGAGCTCTAATCTGCTGACAATAGAAGGCGTAGGCAAGCTGCGCGGCTGCGAACACCGCCTCCTGGCCGATATGATTGAGGTAGGCTCATTCATAGGCCTTGCTGCCATGACGCAAAGCGAAATAACCATAAAAAATGTAGATGCACACCAGCTGGGCGTAATACCCGATGTGTTTCAACGACTAGGCATCAATCTTTCGATAAAGGGCGACGATATTTACATACCTGCTCGAGAGCATTACCGCATCCAGAAGTTTATAGACGGCTCTATTCTCAATGTGTACGACCATCCTTGGCCCGGCTTCACGCCCGACCTACTAAGCATTGTGCTGGTTACCGCCACACAGGCAAAAGGCACCGTGCTGGTGCATCAGAAAATGTTTGAAAGCAGATTGTTCTTCGTAGATAAACTGATAGAAATGGGCGCCCAAATAGTGCTGTGCGACCCGCACCGCGCTGTGGTTATTGGCCTTGATAAGCAAGTATCGCTAAGAGGTATCAACATGGTGTCGCCCGACATTCGCGCCGGCGTGGCGCTGCTCATAGCAGCGCTATCGGCAACCGGTAAAAGCACCATACAAAACATACACCAAATAGACCGTGGATACGAACGCATAGATGAGCGTTTAAACGCATTAGGAGCCGATATTAAGCGCATTAACCTCACTTAGGCCCTGTTGCATGTCGCACAAGATTATTGACCAAAATTGAAAAATCCGGCGAAATAGCCGGATTTTTCAATTTATACTTTTAATCAGGTATTTTTGGAGTGTTCTACAAGTTCCCAAATACGCTCTGCTGGTCTGGCCACTAAAGCCCGCTCGCCAAGCGCCACCACCGGACGTTCTATAAGTTCGGGGTGTTGCACAAGGGCATCAAGCCATTCTGCATCAGTCAGCGCCCGTCCTTCATAGCGTTCTTCGTATAGCGGCTCATTTTTGCGCACCAGCTCGTGGGGGCGCATTTGCAGGCGTGCAAGCAGCGCTGTGAGTTCGGCTTCGGTAAGCGGGTCAGTCAGGTACCACCTTATATTATGAGGTACGCAGCCCTCCTGCAACAACTCCAGCGCGCCCTTGCTTTTGCTGCACTGTCCGTTGTGGTATATGATTATATGTTCGCTCAACTGGGTATATTAAACCGTCATTTCCTTAACATCGGGCGCAAAGGTTAGCTTACCCGCTGTTTTGCTCTTTATTTCATCCATGCTAACGCCGGGGGCATACTCCATGCACATAAAGCCATCGGGCGTAACATCAAACACGCCGAGGTCAGACACTATTTTCTTTACGCAACCCACGCCCGTAAGCGGTAGCGAGCATGCCGGCAACAACTTACTCTCGCCCTTGGGGTTGGTGTGCTGCATAGCCACTATTATGTTCTTTGCAGCAGCCACGAGGTCCATAGCGCCGCCCATACCCTTCACCATTTTTTTTGGTATCTTCCAGTTGGCTATATCGCCCGTTTCAGATACTTCCATTGCGCCAAGCACAGTAAGATCTACCTTGCCCGCGCGTATCATGCCAAAGCTCATTGCGCTATCAAAGAAAGCCGAACCGGGCAGTGTGGTAATGGTTTGTTTGCCTGCATTTATTAGGTCGGCATCTTCCTCTCCCTCATACGGAAAAGGCCCCATGCCCAGCAAGCCGTTTTCGCTCTGCAATACTACATCTACCCCCTCTGGTATGTAGTTGGCCACAAGTGTTGGTATGCCAATGCCCAGATTCACATAAAATCCGTCTTTGAGCTCTTGTGCTATACGTTTTGCTATTTGCTCTTTATTAAGCGCCATATATAAAACCCCGAGGGGCGTTTATTAGTTTTAAAAAATGCTATACCCAATTCCTCCGCAATATTACGCAGTGCGTTTCCTTACCGTTTTCTGCTCTATGCGTTTCTCATATTTATCACCCTGAAAAATACGGTGTACATAAATTCCGGGTGTGTGTATGTGGTTAGGGTCCAGCTCGCCTGCAGGTACCAGATGTTCTACTTCTGCAATAGTTATCTTACCTGCCATAGCCATCAGCGGGTTGAAATTGCGGGCAGTATCTTTAAAAATCAGGTTGCCCTGCGTATCGCCCTTCCATGCTTTTACAATGGCATAGTCCGAATCGAAGGCATACTCCAGCAGGTAGTTTTTACCGTTGAAATTACGCACTTCCTTACCTTCAGCCACTTCTGTGCCATATCCGGCCAGCAAATACACTGCGGGCATACCGTAACCCGACGCCATACAGCGGGTAGCCAGCGTGCCCTGAGGCACCAGCTCCACTTCCAGTTCGCCGCTCAGCAACTGACGCTCAAATTCAGCGTTCTCCCCTACATACGACGATATCATTTTACGCACCTGCTTCTGCTCCAGCATCAGCCCTATGCCAAAACCGTCAACGCCAGCGTTGTTCGATATACAAGTGAGGTCTTTTATGCCTTTGCGCACAATAGCGGCAATACAATTTTCGGGAATGCCGCACAGCCCAAAGCCGCCCAGCATGATCGTTGCGCCCGATGGAATGTCTTTTATGGCCTCGTCGGCGCCAGCAACAACTTTATTCATTGGTATCCAATTTGACCGCTAATTTAAGGGATTAGTTGTTAAGTAAACGATGAAAACGCCTCTTTTTTGAGGGCGCATAAAAAACAACAGAAAAACCAAAACTCGGGACCTCTGCCTGACTACCTAAACAACCAAAGGGCCAACCTTTTGCAAGATTAGCCCTGTATGCACTAAAATAAATTCATTTATTTAATTGGCTCTTCCTGTGCCACAGCAGCGTCGCCGCCAGCAGCAGGCGCTGTAGGATCTTCGCCTTCTACAACTTCTTCTTCAGCTTCAAAGCGCAACAAATCATTGATTTTCAACAACTCATACCATTTCAGCATTTTCTTCATATCGCTAACATACACCCTATCTTCGTCAAACTCGGGGAATATGCTTTTGAAGTAATTTTTGATAGCTGCATTATCTGCATTCTTTGCATCTATCAGCGGTATTGTAGCTTCCTGCTCCAGCATTTTCTGGAATACAAGGTTCAAGCGCACGTTTTCGCCGGTTGTATACACTTCTATGCTTTCTAATGGAGTAACATTATGCTGACGCGCAGAAATAAACTTTGTGGTCTTGTCTGCTACATTACGCACTATTGCGCCATCGCTTTTGGTGGTCAGTAATTGATAAAGTCCGCTAAGGCCCGTAACTGCTACTATTTCTCTATATTCCATATGCTGTATGCTAATCTTAAAAGGGGAGCAAAAATATCATTTTTAAGCCAAAAAACCGGCATTTTTTTAGATAATGATCAACTTAGTTCAAAACTTTGAAAAACTTTAATCGGCAATAAATATTTACTCCCTCAGTCCACGCTTGCATTCGCGCTTGCCGAAGGGAACATTGTGTTGGATTATTAAA
The DNA here is from genome assembly GCA_903882805.1 of uncultured Bacteroidota bacterium. Lineage (GTDB taxonomy): Bacteria > Bacteroidota > Bacteroidia > Chitinophagales > Chitinophagaceae > Nemorincola. The sequence continues at coordinate 135,226 of CAIRYK010000006.1, read as the reverse complement.
AAAATACCGCTTCGTTTCATCGTTAAAGCCTTTATGTATATATTTGCTCCATGATTCTTTCCGATTCACGTATTTTAGAAGAAATCGCCAAGGGTACTATCGTAATTGAACCTTACGACCGTAAAAATCTGGGTTCCAATTCTTACGATGTGCATTTGGGCAAATATCTGGCTGTATACAACGACAATATGCTGGATGCCCGCAAACACAACGCCATTACGCACTTCGAGATACCTGACGACGGCTATGTGCTGCAGCCGGGCCAACTGTATCTGGGCGTAACCGAAGAATATACCGAGACACACGCCCATGTGCCGTTTCTGGAAGGCAAATCATCGACAGGCCGCTTAGGTATAGATATTCATGCCACCGCTGGCAAGGGCGATGTAGGTTTCTGCAATTCATGGACCCTCGAAATATCGTGTGTTCATCCCGTGCGCGTATATGCAGGTATGCCCATCGGGCAGCTCATTTACTTCCCGGTAGAAGGCGAAGTGGTGAACAAATACGACAAAAAAGTAGATGCAAAATATGCCGGCCGCACAGACAAGCCCGTAGAAAGCATGATGTGGAAAAACAAATTCTAAAACCAATTTTCAATATACCCAAACGAGCAGCCCTTCAATCGGTTGCTCGTTTTGTTTTTACCAGCCCAATCCCTTTCTTATATCCTGCTTGCCTTCATAGTTCACGGGTACGCTTTTATATACGCCATGTCGGCCTGCTTTTAGATTGCCTTGTAGCTTCACGCTCATATCGCTGCTAAAAGCCAGTTGCAGCGCATTTGGCAACAGATTTTTGAGGTCTACATCTATACTTACCGGTACCGTAAAAGTATCCATCCTTGGTATGGCAACCGCTTTGTTTACATTCATTTTCCCAAGTCTTGCGCCATTCAAAAACACTTCAAGATCGGCATTTTTCAGTTTCAGTTTATATCTATTAGGGTTATAAAAGCTAATATCCATAAGGGCCTTGCCCTTTTGCAGCCCGAAATTCTGAACGCTTTTATACACAAGGTCTTTGGGCTGCCGGCAAGATGCCGCCCCAAATAATACTACAATAAGCGCAAAAATTACTTGTTTCATAGTCTGCATTTAGTTGTTAACATTGCCTCATACTCCCTAAAATTACACAGGATAGAACGTACGTTCTACCCTGTGTATGTGTAAATTCAAAAAATCTTATCGCGCAGTTATGCATTAGCAGCTTGCTTTCTGGCAAATGCTTTTTCTGCTGCTGCTACAATATGTTCTTTGGTGAGGCCATACTTATCCAGCAACTGTTTTGGCGTTCCGCTTTCGCCAAAGGTGTCCATAACCGCTACATATTCATGCGGTACTGGACATTCGCGGGATGCTACACCGGCAATGCTATCGCCAAGTCCGCCATTTATCTGGTGCTCTTCTGCAGTCACCATGCAGCCTGTTTTGCGCAACGACGCTATAACAGCCTCTTCGTCGAGCGGCTTGATGGTATGTATATTGATCAGTTCCGCCGAAATTCCTTTTTCGGCAAGTATGCGCGCCGCCTCAACTGCAAGCCACACCAGGTGTCCGCAGGCAAATATCGTCACATCCGTACCTTCTGCCAGCATTTGCGCCTTACCTATCTGAAAATCCTGACCTTCTGCTGTAAAATTGGGCCATTTCGGACGACCAAAACGCAGATAAACCGGGCCCTCGTGCTCGGCAATTGCCATTGTTGCTGCCTTGGTTTGGTTAAAATCGCAGGGTACTATGACAGTCATGCCCGGCAGCATTTTCATCATGCCTATATCTTCCAGCACCTGATGCGTTGCTCCGTCTTCTCCCAGAGTAAGACCTGCGTGCGAAGCGCAAATTTTCACATTTTTGCCGCTATACGCTACCGATTGACGAATCTGATCGTACACGCGCGAAGTAGCAAAGTTGGCAAACGTAGTGGTAAAAGGAATCTTACCGCCTATAGTAAGCCCTGCCGCTACGCCTATCATATTAGCCTCAGCAATACCGCACTGCACAAAGCGATCGGGAAACTCCTTGATAAAGGCATTCAACTTCAGCGACCCTGCAAGGTCGGCTGTGAGCGCAACCACATTAGGATTGCGGCGTCCGGCTTCCAAAATTCCTTCTCCAAAACCGCCGCGGGTTTCTTTTTCGTTGAGTATCTGTATGTCTTGCAGCATTTATATCAGTTAAATATCTGTTTCTTAAAGTTCCTCCAGCTTGCGTAGTCTGTTATGCAGCACGCCATAGCCTTATAGTTTTTCAGGTCGCAAAATTAAGATTATCATTTGGTATATAAGCAGGCTGGCTGGTATATTTATCAACGAGCATTACAAACGGACAGGTTGGCAATGTAATGACCCAAACAACTCCAAAACAAACATACAGCACACATCGCAATCTACTGATCGACAATTAGTTATAGCAACGATAATACCACTTCTTTTTACCAAAAGCGCTACCGAAAATTACGCCTTACCACAAAAATCGGCGGCATTATCCTATCCGGCTAATGCCGCCCTAAATAAAAATAGTGTTAAAAAACAACAGTCGCCATACACTTCGTGGTAACTGTGCTATCTATTCCACCACAAACCTCACCGTTGCTACCTCTTGCGCATTACTTACGGTAGCAATGTACATGCCTCGCGGCCACGCGCTGGTGCTGATTTGCCATTTCTGGTGATTGCCCCTTGCCTTGAACCATTGCCGGCCAGTGATGTCTGTTATCGTTACTAGTTCGGGCTGTTTTATCGCATCAGCGTACTGTAGCGTCACCCATCCGTTTGAGGGATTGGGGTAGACGATCAACGATGTTTGCGTGGGAATCGCAAAATTTGGGGCAGTAAGTTTGGTAGAATCCACCACTAAAAAACTCCCCATCATGCCGTCGTCCTCGTGGTGCAGCAGGTGGCAATGATACATATAGGGTGTCATATCATCGGCAAAATCTGCGAAGTGCGTTACAAATTTCATACTATCCATTGGCATCACCAATACCACATCTTTCCAGCCCCTCATTTCCGGACGAACTGGGATGCCGTGTTCTTCTATCACATTAAACTGTACATCGTGTATATGAAACGGATGAGCCACCAGCGTATTGTTTTTCAGGGTCCACACTTCGGTAGTGTTCAGGTACACAACCTCGTTTATGCTGTCCATGTCGAAGCTCTTGTTGTTGATAGCAAATGGACCTGCTGCCCTGTTAGGTACATCCATCGGCAACATCCGGAAGGTGTCCAACACCATAGCGCGGGTGTTGGTAGCCGCTGCCGGATTAATCGCGCCCATACTTGTAAGTGTTGTAACAATGGTGGTAACGGGACTGGTGGTTGGCGCCACAATCCTTAGCTGCAACACATTAAAGTCGGCTCCATTGCGAAAATTAGCGCCGTAGTCTACTACAGAATCCACGCCAACGCCCAGCGTGTCGGCGCCGTAAACGCCTTTTGGCAGCAGCGAAGCGTAACTTCGGAGGTAGACCGTATCGCCTGCGCGCCCTGTCATATCCACAAGTACTTCTGCGCGCTCGCCTGGCGACAGCAGCAGTTTATTCACCGTTCTTGTTGTGTCCAGTAGTCCTCCATCCGTTGCTATCTGGTGCATATTCTGCCCATCCGATAGTCCGAGATAATAACTCCGCAAACTGCTGCCATTCAGTAAGCGCAACCGCACTACCTGTGCGGGAGTATTGTGGTAGGCGTCCAGCGTGCCGTTTACAAACAATGCTGTATCCATATTGGTGGCAATAGCAATCTGCTTTAGTTCGTCAAATGCCTTTGTTTGTATAGCTACCGGTATATCGTCTACGCCATAGGTATGGGGTATGTTGAACGCCAATTCTTCGGCATCGTGCACTATAAAAAAACCTGCAATACCTTTCGACACCTGCGGGTCGGTTTGCCCGGCGCCATGTGGGTGATACCAATAAGTTCCCGCCCTGTTCAGTACCTTAAATGTCGGGCTCCATGTTGCTCCCGGATTTATAGACTGGTGCGGACCGCCATCATTGTGCGCGGCCACATGCAGCCCGTGCCAGTGCATGGTTGTTTTCACGGGCAGGTTATTGGTCACATTTATGGTTATGCTGTCGCCCTTGTTCACCACTATAGTTGGCCCCATCCATACGCCATTTACACCATAGGTAGGCGTAGTAAACCCCGGGTAAAAATTGCGCGTACCGCTTTGCACATTCAAGTTTATTGCGGCTCCTGTCACTGTTGCAGGAATACTCAATGCATTCTGCGCATGCGTGTTTGCCACACACAATAGGATTGTTGCAGCAGAAAATATGATCTCTTTCATTGCTTTAATAGTTAAGTATTCTGGTAATAAATCGCATCTTGCCGCTAAGTCGTAGCAGCATTAGTTGCGGCATGTAATCGGTAAGGTCTATACGTAGTTTACCATCGGCTAAAGCCGTTTCATACAATATCCGCCCTTGCAGGTCGTATAATGTAGCCATAGCATAATCGCTACCCAAGCTTTCGGCCCTAATCGTGCGATCAGCCACTGTTACTTCTGATAAAGACTGCTTGGCTATTGTAAGCGCATTAGGTTCTCTTGCTGTAATTATCCAGGTTGGCGTATCTACAACAGCAATGCTGTTCGATGCGTAAAGCGAGTACCTGATAATTCCCGTGCCTGCCTCGTGTCCGGGGTTCAGGTGAAGGCTCATCAATCCATCATCTCCGGCTACTATCGGCCCCATACTGCCGGTTGTCATCAGCGTGTCGTAGCAGGCGCTATTTACACACAAACTCGCTACCCAACTTGCGGGCATATCTACACTTTGCAGGCGCCAGTAAAAGTAAATAGTGTCGGCTACAGTATGCCTTTGTATGATATTGTACACGCCAACATCGTCAAACGCCGCATCTGCAGTTATGGTATCATTTGGAGTATTGTAGTAGCTCTGAGCGCTGGCGGCGCCGGCTGTTGCGGTAGCAACAACCAACGCCAGCAATACGCCCCGCCAATTAATGCAATACATTGAATTTTCTGTTTACGGTAGCTCCGCCTACGCTCACGCTCATAGTGTATATTCCGTTCGCTAAAGCCGAGGTATTAAATGTATGTTTCACTACTCCGGCATTAGCGTACCCTTCAGCTATTACAGCTACCTGACGGCCGGTAATATCAGCAACAGTAATTGATAATGCTCCGGAAGCAAGCAGGTCAAACTCCACATTAATATTGCCCGATGCAGGATTGGGATAAACGCTTACATCAGTCGTTACTCCCGAAATGCTCTTTATTCCGCTTGGCGCACTGATCAAGGCCAGTATACTATCGCGCATAATTGTTGTGTCGGAATTGCTGAAACTAAGCGTAGTGAACATCACCCGGTGATTCGCTCCGCCAACCAATACCACCGTTGGCATTCCAAAACCGCCATAGGCAGCTACATCGGCTGCGCCGCTATCCATTGGGGCATACAGCGACAACGAATTGGAGGTAACCCACGACTGTGAATAGGCGCAAGTGGTAGTATTGTTGTACGGGAAAGCATAGGCTTTAACCATACCGGGATGGGTAGCGTTAATACGGTTTGCCATAGCCTGTATCTTCTGTGCAGGCGGCGGGCAACTGCCGCAACTGGGCATATAGTAAAAAAGCACTACTGCTTTACCCGCATCAAGGTCGGCATAAAGATGCGCCGGCGCTCCATTGCAATCATTTTTATTAAAGTCTATTGCTGTTTGCGCGAAGGCGCTACCAGCAATCATTAAAGAACACGCAGCTATTGCAATTTGAAATATTTTTTTCATCGTTGTAAGTTTTGAAGTAAGTAGATAATTATTGAATCTGGAAGAGACCTACATTAATGGCACTACCCATATATACGGCCAAAGCTGTACACAACTACTCAAGACAATTAAGCCTGAGCAAACGTGAAAAATGGTATCAAATCAATAAATGCCGGTGCAATATATAAGCGGGAGCCCGCGGGGGTATGGGCGGCGAGTGCGCCACCGTGGCAGCATGGTAAACTGATGCCGAAGAGTAATAACTATATTGCGCATAAGCGCCGGGAAACACCGCCGCTACCGCAAATATTGGTTGATCGGTATTAAACTTCTTCGCACATACTTTACTGTCGTCCAGCTTTACCTTGAGATGGTGTGTTTTACAACATTTCGATTTCTTTTGTTCGCCCTTGCAGCAACAATTGCTTTTCTTCTTTTTCCCGTTCAGCGCCGAATATTGCAGCATCTTCCCGCAAAAATGAAACGAGAGGCTCGCTCGCAAATATTTGCAGTAAGCAGCACAATAAGCAATATGGAAACCAGTCTCTTCACTCAGGAAAATATATACAAAATTACCTTTTGGGCACAACAATACCAAATACATAATGTTGGGTACCTCCACCTAAAAAGCACAAGGGCTGGTATTGCTACCAGCCCTTGCTTTACTAATTGCATTTAAGCATTATTTGCTTACCACAAAATGGAACACGCCTTTCTGCTGTCCTGCGCGCAGGTTCAGCAAGTACATGCCATTTGCAAGGTTGTTGGTAATATGTATGCTATTATCTATTCTGCCGCCTTTAGCAGATATTACTGAGCTGTATACTACCTGACCCATCATATTGGTTACCTCTACGTTTACATCTTCATCGGCAGTTGTATTTAGTGTGCCGCGCAGTGTAAACTCGCCCTGGTTAGGGTTAGGGAATATGGCTATGTCGCTTACATTACCATCTGGCTGACCAGTGATAGCATCTTCGCCTGCCATTCTGCACACATTCACCACCATTGCGCTTACTGCTTTACAACCGGTTCCGGTAATAGTATAAGTGATGTTGGTAGAGCCGCTGCGCATACCCGAAACAATGCCTGTACCAGCGCCTACGCTGGCAATGGTTGGGTTAGAGCTGCTCCATACGCCGCCGGGGGTTGCATTGGTCAGCGTTATTGGCGTAGACAAACAAACAGAGTTACCGCCTGCGTTTGGCGTAATCGGGTTAACTGTAATAGCTGCAACCGCAGTGCAACCTGTAGACAGCGTATAAGATACATTGGCTACGCCCGATGACAAGCCCGATACAGCTCCAGATGAAGCGCCCACTGTAGCAATTGCAGGAGCGTCGCTGGTCCATGTACCGCCTGCGTTTGCGTTGGTCAGTACAATAACCGAGCTTACGCAAACACTTGACAAACCAGTAACAGGAGACAAACGGTTAACCGTTATCGGGAAGGTAACACGGCAGCCTGTGCCTGCAAATGTGTAGCTGATAGTAGTAAATCCGCTATTTACACCGGTAACAATGCCTGTAGATCCGCCCACACTGGCTATGAGCGCATTTCCTGTACCCCAAGAACCGCCGCTCATGCTATTTGTAAGCGTCACGGTCTGGCCCTGACAAACTGCTGTAGGTCCAAAAATTGGCGCTGTAGGATTAACTGTGATAACACGCGTTTGTACGCAACCAGAGCTTACTGCATACGAGATAGTAGCGCTACCTGCTGCAACACCTGTTACTACGCCCGATGATGCGCCCACAGTAGCAACAGATATGTCGCTGCTGCTCCAAGTGCCGCCAGCGCCCGAATTGGTGAGCGTGATATTTTGACCCTGACAAACGCTGCTTGGTCCGGCAATTGGCGCCGATGCGCTAACTGTCATTGGCGTGGTGGCTCTGCAACCTAGGCTTGTAGAATAAGTGATGGTTGTAACGCCTGTGCGCATACCCGTTACAACGCCAGTGATAGGATTAACGGTAGCTACAAGCGTGTTGCCACTGGTCCAGGTGCCGCCGGTAGCAATATTCGATAATGTTATTGTGCTCGATAAACATACAACTGCAGGGCCTATAATTGGACCAAATGCATTGATGGTTATTACAGAGCCGGTAGTACAGCCAGAACCTAATGTGTAGGTGATGGTTGCTGAACCACCGGCAATACCTGTTGCCAGACCGGTTGTTGGATTGATGGTAACCACAGCTGTATTTGAGCTCGACCAGGCGCCGCCGGCAGGCGTTGCAGAAAGCAACGATGAAGCGGTTGCACAGAAAGTTGTTGTTCCGCCAATCGCTGAAGGCGCTGCGCTTACTGTGAATGCTGTAGTAACTACGCCGCAAGGCACAGTATAAGAGATCAACACTGAGCCAGCCGATACTGCGTTCACAATACCTGTTGCCGAACCTACTGTAGCTATAGCAGGGTTGCTGCTGGTCCAGTAGCCGCCGGTAAGCGCATTGGTAAGCGCAGATGTACCGCCGGGACAAACTGTGGTTACACCCGAAATAGCAGATGCAATAGGCGCGACAGTAATTGTAGCCGCATTGGTACAACCCGTACCAGTTACGGTATAAGACATTATTGATGTGCCTACCGCTACGCCTGTTACTACACCCGATGCGCTACCTACGGTAGCAGCTGCGGTGTTTGAGCTGGTCCACAAACCCGGACCTACTGAAGGAGTGAGCGTAGTAGATGTAGCCTGACAAACTGAAGAGCTACCGGTAATAGTCGGAACCGGATTAACAGTTTCGTTGGCAACGGCTATACAACCATTCGCTGCAGTGTAGGTAATATTTGCTGAGCCTGCCGCTATACCGTTCATTATGCCTGTGCCTGCGCCTATGGTTGCAACGGCAGTATTGTCGCTGCTCCATGCGCCGCCGGCAGTGGCGTCGCTGAGGGTGATAGAACTACCCGCGCATACCGCCGATGCTCCTGTGATAGCTGCCGGTGTAGTATTTACCGTGATAGCCGATGTAGCGATACAACCGGTTGGTAGAGTATAAGTAATTGTTGCCGCTCCTGCTACAACGCCGGTTACAACTCCTGTAGCTGAACCTACGGTAGCGGCGCCAGTGTTAGAACTGCTCCATACGCCGCCCGATGTAGCGCTGGCCAAAGTAGTGGTTACTCCGGTACAAACTGAAGCAGCGCCGGTGATGCTCGCAGGTAGTGGATTAACTGTAATAGTAAATGTAGATGCTGCGCCGCAGGTATTGCTGTAAGAAAGAACAGATACGCCGCTCGACACGCCGGTAACAATACCAGTAAGCGAACCTACCGTTGCCACGGCTGTATTGCCGCTGCTCCATATGCCAAATGGCACTGTGTTGGTAAGCGTGGTTGTGAGGCCCACACATACTGTTGCCGAACCGGCTATTGCCGCTGGCACCGGTGTAACAGAAACTGCTGTAGTAGCCGCTGCTCCGCAACCTGTGCTATAGGTTATAGTAGCAGATCCGCCTGCAACGCCTGTAATCACACCGCTGTTTGAACCAACTGTCGCCACGCCGGTAGCGCTGCTACTCCATACTCCGCCCGGAGCTGAATTTGCCAGCGTAGATGTAGACCCCTGACAAATGGTTGTAATGCCGGTAATTATTGGCGATGGTATGGGAATAATGGTGATTGTTTGACTTGACGGCGTGCCGCAACCTGTGCTGTAACTGATAATTGCTGTGCCGGCAGATACTCCGGTAACAACGCCCGATACAGAGCCAACAGTGGCAAAAGTAATGTTGCTACTTGACCAGCGACCGCCTGCAATCGAGTTTGTATAAGTTGTTGTTGCCAGATTACAAACAGAGGTAGCGCCAGTGATTGTGCCAGGCAACGCCGTAACGGTTACGTTTTGGGTAGCTGCTGTGCCGCAGCCAGTGCTATAGGTAATAGTAGCTGAACCGCCAACGATACCGCTGACAACGCCGGTGAGCGAACCAACAGTAGCTACGCCGGTATTAGATGAAGACCAGATACCGCCGAGGGCAGTGTTGCCAAGATTCAGGATAGCTGCCTGACATACTGCAGAGCCGCCTGTTATAGCAGCAGGTATAGGCGTTACAGAAAGCGCCTGTGTAGCCGCTGTTCCGCAACCTGTGCTGTAAGTAATAGTGGTATTGCCGCCGGCAACGCCAGTTACAACGCCTGTAAGCAAACCAACAGTAGCTACGCCTGTCGTGCTGCTGCTCCATGTGCCGCCCGGCGCCGTATTAGTAAATGTAGTTGTAGCGCCCTGGCAAATGATTGCCGAACCAGTGATAGCGCCAGCCAGCGGAGTAATAGACTGTGTGCGTGTAGCTGCAGTTCCGCATCCTGTGTTGTAGGTTATTGTTACTGCGCCGCCTGCAACGCCCGTAACCACGCCATCCAGCGAACCGATAGTGGCCACGCCTGTATTGCTGCTGGTCCAGATGCCGCCAAGCGCGGTGTTAGATAACGTTGTAGTAGCGCCTTGGCAAATTGTTGCCGTTCCGGTAATAGCCGCCGGTGTTGGCGTTACCGATACGTCTTGCGTTGCCGCAGTGCCGCAGCCCGTGCTGTAGGTAATGGTGGCAATTCCTGCCGCCACACCATTTACAATACCTGTAAGCGAACCTACCGTTGCTACAGCAATATTGCTGCTGCTCCATGTGCCGCCTGCTGCAGTATTGGTGTAAGTTGTGCTTGTTGCCTGGCAAATCACAGTTGCGCCAGAAGTAGTACCCGCAAGTGGAGTTACTGATTCTGTGCGCGTTGCAGCAGTACCGCAGCCTGTGTTATAGGTAATAGTGGCGGTACCGCCTGCTATACCCATTACCACGCCTGTATTCAAATCTATTGCCGCTACTGCCGAATTGCTGCTGCTCCATGTGCCGCCAAGCGCAGCATTACTCAATGTCGCAGTAGATGTTTGACAAATTGTTGCCGCTCCGGTTATTGCTGCCGCAAGTGGAGTAACAGAAACGGTCATAGTAGCTGGCGTGCCGCAACCGGTTGCGTAAGATATAACGGTATTGCCTGCCGCAACGCCGGTAACAATGCCTGTTGTAGATCCAACAGTCGCTACGGCAGTATTACTACTTGTCCATATACCGCCTGCCGCAGCATTGGTAAAGGTTGCTGTTGCTGCCTGACAAATAGGCGATGCTCCGCTTATCGTAGCCGGAGTTGGCGTTACGGTAATTGCCTTTGTAGCATTTACACCGCAGCCTGTGCTGTAAGTAATTGTTGCGCTGCCGCCCGAAACGCCAGACACTACGCCGCTCAACGAACCAACTGAAGCTACGCCTGAGTTGCTGCTGCTCCATATGCCGCCAAGGCTGGTATTGGTAAATGTAGTTGTTGCGCTTTGGCAAACGGCTGATGCGCCGGTTATCGCTGCAGGTATTGGCGTTACAGATACATCGAAGGTAGCCGCTGTGCCGCAACCTGTGCTGTAAGTAATAGTGGTAATGCCTGCTGCTACGCCTGTCACTATGCCGGTTGTAGAACCAACAGTTGCAGCTGCAGTGTTGCTACTGCTCCACAGTCCGCTTACAGATGTATTGGTAAGCGTAATTGTACCGCTCTGACATACCAATGATGCGCCCGAAATTGCAGAAGGAGCCGCTACTACGCTCATAGTGCGTGTCGCAGCTGCGCCGCAGCCTGTATTGTAAGTAATAGTTGTTGTGCCTGCAACTACACCGGCGACAACGCCTGTAGATGAACCTATTGTTGCAACGCCTGTGTTAGCGCTGGTCCACAAGCCGCCAATGATAGTGTTAGTAAGCGTTGTGATATTGCTTTGGCAAACTGAATTAGCTCCTGTTATGCCTCCAGGCGTAGTAGTTACAGTTACGGCTATTGTAGCTGCTGTGCCGCAACCTGTGCTGTAAGTAATAGTAGCTGTACCAAACGCCAAGCCCGACACTACGCCGGTAAGCGATCCTACGCTGGCTATGGTCGATGCGCTGCTACTCCAGGTACCGCCTGCTGCTGTATTGCTGAGCGTAGATGTACCTGTCTGGCAAACAAGCGTTGAACCAGATATTGTACCAGCAAACGGAGTTACAGATACTGTGCGCGTAGCTGCTGTGCCACAACCGGTGCTATAAGTAATAATCGCTGTGCCGCCTGCTATACCTGTCATAAAGCCGTTGAGCGCGCCAATAGTAGCAACTGCCGTGTTGCTGCTGCTCCATGTGCCGCCTGCTGCTGTATTGGTAAGCGTTGTTGTTGCGCCCTGACATATTGTGGCTGTGCCCACAATTGCGGCAGGGATTGGCGTAACCGACACAGTTTGTATTGGTGCGGTACCGCAACCTGTGCTGTAGGTCATAGTGGTAGTGCCGCCTGCCACGCCGGTAACAACGCCGGTGAGCGAACCAATGGTAGCAACGCCTATATTGCTGCTGCTCCATGTGCCGCCAGAGGCTGTATTAGTAAGTGTAAAGGTTGAACTCTGACATACTACGTTGCCGCCGGATATAGCGCCGGGTATAGGCGTTACAGACTCTGTGCGTGTAGCTGCCGCGCCGCAACCTGTGCTGTAAGTAATATTTGTAATACCCGCCGAAACGCCGGTAAGTAAGCCTGTAGCATTATCTATTGTCGCTACAGCAGTATTGCTGCTGATCCACGAGCCGCCAACGGCTGTATTACCCAACGTAACCGTAGAACCCTGACATATAGTTGATGCTCCGGTTATTGCTGCCGGATTTGGTATTATAGTAAGTAGTACTGAGTAAACGGTATAACCGCAGACAGTAGTATAAGTGATTGCTGCAGTGCCCGCAGATACGCCTGTTACCAAGCCGGAAGCTGAACCGATGGTTGCTACGCCTGTATTGCTGCTGCTCCAGGTACCGCCCGCTATGGGGTTGGTAAATGTTGCTGTGTTACCCTGACAAAGGGTAGTAACGCCGCTGATGATGCCGGGCGCGGGCAACACGGTCATTGTGCGGGTAGCCGGTACGCCGCAACCTGTGCTGTAGGTAATTACAGCCGTGCCGCTGCCCATGCCGCTTACCAGACCAGTGGTGCCTACTGTAGCAATAGCTGTATTACTGCTGCTCCATGTACCGTTAGGCGTTGCGTCGGCAAGCAATGTTGTAGAACTGATACAGAAAGAAGATGCGCCGGTGATTGCTGCTGGCGTTGCTGTTACAGAGATGGTAACTACAGAACCTGCGCCGCAACCTGTGCCATAAGTAATACTTGTAATTCCAGCAGAAACGCCAGTAACAACACCGGTAAGTGAACCGATAGTAGCGACGCCAGTATTGCTGCTGCTCCACAATCCGCCAGTTGCAGTATTGGTAAGTGTAGTTGTTGCACCCTGACATACCACTGAAGCGCCGGATGTAGAACCTGTAGCAGGGGTTACCGACAATGAGCGAACCGCTGCTGTGCCACAACCAGTGCTGTAGGTGATGTTGGTCAATCCGCCGCTAACGCCTGTAATAAGACCGTTCAACGAGCCAATGGTAGCTACTGCGGGACTGCTGCTGCTCCATGTGCCTCCGGCAACTGTATTGAAATATGTAGTGGTAGATGCTTCGCAAATTACTGCCGAACCGGAGATTATACCCGGGAATGGCGTCACAGATACTGTTTGTATTGGCGCTGTGCCACAGCCTGTACTGTAAGTGATGGTTGTAGTACCGCCAATGATGCCGTTTACAATACCAGTAAGCGAACCCACTGTGGCCACTGCAGTATTGCTACTGCTCCATGTACCGCCCGAAGCTGTATTGGTAAGGGTAAAGCTGCTTGCCTGACAAACCACGCTGCCGCCCGAAATTGATCCGGGTATGGGCGTAACAGACATTGCACGTGTTGCGGGTGTTCCGCAGCCGGTGCTGTACGTTATAATTGTAGTGCCTGCGCTTACGCCGGTTACAACGCCCGTACTGTTGTCTACTGTAGCAACAAATGTGTTACCACTGCTCCAGCTACCGCCAAGTGCAGTATTGGCCAATGTTGTTGTAGATCCCTGACAAACAATTGTAGCGCCGGTAATAGCGGCTACGTTGGGAACAATTGTGAGTACTATTGAAGAAACCGTATATCCGCAAGATGTTGTATAAGTAATGTATGCCGTACCTGCAGTTACGCCGGTAACAAGTCCGGAAGCCGAGCCGATAGTTGCAACGCCTGTGTTGCTGCTGCTCCACACACCGCCCGAGATAGGGTTAGTGAATGTGTAGGTAGCGCCCTGACAAAGCGAGCTAACGCCGTTGATAATGCCGGGGGTGTTAACAACGGTTACGTTGGCCGTAGCTGGTGTGCCGCAACCGGTAGAATAAGTGATAGTTGCTGTACCCATGGCTATAGCGCGCACCAAACCTGTAGGATCTACAGGGGCAACGCCAACAGCGCTGCTGCTCCATGTGCCGCCGGGTACGCTGTTGCTAAGGGTAGATGATGAGCTCAAACAAATAGATGTAGCGCCCGTAATAGCCGCAGGCACCGGAGTAACAGAGATAGACTGTGTTGCCGCTGTGCCGCAACCATTGGTGTAGGTTATGGTTGTTGCGCCGGCAGCTACTGCTGTTACCACGCCGCTAAGCGAACCAACTGTAGCAATACCTGTATTGGCGCTAAGCCATATACCGCCAACCGAAGTATTGGTAAACGTTGTTGTACTGCCCTGACATATTACAGATGCACCACTGATGGCAGATGGCGCTACAAGCACCGTCTCAATACGGGTGGCGTCTGTGCCGCAACCTGTGCTGTAAGTGATGGTTACTGTACCGCCTGAAATACCATTGACTACGCCTGTATTCAAATCGATTGATGCTGTACCAGGTACGCTGCTGCTCCATACGCCTCCTATTACGGAGTTAGTAAGCGTTGTTGTGCCGCCCTGACAAAGCGAGAACGCCCCAACTATAACGCCGGGAACAGGTGTTACGGTAAGGGTAAGCGTAGCCGCTGTGCCGCAACCTGTGTTGTAGGTAATGGTAGCTGTGACGCCGTTCACACCGGTAACCAGTCCGGTAGTTGAACCAACTGTCGCCACTACGCTGTTGCTGCTGGTCCAGATACCGCCGCTTGCGCTGTTGGTAAAGGTAGTTGTAGCGCCCTGACACAATGCCGATGACCCTGAAATAGTACCCGGTGTTGGAGTAACTGACTGGATACGGGTTGCAGGAGCGCCGCAACCTGTGGTATAAGTTATGGTTGTTGTTCCTGCGCCTACGCCGGTTACCACGCCGGTTACTGCATCTATAGTTGCAACGCCTGTTGCGCTGCTGGTCCATGTACCGCCGGCGCCTGTATTGGTAAGCGTTACTGTAGCCGACTGGCAAACTGTAGTTGCGCCAGATATTACGCCGGTGAGCGGCGTAACTGTTACTGCCTGCGTAGCTGCAGGTAAGCAACCGTTGTTATAAGTGATAACTGCCGTGCCGCCGGTTATTCCGGTTACTACACCTGTAAGCGAGCCTACTGTAGCTACGCCTGTAGCGCCGCTGGTCCAGATGCCGCCGCCTACTATGTTAGTTAATGTTGTTGTTGACCCCTGACATACGCCGAAGGTTCCACGTATAGTATCTGGTATTGCGGTTACTGTTTCCAGACGCGTTACCGGCGCTCCGCAACCCGTGCTATAGGTAAGCGATACAAGACCGCCGGCTATACCGGTTACTACACCGCTAACGCTACCTATGGTGGCAATAGCCGTATTACTGCTGCTCCACGTGCCGCCATTTACGGTATTGAATAAAGCCGTGGTAGTACCCTGGCAAAGCGATGTGTTACCTATTATTATACCGGGCAGCGGTATTACTGTAATAACGGTAGTAGCAGCGGCGCCACAACCTGTACTGTAAGTTATAGTTGCTGTACCCGCTGCTACGCCGCTCACAACGCCCGATGCCGAGCCTATAGTTGCAATGCCTGTTGCCGCGCTGGTCCATACGCCGCCGGCCGATGTGTTGGCCAGCGTTGTTGTGCCGCTCTGACATACTGTAGCGCTGCCTGTTATGGCTGCGGGTATGGGAGTAATGGTCATAGTGCGCGTAACGCCCGCGCCGCAACCATTGCTGTAAGTAATTGTTACTATGCCGCCACTAATGCCGGTTACTGTGCCTGAGCTGCTACCCACTGTAGCTATTGCTGTGTTGCCGCTGGTCCAGATGCCGCCGGGCACTGTATTAGTAAGCGTAGTTGATGCGCTTTGGCAAAGCACAGATGCGCCGCCTATAGCAGCGGGCAACGGTGTAACGGTTATAGCTATTGAAGCTGCGCTGCCGCAACCATTGTTGTAAGTAATATTGGCTACTCCGCCGGCCACGCCCGTAACCACGCCGGTAAGCGAGCCTACCGTAGCAATGCCTGTTGCGCCGCTGGTCCAGATGCCGCCGCCCGATGTGTTAGCCAAGGTTGTTGTAGCTCCCTGACAAACGGTTGTAACGCCGGTTATTGCCGCCGGAGTAGGCGTAACCGACACGCTCTTAACAGCATCGGGGCTACAGCCATTGCTGTAAGTAATATTGGCAACGCCACCGCTAACGCCGGTAACAATGCCGGTAGAACCTACAGTAGCTATGCCGGTAGAGCCGCTGCTCCATACACCGCCGGGCACTGTATTGGTGAGTGTTATGGTTGCGCTCTGACAAACTACAGATGCACCGCCAATGGCAGCTGGAGTAGGCATAACAGATATTGTGCGCGTAGCCGCTGTGAAGCAACCAGTAGCATAACTTATGGTAGCCGTGCCGCCGGTAACGCCGGTAACAATACCTGATATCGAACCTACTGTTGCAATGGTTGATGCGCTACTCAGCCATACGCCGCCAGGCGCTGTACTGGTCATCAACCCGGTAGCGCCCTGACAAACTGTAGCAGGACCCGACAATACGCCGGGCGATGATATAACAGATATCGTGCGTGTAGCTACGGCGCCGCAGCCGTTGGTATAGCTAATGATTACTGTGCCGCCGGCAATACCCGTAACAATACCAGAAGTAGAACCTACAGTACCAATTGATTCATCTGAACTGGACCAGGAACCGCCGGGAGTTGAATTGGTAAGCGTAATGGTTGATGTCTGACAAACAGATGTTGGCCCTGAAATAGTACCCGTAAACGAAGTAACTGTTACCACCTGTGTTGCAGGCGTACCGCAACCTGTTGTATAGGTGATGGTAGTAGTGCCGCCCGCTACGCTGGTCAGCAAACCACTGGTAGTATTGATTGTTGCTACGCCCGGGGCGCTGCTGCTCCATGTGCCACCAGCTGCGCTGTTGCCCATCAGCGTGCTTACGCCCTGACAAATTATAATGGGGCCGGTGATAGAACGCGGCGTCGCTACGATAGTAACCGTTTGCAATGCTGGTGTGCCGCATCCTGTGCTGTAGGTAATAGTAGCATTGCCGCCGCTGAGTCCGCCTACAACGCCGGTAAACAAACCTACGGTAGCAATACCCGCATCGCTGCTGCTCCATGTGCCGCCCGAAATGGTATTGGTAAGCGTCATAGTATTACCCTCGCAGGTAGGCGTAGAACCCGATGTTGTGCCGGGCAATGGAATGGTATTTATAGTAAGCGTAGCCGGAAAACCGCAGCCATTGCTGTAAGTGATAATAGTTGTGCCTGCGCTTACGCCCGTAACAACGCCGCTGGTGGCGCCTACCGTAGCTACGCCTGTGGCGCCGCTCGTCCAGGTACCGTTGAGGGCTGCATTGCCAAGGGTTGTTGTACCGCTCTGACAAACCGTTGTTGCGCCCGAAATAGCTCCCGGTGAAGCATTAACCGTAACAGTAAACAATGATGGCGTGCCGCAACCCAGCGAATAGCTGATAACCGATGTGCCTGCGCCAACGCCGCTCACAAGGCCTGTAGCCGAACCTACGGTAGCCACCGCCGTACGGCTGCTGCTCCATACGCCGCCGGATATAGCGTTGGTAAGCGTTGTTGTACCCGTATGGCACACCGAATGCGAACCGCCTATTGCCGCCGGTAGCGGATTGACTGTAACGCTAACCGTGGTAAGGGCGGTGCCGCCGGTACCATCAGACACTTGTATGGTAAACACATCTGTGCCGGAATATCCGGGCGCAGGCGTATAAGATTTGCCGGTAGGCGTAACAGAACCGCCGGTAGATATAGAACTACCTAAAATATTGAGCGATCCATGCGATGGAGCCAGTGTTGCCGTCCAGGTAAGCGTGTTGCCGAGGTCTATGTCGGTTACTGCCAGCAGCGAGTTTATGCTGTTACCGCTCGAGTTTTGGCACACGGACAATGTCTGGTTTCGACCGCCATTGTAAGTAGGCGCAGTCTGCGCCCAGCTTATGGCAATGCCCGACACCAGTAAGATACCGCACAGCAAACCCGCTTTAAAGATTTGGCTTAATAAGTTGAATTGTTTCATGCCTATTTATTTAATTAAACTTTATACGTAAGTTTTATTTCGGTCAATAATGGCTACCTGCATAGCATAGCCAAACGTACACCCAACAACTTTTGGCTGTACTTTTTAGCTAAACTATTGATAATCAATTACTAACGCTCTTTCCCAGAGGGAAAAAAGGATTTAAATTTAATGAAATAAATGTAATTGGGAATTATTATTCCTATTATTTTTATGAGACCCCGCCCCACACAAAACAGCCCCGTATTTATTGCTACATCAATTATGGCAACTTCAACTTTACCAAAAAACATTCGTTATTCACTTGTTAATGAAAGTTGCGTTACGGGGCAATTTGTAAGCCATTTTTCGAAAGAAAATTCAGACAAGCTCAAAAATAAAGATAGCCATCACAAAAGAAAGGAAACCCTAATGCAGATCAGTACCCGGGAAAAAAGCTGTAGAATAGATATAGATATGCTACAAAAAATCACATCTAGGTTTTTATTGTAAAATATGCATTGTAGCGCTAAGCCGCAGGGATGTACTTACAAATTTGTCGATCATTTATTTTAACCAATCATTCCAACCAGCTAAATCAACGGTTCAGACTCACCCTTATCAATACCCGCCCCAGGTGCGGCGCGGCTTTATGGGCTCCCACCTGTATCGGTGCGATATGCCTACCATTACCGATATAGAGTTGCTGCGCATGTTCATGGCGGCATCGCCATTGTAGCCTTGGGTGTTTTTAGACAGCCAGCCCGGCAGCAGGCCCAGCTCTTCGGTAAAGGTTACATCCCAGTTGCGGAAAATGGGTACATGCTGGGTTGCGCCCAGCCCTATGCGAAATAGTTTTGTGGTAATGTTGCCGTTGGTGTAGGCAGTGTCGTAGCCAAGTCCGGAATGAGCGCCTGCGTAAGGGTTATAGGGTCTGTCGGCGGTAATAAGTTGCGAGCCGCTCAGCAAAAATCCGGGGCCGCCATTCAGGAAAAAACGAAAATACTCTTGATGCCCAATCGCAACCTCTATCTTGGGCGCTGCATAGAGGTAGGTAGTATTGTGGGTGATGGTATAAGCCGGCCCGCCAAACTGCGCAAAATGGTTGTCGTAATTAGTAAGGTCGTAGTTTTCTGTAAACATGGTACCACCCAGATACACATGGGTAGCTACGCCCACCACATAGGTAGTACCTACCTTGGGCGAGGCTTTTGAGGTATAGGTAGTAGTGGCGCTAACGCCGCCGTAAAAGCCATATATGCCCTGCGCCTTTGCGCCTATAGCCAGTACTGCGGCAATTATAGAGAGTAGGGTACTTTTCATACCTAAAGATATTATTATGGTCGAAAATAGCGCTAATTATTTTGGCGGCTAACTTACTACTGATATAACCGCCTGATGATGCCGCATGATAATAGCTAAATTGTAAAGTAAATGAACCGCTGCTATTAATACTCTACCAGCGTTTGCGGATACTTATGCATTATGCCTACCGTAAAACAGAAGTAGCTTGTATTGAGGTTGGCGCCGCCGTTGTTGAGGCGTGTAGGCAAGAAACTAAAATCCTGACTCAGCGTTATACTCCAGTAGCCGTGGGTAGGTATACGCTCTGTAATGCCGCCGCCTATGCGGTACAGAAAGTTGCGCATGTAGCGCGTGGTTTCTGTGGTCATAGTGTCGGCGCCCACTCCTACCCCATTGGTTACCCACAGCGGGGTGTGCTGGTCGGTGTTTTGGTAGCCGCCCATAAGCAGGCCGGCGCCTGCCGAAAAAGTAAAATGAACGTGCTTGTGATAGCCTATGCCTAAATCGAATTTGGGCGACACAAACATATAGTAGCTCTTCTGCGAAACGCTGATAATATCGGAATAGGCAGGCGCAGAAAGACCCGCCTCGTAGGTAAATGAGTATTTTTGTATAGCTAATTCTCCGCCCAGGTATATACGCGGACTAAGCCGCGCCATATAAAAACCGCTGACCGTGGTTGTAAATCGCGAATTGTAAGCCGTGGTGCGCCCAATCCCCAATTGTACGCCATAAGCGCCTTGCGCCATGCCCAAAAAAGGAAACAGTGAAAGTAGCCCCAAGACACACAATCGTTTCATACGCTACTTTCTTTTGAGACACTAAAATTTAGAATGGGTGATGCCCAGTTGCAGCGATATGTAGCCCGGCTTCATAGGTGCAGGGCTATAAAAAGTGCGGCTTGCATAGTCTACATCGCCGGTTTTGCTTATTGGGTTGCCTAAAAAGCCAAAATCTTCTATTACGGTCATCCACCATTTACCGCCCAGATGTATGTGCTCTTCAAAACCAAAGCCTACGCGAAACACCATTTTATTGATGTTGGCTGTGGTAGTAATGGTACTATCATAGTTGCCCACACTGGCGCCGTGGCTTTTATCCCACTTACGCATGGTTTCTGTGCCGCCCATGTTGAAACCAACGCCGCCGCCCAGAAAAAACTTGAATGTTTCACCCTTGCCTATACCATGGTAAAAACGTGGGCAAACAAATACATAACTACTCTTATTATACACAACCATTCCCGCATTGCCGGTACCGCCGGTTACGCCATAGGCTTCTTTGTCTGAAAGTATACTGTAACCCTGATAAAACAATGCTACGCCAATGCCCGTACGGTAAACGAGACCCTTATGAAAAGCTATTCCGCCCGAAATGGCCACATCGTAGTTGTTGCTGGTAGCCAGTCCGCCCCCGCCATAAAGGGTAATAATGGTATTGCTACCATCCTGAGCAAAACCCAGAAAAGAGCAAACTGTTAAAAAAAATAGTAGCGCTATACTTTTCATTTGCGAAAATTAAACAATTTTTTTATTTCCAATAGCCTGTTTTCTTAATAATGGGCTTGCTCTGTACCTATCTTCGTGGTAAAGATGATAAAGTTCATCCAATTTCTCAAGGCATTGGGCTGTTCCCCACTCATTACACCACTGCAGTAGTCCTTTTGGGTAGTTTACGCCGCGGGTCATTGCAGTGTCCAGATCGGCGGCAGTGGCTACATTCAGGTGCAGCGCATCAACAGCTTCATTGATCAGCATTGCAAGAATACGCTCAAAAATCTGCTTTCCCAACACTTCATCCTTCGTAGGCGCTAATATTTCGGCGCCCTGCGCATAATTGTAAAATCCGCGACCCGATTTACGTCCCAGCCAGCCGGCTTCGAGCAGTCTTTTCTGCGCAAATGACGGCTTGTAGCGCGGGTCGTAAAAAAACGACTGAAACACAGTTTCGGTAACCACATAGTTTACGTCGTGGCCTATATAGTCCATAAGTGTAAACGGCCCCATCCTGAAACCGCCCAACTCGGTCATAGCCCAGTCTATAGTAGCCATATCGGCTATACCTTCGTCGAGTATGCGCAGCGCCTCGCCATAAAACGGACGGGCCACTCTGTTTACTATAAAGCCGGGTGTGTCCTTGGCTATTACCGGCAGCTTGCCCCATTGCTGCATCAGATCCTTTGCCTGCGGTATCAGGTCGGCATTGGTTTGTATAGCAGGTATTACCTCCACCAGAGCCATGAGCGGAGCCGGATTGAAAAAGTGTAACCCCATCACCCGCGACGGGTCGGTACAAGCAGCCGCTATAGACGTAACCGAGAGCGAAGAAGTATTGGTAGCCAGCACACAATCGTTTGCCACTACCTGCTCTACCTGAGCAAACACCGACTTCTTCACATCCAGCCGTTCCACAATAGCCTCTATAATCAGCCCGCAGGCAGCAAGGCCCTGCAAGTCGGCAGTAAACGACATTCTTTTTATTATTGCTTCTGCATCGGTTAGCTTACCTTTTTCCTGTAGCTTCATCAGGGTAGCCTTCAGGTTAGCTGCCGCCTTATCAAGCGCTGCAGCATTATTGTCGTACACTACCACACTATGACCGGCTACTGCTGCCACCTGCGCTATACCGGCTCCCATGGCTCCGGAGCCTATAATTCCTACTATTGTGTTTGGGGTCATTGTTACTTTCTATTCTGTTTCCTAACAATATTATTCGTTACGTGCTATACAATTCAAGTTTGATAGAGTAAGTGATATACACTCTATCAAACTTGAAAACAAACATTATCATCGCCTCAATAAAAACCGCATCACCGTAGCCCCAACAAAAACCACCAAGGCGGAAGCTATCATTATTTCAGCTCCCGGCCAATGCAGTATTTTGAACGCTAACCCTATAAGCAGAGCAATAAAAGACAATGAGCGAATTAGGCTAACTATTGCTCTCATACAACATGTTGATTGTTGGCTATTTCTTCTTCAGGTTCAGTATGCTCCAGTCGGTATTTTCTGCCACTATATTGTTGGTCAATGTACCCAGATCCTGTACTTTGCACACTACCACATCGCCATCCTGCAGCCATTGCTCCTGATAGTTGGGGTCGTTCAGTTTACCTGTGCCGTTTAGCTCCAGAAAACAGCCGGTACCTACTGTGCCGCTTCCTATCACATCGCCAGGATAAATGTCTACGCCATACGAGCAGCGCTCTATGATTTCGGCAAATGTCCAGTCCATATCGCCCATGTTACCCTCGCTCACCAGTTTGTTGTTTACAAGGCACTGCATTTTCAGGTTGTAGTTATTACCGGTATGGCCGGGCTTTGCGGGTATTTTTTGTTGCTCCAGTTCGTCGGGCGTTACCAGCATGGCGCCCAATACAGTACAAAAATCCTTACCCTTTGCCGGGCCCAGATTCAGCAGCATTTCTTCCATTTGCAGTGTGCGCGCGCTCATGTCATTCATTACCATGTAGCCGCCTATGTAGTTGTCGGCCTCAGATGCCGGTATATTGCGGCCTTTCTTGCAGATTACTATTGCTGCTTCCAGCTCAAAATCCAGTTTTTTCAGGTGGTCGGGCATCACACTTATTGCGCCGGGTCCTTGAACCGAATTATGATTGGTAAAGTAAAAAATAGGATATTGATCAAACTCAGGTATCATATCTACCTTACGGTTGCGGCGCGCTGCCGCAACATGCTGGCGAAAAGCATAACCATCGCGGCACGATGTTGGCTTAGGTACGGCGGCCATTAGTTGTGCATCATCGTAAGCTATACAGTCAGCTTCATCTCTTTCTCCCGATAGTATTTTTGCCTCTTCTTGCTTCAGTATAGTCATACCCGCATCCCAGTCTTGCAGCAGTTGAGCCATGGTTGCAGGCGCTGCTGTGTTTATGGAGTTGGTATCATAAAGCGCAGACTGAACGCAAATAGAAAGTTGTTCTCTGCCATCTTTGTTATAAGTTACTAATATCATTGTATTCTGTTTTTATGCAGCGGTAAAAATAGTCCATAAATTTCAAGACTTGCATAATTTAAGTCACACAGATACAAAAGCGTGCTACAGAAAGTGCCCACATTGCTACATAAAAACCAATACTGGGATATGCTAAGGCACAATAACCCTTAAAGCCCCGGGTTGCACAGTAAACTTTATGCTGCTCTCGCAGGCATGCGCATCGCCGTCGGTCTGCATCAATCGCAGCGATGGATGGCTGATGGTAATTTCTTTACCTCTGAAATGCTGCACATAAGGGCTGGCCGCTATGCTACCATTCATGGCGCGCAAGGCTATCACCCCTCCCAGT
This sequence comes from uncultured Bacteroidota bacterium, assembly GCA_903882805.1. Taxonomy (GTDB): domain Bacteria; phylum Bacteroidota; class Bacteroidia; order Chitinophagales; family Chitinophagaceae; genus Nemorincola. The sequence continues at coordinate 111,553 of CAIRYK010000006.1, read as the reverse complement.
ATCTTCGGGAAGCGTCGAACAATGATCAGGTCCAGCAGCCCGTCGGTATAGCTGGCCATAGGCGCTATCTTGAAGTTGTAGCCAAACTGCTGTCCGTTGGCCACGTTGATCATAAATGCTTTTTCTCGTATAGGTTTACCATCTATAGTTATTTCCCAATCCCACGACTTATACAACCACATATGCTTGGTTACCAGCCAGCTATATACCATAAGGCCGCGGCGTTCGCTTTTGGCAAATTTTTTTGATATCAGCGCGTCAAACGCTACTCCGGCATTGCTTATAAACAGCCGGTCGTTGGCGTAACCCAAGTCTACATTTACTATTTTGTCGTTGTTTATTGTACGTATTGCATCGGCTACCTGAAGCGGTATACCTATAGTGCGCGCCATACCATTGCCCGACCCTTTGGGAATAATGGCCAATATGGTATCGGTACCTGTGAGGCCCTGCGCAATATCATTTACCGATCCATCGCCGCCCACTGCCACCACAGCATAAGCCCCATTCCTGGCTGCTTCGCGCGCCAGTTTCGTACCATGTTTAGCAAATTCGGTATGCACTATCTCATACGAAAAACGTTGCTTATCGAGATGTGCATCTATACCCTGCTTTATCTCTTTCTGCCGCTCTACCCCCGACTTAGGATTGATGATAAATACAAGGTGTTTCTGCATCATAAAATCTCTGCTTTAAGGCTCAGATCCATACTTACTGCATGGTGAATTATTGCCCCTACCGATATATAATCCACACCGGTGCGGGCATAATCTACTATGTTGCTCAGATTTATGCCCCCCGACGCTTCGGTTTCGTAGCGGCTATCTATTAGTTCTACAGCTTCAGCCAGTTGTGCCGGAGTGTAGTTGTCCAGCATTATACGAGCCACATTACCCACCGCCAAGACTCGTTTCACATCGTCTATCGTGCGCGTTTCTACTTCTATCCTGAGGTCCAGATTATTTGCTTTCAGGTATGCATTCGTTTGCAGAATGGCCTTTTCTATGCCTCCGCAAAAATCTATATGGTTATCCTTCAGCATTACCATATCATATAGCCCCATGCGGTGGTTTACCCCGCCGCCTATACGTACCGCCTCTTTCTCCTGCATACGGAATAGCGGCGTTGTCTTACGCGTATCCAGTATTTGCGCCTTGTAATCTTTTATAGCAGCAACATATACATTGGTAAGCGTAGCTATGCCGCTCATGCGTTGCATACAGTTCAGTGTCAGTCTTTCAGCCTGCAATATGATGTGCACATCGGCAACTATATCAAAGGCTATTTCGCCATTGGTTACTTTGTCGCCGTCTTTTTTATATGCGGTAAACACAGCATCCGGCTGCAGATAATGAAAAATCTCGCGGGCAAGATCCACACCTGCCAGTATACCATCCTCCTTAATCTTCAGTACTGCCTTACCCTTGGTATGCGCGGCTATACAAGATAGCGTCGAAAAATCGCCATTACCAATATCTTCTTTCAGCGCTGCCGCTATAAATTCCCGTGTAGTCACCTTGTCCTTAGTTTGGTCTGCGAAATTAGGGAATATGTTTTGAGCAAGTAATAATAAATTATTAAGCTGCAACGACTGCCCTCCAAAAACGATGGGCCGCCTGGCCTATAAGTAAGCCAGCAGCCCATCACGTTAGTCTTATTTGTCTATAATATACAGCGCGCTTACTCCTTATCTTCTGTTTTGCACTGTGCTAGGAAGTAGGCATTCATGCCCTTACCCCAGTAAGGCTTGGCAATATCTCCGCCTTTTTCTTTTGCAAACAGGTTTTCAGCTTTCTCAAAGTATGGCATAGCCGCTTTCTTGCCGCCGCCATAAGCCTTTGGCGTAAAAAACTTGCTGGTTCCCTGCAGGTAGTACATACGCGGATTATCGGGATTCAACTCTTTTGCGCTTTCCAGGTTCTCGCTAAACAATTTGCCATATTTCTGCCAGCGGTTCATAGGGTCTACAGACATACGTGCATTGGCAATCATGGCGGTCAATACATGAGTCTCGTCATTGTTTTTCTTCAGTAGCGTCACAGACTCCTGCAACTCTTTGTCGGCATCATCGAGGAAGGCATCTTTTTTGGCATTGTCCTTTTCGTTGTACGACAGAATAGCTTTGCTAAATGCAGCATAATAGTGTGTTACCCACTCATCGCCCCATTTCTTGGCTATAAGGCTCAGCTTATTGCTCAGCTCTATCCGCTGATCCTGTGAGTGTGTGGTGTCAAATACCGAAAATACTTTCTCCAGAGATGCTTTGTAGTCTTGCGCCTGTGCGCTCATAAATGAGCAGGCCAGGGCGCTCATTAATATCAGTTTTTTCATTGCTTTTATGTTTATGTTGGTTGTTGCTTATAACTCGTCTTTTTTAAACTGTGTCAACGACATATTTACCCCGAAAAATAGCGACCTATACAGCGCAGGCACTATTGGGTTCTTTGCAAGATTGCCGTTAGCGTCGCTAGCGTAGCGATAGCCAAATACATTGTGCTGATTAGTAACATTATCCAAGCTCAGGTAAAATACCGTAAACAACTTGCCAAAACTATGCAGATAAGCGATAGAAATAGCCAGATTGTGATAATCCGGGGTCCTGCCGCTTAAAAAATTGGCTGCATTGCTTTGATCCAGCGTTGGGTCGTAGTAAGGGCGGCCGGTGGCATAGCTGTAGGTAGCGCTAAAGTTTGTTTGCCATTTATCTACAAAGTACTTGGTTACCAGATTTAGATTATGATCTGCTATAAATGTTGGTGTGGCAAGGCTGGTGAAGCTACCATACTTGCGCTTAGTATCAATGAAACTATACGACACCCAATAGTCCAGATTCTTCACCGTTTTTTTGTCGCGATAAAATAGTTCCAGACCCTGGGCATACCCATAACCGCTATTATCCACCAATATTGTATTATCCATATTGCGGTATCCTGTGGGATCGTAAGTCAGATTTGGCGTGCGTACAAGGTCTACATAGTTTTTATAATAGCCCTCTATTCTTAGCGTGCGGCTATCTTTGTTATACTGCCAGTTGGCTATGTAGTGTATTGCCTGCTGCATACTTGGCTTTAGGCCAGCCAGTAAGTAGCTGTTATCTGCATTCTGGTAAAATATCCCCCCAGCCAGCGAAACCTGACTGTTTGAACTCGTTTTAATAGCCATAGACAGGCGCGGCGCTACCGCATCCTTATTCAGCAATACGCTGTGTTCGTAGCGTACTCCCGGTTTCACTGCTATTCTGTAATAGGGCGTCCATTCCAGTTCGGTGTAGGCGCCAACCTGCGTTTCAGTAAAATTCTGTTTGAAGTAGCCGCCAAAGTCTTTATCGATGCCAAAGCTCTGCACATCGGTTCCTACCAGCAAATTGAGCCTGCTGGTGAAAAAGTCTTTACCCTCTATCCTGAATTGGCCGCGATGGTCAGTTTGATCTATGGGGAAGGTGTAAAATTTGTTGTTAGCTACGTCCTGGCTAAAAGATGCCGCCGTATACAGGCTATATTTGTTCTTAAACATCTGCTTGTACGATATGTTGCTGTAGTAGTACATATCCTTGGTTACAAAGTTGATGGTATCGGGCGCATTAGCAAACGGATTATTAGTTGGGTTTCTATTTGCTGCTCCGGGATTAGGTATGGTTACGCCCGTTGCGTTGTAGGTAGTATTGAAATTGAATTTCAAAATACCGTCTTTGTTAGGTTTCCAGGCATACCGCAGGTTGGCGCCTCCGCCTTCCGGAACCTGATAAAACTTAAAGTTGCTCTTCACAACTCCATAAAATGGCGATAAATTGGTGTAGTTCACACCTACATCGAGGCTCGCGTTCTTCCATTTCTTAACGCCTGATACATACAAGCTCGCCATGTTTATACCCAGATTAATAGTGCTTTTGTCTGCAAGGTCTGTACTATTCAACTCCAGCACGCTCGATAAAGCCTGACCGTAGCGGGCGCTATAGCCTCCGCTACTGAATGATACCCCTTGATATTGAAATGCGCCAAACCTGCTACGTGTAGCAACGCCCGGAGCTCCTGTAAAAAACGCGTTTTGAACAATCATTTCATCTACTACTATCGCAGCCTCGCTGGCATCTCCGCCGCGCACAAACAACCCGTTATCCGGACCTGTCTGCTGCGTACCCGGCAGTGTCTGCATAGCTTTTACAACGTCAGCGCCGGCGCCGGCGGTTGTTACAATATCCAGTGGGCGCAATACGGTCTTAGTCTTATCGTTCGATGCATCAAACGATCCCGCTGTTATCACCACTTCATCCAGATTGTGCGATGCATTCGATTTCATACGCAGTACAATACCGCTCATATTACCTGTAATAGCAATAGGCATGCCAGTTGTTTCATGGCTTATTTCTGTTGCCATCAGTGTTTGGTTACCTGTCTCTGTAGTAGTGAATACAAAAATGCCAGAGCTGTCGGTAGTTGCGCCGTCAATTGTGTTATCCAGGTATACGCTTACACCTTTTATTGGTCTATCCTTTTCATTCACTACAGTTCCACTGATCTTAAATTGTGCATTTGCCGCCGCTGTAAACAACATCAATGCTGTAAATGCTGCGCTTTTTATTAATGTCAGGTATATTTTATCCCTCATGGGTAGAAGCTAATTTGAGTGCAAATCTATTTTTGTGTAAACAGATTGTAAAATTTATTTCGGCAAAATACGGAGCCTTGTCGGTAAACAGGGCAAAAAAGGCGACGAATCAGTGAAAATGGACGATAAACCAAAAGAACACTTGAAGTAGTATCCTATCAGCAATCAAATAATTTTCCACCACCCCATATAAAAACGGCTGCCTCATTCTGGCAGCCGTTTTCAATATTAAATATTCAACAACACTATTTCGATGTTTTCAGCAGCTTGTCGGTTTTCACCATTTGGCCATTTGCATCGTATAACTTGATGATGTATATACCATTCGCAAAAGTTGAGATATCGAGTTGTTTGGCATTGTCTTTTCTCATTACCTCTTTTCCGTCTATAGATGTTATTACTGCGCGAACTTCTTCAGGCGATTCAATATTAACCACATCCTGTGCAGGGTTAGGGAATATTGTTATCACACCCAGATTATTCGCTACTGTACCTACGCCTACATTGTGCAGTGCGCTCCAGCCGGTAAGTACGTAAATATCAGATATCGACTGACAACCGTTTGAGTCGGTTACGCCTACTTTGTAGCTACCATCGCCAGTAGCAGGTGTAGCAGATGTAGTACCGCCTACAACAGCAATGCCATTCTTATACCACTGATAGGTTCTGTAGAAAGTACCCGTATGGAACACCATGCCGTCGAAAGTAATTCTTGGGTTTGGCAGCGGATTCTCTGTAACTGATACAGGTAAGCTCGACAGGAAGCAACCAGTTGGCGCATAAACGTCGCAGCTATAGTCGCCGGGTACATTTGCATTATAGGTGCTGCTTGTAGCGCCGGGTATTGCTGAACCATTAAAGTACCATTGGTAAGTTATCAATGATGTTGAACCGACAACCACAGCTGAAAGACGTGAGCTACCGCCCCAGCAGAACGACTTAGGAGTAATTGGTACAACAGTCGGTACAGACAATACTGTTACAGATGTTGGCGTAAGTGTAGTTACTACACAACCAAAACCATTAGTTACACGTACTGTATAATCGCCCGTGGTAGTAGCTACATATACAGCACCTACTGCGCCAGCAATTATAGTTCCGTTCTTATACCACTGATAAGACAAACCTGGACCGCCTGGTGCGCTTAACGTTACGCTGCCGCCTGTACAGAATGCAAGCGAACCTACAGCAGTAATGGTGGCCGAAGGAATACCTCTCGTAACCGCTACTATGTTTGCAGACGTAGTTGTGCAACCAAACGAATTAGTAACTGTCACTCTATAGGTATTACCTGTGGTTACATACAGTACGCTATCGATTGCACCGGGTATCGGACCACCCAAGTTGCTCCATTGGTAAGTTAGGCCAGCGCCCGACTCTGCAGTAAGTTTCAGTGTATCATTAGCGCAGAAGGTTAAAGGTCCTGAAAGCGTTACCAAACCAGTTGGCGAAGGATTAATTGTAATAGGTTGCGGCAAAGAAGTTGCAGAGCAACCTGTAGCATTTGTTACGCGCACATCAAATGTACCGGTAACAGTTGTTGTGTAGGTAGCTCCGGTAGCGCCAGATATTGGGATACCGCTTTCTTCCCACTGATAAGTAAGACCTGCACCTATATTAGCGTTCAATACGATGCCTGTGCGGGCACAACCTATTGTGCCGCCCGGTGTAGTAATTGTTGCTGTAACCGGACTTACTATTACATTCATTGGCGTAGACGTTCTGCTACAACCTGTGGAGCCCGATGTTACGACTACTCTATAATTTGTGGTTACGTCAGGAGCTGTGTAAGTAGCATTGGTAGCGCCTGCTATTGGCAATGCGCCATTGTACCACTGGTAGGTATAAACAGGATCGGTTGATGCCGTAAGTTCTACGAAGTCGCCCGGACATACAAATGTGTCGCTCAGCGGAGTTATTAACGCAATCGGTTGCGGTAGTACGGTTACAGTAGTCACCGCCGTACAACCTGTACCTAATGAGTAAGTTATGATGGCTGTACCGGCAGATACGCCTGTTACGTCGCCCAGCCCCGGACCAGCGCCTACTACCGTAGCCACACCAATATTACTACTTGTCCATACGCCGCCAGTTGTGGCGTCGGATAGTCGGATGGTGGAAGCCGCACAGACGATAAATGTTGCTCCGGTAATAGCCGAAGGCAGTGAGTTAACCGTAAAGTTGAGTGTGCGATAACAGCCGTTAGGCATTGCATAAGTTATAACCGTAGTACCCACAGATACGCCAAACACAACGCCAGATAAACTGCCAATTGTTGCCACGCCAGTATTACTGCTCGACCATACACCGCCCGGTGTTGCATCGGTAAGCGTGGTAGAAAGGTTGTAACAAACGCTCGATGAACCAGCTATTGCGGCAGGCGAAGCATTTACGGTTACCGTAACCACAGCTATACAGGTGGTTGGTAAAGTAAATGTAATTATGGCAGTGCCTGCGCCAACTCCGGTAACAACACCAGTGAGCGATCCTACCGTGGCAACGCCTATATTGCTGCTCGTCCAAGTTCCTGCACCCGACGGATCAGATAGGGTAATTGTTGAGCCTGTACATACTACCGTTGGGCCTGTTATTGCAAGCGGCAACGGATTAACTGTTACAGTACGTTGTGCTGAGCAACCTGTTGGCAGCATATAAGTGATAACAGTTGTTCCTACCGAAATGCCGGTCACTATACCTGCTGCATCTATGGTTCCCACAGCTGTATTGCTGCTGCTCCATGTACCGCCCGGTGTAGCGTCGTTCAAATCTGTAGTCAGTCCAATACACACACGGAAAATGCCGGTAATTGGCGTAACCGGATTAATATTAACTATAGTAGTTGTATAACAGCCGGTCGCCAAACGATAGGTAATAGTTGCAGTACCGCCGCCGGTGCCTGTAACCACGCCCGAAAGCGAACCTACAGTAGCCACAAGTATGTCGCTGCTACTCCATGTACCGCCCGGTGTCGGATCTGTAAATGTTATAGACGAACCCTGACAAGTGGTTGCAATGGGCGCAGAAATTGCAGACGGTAACGGATGTACCGTAACTGTTTCGAGCGCTATACAGCCTGTTGTAAATGTATAGGTAATGGTAACTGTGCCAGCCACTACTCCGGTGATAACGCCAGTAGTAGAGCCTATTGTTGCAGTAAGATCATCGCTACTGCTCCAAGTGCCGCCGCCTATACTTTCTGTCGCAGTTATTGTCGACCCTTCGCAGACTGCAGTGGGACCGGTAATAGCCGGTACAGGGTATACGGTTACACTTGTGGTGATATAACAACCTGTAGCTGTAAATGCATAGGTAATAGTTGTAGTGCCTGCGGTTACCCCATAAAGGTCGCCGGTCGTATTATCTATCGTTCCAACCGCAGTATTACTACTTGTCCAGGTTCCACCCGCCGACGCGTCTGTGAGGGTAACCGTCGAGAACTGACAGACCGTTGACGGTCCGCCTATCGCGGCAGGTATAGGATTAACGGTAAGCGTTGTTGTACGGTAGCAACCTGTCGACGCTACGGTAAAAGTTATTGTGCTTGTGCCTGCCGCAACACCGTTGACAACGCCGGAAATTGAACCGATAGTTGCAACAGCAATATCGCTACTGCTCCACAAGAAGCCTGGTCCGCTACCGGTTACATCGGTTAGGGTAATTGTGGCATTTTCACACACGCTCGTTGGTCCTGCTATGAAGAATGGTAGTGGATTAACGGTAAGCGTCATCACTGAACGACAACCAGTTGGCAGCGTATACGATATTATAGACGTACCTACGCCTACTGCAACTACATCACCGGTAGCAGATCCTATGGTTGCTACGCCTATGTTGCCGCTCGACCAAGTACCGCCGGGAGCAGGATCCGTTAGCGTTGTTGTTTCACCAAGGCACAATCTGCGTACGCCTACTATTGGAGCAAGGTCGTAGATAGTAGCTATTGTAGTTACATAACAGCCTGTTGTAGTTACGCGATAGGTTATTATTGCAGTACCTGCAAACAATCCGGTAACGGTGCCAGTAAGGCTGCCTATTGTAGCTACTGCAATATCGCTGCTGCTCCAGGTACCGCCGCCCGTAGCGTCTGTAAGTGTAGATGTAAGTCCTACGCATATAGTTGTTACGCCAGCTATGGCCGCTGGTAACGGACTAACAGAGACAGTAATTGTAGCCATACAGCCAGTTGGTAATATATAAGATATGGTAGCTGTGCCAGCATTCACGCCGGTAAATACGCCTGAAGTACTGCCTACAGTTGCAACAAATGTGTTGCTGCTGCTCCATTCGCCGCCGCCAGTTACGTTAGACAGCGTAGAAGCATCGCCAACGCAAACACGCAATGTGCCTGTGATTGGGGTAAGCGGGTTCACCGTTACGGTAGACAAAGCGAAACAACCGGTAGATGTTACCGTATATGTAATGGTCGCAGTTCCTGATGCTACGCCGGTAACTACGCCAGTGCCCAATCCTACTGTAGCTACTGCTATGTCGCTGCTGGTCCATGTACCAAGCGGGGTTGCATCGCTAAGCGTAGTTGTTTGCCCAACGCATACTGCAAATGTTCCGGTTATTGCTGCCGGCACCGGTTGTATGGTTACAATTGTTGTTGCTATACATCCGGTGGGTAATGTATAAGTAATTATTGCGGTACCTACGCCCACGCCGGTAACTACGCCAGTAGCCACATCAATGTCGCCAGTGCCATAGTTGCTACTGGTCCAAGCGCCGCCTGTAGTAGCATCGCTAAGCGTTGTTGTATATCCAAGACAAACTGACGTTGTTCCGGTTATTGCAGCAGGCAAAGGATTTACCGTTACCGACCTTGTAGAGATACAAGCTCCCGGCATATTGTAAGTAATTATTGCGGTGCCGGCTCCTGTACCTGTAATAACTCCAGAAAGAGGATTTACAAAGGCAACTCCTACGTCGCTGCTGCTCCATGTGCCACCAAATGTAGCGTCTGAGAATAATGTAGTTAACCCAACGCAAAGGCTGTCTGTACCTGTAACTGGAAGTGGAGAGATATCTACAGTTAATGTTAGATATGCTGCGCAGCCAGTACCCAATGAATAAGTGATAATTGCCGTACCTGCCACTACGCCTGTTGCAATACCGGTTGTAGATCCTATTGTAGCTATCAAATCATCGCTACTGCTCCATAATCCGCCAGTTACTGCATCGGTAAGGGTTGTAGTAAGTCCTTCGCATACATGAGGTGTGCCGCCAATTGCAGCAAGAGGGCTAACAAATACAGTAGTATAGGCTTCGCAACCCGTTGGTAGGTGATAAGTAATAACTGCAGTACCGAAGCTAACCCCGGTAACAACGCCGAAAGCATCAACTGTAGCTACCGCCGTCGAACCGCTGGTCCATAGTCCGCCCGGAGTAGCGTCTGCAAGTGTTGTCGTTAATGCCACACATACAGATGTTGTACCAGTAATAGGCGACAATGGGTCTACGCTAAAAGTAAGGTAAGAGGTACAACCTGTAGGTAATGTATAAGTTATTGTAGCGGTACCCTCGGCAACCCCAGTTACTATACCCGTTGATGAGCCAATGGTACAGATCGATAGATCGCTACTTGTCCAGAACCCGCCTGGATTCACGTTACCAAGCGTTGTTGTAAGGCCAACGCACACGCGGCTTGTACCAGTGATCGGATCAAGTGGATTAACTGTTACTGAATGTGTTGAGAAACATCCGGTAGGCAATGTGTAAGTAATATGAACAAGGCCTGCTGATATGCCATAAACCCTACCTGTTACAGGATCAACCAGCGCTCTTAACAAATTGCTGCTTGTCCATATTCCGCCGCTCACAGAGTCAGTAAGCAAAATAGAATCTGTTGCGCATACTGCAGAAGGTCCTACTATTACCGCCAATGGATGAATAAGTAAGGCTGCAACTAATTTACAACCCGTGGCCAATGTATAGGTAATAATTGCCGTGCCTGCAGTTACCCCGGTGATAACCCCTGTCGACGTACCTACTGTGGCAATGGAAATATCGTTACTTGTCCATATGCCGCCCGGAGTAGCGCTAGTCCACGTAATAGAGCTGTAGCGACAAACTGTTGGCGGGCCGGTAATAGTTGCCGGCAGAGGGTTAATACGCAATGGCAATGTAGATATACAACCTGTTGGCAAAGTATAGGTAATAGTTACTGTACCGCCCATAACGCCGGTTACTACGCCGGTTGTAATGTCTATGGTTGCAATGGCAGTATTACTGCTGGTCCATGTACCGAATAAAGAATCGTTAGTAAGAGTAAATGTCAATCCTTCACACAAGCTATCGCCGCCGCGTATTGGTCCTGGCAATGGGTTTACCAATACTGTAGTAGTTATATAGCAGGTAGTTGGTAAAGTATAGGTAACAACGGCAGTACCTGCATGAACGCCGGTAACGATACCAGTAGAACTGCCTACTGTAGCCACCGTCAGGTCTGAACTTGTCCAGCTTCCGCCGCCGGCATCGGTTAGCGTAGTAGTCAGGCCAACGCAAACAATCGGCACGCCGGCTATCGGCAATGGCAACGGATCTACGCGTTCGGTGCGCGTCATTATACAACCTGTAGGTAATGTGTAAGTTACTGTAACTGTGCCTCGGAATACGCCGGTAATATCTCCGGTCGTAGTGCCAATAGTTGCAATACCTATATTGCTTGTAGCCCACGTTCCGCCGGCAGCTGAGTTGCCTAATATTGTGGTTGAGCCTTCGCATATACTATCCATACCGGTTATTGGTCCGGGTAACGGATCTACGCGCATGGTACGCGTGATGATACAACCTGTAATAGGCGCGGTAAACGTAATAAGTGAAGTACCTGCTGTAACGCCGGTTACAGTGCCTGTAGAAGAACCTATTGTTGCAACAGCAGTGTTGCTGCTGGTCCATGTACTTGTGCCGTCCACATCGTTCAGATCGGTTGTCAGACCTACGCAAACGCTGTCTGACCCTGTAATAGGCAATGGCAGGCGATTAACAACAAAAGGTGTTGTAACCTGACAAGGACCATAAGTATACGTAATGAAAACCGAACCTGCTGATACGCCGGTAACAACGCCGTCGAGCGAACCAACTGTTGCAAGACCAGTATTGCTACTTGTCCATGTACCGCCGGTATAGCCATTTGCAAGTGTTTGAGTAAGCCCCATACAAACGTTCATAGTACCTGTTATAGCAGGCACCGTGCATATTGGAGTAATTGTAACTAAGCCATCGCTGTTGGTTTGGCAACCGCGTGTATGAGTAACGCCAGAAACCAATGTGGCATCAGTATAAGATGAACCGCCGCCGCCGCCATTCCACTGGCCGCCGCCGCCGCCATAATAACCTGCGCCGCCGCCGCCGCCGGCAGCGCCAGATACAACTGAACCGCCTGTGCCCAAAGTACCAGCTGATGACGGAGTAGATGGTGTACAGCTGGTACAAGTACCGCCTGCGCCGCCTGCCGATGGCGTACCGCCGCCGCCTGCGCTGCTGGTACCTGAACCCGGAATACAGAAGTTACCGTTCTGACCAGTAGTGCCGCCGCCGTCGCCGCCCTTATCGTTGTTCAATCCGCAGTTAAGACCTGCGCCGCCGCCGCCGCCGGCAACAATAACACGATTGCCCAAAGCAACGCCGCCTACGCGAATATCGCTCGCGCCGCCGCCGCCGCCGCCTGAGTTGATAGATGACACACCGTGTCCACCTGCAGCGCCGCCGTTGTAACCGCCCGCGCCGCCGACTGCAGTTGTGCCGTCGCCGCCTTTCTGACCTACATATATATTAAGCACCTGACCTACAGAAACGGTAAGCGTACATACTACGCAAGCCCCGTGACCAGGACTATCGAGCAATACTGTAGGCCGAGAATTGTAACCGCCAGACGCCCCCTTGGCATTAACAATAACATGCTCTATACCTACCGGCACCACATAGGTTTGCAGTCCGCCTGTATAACCATAAGAAATGGTACTCTGAGCAGATGCATTGCCGATAGCGCCTAATAAAATAACGAGTAGTAATCTAAGGCTGTTGTACAATTTTCTCATTCTCTAAAATTTAAACAATTATTAGGTAAAGGTGTTGCCATTTTTAATCTCAGTACGCTGAAAACAGCCACTATCAATGGTTGTAGCCATTATTTAGTAACTATATACAGATACATATCCACCCTCGGGATGCAATCCCAAAGGCTACAATTAAAAACAAAGCCCTAAGTTAGAAATTATTTTCATAAACTTAACGGTTGCCGCTAAAAAATATCGCGTTATCGCTAACCCCAAAAGCGTATAAATGCTCCCGCTGGACCTTTCATTTAATTAAGGCGTACATATCGCCATTATTGTTAGTATCCGAAAAAATATATTTGCGATATACCATATATCCACCAATTTGGTTTTATCCTGTTTAGCGCTGGTTCTTTTTTATCTATTGGCCGGCAACCGCAATAGCAAACACAGGTCCTCCATTACCATCTATCAGGTGATTTTTAGGGGTAAGGTTGCTTCCCTCCGGTAATTTATGACTGTGGCGCTATAGCTTTGCAACAACATAAAATTTGAGCTCCTTATTATCAGCTTTCTCAACTTTTATTTTATGTTTTAATCTAACTTAGTTGTATGAAAAATCTACCAATTCCATCGAAATTGTATGAGCAAAACAGGCAGCGTTTTATCGAAAAAATGAAGCCTAACTCATTGGCCATATTCCCGGCAAGTCCCACATTCCCCAAAAGCGGCGATGGCTTTTATGGCTACAAGCCCGATGCCGACGTGCTGTGGCTGACAGGCGTGGCGCAGGAAAAAACTATAGTGGTACTCTACCCCGATAATCCGGATAAGACAATGCGCGAGGTACTTGTGCTATTGCGCCCCAACGAACTGCTGGAAAAATGGGTAGGACATAAGCTACGCAAAGACGAGGCTACGCGATTATCGGGCATTAAGCAGATTCAATGGCTCGATGGGTTCGACGCTATGATTCAGGTAATGATGAACAGCGCCGACACAGTATACCTGAACAGCAACGAGCACAACCGCCTTGATACCGAACTATACCGTACAGACCTGTTTTTTGTGCAGGAAATAATGAAGAAATACCCGCTGCACAATTACGACAGGGCGGCCCGTATAATGAAAGAACTGCGCTGCATAAAAACTGCTGAGGAAGTAGCGGTAACCCAAACGGCAATAGACATAACAGCAAAGGCTTTTGATCGTGTAATGAAGTTTATCAAGCCTGGAGTTATGGAGTTTGAAATAGAAGCCGAAATAACACACGAGTTTTTGCGCAACAGAGCTACCGGGCACGCATACGGCTGTATCATAGCTTCGGGCGACAGAGCGCGTACGCTGCATTACGAAGACAATAACGAAGTATGCAAAGACGGAGAACTGATACTTATGGACTTTGGCGCAGAGTATGGCCATTATAATGCCGACCTGACGAGGACCATACCTGTAAATGGCAAATTCACGGAGCGTCAGAAGGAAGTATATAATGCTTGCCTCGCAGTGCACAACCATGGCAAGAGTATTCTTAAACCCGGCATTGCATTTCAAGACTATGTAAAAAGTATAAATGCCGAAATGGAACGCCAATTGTTGAAAATTGGACTGATAACAGAAGAAGATGTAAAAAATCAGGACCCCGATAACCCTGCGTTCAAACGCTATTTTTATCATGGCGTGTCGCACCATCTGGGCCTTGTGGTGCACGATGTTGGCTCTTATACCGATGTAGTAAAAGAAGGCATGCTATTCACCATAGAGCCCGGAATTTACATAGAGGAAGAGCAAATGGGCATTCGCATAGAAAATAATATATGGATTACCAAGGACGGTAACGAGGATCTGTTTAAAAACATACCTATCACTGTCGAGGACATAGAGGCGCACATGGCCAGATAAAAAGTCCGCAACAGCAAACATAACTAGCCCCGAACGCCGAAACAATCGCTTTCGGGGCTTTTGCTTTGAAGAGTTAATTGGGCAATAATTTATACTGCGCTGCCTGAATTGCGCGTAGCTATTACCCATAACTTTGTGTGCACAACCATAGATTATGAAAAGAAGCGCAATTGCTGCGGCATTGATACTGACAGCCATTGCCAGCCGCGGACAGGGCTGGTATGGTAAAGCCGGGTTAGGATATGCAATACCTCAGGCCGGGCAAACACTTGATGGTAGCGGAACGCCCTTTAGTGGCACAAGCAACAATACCACAGGCAATTTCGATATTAAAAGCGCTTCGTTAACCTCGGGCTTGTCCGGCTTCTTTGGCATTGGCTATATGCACACCCGCCACATAGGCGTAGAAATAGATGCAAACCTGGGACTGCTGCAACAGAAATATAGCTATACCATAAGCAATATAGAAATAAACGGTGTACCAAGTAGCGCTACCATCACTCAGCAAGCCCGCCTGCCAGTCATTATTTCGCCAAGTCTGGTACTGCAGACCGATGGTAGTAAGTACAATATCTATACCCGTTTCGGATTAGCGTTGCCTCTGAAAACCAACGTAGAACAACATGTGATTCAGCGCAACGATCCGGGCACCGGCGCCACTACTGTCAATGATTTCACATTTACGCTCAAAAATAATTTCTCGGTGGGCTTTACCGGCGCTGCCGGCGTGCAATACCGTATGAACAAGTATATGAGCATATGGGGCGAGGTAAGTATGTTGTCTTTGTCGCCATATATAAAAAAGGCCGACCTAACTGCCGTAACTAGCAATGGCGTAAGCTACAACCCCAGCATGGTAAGCGGACAGACGCACATAACCTACACAAAAAGCGGCACAACCGACAGCACAGGCGTAGTGCAACCCGCATATGCGCAGCCATTCAGCAATTTTTCATTCAATGTTGGCTTCGCATTTCAGTTCCCTTCTAAAAGAGATTATGCCGATAACCGACAAAATAAACCTGGCAGCAGGCCAAAATCGGGAAGCTTCAAATAAGCGCAAACCGAATGCAATGTGGTACTGCTTGTGCCGTTGTTTAATGATTACATAAAACGGAAGAGCGATAACGACCTAATGATCGTTATCGCTCTTTATATTTTTAAAACAGAGCGCTGAGTAAATGCTATCGTAATCTATCCATCGATTTTACCAATCTATCGTCGTGGCGAATACCTAATATGGCGAGAATAATAAATACCAATGCAAAAACCGGCAATACCGATCCTATCCAGTAGTTGCCCTCCGACATTGCAGGAAAACCCGTGAGATTCGATACGTTTCTGAGCATATTAGCCACAAAAGCCGTTACTGCGCCAATGCTTGCATAGGCCAAAAGCGACTGCCGCTTCCGATCTTTGAACATAAATATGGTTATGAACGGCAACACCACTATAAACAGCATAAGCAACATAGAAAATGCGTCGTTTGGCACCCGGAGCCTATATATAACCTCGTGGTTGCCATTGGAGGTAACCCTGTAAAGATCGAAGTATAGCACGCCTGCGTTGAATAGCGCGGCAAGGAGTAACCAAAAGGATTGTTTTCGTTGAAGCATAACTGGATTTTTAATTCTGTATTTTAACTATAGGAACCTGTAAGGGCAGGTTTCTAATTTGCAACTAATTTACACAGTAAAAATACTCTAACAATTGGTATCTGCAATAGACTATTTATGCCCCATGTAAAATACCTTACCTAAAGGTAGCTACAGGTAAAAATAGCTGCCGGTAGTATTTTCACTACCGGCAGCCACAAAATTAGTTGATTACTGATTTACCAAAATAAGGCTGTAAAGCCTCTGGTATATTTATGCCTTCGGGGGTTTGGTTGTTTTCGAGCAGGCAGGCCATGATGCGCGGCAACGCCAGCGAGCTGCCGTTGAGCGAATGCACCAATTGGGTTTTGCCAGATCCATCTTTAAACCGTATTTTCATTCTGTTGGACTGGAAGGTCTCGAAATTCGAAACCGAACTTACCTCCAGCCAACGCTCCTGAGCAGCGCTGTACACCTCAAAATCGTAGGTGAGCGCAGAAGTGAAGCTCATGTCGCCGCCGCACAAACGTAGTATGCGATAAGGCAAACCAAGCGATTGTATCAGGCTTTCTACATGGGCTACCATGCCATCCAGCGCATCGTAACTTACGCTTGGGTGCACCAATTGCACCAGTTCCACTTTATCGAACTGGTGTACACGATTTAGTCCGCGCACATCCTTACCGTACGAGCCTGCCTCCCTGCGGAAGCATGGCGTATAGGCTGTCATTCTTACAGGCAACTCGGCCTCCTGAATAATTGTATCTCTATACAGATTGGTTACCGGCACTTCGGCAGTTGGTATCAGGTAAAGCTCGTCTTCAGTAACATGATACATCTGCCCATCCTTATCGGGCAACTGACCGGTACCATATGCCGAAGCTGCATTGACCATAAATGGCGGAGAAAACTCCGTATAGCCTGCTTCTATATTGAAATTGAGGAAATACTGAATTAGCGCGCGCTGCAGCTTTGCCCCCTGCCCTGTAAACACAGGAAAACCGCTACCGGTAATCTTGTTGCCCAGTTCAAAATCTATTAGTTTGTATTTGGCTGTAAGCTCCCAATGCGGCATTTTTTGCGCCTCCAGCGATGGTATAATGCCCGCCTCGCGTACAATCACATTCTCTTCTGGCGAGCGACCTTCCGGCACACTGCTGTGCGGTAGGTTGGGCAGGCGCACCATCATATCCTGCAGCTCAGTTTCTATATCGCTCAGCTTCTGCACCAGTTCTTTAGCGCGCTCTTTGTGCAGGCCCACACGCTCTTTCAGGAGTTCGGCTCCAGCCTTGTCGCCCTTTGCCATTAGCTGTCCTATACTTTTTGCCGCGCTGTTTTGCGACGCAGCCAGATCGTCGTTCTCTACCTGAATGCTGCGGCGGAGTTCGTCGGTTTCAATTATCTTATCAACAAGGCTCAAATCCTTGAAATGCTTCTTCTTCAGTCCTTCCAGTACCAGTTCTTTGTTCTGCCTGAATAGTTGTATGGGTAACATAATTTATATCAATTGGGTACAAAGGTAATGTATAAATGAGACGGAAGGAAGAGAAAAACCGACATAGGATTAAGGGTATGAGGAGTGGTGGTAAAATCTATACTATTGACCTCGTTTCCTGCACAATGCTACACAAAATGGGCAATAGCCAGTTCCGCCAAACAATATGCTTGGTATCGTATAAAATCCATTAAACGTGAACAACATTTAATTACTTCACCTCCTTCACCCGCGCAGGCTTTGTAAAGTACACATTCACCATCAAGCCATTGTTGTACTGATAAACTTGCTTGCCGCCAACTAAACCGCCTTGTTGAACCGTTTGATTAAAAAAGCCGGCTTCGGCTCTGAATAGTTTATTGAACTGGTAGCCACACAGTATCCCTATGCGATTCTGGTCAAAAATGTTTTGGTTTACATTGCTGCCAAAGCCTATAAACAACTCATCGAACGCTGCCAGATACCAGGTTTTATCCTGCATTTTAGCATGGTTGAGGGGCAAGCCGAGGCGTAACTGATAACGCACTCTATTTACATAGTTCCAATCTTTCACTTCATATTCGGGCGCTTTCTGGTCTATCTTTCCCAGTAGTCGCTGCTCCAGCCGCATACGATGATTTAGCGTAAGCCTGCCAAAAGATTCGTTCCACACCAACTGCTGAAAAATGCGGTGTTCGGGTATTGTGTAGGGTCCGGCAGGGTACTCGCCATAAGGGTAGGTAATAATATATCCATAGCCCAGCAATGCGCTCACCCCGTTTTTGAAGTGATACTGTACCCCCACCCTGCTCAGCGACTGCTGCCAGTTGGTGAAATAGTTTTCGCGCCGCCATTGATATTCTAAGTGTAAGGAGGTGTGTTGAGATAGGTAAATAGTATTGAAACTACTGGTCCAGCAAATATTGTTGTAGTCGGTAAGGCGTTGAGCCCGCACTTTGTTTAGCGCAGCAAACAGTACAAACAAACCAGCCAGGAACAAGCAAAGTTTTTTCATCATAATATAATTATTTAAAAAGATAGACGCCACAATTAGAGGTAGGAGCGCAAAATACTTAGCCGCACCCATTTTTGATAACAGCTAGCACAATTTAACAAATGGCGCATCCTAATAAAAAAAGTCCCCGACAAAACTGCCGGGGACTCTCGTTTATCAAAAACCCAATCAATATTAATAATCCATTCCGCCCATTCCGCCTGGCATACCGCCGCCGGCTGGAGCTGCTGATTTTGGTTCTGGTTTGTCGGCAATAACGCACTCGGTAGTAAGGAGCATGCTTGCGATAGACGCAGCGTTTTCCAGAGCTACACGGCTCACCTTAGTAGGATCGATAACGCCTGCTGCCAGCATATTTTCATATACTTCTGTGCGGGCATTAAAGCCATAGTCGCCGCTGCCTTCGCGCACTTTCTGCACTATGATAGAACCTTCAAGACCAGCGTTAGCAACTATCTGACGCAATGGCTCTTCGAGCGCGCGGCGAACGATAGCTACGCCTGTTTTTTCGTCGGCATTGTCGGTAACCACTTCGGTAAGCGATGCAATAGCGCGGATGTAAGCTACGCCGCCGCCTGGCACAATACCCTCTTCAACGGCTGCGCGAGTAGCGTGCAGCGCATCGTCTACGCGGTCTTTCTTTTCTTTCATTTCCATTTCAGAAGCTGCGCCTATGTAAAGAACAGCTACGCCGCCGCTCAGTTTGGCCAAACGCTCCTGAAGTTTTTCACGATCATAATCGCTGGTAGTAGCTTCGATCTGTGATTTGATCTGGTTAACGCGGGCAGCAATTGCTTCTTTCTGACCCTTACCGCCTACAACGGTAGTATTGTCTTTGTCAATAGTGATTGCTTCTGCCTGACCGAGCGATGCAATTGTTGCATTCTCCAGTTTGTAACCCTGATCTTCGCTGATAACGATACCGCCTGTGAGCGCAGCAATATCCTGCAGCATTTCTTTACGACGATCGCCAAAGCCCGGAGCTTTCACTGCCGCAATCTTCAACGAACCGCGCAATTTGTTCACCACCAGTGTAGCCAGCGCTTCGCCGTCTACATCTTCAGCAATGATCAACAACGGACGGCCGCTCTGAACAACGCTTTCCAGTATTGGCAGAATGTCTTTGAGCGTGCTTACTTTCTTCTCGTAGATAAGAATGTAAGGATTCTGTAATTCCACCTGCATTTTCTCTGCATTGGTTACAAAATAAGGGCTCAGGTATCCGCGATCGAACTGCATACCTTCTACCACTTCTACAGTAGTTTCAGTGCCTTTAGCTTCTTCTACAGTAATAACGCCTTCGTTACCCACTTTTGCCATAGCCTGAGCTATAAGCGCGCCGATAGCGTTGTCGTTGTTGGCAGATATAGAGGCTACCTGCTCTATCATTTTATTGTCGTTGCCTACTTTCTGAGACTGACTGTGCAGGTTTTTAACAACAGCAGCTACTGCTTTGTCTATACCGCGTTTCAGGTCCATTGGGTTAGCGCCTGCTGCTACGTTTTTCAAGCCTTCGCCTATCAGCGATTGTGCCAGTACGGTAGCCGTAGTAGTTCCGTCGCCTGCAAGATCTGCAGTTTTAGAAGCTACTTCTTTTACCATTTGTGCGCCCATGTTCTCAATAGAATCTTCCAATTCTATTTCCTTAGCCACCGATACGCCATCTTTAGTGATAGCTGGTGCGCCAAATTTCTTTTCGATAACTACGTTACGTCCTTTAGGACCCAAGGTTACCTTTACTGCATCGGCAAGAATGTCTACGCCGCGCTTCATTCTGTTGCGGGCATCGATATTGAAGAAAAGTTGTTTTGCCATAATCTTAAATTTTTATACCTCTGAATGGTTGATTAATCGGAAGTAATTTGAATTAATTGTTTTCTGTTTTTTTAATAAACCTGCACATCCCACAAAGAGATGCATCTCCTGCATTTCTTAAATGATAGCCAATATGTCGCTTTCGCGCATAATCAAGTAGTCAACGCCTTCGAAAGCGATTTCGGTGCCGGCATATTTACCATACAAAATGGTGTCGCCTGTTTTTACGGTCATTGGTTCGTCTTTCTTACCGGGGCCAGCAGCCACTACGGTACCACGTTGCGGTTTTTCTTTTGCAGTGTCGGGGATGATTATGCCACCGGCAGTTCTTTCTTCAGCAGCGGCGGGTTTCACAATTACCCTGTCGTGCAATGGGGTAATGTTCACGTTTGTAGCCATATTGTTTAGTTTTTAGTTTTAACTGTACAACCATTCTGTCACATTTTGTGCCACTGTAGAAAACGGTAAAAATGTCGGACATTTTTGCAGTTTGCGACAACTATAGCTGACAAAACCCGTGCTAAACGGTCAAAATTTCACTACTATACCATTTTTGCTTATCAATTTTCGGTGGGGCAGCGCTCATCGTGTCATACATGACGATGTCCCACTGCGCTCAATCTCATTCGGAAAAGCATGGGTTTTGGTTGGCATCGCATACCTAATGCTGCCGCGCACCAGCGCTACAAAAACCAAATACGGCTATAAATAACCATTATCGACTATTGCCCGTGTTGGGCTATAACTTAGACCAAATTTTTAATTTTACCAAAAAACAAAACACATGGCCATACAGGTAGGACAAGCAGCTCCGGATTTTACACTGAGAGACAACGAAAGAAATGTAGTAACCCTAAGCGAACAAAAGGGTAAGAATGTAGTGCTGGTATTTTTCCCGTTGGCATTTACCGGCACATGCACAAAAGAGCTATGCTCTATTCGCGACAGCATTGGCGTATATGGCAGCCTAAATGCACAGGTATATGGTATATCTGTCGATTCGCTGTTTGCACTCAACAAATTCAAGGAAGAACAAAACCTCAATTTCCCACTGCTGTCCGACTTCAACAAGGTAGCCTCTACTGCCTACGACAGCATTTATGCCCATTTCTTCAATGACATGGATGGAGTATCTAAACGCTCTGCATTTGTAATTGACAAAGAAGGTGTTGTGCGCTATGCCGAAGTACTGGAAAATGCGCTGGAATTGCCAAATTTTGAAGCAATACAAAATTGTTTGCAAGAGTTAAATCATTAATTTGCAGGCAAATAATTAAACATCATGAAGAAAATCTACATTTTGTCCTGCGCATTGCTGGCAGGAACAATGTCGTACGGTCAAACCATCCCAAATGGCGGAATGGAAACCTGGCGCAACAACACTGCGGGTCCGGTAAGCGCAAAACCAATTCATGCGCCTACTAACTGGTATGGAGCCGACTCGCTGGTTATTGGTATCGGGCAAACGCTTGGAACAATTCTGGGCATTTCGCCAAGCGTATGGAAAAGCCAACTGTTTGAAGAATCGACAGTTATCCATGGCGGTACAAGATCGGCAAAGCTGATTACCGTGGATCAGGACACGCTGGGCATGTTTCCGGGTATTATGACCAATGCAAAAGCCAGCGTTACCATAAGCCTTGCTGGCCTCGACAATATTAAATACAGCGGTGGTACCCCCACCAACCTGCGCACGCGCACAGTGAGCGCCTGGGTAAAATACTTGCCCGGAAAAGACAGCATCACAGGTATGTTTGGCGGCGCCGACACTGCCAGCATGAGCATTCAGGCGTTAGCTTTTATT
This sequence comes from uncultured Bacteroidota bacterium, assembly GCA_903882805.1. Classification (GTDB taxonomy): domain Bacteria; phylum Bacteroidota; class Bacteroidia; order Chitinophagales; family Chitinophagaceae; genus Nemorincola. Next base: position 89,346 of record CAIRYK010000006.1, on the reverse strand, counting down.
GGCACAAAAGACTCTGTAGTAGGTAGCGGATTTGTGCGTATAGCGCCCAATACTGCGTTTACTCAGGTAACTGCCAATATGGTGTACCGTTCCGATTTCGACTCCAACAGATATGCAATCGACACAGTGCGCATAGTGTTTGCAAGCGGCGGAGCAGGCGCTACATCAGCTTTGGATAGCAGCATTCTTTATGTAGACGATGTAACTATGACCGGTGTAACCCAAACTATCATCAATGCTGTACCTGCTGTAACAGAGGGCGCCGAGGTGGTAAAAGTTTATCCAAACCCGGCAAAGGGCATATTATACCTTAATGGACCTGCAAACAACAAACTGGAATATACGTTGTATGCCGTAGATGGCCGTCAGGTAGCGCATCAATCTGTAAATGGAGCTACAAGCCTTGCAATAGGCGACCTGGCTGCTGGTACGTACCTGTACGCAATTGCTGACGAAAATGGCATTATCATTCAACGCGGTAAGGTGGAAGTTAGTAAGTAGTATTTTGCAGATAGTATTTTGTACTAATTTGAAAGTCGCGAGTGGTTGTTTGTATTTGCTAAGGATTAGGTTGAGTAACAACAATACCTATAAGGAACGTTAAGTAACTATTTGCTACTCCAAGTAACTATAATTATTATTATAAAATCGTAAGGCATCCGGAATGAGATGCCTTACGATTTTATTGTATTAGGTATGTACCTGCTCTGCAATTAACGTGTTCGCAAAATCACATCCTATATTCGCGCTATGAAGTTTTGGGCGTAAGCCATTTAGGCTGTGTAAATACCGGCGCATTTCGCATCATTTGCAACAAATCTTCAATCGACTCGCTCACCAGCAACGACGCACTCACCTCTTCATGCAAAAAACCCTCCTGCACCATCATGCCTGTTAGTGCATTCAACGGGTCGTAGTAGCCGTTTATGTTAAGCAATCCTACAGGCTTGCTATGCAGCCCCAGTTGTCGCCAGGTAAGCATTTCAAAAAGTTCCTCCATAGTGCCCCAGCCGCCCGGTAGGGCTATAATGCCGTTGCTCAGCTCGTGCATCCTCAGCTTGCGCTCGTGCATGGTAGCCACAGTTATCATTTGGGTGAGACCTTCGTGGGCCACCTCCTTTACTTTCAGAAAATCGGGTATTACGCCTATCACCTCGCCGCCGGCGGTCAGCGCGCCATCGGCTACAGCGCCCATAAGCCCGATCTTGGCTCCACCATATATGATGCGAATTTTATGAGCGGCCAAATACTCGCCTACCTGGTAGGCGGTTTCTCGGTATACCTCGTTATAGCCATCGCCCGATCCGCAAAAAACAACAATACTTTTCATGGTTATTCAATTATTTCCCGAATATATAAAAACATAAGACATAGCGTATGCACTAAGAAAGTTAAATAATAGTAAACGGGTACACATACAGCAATAAGCCCCGCCTAAAAGGCAGGGCTTGAATAATTTTTTTAATCGAAATATAATGCTATACTTTTCTCTGATTGCCAGAGAACCATTCTGTGCATTGTAAGCAATGACCGCTAATTAATACTCGTCCTCGTTAAAGAAAAAGTCCTCTTGCGTTGGATAGTCTGGCCATATATCTTCAATGCCTTCATATATTTCTCCTTCATCGTCCAGCTCTTGCAGATTTTCTACCACTTCGAGCGGCGCGCCCGAACGGATGGCGTAATCTATAAGCTCGTCTTTGGTGGCAGGCCATGGGGCGTCTTCCAGATGGGAAGCTAATTCGAGTGTCCAGAACATATTATAATAAGTTTATTTTTCACTGTTTTCGCAAATGTAAGGTAAATTTCAAAACTTTATACCCAATTTTTCGAAGATATTTATAGCTACAGTTACTTGCGTTTTTTAGAATCTGCCGCAAAAAACGAGCCTGAACTATACATTCCCTTGTGTTTAACAAATTATTACAGACATTTACAGTTCATTTAATTACCACAAAGGCGCATTATTATGCTATCGGCCAAAAATCTGTCAAAAAAGTATGCCGCATTTAGTGTAGTAGACAATGTGTCTATTACAGTATCCAAGGGCGAGATTGTGTCTATTGTTGGCCCCTCGGGCGCCGGCAAGAGCACCTTGCTGCACCTGATAGGCGGCCTTGACAAGCCCGACAGCGGTAGTGTGCTCATAGATAATACCGACCTTCTGCTGCTACCTGCAAAAAAACAGGCAAAATTCCGCAACAGCCATATAGGCTTTGTGTTTCAGTTTCACCACTTGCTGCCCGAATTTAGCGCCATAGAAAATGTGGCTGTGCCGCTCTGGATAAAAGGACTGGGCAAACAGGAAGCGCTGGCGCAAGCCGCCGAAATGCTGAAAGTTGTGGGGCTGGGCAGCCGGCTGGAAAACAAACCGTCCGAACTGTCGGGTGGTGAGCAGCAGCGGGTGGCCATTGCTCGCGCACTGGCGCCGCGCCCATCGGTAATAATGGCCGACGAACCCACCGGCAACCTCGACAGCGCTAATGCACACGCAATACACCAACTGTTTCTGGAACTGCGCGACACTATGGGACAAACTTTTCTGATGATAACCCACAACGACGCCCTCGCCCGTATGACCGACCGGATACTTACCATGCAAGATGGCCGCATAGTAAGCGAGGAACGGCAGAAATGATGGGATGGTAGGTGTGTGCTATGTTCTTCTCACAACTTGCTACTTTTCCCTATTTTTACTACATGAAGTTTCCGGTTATCGGCGAGCTGTGGGCGGGCGCCAAACATATGTTTTACCCCGTGGTGTGCGAAGGCTGCAACAAGCCGCTGGTAGGCGGAGAGCAGGTATTGTGCATAGCCTGCGCATCTATACTGCCCGAAACAAGATACCATGCCGAGCCAGAAAATGAAAGCGTTTTACGCTTTGCCGGTCGACTACCATTCGTCCACGCCACTTCGCTGGCCTACTTTACTGCCGATGGCCTACTACAACACCTGATGCACGGACTAAAATATGCCGGTAAAAAAGATATTGGCATTTATTTAGGCAAGCGACTGGGATCGGCGATAGCGCAGGCGCAGCCAATGCCCGGCGGAACCGAATGGCTGGCGGATATAGACCTGATTGTACCTGTGCCGCTACACCCAAAAAAACAATACAAGCGCGGCTACAACCAAAGCATGCTGATAGCTGAAGGAATAAGCAAAACCACCGGCATACCAGTAGACGCCCATGCGCTGGAGCGGGTGAGGCAAACCGAAAGCCAAACAAAAAAGACGCGCACTGAACGACTGGCCAATATGGAGGAGGCTTTCCGAATAAAACCCGGGACAGACTTGCATGGCAAACATGTGTTGCTTTGCGACGACGTACTGACCACCGGAGCCACCCTCGAAGCGTGCGCATTAGCCCTATTAAAGGAAGAAACTATAAAAATAAGCATCACAACGATTGGTATTGCCGTGTCTTAACACTTATATTTGCACTGTTTTTTATAGAAGGTATTGGTTGTGATTTTATTTCGCCATACCTTAATGCCCGATTATTGGCATGAGACTTTAATTAATTGACTTTTTTAACAACGCAGTATATGAAGAAACACTTTTTAGCAGCATCATTAGTATTGTCGGCATTCAGTTCGTTTGGCGCGGCTTACCAGCTCAACCTGCAGGGGCTGAGGCAACTGGCAATGGGCGGCACAGGCGCTGCATGGCCTTGGGATGCCTCGACTATATATTATAATCCAGGCGGTTTGGCCCGGTTGCATGGTATTCAGGTTTATGCCAGCGCACTCGCTATTATGCCATCTACCGGCTTTGCTAATCAGTCTACATCAGGCAATCAATCTACTGCTACAAGGTCAATAGATCAGACTTTTGTACCCTTCAGCGTTTATGTTGGCGGTCCTATTCAGCAAGACAGCAAATTTGCTGTGGGCATGGGTATTTATACACCTGCCGGCATGGGTCTGAAATGGGACGATAACTGGCTGGGTAAGTATATAGTGCAAGACATTCAGCTAAAAGCTGTGTGCTTTCAGCCTACTATCAGCTATCGCATCAGCGACCTGCTTTCTGTAGGCGGCGGATTTGTTTACACCACCGGTACGCTCGATTTGAAGCAAGCTATGGCCGTTCACGGTCAGGCAGGACCAAACTACGATGACGGTCAGGCAAAACTGCATGGTACCGCCAGCGGCGTAGGCTTTAACCTTGGCGTACAGATGCGCGTTCGCGAGTATCTGCAACTCGGCTTCACTTACCGCTCACAAATCAACATGAGCATAGGTAGCGGCACTGCAGAATTTACTGTACCAGCATCGCTTCGCTCTACGTTCCCCAACACCAACTTCGACTCACAACTGCCGCTGCCACAGGTGGCTACAATAGGTATAGGCGTTAGACCAGTTGAGGCGCTTACTATCCAGTTCGACCTTAACTATACCGGCTGGAACTCTTACGATTCTTTGCGCATCAACTTTAAAGACCACACATCTGGGCTTAAAGACATGCACGCGCCAAGACAATACAAAAATACACTTACTCCACGTATAGGCGCTAACTACAAAATAAGCAAAATAGTATCTGTGATGCTGGGCGGCGCGTTCGACCCAACTCCTGTAAAGAGCGGATTTGTGTCTCCTGATCTTCCGGATGGCAACCGTGCAGTTATTACTTGGGGCGCTGCTATCAAGCCGCTCAGAGGTTTTACTATACTGGCTTCATTTGAAAGCACAAGCACTTCCGTACACGACGAATCGTACGATTATGGCGGTTTCAGCGGAGCTTACAAAACTCAGGCTTTCACTACTGGCTTAGGCATCTATTATAATTTCTAAAATTGCATAAAAATACCACGATGAAGAATATATATATCATTGGCGCTATGGCGTGCTTATTGTCGGCATGCAAACCCAGTGTGAACATTACCACACCGCCAAGTGCAGGAGATGTAGATTTTACCAATTATATGGCAATAGGCAACTCGCTTACTGCCGGCTATGCCGATAACAGCCTTACGGTATCGGGTCAGTTGAATTCATACCCACAACGCTTGTTCGAACAATTTAGTCTCGTAGGCGCAAAAGGACCATTCATTCAGCCCCTGCTGGTAAGCGACATAGGCTATCCCGGACCTAAAAAGGTTATGGGCTATACCTACGGCTATTGCACGCACGACACATCTATGGGCCCTGTTGACTACCCAACCTGGGTAAGCGAGCCCCGTGATGCAGAAACCTACCTGAGCGGTGTAAACAACAACCAGATCAACAACGTTGCCGTTCCCGGCATAAGAGTAGTAGACTATCCAGTGGCTGGCTATGCAAGCGCATTCAACCCCTACGCAAAACGCTTCTATAAAGATCCGTCTAAGCGTCCGCTCGATGAACTCCAGTACCGTGTGAGCAACCTCAGCCCAACCTTTTTCACCATGTGGATGGGCGCAAACGATGTGTTGGGCTATGCTACCGCAGGCGGCCAGGGCGACGGCACAGGCAATGCATCGCCAAGCATTCCAGGCTTCAACTTGTACAACAACAACGACATCAGCCCCATCAAAGCATTTACAGACAACTACGACTCTATCCTTCGTGTAGCGCGTAGCTCAGGAGCCGATGGCGCGTTGATCAACATACCCGATGTTACTTCAATACCATTCTTCACTACCGTTCCTGCCAATGGCCTTACACTCACCCGTCAGGGTCAGGTAGACAGTCTGCAGGCGTTGTATGCAAGAGCTGGCTTCGACAAGGTGTTCCAGTTGGGCGCTAACTACTTCATAGTTCAGGACCACAACGGCAACACACGTCAGGCAGTACCGGGCGAATTGATATTGCTCACTGTTCCACAGGATTCTATTAAGTGCAAAGGATGGGGAAGCATCAAACCAATACCTGCACAGTATGTACTGACTACCGACGAGTTGCAGAACATCCGCAACAATACCAAGCTGATGAACGAAATTATCAAGGCAAGATCAGTACGCGAGCACCTTGCTTATGTAGATATGAACACTTACTTGGGTACAATATCTAAAGGCATCACTTACAACGGTATCAAATACACTGCAGAGTATGTAACAGGCGGCGCTTTCTCACTCGACGGCGTTCACCTTACTCCACGCGGTTATGCGCTGGTGGCCAACGAAATTCTCAGAACTATCAATGAGTTTTATCATGCTACTATTCCGTATACCGATGTAAACAAATATCCCGGTATCAAGTTTTAATAACGAATAACTCTTATACTACTGCGCCCCTTGAACAACTCAAGGGGCGCATTTATTTTAAGAAAAAAAGCAACTATAAAACCGGAATGGGGAGAATTTATACCAAATCGGATAAAATTTGGCGCCAACGCATGTCATTGCGCCGTTAGGCGCTACAGGTTTGTAGTTGAGTTATGTATTGTTTATGGCTGCGCCCCGTAGGGTCGCAACAATGCCCGCATGGCAATTTTTAATGTCCCGTCGGGATTAGAATGCAACAATAGCTAATCCAAAGGGTACAAACATCAAAATTAGGGTAAAGCAATTGTGCGTATCAAACCAAGTTAGCCATTTATCTATTTGGCTACGCTCATCGGTATATTGGGACTTGCAGGATTGGCGGTAATTTTTAATAGCGCAGGCTGAATAACCAGATCCATATCCTACATGGGGATAGCGACGAGTGACACCACATCGCCCAAAACCATAGCGCCGGTAAAACAACTTCTGTTTTGGAATGTAACCTTTACAGCGCCTACATAGGGCGCTATACGGCGGCTACCATCGGCAATCGTTACCTCTCTTTTTTCCAGTTGTTTTACGTTGAGCTAGATAGCAATGTGCTGAGGTATACACAAATGCAAAGCATCAGTATCAGGAAATGCTTTTACATTAATTGGCTGGAGTTCTGGCAACAACAAATTAGTAAGTTGAATTTCGGTACATATCAATACCATATTACTAAAATACGATAATTTTTAAAGGCATGGCAAACCCCTTACTTCTCCACACACTTCATCATACTCTCCCATAGGCGCACAGCCGCTCCATCCCAGTCAAATTTACGCACCTGTTCGGGGGCTTTGGCTATAAGGCGGTTGCGCAGCGCTTCATCTTTGTAGAGCAAGTGCATATTATTGGCTATATCCTCCGGGCTCGATGGATCTATTAGTAGCGCAGCATCGCCAGCTACTTCCGGCATAGATGATGTATTGCTTACTATAGCAGGTACATTGCATTGAAAAGCCTCGAGTATAGGTATGCCAAACCCTTCGAACAATGAGGCATACACCAAAGCATAAGACGCGCCTATTACCTGCGACAGTTCGTCTACATTCATATACCCTACCCACTTCACTTCTTCCTTAAAGGGCATCTCCTCCTTCATTTGTTCCACCTCTTCATACTTCCATGCCATGCGGCCGGCTATCACCAGCTTCATGTTGGTGCGTTGCCGTTTTTTAAACAACACAAAAGCTTTCAGCAGGTTCACAATATTCTTACGGGGGTGCAGCGCGCCGGCAAATACAAAATACTCGCAGCCATCGGCATACTTTAGCTTCACTTCTTCGCGTTGCTCGTGCGTCAGCGGTTTGTATTCGTCGTGGGCGCCATTGTATATCACATCAATATTCTTGAGGTCTATACCATATCGCTTATTGATGTCGTTTTTAGAGTAGGTAGATACGGTGGCAATTCGCTTAGCCTTACGGGCAAACAACGGCGAATAGTGCCGCCAATACAAGCGATGGCTCAATACAAAATGATCGGGATAATGCTCAAATGCCAGATCGTGAATTACCAGACAAGTTGGCACCTTAGTACTCAACGACATAAAGCTGTCGGGCGAGAGGAATAGATCTATCTTATACTTGCGCAGCATGGCGGGAATGCTCCACTCAAACCATATATAGAACAATATGGGGTGCCGCGCCTGTGGATGAACCACCACCGGCGTAACATTTGGCGCAAAAACAAATGATGGGTCGTAGGCCCTGTCGAAAAAGAAAACAAAATCCTGCTCAGGATGATTCCTGACAATTCTTTCGAGCGTTTGATAAGTAAACCAACCTATACCTTCGAGCTTTCCTTTTAACAGTAACCGTGTATTTACAGCAATTCGCATACCTTCTGGCAACAAAAATATACTTTTACTGCTTTATACGCCCGTTAAATATACAGATGCGCCGCTTTTTTGTAAAAAATATCCTTTTTGTTATTGCAGTCAATGTATTGGTAAAGCCGATATGGGCATTATTCATAGACCGCACCGTGCAAAACAGGGCGCTACCCGGCACATACGGCACCTATCAGGCCTTGCTTAGCGTCAGCATCATATTTCAGATAATTCTCGATTTTGGTATTACCAGCTACAATACCCGTACCGTTGCCCAAAATCCCGACCGACTGCCCGATTTGTTTCCCAGCATGCTATCCGCTCGCCTCGCGCTGATGCTGGCCTATATGGCGCTGGCTTTCGGCGCCGGCTGGGCGGCGGGCTACCGCGGCTGGGAGCTATCGTTGCTGGTGGGCGTATTGCTTATACAGTCGCTCAATTCGCTGGCGGCATTCATACGCAGCAACATAGCTGCCCTGCAAAAATTTAAAATAGAAGGCCTCCTCTCCGTATCCGACAGACTGCTGATGATACTGATATGCGGCTTTCTACTCCTTTACCCGCCCACAGCCCATAACTTTCGCATCGAGTGGTTTGTAGGCGCCCAGATATTCTGCTATACCGTAGCCGCAACAGCCGGCTACCTCATACTCCGGCGGCTGGCCGGGGTAAAGCTCAGTTTCACTTTTCACGGTCCTACCCTGCTCAAGATTATCAAAGAAAGCCTGCCGTATGCTGCGCTTATCTTCCAGATGTCTATCTACAACCGCGCCGATGTAACCCTCATGGAGCGCATTTGCCCCGACGGTAAAGAGCAGGCCGATGTATGGTCGGCTGCGTTCCGCCTCATGGATCAGGCCAATATGTTCGGGTTGATGTTTGCCACCATTTTGCTGCCCATGTTTGGCCGCATGCTGGCCGAAAAACAAGATGTGCAACCTATCGTAAAACTATGCGTCAATATGCTACTGCCGCTATCGTTTATGGTAGCCGTGGCAGGCATCTATTTCAGCTCAGACATAATGGGCCTGCTCTACGACAAAAGCCATACCAACCCCGAATACAGCATTGTGTTTGCCATACTCATAGCCTCGTTTCCGGCCTGGTGCCTTATGTATGTCTATTCTACCCTGCTCACTGCAAAGGGCAGCCTTAAAACGCTCAATATTATCGCCTTTGCAGGCGTGGTGTTCAATATTTCGCTAAATCTCTTGCTCATACCGCAGCATAAGGCTATTGGTGGAGCTATCACATCGCTGGCCACGCAGAGCTTGCTGGCCTTGGCTTTTATCGTTTTTGCCGCGCGTATTATAAAACTCCCCTTCAACCTGAAGTGGATTGCCGCCCAACTCGGTTATCTGGCGCTGGTAGCCGGCCTTGCACAGGGGCTCACCACTATTATGAAAGGAACTTTTTGGGTTACGCAACTATTCACTTTTGGAGCCATCTGTATGGCGCTCATGTTTGTGTTCCGTTTTGTATCGGTAGGCGCTATAAAGCAACTAATGAACAGAGGGGGTAATTAACCCAGCCTAATTTTCTTGCACAGGATGCACAAGGCCCGGCAGCTCGCGCGCCTCGCGCTTTATAATGTACACCGCCCGCGGACTCACCGTAATACCCTTACCCCACTTCATAGCATACACCTTTGTAAACTCAGCGCCGAAGTATAAAATAAGCGCCGAATAGTATATCCAGGACAGGAGTAATATTATAGACGTAGCAGCGCCATATACGCTAAAACTCTTTGATACACTGAAATAATAGGTAATCAGAAATTTACCTATCAGAAACAGGACCCCGGTAAATGCTGCCCCCACCACCGCATCGCGCCAGTATATTTTTGCATCTGGAAGCACCTTAAACACAATAGCAAATAATACTGTAACGATAACAAAGAGGATACCAATATTAAATCCGTTTACCAGCACCAGATCCACATCGCCCATAAACTTTGGCAGGTGTTTTAGCGCTGCAAGGCGGCCAGCTATCATATCCATGACCAGGTTCATTACCAGCGATGCCATCATTACCACGCCCAGCCCCAGTATCAGCACAAACGAAAGCAACCTGTCGGCAAGGTATTTCAGCCAGCTACGCTTGGGCTTTGCCCGTATAGACCATACATAATTTATAGAGCTTTGTATCTCCGTAAATATACCCGTGGCGCCAAAAATAAACACTACCACCCCTATCACGCCAAACAGCGTATTATTGCTCTGCAAACTTATGTTCGACAATATACTTTTGGCCTGGGCCGCCACTGTTGGCCCCGTAACCTCGCTCAATTGGTCAAAAACCTGACTCGTAACATCTGCTTGCCTATAAAACATACCCAGTATTGTAATGATTACCAGCAGCAACGGACCAATAGAAAATAAGGTATAATAGGCCAGCGAAGCTGCCAGCTTGGTGGCATGATCGTCGGCAAAATCGTTGCCGGCTTCTACAAGAATATCTATGAAACTGCGAAACTTAGACGCCATAACCCTAAAAAATTAAACCTGTATGTGAAGACCCCAAAGTAGCCTGCCCTACAAAGCGAAGATAACAGCGATTGGCGATGAATGAAAACATTTTAAAAAACACCGCCCGCCTAATCCCATTCGTAATCGCGTTCCACTATTTTTTTCAGCTTGTTCACAAGCAAATAGGTTGCCGGACACAATGCCAGATTGTTTTTAAAGGTTTCGTTATAGTCATCAAACGGCACGCTGTTGTGGTGCGGAAACTGTGCGCAGTCTTTGGGCCGCACATCATAAACCGAACATTTATTATCTACCAAAAACTGACAGGGCTGCGTATTGTTTACCCAGTCGCCTGTTTCTTCTTCCTTATGCAGCCACCGGCTCACAAACTCCTGTGGCGTTATTGCCAAAAATGCCGAAATACGCAGCACATCCGATTTTTTATACGTGGGAGTCATCGTCTTGCAGCAGTTGGCGCAGGTGGTGCAGTCTACCTTTTGCCATACGGCAGCATCTATTTTGGCTACTACTACCGGTAGGTCTTCAGGCACCAGCATGTCCAGCCTGTCGAGAAAAACCCCTAACGATTTTTTCCCGGCGGCAGCTGTTATCCTGAATTTTTTAAGGTTCATGTTATGTAAAGATAAAACAACGGCTTAAAACAACCGCTTGTTTTTGCGTATAGTTGCCATGTACTCCTGTAGATCGGGGCTTGGCTTCAGCCATAGCAGCATTGCGGCATATACAGCCACTATCAGCGCGCTACGCAGCGCTGCATCGTAAGTGGCATGTTTAAAAATATGGTGACCGTCCTCAAAAAAACGGGGCAAAAAATACCCTGCCGCAAATGCAGGCAGCGATGCCAGCAAGGCCAGCAACGTTTTGTGGGTAAATGGCAACATGTTCAGCTTTTTCCATACAAACACACACTTTATGGCGTTAAACACCACTACAGTTATAGTAGTACTCCATGCTGCTCCTGCCATGCCATAGTGCGGCACCAAAAACCTGATAAGACCGTACAAGACCGCAATGAGCGCTGTAGACAAGTACACATTAAACTTGTAGTAGTTGGTAATCGTCAGCACTTGGTCGTTCATACCGGTGGCAATGTTCACTATGCTGCCTATAAATAATATCAAAAACACCGGTACTATGTCTTCATATCCGGGCTTGTCTATCACTACCAGTGCATTGTGCAGATTGCAGCACAGCAGGGCTGCTATACACAAGGTAGGTATTAGCATGTTTATAGATGCCCGCACAAATATGTCCTTGGCTTTAGGTATATCATTTTCGGTAAATGCCTTAGCCAAAACTGTAAAACTAGCAGGCATAAGCGCCTTAAGCGGCAATTGCAAAAAAGATATAAGAATTACCGCTACCCTATAAACCGCGACCGAAGCAAAGCCTGAGTGGTCGTAAAGCGGAAGCAGCAAAATATCCATAGTAGTAATGAGCATTATAGACACGCCCAACAACAAATGATACCAAAAAAACAGTACAAGATCTTTGTACTCTGCATGCGAAAAGTCGGAGAAACGGAGCGAAAAACCAAACGAAGGCGTTTTGAGCGCCAAGAAAAAATAAATAACTACCGGAATTACATAGATGAGGATAGAGCTGGCCAGAAATGCTGTGAAATTGATATAGTTGAAGGCAAAAAGCATAATTATTAGAACGTTTAGCGCCCGTAGCCCTATTTCGCGTATAAACGCCGCTATAGCTACCTTCATCTGCGACCCCAGATACTGCTCCAGCATTACCTGATAAATAAACAAAAAAGCATACACAGGCAGCCACATATAATAGCGCGCCATGAGCGGTATATCTATTGCCTGAAAGTGCCGCAGCACATAATCTTTGAGGAAATAATAGGCAATAGCTACCAACACCGCAAGTATAGCCGGTATACCCAGACAAAGCGTGAGCAGCAACTTGCGCTTGGCCTCATCGTTGGCCAGTCTGTGTACATACACAATAAGCGTACTACTGAACCCCAAAAAAATAAGGTGCGACAGCGTAACGGCCTGAGTGGTAAGGGTATTGCTGAAACCCAGCGGCTGACGGGGAATGTACCGAATAGATAACCAGGATATAAGAATACCCAAAGCTGCCCCGAAAGAAACAATAATCAGATTTTTTGCAGATTGCCGGAAGACAATACCCATAAAGACAAAGGCAACTTTTGATGAGGAAGGCCAAAATTAGTCAATTAATAGCCGGAATTTTATACTTTTGAAATATAATACCCGAAAAATAAGGTTAAAAGTAATATGAGCGTAAAAATCAAGAGAATTTTAAGGAAGCTTAAATCGTTTGGGTCGGTAATGACCGGTATCGGACATGTTACTTTTTCTCAGTTTGGCGAAGACATTATCATCATCAGAATGCTGGAGCGTTTTGGCGTTCAAAATATCACCTATCTGGATATTGGCGCCAACGACCCTATTATGGGCAGCAATACCTACGGCCTTTATCTCCGCGGCTATCGCGGCGTGCTTGTAGAACCCAACAAAGCGCTCTACAATAAAATTCTAAAAGTAAGACCGGAAGATAAATGCCTGAACCTGGGCATCAGCAACGGCAACCAAACAGAAGCCGACTACTATATGTTTTCTGAGGCTAACTGCGGAATGAATACCTTCTCTAAAGAGGAGGCATTGAGCTACGAGAAAGACGGCATGAAAATAGAGCAGGTAGTAAAAATGCCCCTGAAAGATATAAACGAATTACTAGCCGAGCATTTCAAAACAGCGCCTACTGTGCTGTCTATGGATGTGGAAGGGCTGGATGAAATGATATTGAATAAGTGGGATTTCAGTAAATGGCAGCCGCTGCTGATTTGCCTGGAGAGCGTAGTGTTTAAAGCCAATGGCGATTTTGTGAAACGCGACAGTATGCTGAAACTGATGGCTTCGAAGGGCTATTATGTTTATGCCGATACTCACATCAATACCATTTTCTGCCACCAGCTGCAATACAACAAGCTGGTAAACAGATAACTTAACAAAACAACTTTTTGATAAAATAAACGGTACGGGAAAACCGTTGTAAAACAAATCTTAAAAAACGAATCTGCAGGTTTGTTACTGCACCGCAGCAGCTAACTTTGATAGTAATTCGCCTCATTTGATAAAATCCCTTATTTTTAGCCCTGATGCAACCAGACATTTCTATAGTAATACCCTTGTTCAACGAAGAAGAGTCGCTGCCCGAACTGGTAGAATGGATAGAACGTGTGTGCAAGGAAAACAAATACAGTCATGAGGTGATCATGATAGATGATGGTAGCACAGACACCAGCTGGAACGTAGTAAAAGAACTGTCGAAAAAATACAGCGCTATCAGAGGCATAAGGTTTCAGCGCAACTATGGCAAAAGCCCGGCGTTGTATATGGGTTTTAAAGCAGCCGAAGGCAATGTGGTAATAACCATGGACGCCGACCTGCAAGACAGCCCTGATGAAATACCCGGACTGTACAAAATGATAGTAGAAGACGGCTACGACCTGGTGAGCGGCTGGAAAAAAGTACGGTACGATAATGCCCTCACCAAAAATCTGCCGTCGAAGCTATACAATGCCGTGAACCGCCGTTTCAGCGGACTGAAACTGCACGACATGAATTGCGGACTGAAAGCCTACAAACGTAAGGTGATAAAGAGCATTGAGGTATATGGCGAAATGCACCGTTTTATACCAGTGCTGGCCAAGCATGCCGGCTTCAAGAAAATAGGCGAGAAAGTGGTGGTGCACCGCCCGCGCAAGTACGGCGTATCAAAATTTGGTTGGGAGCGGTTTATTAATGGCTTCCTCGATCTGTTGTCTATTCAGTTTGTAAGCCGGTTTGGTAAAAAACCTATGCACTTTTTCGGGGCGCTGGGCGCTTTTACTTTTATGTTAGGCTTTGTTATTGTGTTCTGGCTCATCATTCAGCGCCTTACAGAGGGCGCCAGTTTTGGGCTTACGCACAAGGTGGGTTTCTTCTTGGCGCCGCCGGTAATGATTATGGGCACCTTATTTTTCCTCACTGGGTTTATTGCCGAACTGATAGTACGCAATGCAGCGGACCGTAATATGTACCTGACCGAAGAAAAAATAGGCTGGGATCAAACCAATTAATAATTTATTTCTATTTATTGCCCTGTAGTAATCAGCGGCATATTTTTGGGTATCAGGCATTAACATTTTTTTATTTGCCTGATACCTGTTTTCTCGTATATTTCTATCAAATTTGTGCAGTTATTACTTTTCTATGCACATATTTCGTTTTTCCTTTTCTTTTTTCCTACTTACCCTGTTCTATATTGCGTCTTACGGTCAAACCGGCGGTCCTGCAATCGGCAGTATTTCCGGCAAACTTGCCGACGCTAAAAATAATCCGGTATCCTATGCCACGGTAACGCTGCTACGCACCGATATGACTGTGGTAAACGGAGACCTAAGTAAAGACGATGGCTCGTTCAGAATAGAACCTACAGGCATAGGCTCATTTAAGCTGCGCATAGAGTCGATAGGCATAGCCACCAAAACCATAGACGTAACCGTAACCGCCGATGCGCCCGATAAAAAAATGGGCGTTATAAAAGTAGCCGAAGTAGAAAATAAACTGGGCGAGGTGAGCGTAGTGGGCGAAAAACCCGTAATGGAACTCAAGGTGGACAAGAAAGTGTTCAACGTAGATAAAAACACCACCACAGCTGGCGGCAGCGCCACCGATGTGTTGCAAAATGTACCCGCGGTGTCGGTAGATGCCGATGGTAATGTGAGCCTGCGCGGCAAAAGCGGCGTAACAATACTCATAGACGGTAAACCTGCAACCATGCTTGGCTCTGACGTTGCTTCGGCTTTACAAAGCCTGCCCGCCGGTAGCATAGAAAATGTAGAAGTTATCACCAACCCATCGGCCAAATATGATGCGCAGGGCACCACAGGCATCATCAACATCATCACCAAAAAAGATGGTCGGTTTGGCATGAACGGCTCTGTAACACTCGGCGCCGGCACCCGCGACAAATACAACGGTAACCTTAGCCTCAATGTGCGCAAGGGTAAGTGGTCGGCATTTGTAAACAGCAGCTTCCGGATCAACAACACATTCAACAACGTTATCACTCACCGTAAAGACAAAGACACTTCTATAGGCGGAGATAAGCGATCGTACTATACCTACGAGCATGTGCCGCGTGCTTTTAACGGAACGTTTAATACTATTGGCGCCACTTTTGACCCCAACAAGTACAACTCAATAACCGTTACTCAGAACATCAACCTCATGGAGTTTTCTTTCCGCGACAATTCCGACTACTATGTGTACGGTAATCCCGATGAAAGCGGAACCGCCTTCTTTCACCAAAACAGGAATAGTAGCTTCTATGGCGGCCCTTTCTCGCTGTCATCAGCTATCGACTACAAACACAAATTCAAGAAAAAAGACGAAGAGCTGAGCATTGACGGCACCTACGCCAGCACCGCAATGCACCGCAATCAGGAATACACAACCTACAATTATCCAAGCATCACACCCAACCCCATTAGAGAGCGAGCGCCAGGCGATGGATCTAACAGCACGCTTACTGTATGGGCCGACTATACCGACCCTTTATTTACTAAAAACGGCAAACTGGGCATTGGCTTTAAATCGCAGTTTTACACCTTCAACAGCAAGAATAATCCCATTATAGACAGTCCCGGCATAGGCGAAAAGGTAGATTCCAGCCTGCTTTCCTCTTACGACTATACACAGCAGGTGCATGCCGGCTATGTAAACTGGAGCGACCAAATGGGTAAATTCAGTTATCAATTGGGGCTAAGGGCGGAAGATGCAGTGTATGATGGTACAGGCAATGTGCCTCGTAAGGCTACGTTTCACAACAGCTTCTTCAATCTGTTTCCATCGGCCTTTGTGTCCTATCAGTTGCCCAACCAGCAAAGCGTTTTCCTAAACTATAGTCGTCGCACCAACAGGCCAGGCTTTATGCAGTTGTTGCCTTTTGTTGATGTTTCTAACCCAAGCACAGTTAACAAGGGCAATCCCGACCTGATACCGGAATTCATCAATAACTTAGAGTTTAGCTACAACAAACTGGATAAGCGCGGCGACAATTTCATCCTCAGCGCCTACTATGCCTACACTGAAAACCTCATTGAGCGCCTGACGCGGCCTATAAAAGCCGATGAAGCGGCGCTGTATGGCGTATCGCAAGGCAATTTGTTTACACAACCTGTCAATATCGCATCGGGAGCTACCTACGGACTGGAAGGCACGGGCAACATAAAAATCATACCTATTTGGGATGCAACAGTCAACCTGAACTTTTTTCAAAACCAACTGATCATTGGCAATATAGATACCGCATACAGCAAGTACTTCAGCAACAACAGCGGTTTCACTTGGTTTGGTAAAGTAAATACTAACCTCAAACTACCTAAAAATTTCTCGTTTCAGGTAAATGCCAATTACGAATCGGCCAAGGTTATAGCGCAAGGCAATCTCGCCGAAACCTACTGGGTGGATCTGGCGTTGAAGAAAACCTTCTGGAAAAGCAAGGCTACGTTGGTTATCAACTGCTCGGATGTATTTAAAACGCACCGATTTATTACCAACTACAACATAAACGCCTACAACCAGTCTATAAACCGCGTAAAAGAAACCCGGATAGGCAACATAACATTTACCTACAAATTTGGCAAAACCGATATGAGCAAAGCCAAAGAAGCTAAAAAAGACAAGCCCGACGAAAAGCTGAAACCCGAGAAACCAAAAAGCGAAGACCGTGATAAAAACCTGAAAGAAGGCGACGATAACGATCAAGGCGGCGGACAAGGCGGCGGAAATAATAAGGGCAATAAGGGAAGTAATTAATTTGGAACTATCTTTGATACAACGAATAAAAAAGCGCTCTATGATTATTTTAAAAAGAATATTCTTGTCGGCAACGCTACTGTCTGCAATATCTGTCGCCAGCCAGGGCCAGATATTGAGAGATTATGTAAATGATGCCCAACATGCCGTCGGTACTTTTACCAAAAAGACCAAGGGTAGCGGAGCGCTAACCGAGGCCGACATTTCTGCGGGCTTGAAACAGGCGTTGCAGGTAGGCGCTCAAAACGCTACCAACAAAGTATCTGTTGCCAATGGCTTCTTTGGCAATGCACTGATAAAGGTGCTGATGCCGCCGGAAGCAAAGAAAGTAGAAAACACGCTCCGGCAGATAGGTATGGGCAGCCAGGTAGACAAAATGATACTGACCATGAACCGCGCCGCAGAAGATGCTTCGTCTAAGGCAGTGCCTATATTTGTAAACGCCATAACCAGCATGTCTATACAAGATGCCATGACGATACTGAAGGGCGGCAACGACGCGGCAACACAATACCTGAAGCAAAAAACTACTGCATCGCTCACAGCAGCTTTCAGACCCGTTGTGGCGCAGTCGCTCGATAAAGTGAATGCGACTAAGTATTGGGCAGATGTGTTTAATATATACAACGACCTGCCTACAACGTTCAAGAAAGTAAATCCAGACCTTACCGGATATGTTACGGAGCGGGCCCTCAATGGCTTGTTTGTGTATATTGCCGACGAAGAATCGAAAATAAGATTGAACCCCGCTGCGCGCGTAACGGACCTGCTGAAAAAAGTGTTTGGCAGTAAATAACCGGAAGGGTGAAATATAAATTGTTGATAAAACAATTGTAAAAATAATCTGGCTTAGCCCGTTGTGGGTTTGGCGTTTATAAACAAATAGCTTTATCTTGCAGAGGTGTTGCTAAAGGCTGTTTGTTAGATTCAATAAAACTGAAATGCATTATGTCGCTCGAACAAAAAAATGATCTTATCAACTGGTGGAACGAGCAATCGTTTGCCGGCAAGGAACTTTTTATACTGGATGAAAACGGCGCGTTGTCGCTACGCACTACAGGAACCGTGAAAGAACGCGTAGTTGCCAACTTATCGGCCGAAAACGCTGATTTCCTATTACGCAACCTGCAGGAGAAATTTACAGCTGCAGAGTTGAAGTTTAAAGAACTTGAAGCTGAATGGGCTGCAACTGATGATAAACTGAAACTGGCAGACAAAGTAGGCCATCAGAAAGAATACCTGCAACATGTAAATGCTGTTGGTGATTTCAGCAAAATAATTACCGCTGTAACCACTTGGGAAAAAGTGGTAAACGAGCTGATGGAAGTAAATCATGCAGCCAAGCTGAAACTGGCTGAACTGGCTGAAAGCGTTGCTGATAGTGTAAACTGGAAAGATGCCAACCAAACGCTACGCGATGTAGCCGACAAATGGAAACTGGCCGGGCACGTAGATAAGTTTAGAAACGACAAACTGTGGAATAGAATAGAAGTGGCGCGCAAAACGTTTCATGAGCGTAAAAGGCTGCACCACGAAGAAGAAGAAAAAGACCTGCTGGTAAATCTGGATCTGAAAATAGATCTGGTAGAGCAGGCCGAATCAATAGCCAACTCAACAGACTGGAAAAATACTACTGAAGTTTTTCATCGCCTTACGGAAGAATGGAAAACAATAGGTCATACGCTCAATAAAAAGAACGAAGAATTATGGCAACGCTTTCTTGCTGCCAAAAGCACTTTCTTTGAGCGCAAAAGAGAACATTATGGCAAAGTACAGGCCGAACAGGAAACTAACTATGCCGTAAAACTAACCATAGTAGAAAAAGCCGAAGCGCTGCGCGCAAGCACAGAATGGAACGCTACATCGCTGGCCTATGCCGGACTGATGGAAGAATGGAAAAAAACCGGGCGCGTGCCGCATGAAAAAGCCGACGAACTCTGGAAGCGCTTTACAGAAGCTCAGGAGCAGTTTTTTGAAGCTAAACGCCGCCATTTTGATGAAATAAAGAGCGTTCAGGAAAATAACTACCTCCTGAAAAAAGCCATATACGAGCAAGCAGAAAATCTAAAAAACTCGAACTACTGGAGCGAAACTACTGCAGTTATGAACGAGTTGCTCGACGAATGGAAAAAAATCGGTCCTATCCCTCGCTCTTATGGCGATAAAATGTGGGAAGATTTCAACGCAGCGCGCAAGTATTTCTTCAACCGTAAAGACGCCAGCCGCGAGCTACGCAAAATACAGGCCGAACAGCAGGTATTGGCGCGCAAACAGCAGGTAGAAGCACAGGTAGCCCTGAGAAAACTGCAGGCTAAGGAAATGGTGATACAACTGGCCAACGATATTAAGGAAGAAGAAGAAAAACTTGCTGATTTCAAGGTGGCTATCAACAACATTCAACCAGGCAAAAAAGCAGCCCAACTGAAATCGCACCTAGAACAACTGATAATAGAAGGCGAACGCCACCTGAAAAGGCTTACTGAAAAATTTGCTCAGGCTAAAGACGACCTGAAAGTACCGGAACAAGAACCGGCAAACGAAACAGAAGCCGAAACTACAGAAGCGCAAACAGAAGCCGAACCAGCAATGGAGCGCAACAATGAAATGAACTAAACAGATTTTAAGTACATAAACGAACAACCCGGACCGCATGGCCCGGGTTGTTCGTTTTAAGTAATCCCTTATAAAATAACGGAGTTATATTATACCTTCTCGCACCAAATCGTGCAGATGCAGCATGCCTGCATAGGCGCCGTTTTTAGTGACTACAAGTTGAGTAATATCATATTTGCGCATCAGCGCAAGCGCTTCTGTAGCCAGTTCGTTGGCGTCTATCGATTTGGGATTGGGCGACATTATGTCCTTGGCTTTTAGCGTTGCGGGCGTTTCGTGCTTTTCCAGCATACGGCGCAGGTCGCCATCTGTTATTATGCCCAATAGTGCGCCGTCTGGGCTGGCAACGGCCGTAGCGCCAAGCCTTTTACCCGATATTTCATAAATCACCTCCCTGAGGCTGCTATCCGGCAATACACAGGGACGTTCATTGCGATCGCTCATCTCGGCTACGCGCAGGTACAGGCGTTTACCCAACGCGCCGCCCGGATGGTAGCGCGCAAAATCGCGCTCTGTAAAGCCTTTCAGGCGCAACAAGCACACAGCCAGCGCATCGCCCATTACCAGCTGGGCAGTAGTGCTGTTGGTAGGCGCAAGATTGTTGGGGCACGCTTCCTTTTCTACAGTGCTGTTGATGAATATATCGGCATTGGTTGCGAGATAAGAGCTGGCCGAACCACTTATAGCAATAAGCGTATTCCCGAAATTTTTGATAAACGGAACCAACACTTTTATCTCCGGACTTGACCCGCTTTTAGAAATAAGAATAACCACATCATCGGGCTGTATCATGCCCAAATCGCCGTGTATGGCATCGGCAGCGTGCATAAATATGGCAGGCGTACCCGTAGAATTGAATGTTGCAACTATTTTCTGCGCTATCACTGCGCTCTTGCCTATTCCCGACACTATTACACGGCCTTTAGCCTCGCTGATAACCTGTACCGCTTTTACAAAATCGTCGTTGATGTACTCTTTCAGGGCTATTACAGAATCAGCTTCAAGCTGAATAGTATCGAGCGCATAAGTAACTACAGAATCTCTGGAAAACATAATGTAAAGGTAATAGTTTAATGGCTTACTGGTAGCGCGCAAGTTCGGCCACTGCAAAACCATCGCCGCTGCCCTATTACTTTAACATAGGTTTCGCGGCCACCGGGAACCTAAATGTGTAAACCTGCTAAGATTATCTTTTTCTCTTTAGATATCCAATTATCCATTGGCTGCTACGGGCCAACAACAACACTACAACCAGTGGCAACAATAGCGGCAACCAGTTTGTGCCGCCCCACCCTCCTAATATAATAGTAAGCATAACTTATATTTACTACGCAATTTAGCAAAGCATTATCAGGTAATATTATTTATTCACTATAATTAACGTTGCAACGCTAGCCTATTATCTAATCCAGTTCGTCGGGCAGACGCATACGCTCCAGCAATTCATTTACTTCATGAGCTGCTTCATCGTCTATACCCAATATCTCATCGCGCTTATTATCCATTATAGAGGTTGCCTGTAGCAACAGCTCCAATCCCTGATCGGTAATAGACACCAGCGTCTCTCGCTTATCTTCTTTCGAAGGCATGCGTACCGCCAGGTTCTTGGCCACCAGGCGGTCTATGATACGCGGCACATTCGAACTTTTCTCCACTATTCTGCTCCCTATATCCTTCACACACATTTGCTCCGGATGCTTACCTCTAAGTATACGCATAACGTTATACTGCTCAAGCGTTATGTTGCACTCTTTAAGCGCTATACTGAAGTGATTGCGCAGCCAGTAAGCAGTATACAGTATATTTACAATAGCCTTATGCCTTTCACCCTTAAATTTAGTGGATTTTATAGCTTCTTCTAACTTCATAGCCTAAGACCGGAAACGGCTGATTAACCATAAACAAACATATATTCAAAAATAACCAAAAACCTACATTCTATATAACCTAAAAATCCACCTACTATTGTGCCGCCAGCGCTATTCCTGCATTTTATTTATACAAACTGCTCTCCTTTTCACCATTTCACTACGAGCGCACTGCAATATAAGCAAATTTCGCCATACTGCTATGCGCACGTAGTCAATGTTTTAGCCTATGGCTTGCGCCAGATCGGCAATAAGGTCATCCACATCTTCTATGCCTACGCTGAGTCTTATCAGCGAATCCACGAGGCCGTTCTGTATGCGTTGCTCTCTTGGTATCGAGGCATGAGTCATCGTTGCCGGATGCCCGATCAATGATTCTACTCCACCCAATGACTCAGCCAGTGCAAACAATTCTGTTTTCTTTAGTACTTCCATTGCTTCATCAAGGCTATCGCTTTTGAGTGTAAAAGAAATCATACCTCCAAAACCGCGCATTTGCTTCACAGCAATATGGTGATTAGGATGATCTTCAAAACCGACCCACAATACCTTACCCACTTTTGGGTGCGAACGCAGATAATGCGCTATAGCTTTCCCGTTTTCGCAGTGGCGTTGCATGCGCACATGCAGCGTTTTTACACCGCGCAACACCAGCCAGCAGTCGTGCGGACCAGGCACGGCGCCGCAACTGTTTTGTATAAACCGCAGACGCTCTTCAAGGCCGGCATCGTTCATTACAAGCGCTCCATGTACCACATCAGAGTGGCCGCCCAGATACTTGGTAGCAGAGTGCAATACTATATCTGCGCCCAGGTCGAGCGGAGTTTGCAGGTAGGGGGACGCAAACGTATTGTCGCATACAAGGAGCAAATTATGCTGATGCGCAATGGTTGCAGCCGCTTCAATATCAATAATATTCAGCAACGGATTGGTTGGCGTTTCAATCCATATCATCTTAGTATTAGCGTTGATATAGCCTTTTATATTGTCGGCATTATCCATAGCTATGAAGTGAAACTTAATGCCATAATTGGCAAATATTTTCGTCATCAGCCTGTAGGTGCCGCCATACAAGTCGTTAGATACTATTACTTCATCGCCGGGCGCAAGTAGCTTCACAACCGCGTCGGTTGCTGCCATTCCGCTACCGAAACACAGACCATATTTACCATTTTCTATGGCTGCCAGCGATGCCTGCAGCGCATCGCGCGTTGGGTTTTGTGTGCGTGCATATTCATAACCTTTGTGGTCGCCGGGAGCCGCCTGCACATAGGTAGATGTTTGGTAAATGGGCGTCATGATTGCCCCCGTGGTTGGGTCGGGCGATACGCCTGCATGAATCAGTTTGGTATCTAATTTATAATTCTTGTTAGCCATAAACATTTTTTATACCGCGCAAAGGTAGGGCAGTTAGCCGATAGTATATATATACGATGATTGTAGATTTTCCTAAATAAAAACACCCGCAAAACACAGATTTTGTTATTGCTCTGCATCTGTTTTGCGGGCGTTTTAAAGGGTATGGATATCTACTAGTTTGTTACCATTACTTTGCGCGTAATAGCTCCACCTGCAGCATTGAGGCGAGCAATATACATGCCGGCTGGCAGATCGCTTACCGGAATAACAATATTGTTTTGTCCGGCTTTGATTTGCTCGGTTGGTATTGTCGCTACCATTCTGCCAGTTATATCAGTAAGCGTTATGCTTGCTCCGGCATTATCCTGAAGGTCAAAGCTAAGGTTCAACGCATTGGTAGCTGGGTTAGGATATACTTTCAGTTCATTTACAGCAGCTATTGGCGTCTTCTTGTTCAATGGCCCGCCATGTACGAAGTACTCTACTGTGTTGCCATTGGCAGAATCGAGGGTTATGGTAAGCAATGGATTGTGGAAACCCGAATCAAACCAGTTGTAGGTTTCTGTTTGGGTTGTGGTTACGTCCCAGGTAGGGAAGCCAAACGAGCTATCGGTAACAATTGAAGTCTGATGTACCCTAATTACGTTGGTGTAAGTACCTGTTGGCAGTGTTAGGGCTCCATAAGCATCATAGCTCATGCTGTCTTGGTGGTGCTGATAAGAAAAACCATCAATTACTAGATAAGCGGTATCGGTGTGATAGCTCATATAGGTAAGCGGGAAGTAAGCAACATCTTTACCTCCGGCAATATGCATGTTGAATAACGAATTGGCTACGCCAATAGCGGTAATACCCGATGTGCTTTTTACAGCATACATGAAGTCGCCTGAGTTGTAAGATACGATATTGCTGCCCGGAAAGGAATCGCAATACGGTGTAGCAGCGCAGGAATCATATGCAAGCGTGTCGCCGCCTGTAGTAGTGAGTCCTGAAAAATTCCAAACAGCCGATGGACCGGAAGCGCCGGGTGTTATGCCTGTTGTGTCGCAAAGCCGACCATAAAACACATCGCCGGGGTTAGGACTTAAAGCTGCCGAGGTCATTACGGGCTGAGCGTGCAATGTTGCAAATGATGCCAGTGAAAGGCTGAATGCAAGTACGATTTTTTTCATAAAAATGGATTTTTAGTTTGCTTCGGTTGTTGCAAACTTGGCGCCATTGTTGAAAAAAGTACGCTGCTATAACATTTTTTTAGGGTTTGCCGCTCGTTTTTTAGTTGTCAGTTAAAACAAAAGAGATGTCACTTAGTAAATGCTATTTCTTCAAAACAGTTTTCTTAAACCAAGGCCATGGATTAACTTTCTTCCAAAGCTCCAATGCTTTACTTGTTTTAACTATCGATACCTTGAGCATACGGATGTCTTTGTTTGGTCTGTCGTGAGCATCTCGCGGTTCGTTGGCTATTTTATCCACGATATCTATACCCTCAACCACTTCGCCAAAAACGGTATAATTCCAGTCGAGGTGAGGTATGCCGCCTTGCGTTTTATATATCTCTCTTTGCTGTGGCGTGTATATATGGCCAGTGCGCTCCACCACCTTATCCAGTTCGGCATCGGTACATTTTTTACCTGATACTATATAAAACTGGCAAGCAGAACCCGATTTGTCAGGATTGTTATCTCGCGCTACGCCAAGGGCGCCGCGTTTGTGTATATTAGAATCGTTAAACTCAGCAGGCACCTTATAACCCAATTCGCCATTACCCAGCATTTCGCCTGCTTTTGCCCGTTTTGAGTTGGGGTCGCCGCCCTGTATTACAAACTGCGGTATGCATCTATGAAACAACGA
This sequence comes from uncultured Bacteroidota bacterium, assembly GCA_903882805.1. GTDB lineage: Bacteria > Bacteroidota > Bacteroidia > Chitinophagales > Chitinophagaceae > Nemorincola. The sequence goes on along the minus strand of CAIRYK010000006.1, from coordinate 64,258 downwards.
GCTATCATAAAAATGCTCGCCTGCAAGTTTTATCATATTTGCCGAATTCTTGGGGGTATTGTCGTAAAGCATTACAACAATATTCCCATAATCGGTTTGAATTTTGACCTTAGTTTTTTGAGCAAAAACACCAACAGTAATTAGTAAAGCAAGTAACGTAAGTAGTCCTTTTTTCATACTTTTTAGGTTCATTATTCTATTTCAAAGGTTAAAAGTTTACAGCCAAAAACAGAAGCAAACCGATATTTTTAATCAACTTTTAAGTTGTCAAAATGCCGACGCTTCAAATGTAACAAGAATTTACATAAATGAGACACATGGCCCCATTTATGTACACTAAAATGCTGAAACCATTTCTAATAACCAGTGGCGCCAGGGCTAGCCTTTGTTCTGACAAAGCTCTATCAACACCCCGTTGGTAGTTTTGGGATGCAGAAAACACACTAGCTTGTTATCGGCTCCGTTCTTGGGCGTAGCGTTCAGCAACTCAAATCCCAACGCTTCCAAACGTTTCATTTCCGCACTTATATCCTCTACATCAAAAGCTATGTGGTGTATTCCCTGGCCTTTCTTTTCAATAAATTTAGCTATTGGGCTGGTCTCGGTTGTAGCCTGCAGTAGCTCTACTTTCGACTCGCCGGTCATAAAAAAAGCTGTATTTACACCTTCGCTCGCCACTTCTTCAACCTTATAACAGGGCGTTCCAAGAAGCTGCGTATAAAGGTCTATAGATGCATTCAGGTCCTTCACTGCTATACCGAGATGTTCAATTTTCAGCATTGTTTAATAGTTTTTAACGATAGTTGTATTTAAACCTATAATTGTGATGTTCGACTAAGTTAGCGCATTTGAAGTAACTTTGTTTCAAATTGCCTTTCAGAGGCCAAAAATAAATATGGAATTGAAACTACCAATATATCTGGACAATAACGCCACCACTCCCATGGATCCGCGCGTACTGGAAGCTATGCTGCCTTATTTTGTAGAAAAATTTGGCAATGCAGCCAGCCGCAATCACTCTTTCGGATGGGTAGCAGAAGAAGCTGTAGACTATGCCCGCGAACAAGTGGCGAAGCTAATAAACGCCGATCCTAAAGAAATCATCTTTACATCGGGCGCTACAGAAGCCGACAACCTTGCAATAAAAGGCGTTTACGAAATGTATGCCTCTAAGGGCAATCATATCATTACCTGCACTACCGAGCACAAAGCCGTACTCGACACTTGCAAACATATAGAAAAATCGGGCGGACAGGTTACTTATCTGGATGTGCAAGCAGATGGACTTATAGATCTGGCCGAGCTGGAAGCTGCCATAACGGATAAAACTATTCTTATTGCTATTATGTATGGCAATAACGAAATAGGCGTTATTCAGCCAATGCGCGAAATAAGCAAAATTGCCCGCAAACATGGTGTGCTGTTCTTTACTGATGGCACACAGGCTGTAGGCAAAATACCAGTAGACGTAAATGCAGATGGTATAGACCTGATGGCGTTTAGCGGTCACAAAATGTACGGTCCTAAAGGCGTTGGCGCGCTGTATGTGCGCAGAAAAAACCCACGCGTAAAGGTAACCAGCCAGATGGACGGCGGCGGACACGAGCGTGGCATGAGAAGCGGCACCCTAAATGTACCCGGTATAGTAGGTTTGGGTAAAGCATGCGAACTGTGTATGCACGAAATGGATGCAGAAGCGGCAAGACTGAGTGTGATGCGCGATCGCCTGGAAAGCAGCCTAATGGAACTGGAAGAAACCTATGTAAACGGCAATAGAGAACATAGACTGCCCCATACCGCCAACATATCGTTTAAATACGTGGAGGGCGAAGGCCTCATGATGGGCTTTAACAAAAACATAGCCTTATCAAGCGGTTCGGCTTGCACTTCGGCTTCGCTCGAGCCATCTTATGTACTTAAGGCGCTCGGCCTTGGCGACGATCTGGCGCACAGTTCGTTGCGTTTCGGCCTCGGTCGTTTTACTACCGATGAGCAAATTGATTTCACCATAGACGCTATCAAGAACACTGTTATCAAACTCCGCGAAATGAGCCCGCTATGGGAAATGTTTAAGGAAGGAGTAGATATCAACGCTATTGAGTGGGCGCATCACTAAGGTTTAGCAGCTAAAAAGCAACTACAATCATAAAATAGCCCCTTGTTTACTGCGTAACTTTGCGCGTATTTAGGGGGCTATACATTTATTCTCTACACAAAAAACAAATAGATTATGGCATATTCAGAAAAAGTAATCGATCATTATTCCAACCCTAAGAATGTAGGCACACTGGATAAAGCGAAAACAAATGTAGGCACTGGCCTGGTAGGCGCTCCAGAGTGCGGCGACGTAATGCGCCTGCAAATAGAGGTAGATGAAGAGAGCGGATTGATAAGCGATGCGAAATTCAAAACCTTTGGTTGTGGTTCGGCAATTGCATCGTCTTCATTGGCTACAGAATGGCTGAAAGGCAAAACTGTAGATCAGGCTTTGGCAATAGACAATATGGATATTGTAGAAGAGCTGAACCTGCCTCCTGTAAAAATACATTGCTCTGTACTGGCAGAAGACGCTATAAAGGCGGCTATCAACGATTATCGTGTTAAGAATGGTTTACCCGAATTGGTAGCAGAAAAAAGAGCTCATTAATTGCGGTTATTTTTCAAGTAATCAAGGGCGTCAGCGCCTAGGTAAAAAGTATTAACAATGATTTATGTAAGTGATAAGGCAAAAGAAAAAGTAGATAAGCTGAAGCTTGATTCCGGGCTTGGCGACGACTATTTTTTAAGAGTAAGCGTAGTAGGCGGCGGATGTTCCGGACTGTCTTACAAGCTCGATTTTGATAACGAAGCACAACCTCGCGACCAGGTCTTTGAAGACCAGGGCGTAAAGCTGGTAACAGACCTGAAAAGTTTTCTGTACCTCTGCGATACTACCCTCGATTTTAGCGATGGGCTAAATGGTAAGGGCTTCCACTTCAGCAATCCAAACGCCAGCCGCAGTTGCGGTTGCGGCGAGAGTTTTGCGGTATAATACTGGATCACATAATTATTAATAAAAAGAGCTGCAAACCAAAATTTGCGGCTCTTTTTCATTACAACGGCGCTGTAACTACTCCCTACTCTCAATAGAGATGCAATACAATTTGGACATTAAAAATAGCCATTCGGGAACTGTTGCGACCCTACGGGGTGTAGCATACCAATAATACTATAACTCAACTACAAACCTGTAGCGCCTAACGGCGCAATGACCTGCGCTGGCGCCGAATTTTAATCGATCTTGTATTATACAGTTTAAACTTCAAACATCGGCATACTTTTTCGAATGTTCGTTACTCAATTTGATTGCAATTTGTACTTAGCCCGATAGGGCTAAACTGCGAGTAGCCGGAGGTGAAGCCTCCGGTAATAAGGAAAATGGGGTCCAACTCTGAAAGAGTTGAATGTGCTATTGTATTCTACAAATCCATATTGCCTATTCACGTTCAACCAGGAATGGGTTGGAGTGTTTGAAATTCCTCACCCCGGGATACTCCCAGGGCTACGCTTATAAAGCCCGTTCGGGCGTACACATAACAAAACCGCCCGGAAAATCCGGGCGGTTTAAATTTTATGACTAATCATCGGTTGTTACCGAAAACTAATTATCTAACGATTTCAGTCACCTGACCAGCGCCTACTGTACGGCCACCTTCACGAATCGCAAATTTAAGTCCTTTATCCATTGCTATAGGAGCAATCAATTTAACGAACAGATTTACGTTATCGCCTGGCATAACCATTTCAACGCCTGCTGGCAATTCGCACTCACCAGTTACGTCCGTAGTACGGAAGTAGAACTGAGGACGATATTTGTTGAAGAATGGAGTGTGACGACCACCTTCGTCTTTGCTCAATACATAAACTTCACCTTTGAAGTCTGTGTGCGGAGTGATGCTTTTTGGTGCACAGATAACCATACCACGACGGATATCTTTCTTTTCAATACCGCGGAGCAGGATACCAGCGTTGTCGCCAGCTTCACCACGATCCAACAATTTTTTGAACATTTCCACACCTGTACATGTTGAAGTCAAAGGAGACTCATTGAAACCAACGATTTCAACGTTTTCGCCCACTTTAATAACACCACGCTCGATACGGCCTGTAGCCACAGTACCACGACCAGTGATAGTGAAAACGTCTTCCACAGACATCAGGAATGGCTGATCAATAGGACGGGGAGGCAATGGGATATAAGAATCCACAGCGTCCATCAAATCTTCAACAGCTTTCACCCATTTTGGTTCGCCGGCCAATGCGCCAGTTGCAGAACCCTGAATGATTGGAGTGTTATCGCCATCGTAACCGTTTTTGCTCAACAGTTCGCGGATTTCCATTTCAACCAATTCCAATATTTCTTCGTCATCAACAAGGTCAACCTTGTTCATGAAGATTACCATACGAGGAACACCTACCTGACGTGCAAGAAGGATATGCTCTCTTGTTTGTGGCATAGGACCATCGGTAGCCGCCACAACCAGTATAGCGCCATCCATTTGCGCAGCTCCTGTAATCATGTTCTTTACATAGTCAGCGTGACCTGGACAGTCAACGTGCGCATAGTGGCGATTAGCTGTAGCATATTCCACGTGAGCAGTGTTGATGGTGATACCGCGCTCTTTTTCTTCTGGAGCTGCATCAATTTCGTCGTATCCTTTCTTTGTAGCTAGTCCTTTAGAAGATAGAATAGTAGTTATTGCTGCAGTCAAAGTGGTCTTTCCATGGTCAACGTGGCCTATGGTACCAATGTTTACGTGGGGTTTATCCCGCTTAAAGGTGTCTTTTGCCATTGTATTTTTTTTTAAAACTGTTTAAATTATTGTTTGCTATTATTCACGCCAAAAGGCGTTGTTTACTGTTTATTGAAGAGCGTGCCCTAACCTCTCCCTTTTTCTACACATTCACTATACCAGAGCTGTTGAGCAGGATTGAACTGCCGACCTCTTCCTTACCAAGGAAGTGCTCTACCGCTGAGCTACAACAGCTATTGTTGTTTTGTTGATTTTTTTCAGATACCGGGTAGCTGTGTAGCAGCAACCTGAACCTAATACGGTAATCTTTGTTTGCAGAAGGATTGCAACGTATTATCGTTGTTATTTTTTGCTAACTACCGGAGCGATCCGGACTATTTTTTAAAAGAACTATATACTTACCAAAATAAGCCAATTAACCCATGGGCTAATCAGCTATAAATTACAGAGCGGGAGACGAGGCTCGAACCCGCGACCTACAGCTTGGAAGGCTGTCGCTCTACCAACTGAGCTACTCCCGCTTGTTTGTTGCTTTTTTTCCTCAGCTTCAATTAGCAGTTCACACTTTATATGCCATCTGCTAACTGATTACTGAAACGTGGGCAGAGAAGGATTCGAACCTCCGTACTCTTACGAGAACAGATTTACAGTCTGTCGCCTTTAGCCACTCGGCCATCTACCCATTACCATCAAAGCTCAGAAACCAGATGTAAACATGATTTCTATTGGCGAACTTTGACCACCAGAGCCACTTGCCGGAATCGAACCAGCGACCTACTGATTACAAATCAGTTGCTCTACCATCTGAGCTAAAGTGGCTTATTTTTTTAAAGAACTTCGTTGTTGTTGATTGGGATTGCAAAAGTAGATAGAGTTTTTGAACTAAACAAATAAATTTACCACTTTTTAGAAAATCTTTTTTGACTACTTCAAATCCGTGAACGCCAAAATAAAACGCCTGCAATAAATCGCCCCGACTTCTTAAACAAGGACAAAACAATAAACAAAGAACAAATGCACAACTAAAAAATCACCTTTTCACCGGCTTTTCCCGAATTGTTGCGCAAATATAATGCACAAATTTGTCCGTTGCGCGCAAAAACTCAATTCTCAACAGATAAATTATTTACTATTGGGACAGCTGTTTTGCTGCCAGTACCAAAGCCCAAAAACTACGAAGAGTCGACACCATGGCCGACTCTTCAACTAATTTATCTATACCCGCAGACGCAGGCAGCGTATACTAATAATTGTATTGATGAGCGCTCATCTTGTAGTCAAAAGTATCTATCTCCCAGTTGGTAGTAGCATTCTTGTACCTTATACATACTCTGGCAGTAATAGCCGTATCGTTATATATAGTTCCATAGCCCCACAATATCTTGTAGTGATCGTATACCATGTGAAATGCAGAGAACGTGTCTACACGAAAGTTGTATGAGTTCAAACTATCCATTGTGCACACAATACGATTGTAATACTTAGACGCTGCAAAATTGTCGATAAAAAACGTGGTAGGCGTGCCTGATGGCGCAAGTATAACCTTATATGTATCAGAGTCGCCGATATACAGGGCCGAATCTGCGCCTATCAACTTCTGGTTCAGCGTCCACATACCAAAATACTTGGCTGCCTGTGCTACCGAGCAGTTATCGCCTTCATAGCCAGTTGGGCAAACGCACTTATCTAACCTGCACACGCCTCTATTTTCACATACTACGCCCCGACAGTACACCTTGTCCTTATCCTTATTGCACGATACATAGCCTATGGCCAAAAAAGAGAATAAAACAGCTATTACCGCTATGATATACTTATTTTTACTACTTTTCATGGGATAAATTTAGTTAAACTTTTTCGAATTCCGAACATCGCGGATTCATAATTGAAAATCATTTGCCGCACATTTTATTTTTTTCGCCTTTCAGTTAGTTTTTTTAAGCCACTTAGCTGCCGCCTAAGGCGCTAAATGCTCAGTTTACCACTATACTTGCTTAAGTTCAGCAACCAGCGACTGTAATACTTTTTTGGCGTCGCCAAACAGCATAGATGTTTTTGGGCGGAAAAAAAGTTCGTTTTCTATACCTGCATATCCCGGCTTCATGCTGCGTTTGTTTACTATCACATGCTCGGCTTTTTCTACTTCCAGTATGGGCATACCGAATATTGGGCTAGCTGGATCGTCTTTCGCCGCAGGGTTTACCACGTCGTTGGCGCCCAGTATCAATACTACATTGGTAGAGCCCATCTGATCATTGGCGTCTTCCATTTCCAATAGTTTTTCATAGGGCACATCGGCTTCTGCCAGCAACACGTTCATGTGGCCCGGCATACGTCCGGCCACTGGGTGTATACCATACGATACCTCTACGCCCTTTTCATTCAGTATTTTCTCCAGCTCGTGGCATATATGTTGCGCCTGTGCCACAGCCAGTCCGTAACCCGGTATAATCATTACTTTTTGCGCATAGGCCATAAGCACAGCAGTATCGTTGAGCGATATTTCTTTGTAGTTGCCCTGATCTTTTGCCGCGCCTGCCGCGCCCGCTTTCTGGCCGCCGAAGGAGCCTAAGAGCACATTTTTCAGTGAGCGGTTCATGGCCTTACACATGAGTATGGTAAGTATAGTACCTGCAGATCCTACCAATATACCGCCTGTGAGCATTACCGGATTATCGTACAGAAACCCTCCAAAAGCTGCAGCAACGCCGGTAAATGAGTTGAGCAGCGATATTACCACTGGCATATCGGCGCCGCCAATAGGCATTACAAACAAGATACCATACAATGCCGCCAACGCTAGTATGCCATAAAACAGCGCCGGAGTGGCAGGGAAGAAACCGCCTACTACACTCACTACCAAGGCAATAAGTCCGCCAAAAATCAGGAAGTTAATAATCTGGCCGCCGGGAATTGTGCGATCTTTTATTTTACCATTCAGCTTGCCCCAGGCTATCATACTTCCGGCAAACGAAACGGTGCCTATCAGCATGCCCAACGCTATAACTACCATTGAGCCTGTGGTTTTTACTTCTGGTTTGTTGTATTCTACCAGCGATATCAGCATTGCGCAGGCGCCGCCCATACCATTAAACAAACTTACCATTTCGGGCATAGCCGTCATTTGCACTTTCTTTGCAGCTACGGTGCCTACCACTGTACCCAATATAAGCGCAGCAAATATCCACACATAATTGTGCAGCTTGTGTCCTTCGTGTTCGTATAAAAAAATTGTGGCAAAAATGGCTATGATCATACCTGCCGCCGCCAGCAAATTGCCTTTGCGCGCCGTATCGGGATGAGAAAGCATCTTGAGGCCCATAATAAATGTAATAGACCCTATCAGGTAACATAACTGGAGTATCGCGTTTTCCATTTAATTATTTGATTTTGTGTTAAACCTCAACGATCTGCTAAAAACGTGGGTTGATAAAAAATACTGCTTTCCTGAAAACTACCGTAAAATGACTATTGAAGAATAGCAAAACAAGTTCTGCGGTCTTTTATTCTCTGATTGCTCTCCCCTACTATCTACTATCTACTAAACGCTATTTCTTCTTTTTCTTACTAAACATCTCGAGCATACGGTCTGTAACCACAAAACCGCCCACCACATTGAGCGTGCCCAATATCACCGCCAGAAAGCCCAGTGTCAGGGCCAGATAATCGGTGGTTTCGGCCTGCCCCATAACTATTATGGCGCCTATTATCACCACGCCATGTATAGCGTTGGCGCCGCTCATCAGCGGCGTATGCAACACCGATGGCACCCGCGATATGACCTCTATACCCAGAAAAATAGACAGAATAACTATGGTTATCAGGCGGTAGGTAGCCGCATCGGTAAACAAACTGATTATGGAATCCATACTAAAATAAGTTATTGATTATTGATTGATTGTGTAAATCCGCTTTTGTTCCATTTAGCGCTGGCTATTTCAGCAATGCAAGTACCCTATCGTTCACCACTTTGCCATCAAAAGCTATGCAGGTGCCCTTTACAATATCGTCTTCAAAGTTGAGGTTTATGCCTCCGTCTTTGTTAATGATCAGTTTCAGGAAGTTGAGTACATTTTTGCTGTATAGCTTGCTGGCATCGGCAGGCGTAGTTGCCGCCAGCGCCGAATTACCTATAATGGTTACGCCATTGTGCAATACCGACTTATCGTTTTCTGTAAGGTCGGTATTACCGCCGGTTACCGAGGCAATATCTATTATCACAGATCCCGGACGCATATCTTCTATCATAGCCTTGTTTATCAGTATCGGCGCTTTGCGGCCGGGTATTTGCGCCGTAGTGATAATTATGTCGCTTTTCTTCGCGTGCTCATGAATTTTTTCGCGCTGCTTACGCTGAAAATCTTCGCTCTGCTCTACAGCATATCCGCCTGCTTTCGATGCGTCGGCAGAGCCTTCCACTTCCACAAATTTCGCCCCGAGGCTCATTACTTCTTCTTTCACTGCAGGGCGCGTGTCAAACACTTCCACCACAGCGCCTAGCCTGCGCGCAGTGGCTATTGCTTGCAGCCCTGCTACGCCTGCGCCCAGTATCAGCACTTTGGCGGGCGGTATGCTACCTGCAGCCGTCATAAACATAGGAAAATACCTGCTGTACGACATAGCTGCCAGCAACACCGCCTTATAACCCGCAATGTTAGCTTGCGAGCTCAACACGTCCATAGACTGTGCGCGACTGGTGCGGGGTATGGTATCGAGGCTAAAAACTGAATAGCCCTTGCCTGCCCACTGCTGCATAAGCGCCGCATTGAACAATGGCTGGAAAACGCCCATCAGTATCGCTCCGGATTTTCCGGCCGCATTTGCTGTTTGTATAGACAACACCATATCGGCCGACGAGCGTATCTCGTCTCCCGATTTCATCTGCGCTCCGGCATCGGAATACAACTTATCGCCGTAAAACGCTGTTGCGCCAGCGCCGTGCTCTACCCATACTGTAACGCTCATTTTTATTAAGGCTGCCACTACCTCCGGCACCAGCGATACTCGCGTCTCCGGGGCTTGCTCTTTCAATACTCCTATGATCATAATATTTTCCGGGCTAGTTTAATGATGGTGTAAATTATAGTATTCTTTCAAAAATTCATAACTATTCAAATAAAAGTCCGCAATAATTGCAAACGCTGTAATGCCTCAAGGTGTTAAATTAGTCCTAAAATACACAACACACCATAGTTGTTCTGCCTTATGCCACTACACCCTGCTTTACCGATACCTAAAATTTGAATGCAGCGCCACAACATGATGCTACCTGCGCGGTATCCAAAATTTTCGCATCTCACTATTCAGTACATTTGCTATAACACAACCACACATTATGCGTTCCAAATTCTTGTACATCCTAAGCCTTGTAGTATTGCTATGCGCTACAAGCGCAGCCTATGCCCTAGAAAAAGCTAAAATAAAAATAGCTAATGCCCGGCAAAAAGGCCAAACAGTGTCGCTGACACTATCGTCGTCCAAACCTTTGCGCGTAGGCGGAAATCGCTATGTGCTGCACATTGGGGCGAAAGATTTTGTGCGTAGCCAGCAAACTAAAACTAAGGGCAAGGGTACTATCTCTTTTCTGATTCCCATAGATGAGTTCAATAAACTGAACGACGGCGAGATCATGTATATGTCGTACGGCAACCTGATGAGCGAAGGCGAGCTACCTACCGAACAACAACTGACCGACCTGACCAACAGCCCTACCGAACAATGCTGGTCGCTGGGAAAATTCACTAAGAAAATACTCACCAAATAAATCTTATTCCCAAAACGTACTCTAATGAAGCACTTTAGCTCTGCCCTGCCCAAGCTGCTGGGCGCAATATATATATTGCTCATGACCTGCTTGCCTGCGCAGGCGCAAACGCCCGACCCCGGCGTTACCGGAACCTATGCTGTAACAAAAGCAACCTACGACCTTGGCGACCTGGCCTGGCGTCCGCCCAGCTTCCCGTCGAACGTGGAAGTGCGCGGCTCTGTACACTACCCTACCGGCCTTTCCGGAGGTCCGTTTCCGGTTATTGTGTTTCAGCACGGCCGCCATGAAACCTGCTATGAAACCGCCGACCCAACAAATACCGACCTTACCTGGCCGTGCCCTACCGGCTGGCAAAGCATAGTAAGCTTTGAGGGCTACGACTATGCCGCAAGGCAAATGGCCAGCCATGGCTATATAGTTATCTCGGTATCGTGCAACGCTATTAATGCTATAGACAATTCGCTACCGGATGCTGGCATGCAGGCCCGCGGCGAACTTGTGCAACACCACCTGGACTTATGGAACACCTTCAACACCACAGGCGGCGCGCCATTCGGCACAACTTTCGTTGGTAAACTCGATCTGCAGCGCGTAGCTACTATGGGCCATTCGCGCGGCGGCGAGGGCGTGATATACCATGCGCTCTACAACAAATCGCTGGGTAGCCCATACGGCCTGAAAGGTGTGATAACGCTGGCGCCGGTAGATTTTTTTAGAAAAATAATGAATGGTATACCACTCATGAACATTGCTCCCTATTGCGATGGAGATGTATCGGACCTGCAAGGCGTACACTTCTACGACGACGCACGCTACAACGATAGCGCCGACGAATCGCCGAAACATAATGTGCTGATGCTGGGCGCCAACCACAACTTTTTTAATACCGTATGGACGCCGGGATCTTACATAGCCGGCGGAGCCGACGACTGGGACGACTACGTAACGCCTACCGATGCGCATTGCGGCACTGCAGCGCTCAGCAACAAACGCTTTGACACTACCAAGCAGAAAGCAGCATTTCTGGCTTATGCCAGCGCTTTCTACCGTATGTATGTGGGCAACGAAAAACAATTTGCACCTATACTCAATGTAAACGACCTTATACCTCCGGCCACATCGCTGCTCGACACTACCAACGTATATGTATCGTGGCATCCCGGCCGCACCGACCGCAAAGACATCAACCGCCTCGATACTTCTACAACCGTTACCACCAACACAATGGGCGGAGCCGTAACCCTTAGCGGCATGGTATCCTCTGGTTTATGCGGCGGCGGCTTTACTATCCCCGATTGCGGCATTAGCGGCATGTTTTCGAGCAATGAACCTCACAAAGGCTCTACAAGCGAAAAAGGCCTCGACCAAATGCGCCTGCGTTGGAACGATAGCGTTGATTATTTCCAAAACGATATCCCCGTAGCTAATCAGGATCTTACCTATATTGACCGCTTGCAATTTCGCGCAGCCGAAAACTACCGCCAAACCACAACCGGTACAAAACTCAACTTCACGGTGCAGCTAATAGATTCTGCAGGCAATGTGAGCAGCCAAGATGTATCGAGCGCAAGCCATGCCCTATTCTTCCCTCCCGGCTCTACACCCAGCACGCTACCCAAAATTGTGTTCAACACAATACAGATGCAGGTAAGCGATTTTACAGGCATAGACCTGACCAAGGTGCGTTCGGTTAAGTTCAAGTTCAACAAGTCGGCATTGGGCTCTATATTGGTCAGCGACATATCATTCGTCAACCAGACCTGCGGTAAAATGAATGCAGCATTTACAGATACTTTCAACACGATTTACAAAGTGCAGTTCAACAATCAGTCGGCAACCAACGCTTTCGATACTGTTTCATGGTTCTGGAAATTTGGCGACCCTATAAGCGGCGTCAACGACACATCTACACAGCAAAACCCATTCCACATATATTCGGGCTATGGCACATATACCCCTTGCCTGTACCTGAAAATAAAACGCCGGAACGGCACAATTTGCATGGATACCATTTGCAAAAGCGTGGTGGTTAAAAACCATGCTGGCGTCAATCAGGTAATAGAGCCAGAAATAACTATTATACCTAATCCGGCTAAAGACTACCTGTATATAAGCGGCGCAGAAAGCACAGATGTGATAAAACTCATACACCTGTATGGTCGTACGGTGTTTACCGCCACTATTGCCACCCCTATGGTGCAACTACCGCAAAACATAGCTGCAGGTATATATACTGCGGTTATTGTTACCCCCCGCGGCAATGTATACAAGAAAATGTCAATACAGCAATAGACTACCATTGCGCACTGACGACAAATTCAACCGTTCATTGCTATGCACAATTCATAAAAAAAGGAACAGCATTATCTGTGGTTTTACCCACTAATAATGCTGTTCCGCTTTTACAACAAGAGCTATTTATTCAGCCGCTCAGCCTAAACTAAAACGTCCATCTGAACAAGGGTACCGGGAAGAAACCTTGCTGATAACGGTCTACTATTTTGCCGGTCCGGCGATCGTAGATCTGATTAAAAATGTTCTGATTGTTGGTAATATTCTGCAAATCCAGCGAAAACTCCATTGTGCTGTGCTTCAGCTCACGGCGATAAGATATCTTGAAATCGGAGCGGAAATAGTCTTTCTGTTTTACAGAATAGGCAATATTGGTTTGGTAAACCTCGTCGCCGCTGGCTCGCGAAGCTGTTATATCGAGCGGCGTTAAGTAGCGTCCGCCTATTGTGCTTGCTTTTATATTCAATGCTATTACGCTGCCCTTACGACCAACTTTAAACTCCTTGCCAGCCAGTACGTTGAGCACATGTCCGGTATTGAACGCAGTATTGCGCTCTACGCCATCGCTGCCTTTATAGCGCGAATTGATTAACGAAGCTGTGATAAGAAAATAGAAACCCTTGCTTAAAAAATGCTCTACCGTAAGCTCAGCGCCATAGTTGTAGCCTGTGCCTTTATTGGTCAGGCTGTCCTCGTTTGGCGGTGCAAAGCTCACACCTTCATTGAGGGCTGAGTACGAACCAGACGTTTGGGTTACCGGTACATTGGCCAGCTGCTGATAGTAGCCTTCCAGTTTCACACGCATATTCTGCGATATATTAAGGTCGTAGGCCGCTACCAGGTGTTGGCTTAGCGTAAAGCCCAGATTACGGTTTGTACTCACTAAGCCGGTTGGTGTAGGCGTTTGCACAAAATAGGTGTAGATGCTCTGCGTCTGATTGTGCAGGCCATAACCTAGGCTTACTGCGTTACGCTTATCTAAAGTATAACGCCAGCTTATGCGCGGCTCCACAGCTACGCTATTATTTAGGTCGAGCATTTGAGTATGTACGCCCGCCACTACCGACAGGTCTGTATTAAACCTATGGCGCCATTGCACATAGCCGCGCTCCAGCCCCATATTCCCACTTTGGTCTACATAAATTTTGTCGGGCATCCCCGGTTGCATGGTCTTATTCAAAAGATTAAATGCTGTATTGTAGTACTCCAGCCCCGCCTGAATATTATTTCGGGCGTTAAACTTGTGCAGATAAGTCCAGGCCGCGGCTATTTTACCTGAAGTAAAAGCAGCCTTGTTTATCTGGTATTTTGCGCCATCGGCATAGCTTATCGAGTCTATGGCAAAGTATTCGTAGGTAGCTGAGTAGCCCAAAGTCAACTTTGTAGATGATTTTTCCGATATCTGGTATTCATATGCGGCGCCCACTATTGCCCCTGCATACTTAGTATACAAATCCTGAAACGGATCGCCGCCGCTATATAAATCAGGCTTTGTAGTGTCGTTATCCTTGCCCATAAAGTCGGCAGTACTATTACCGGCTATACCAAACACGCTTAGCTTGCTCTTTTTGCTGAGGTGCGACATTAATTTAAAATTCACATCCTGATAAATTGGCACAGAGTTGCCGGTTCCCAAATTGATACCCAACGTTTTGAACACCCCGAGCGTACTATAGCGATAGTTGATCAGGTATGATGTACGCTTGTTCTTGCCTATTGGCCCTTCTGCTCCGGCCTCAAACCCGTTGAAACCTATCTGTGCCACATATTCGGCCCTATTGCTATTGCCATTGCGCAACCTGATGTCGAACACGCCTGCCAGCGCATTGCCATATTGTGCAGGAAAAGCGCCGGTCATAAAATCCGACTTATCAATATTATTGTTGTTCAGCATGCTCACCGGACCGCCGGTGCTGTTGAGCGCGCCAAAGTGATTGGGGTTGGGGCTGTTGAGTCCTTCTATATTCCATAGCATACCGGTAGGGCTGTTGCCTCTTACCACAATATCGTTTCGGCTATCGTTGCCGGCCACGATGCCTGCAAAATTTGCCGCCATACGCGATGGGTCTCCCAGGGCGCCTGCGTAGCGTTTTGTTTCATCTACGTTAAACGATCTTGCGCTTACCAGGGCCATATCATTTATGGTCCGGTTTTTATCCTTACTGCGGTTATAAGTTACGGTTACGCCCTCCAGTTTGCGCACTGCCTCCTGCAGCCCCACGGTCAGGTTCACTTCCTTACCTGCCGTTACTACTATATCATTGATCACCTTCTCCTCGTAGCCGAGGTAGCTGATCTTAAACGAATGCCGGCCGATGGCTACACTGTCTATCCTAAACTTGCCTTCGGCATCGGCGGCGGCGCCTTTGGCGGGCGTAGTGTTCAGTACCGAAATAATCGCTCCGCTCAGCGGCGCCCGCGACGCTTCGTCATATACAGTTCCGGTGATAGTTTGCGTTTGCGCAAAGGCAAACATTGGCAGGAAAAACAAAAAAAACAGTCCGTAAATGCGATTCATATATGTGTGGATTACAAAGCAAAAATCCAGACATTATTGCTCTTTTCTCTTAACCCAAATCAATATTTAACCCCGCTCAGAAAAAATTGATCCAAATCAATATTAGCGGGCAGGATATGCGCCACTTCGTTAGCGCTGGCCACAACTTCCCGTATTATCTGATCAAGTTCTATTGTAGCTGTTTTAAGGCTAAATAGCGCCTTTACCTGTTATTCTGGCGTGAGCGCGTTCATATCAAAAAGCGATATAAGTCCCAATATATTAGCCACCGGCCCACGCACCTTGTGCGACTGCACCCACGCAATCTCCAGCAACTTATCGTTTTGTCGTTGTATCTTATGCAGATTTCTCTTTTGCTCGGTTACATTGCGCGATATGCAATTTACGCCTATTACTTTCCCTTCCCTGTCCCGAATAGGGCTCGAGCTTATTTCAAAGTATATAGCTTCTCCATCCTTGTGCTCCACTATCTCGGTAATAAAACTCTCCCCATTCAGTGCACGTTGGTAGTCGCGCACCCGTTGTTCTCTAAATTCATCCGTTCGCCAATCGGCAAGTACATAATCGCCTTCATTTATTTCTTTGTCGCATAGCCACTTAAAAAAATCTTTGTAGGGCTGATTACAGAAAATTATGCGTAAATCTGTATACACCGACCATATTAGGTCTTTTGTATTGTTAATGGTGGCCTTTAGTTTATGTTCGCTGTCTTGTATTTTGTCCAGCAGCTCTTTTTCCTTTGTAATATCTATTGTTATCCCGTTTATGGTGTCTGGTTTACTGTCTTCACCCTTCTTCAACACTGCCTGCACCCTAAGTGTTTTTATAGATCCTTCTTTATGTATATACCTGTAGGTTACATCTGCGCTGCCTTTCTCCAGAATTTCGGCATAGGCTCCCACGATTATTCCATGGTCGTCGGGGTATACCGCTTTAAATATAAAGTCTTTATTGGGCGTCATTTCATCGAGCGAATACCCATGTAGCTTAAAGTAGGCATGGTTTCCGTATTGTAGCTCCAGTGTTTCAGCATTACGGGTCCATAGTGCATCGGTTATCGATACCAGCAAATTATCGAGCTGCTGTTTTTGTTCGGTTATCAGCGCCATCAGTTCCTCGTTGCGCTTGTTCATTTGTAGTTGTTTGTCTACATCTACCGAAAAACACAAACGGGCATTTATGTGATTGAATGTTGTGGAGTGAGCATATATGTGCACGTAAAAAACAGCGCCGTCTTTTTTCCTATGGCGCCAATAACCCGCATCGAAATAACCCTCCGCCCGCCGGCGGTATGATTCCAGCATGGGCGCTCTTTCTTCTGGCTCTAAAATATCGGTAACGGACATGGTATAGAACTCCGCCTTCGAATAGCCATATTTTTGCACCGCAGCATTGTTCACCAACAGAAAACGCATGGTTTTTGTTTCTATCACCCACATCGGAATGGGACCGGCGTCGAAATGTTTTTTATATTCGTCGGCTATCAGATCGTTTTTACGCATCGTGCTGCACCTCTCGGCTGCAAAAGCCATAGCCCGGTGCAATACATAGCCCTCTATCGCACTCCACAGCAGCACATCTTGCGCGCCATTTTTTATGGCATTCAAATGCGATGGCAAATCATAAATATCTGTAACAACTAATAGGGGGGTGTATCTAAACTGTCCGCGCAGAAGCTGCAACACCGGCACATTGCCTATTTGCGGCAAGACCATATCCACAATTACAAAATCAATATTATCAGTGTTTACCGAGCTTGCGTCACGCTCGCTATGCAATCTGTATATATTTACCTTTCCAGCATACGCCGCTATCAACCGCTCATATAGCCGACTGTATTTTTCTTCATCAGAAACGATTACAAAAACCGTGGTCATCATTTTTCTACCATCTGCCATTTTTGTGCCAAATCAAAATATACATTACTGCAAGTAAACGAAAAGCGCCTATAGCCTGCTTCCAACAAATCTAATATTTTTCAACAAATACCTGCGTTTAAAATTTAGAAACGGTAACAAGCGGTAAAAAACTAAACAAAGAGCGACGACAAGCTATCGTCAACTTCAATAAAAAGTAGATTGCACCATAGATATCTCGAAAAAATAGGAGACCTCTTAAACCCGAATACCACAGATAAAGAATAACTTGCAGCCTACAAACGGATGTAAAAAATGGGGTCGTATAGTATAGGTGAAGCGCTCAATCTGCTCATGGAAAGATCGCACTGGAAGCCGAAGGTGACTGAACTGCGCATAAAAAACGAATGGGAGAGCATTGCCGGCAAAACCATTGCCAAATACACCCGTTCGCTAAGCATGTTCAACAAAACCCTGACCATTTATACCGATGTAGCCCCGCTAAAACAGGAATTGCTTTTGGGAAAAGAGCAAATGGTAGTGCGCATCAACGAATATTTTAAGGAGCGCGTGGTAGAAGAAATTGTTATAAAATAGGAATCGCGTCTAATACTTAGCCCACTACAATATCTGCAGCAACTCTTGCAAATGCACAATCTCGTAAGTAGGCTTGCGCCCGTGCTGCACATGACCGGGATTGTAGTACACGGTATCCATACCTGCATTTATGGCGCCCAGAATATCTATATCTATTGCGTCGCCTATCATCAAACTCTTTTCCAGATCGGCCTCTGCTATTTTGACCGCAAAGTCGAATATATCGCGATGCGGCTTCATGCTGTTACTTTTTTCAGATGTTACCAAATGTGTGAAATAACGTGCAATACCTGAATACTGCAGTTTGAGCCGTTGCGTAGTTTCAAAGCCATTGGTTATAAGGTGCATATCGTAGCGCCCCATGCAGTGATCCAAAACTTCTTTGGCATGGGGCACCAGCAGCGTTTGCGTAGGTAGTATTTCCAGATAGGCAATACTCAACTCGTTGGCCAGCGCAGTATCTGCCACCTTATGATCCAGCAGCATCAGCCACATACGCTTCCAGCGCAGCTCATCGCGTTTAATATAACCTTTTCGGTACCGCTCCCACAGCCGGTCGTTGTGGTAGTTGTAGTTTTTAAACATCAACTCAAAATCTGTGATGCCACGACCATGCAAATCGTATTCGGCATAGAGTTGCCTTAATGCCGCTTCAGAATTTTTATCAAAATCCCAAAGCGTGTGGTCGAGGTCAAAAAACAGATGCTTGTATTGCTTTGCCATGATGTTGGTTGGTAAAAGGTAATAGGGCAAAACTAAGACAAAAGCGGCTGGCTGCCCTATATATAATACAGCGTCACTTGTGCATAAAACTTATTTCTTCTTCCTGAAAAAATCCTGCAACTCTTTGCTCATTTGTTCGCCGCGCTTTTTCAGGTCTTCAAGCTCCATGCCTACATTGTTCGATAGTTCATGAAAAGTCATAGGGTTGCCATTAGTCATGTTATAAAGTTCATCTCTGCTTTTAGCGGCTGGTATAATGGCCCAGGCTATTATATATGCTACTACACCTATACCCATTATAAGGAACAAAGCCATTACCAACCTGATGATAACCACATCTACATCGAAATACTGAGCTATTCCGCTGCATACTCCGCCCACTACTTTGTCGAACGGATTACGCAATAACCTACCTCTGCCGCTATTGTGGCTCTGGTTGCCCGGCCGCTGGTTGCCCGGTGTTGCCGACTGGCTATTTTTCTTACCTGCGCCAAACGAAGAACGTCCATCGTGCAGGTCGCTGGCTGCGCCAAGCGTATCTACCACCTTTTTCACATCGGCCCTGTCTATTGCCGCAACTCCGCTCTGCAAGCGTATGGCAAACAGTTCGGCTATCCTGTTTTCTATATCCTCTATAATTTCCCTACCATCGTCGCCGCCAAACTGCTGGTGTAGTGTATTGATATAATCTCTGAGTGTGAGATATGCATCTTCTTCTATAGGCAGGATGCGGCCTGCAATGTTGATTTGAATTATGCGTTGCATTGTGTAGTGTTTTTTGAAGTTATCTTAGTTGTTGGTTAAGTCGTTTACTGCTTTGCTCAGTTCGCGCCAGGTGGTGAGCAGTTGTTCGTAAAACTGCGCGCCCTCGGCAGTGAGCGCAAAATACTTACGCGGCGGCCCCGACACCGACTCCTCCCATCGGTAACTGAGCATGCCGCCGTTTTTGAGCCTGGTGAGCAAGGGATACAACGTACCCTCTAAAACCACCAGCTTCGATCCTTTCAGCTGCTCCAGTATATCGCTGGGGTATGCCTCCTTCTGCCGTTGTATAATACCCAGAATACACAATTCAAGCAGCCCCTTCCTCATCTGAGATTCTGTATTATCTATTGCCATACCTTTTCAATTCTGAAACAAAGGTAGGTAAAAAATAGTATTGTGCAATACATAGTACCTTGTTAAAGGTTTTTAAAATCAATTTTCCATACTTAAACATCATCTTATAAAAAAAACTTAACCTAACGCACCACAAAACCAAACGCGGCACGGTTTTGGCTGTTACTCAATTATAATTTGAATCTTAATTTTAAAAAATGAAAAATTTAGTACTGTTTTTGATCATGATGGGAATAAGCGTTTCGGGTGCAATTGCTCAAAACACAAAAGCCGAGATAGCCTGCGGCAAATCGTCGGGTAAGGTGTGTAAGACAACCTCCAAAAAGGGGAAGTATTGCTACAAAACGCCCTATGCTCAAAACTTTGACATATGTAAAAACCAGCGGGGGTACTATGTTTGTTGCGAAACACCCAATGAGTTTAACTCGGCTTTCTCGCAGCCATTTGCAAACGAAGATGCGCCATACAGACAGTCGCGCCCAAACGAGTGGCAAAACCCGACGCCAACTATGCCCAATATGGCCATTCCACAGTCGCAGTCCTATCCGTTCAACTATACGCCATCAGGCCTCTAATCGGGCAAACATAATATCATATAAAACGGATAAAGGAGCCTGCGTGAAGGCTCCTTTATCCGTTTTATGATTAACAAACTGTAGTAAGTACTATTCTGCTGCCGTGTTCACCTCAGTTAGCATCCATTTTTTCTCATTAAGATGCTCCACCGTTACCTCTAGATTGTAACGAGTGCGCAGGTAGTGAGCAAGCTGATTGGCGGCATATACCGAACGATGCTGACCTCCGGTACAACCAAATGAAACGGTCAGGTTTTCGAACCCGCGGGCTATATAATCATCCACATTTATCGACACCAGGGCATATACATAGTTCATAAAGTCGGGCATGCGCGTTTCGCGCTCCAGAAACTGGCGCACCAACTCTTCGTTGCCGGTAAGATGCTTGTAAGCGTCATACCTACCCGGATTTAGTATACCTCGACAATCGAACACAAACCCGCCGCCATGCGGGCTCGCCGACTTAGGCATTCCATTTTTGTAGGAAAAACTGTTTATTTGAACAGTCAATGAAGGCTTTTTGTCCGAAGCAGCTGTAGTATATCTATCCTGCATATCCTGACTCGAAATTTTCTCGAGTAGCGACCTTAATTCAGGATAAGCGGGCGTTTGCGGATGACCGGCCAAAAACTGCTCCAGATTTTTTAATGCCGGGCCTATGCTTGTAATGAAATGCGCCTTGTGTTGCAATAGCCCTCTGAAACCATATGAGCCCAGCACCTGCAACAACCGCACAAGCACAAACTGCACATATCCTCTACGAAAGTGAATCTCATCCATACGCGGCACATGCAGATCATTGAGCGCGCTAATGTATCCGTTAAGCAGGTCTTCTTTCCATGCAGCGGGCAGCTGCGCACGCGCCTGCCACAGCAACGATGCTATATCATATTGAGGCGGCCCCTGCATACTACCCTGATAGTCTATGAAAAACACTTTGCCTTCGTGTATCATTATGTTGCGGCTCTGAAAGTCGCGAAACATGAGCATTTGCGGCTGCACCCTTCCCAGATCTTTGCTCAGCATTTCCATCTCGCTCATCAGTCCCGAGCGGTCGTAGCTAATACCTTGCAGATCGGCAAAATAGTATTTAAAATAAAGCAAGTCCGACATAATGGCTTTCTCGTCAAACTGCTTTGCTGCAAAACACTGTTTGTAGTCGGCCTCGCGGCCAGCTATCCATTGCACTTTAGCCAGTTGGGCCAGTGATTTGTGATACAGTTTACGGATAGGTTCTGTATAACCTTCCTTGATTACCATATCGAAAAGCGACACCCTGCCCAAATCTTGCTGCAGGTAAGCCCTGCGGTCTTTGCTGATTTTATATACCTCAGGCACATTTATCTGATGCTTACGCATCAGCTCTGTAAAATAAAAGAAGGTATTATTTTCAGCTACATTAATGTTGTAGGTGGCTATAGCGGCAGTTTTACCTGAGCTCACCCTATAGTACCGGCGGTCTGAACCCGAAACCGGAAGCGCTTCAACCACTTCGGCTTTCTTTTCAAAGTGCTCTTCAAATAGCTTTTCAATTATAGCGGTAATCTGTACTATGGTTTTATTAGGCGTCATCATGTTTTCCTGGATATTGGAATAAAAAAACGGTCTTTTTTGATGTGGAGTAACCGCTCCACTCTTCTGTATATACATGCGCGCCGGCAATTGCGCAGGTAGGCATATTATCTATGCAAAATTCGGCCGACATCTGATTAACGAATTCTGTGATGCCGGGATTGTGCGCAACTATAAAAATAGTTTTTATACTATCATCAACCTCATAAATCAACTCCTCGAATACAGAAGGAATACAATGATACAACTTTTCTTCCCATTTAATATCGGCAATGTTGTAGCCTACGGCGGTGGCAATACTTTTGGCTGTTTGCCTAGTTCGTTTTGCGGCGCTCGATATTATTAGGTCGGGTATAAGGTTTAGTTTTTTCAATCGCTCGCCCATTACCGGTGCGTCTTTCTTGCCACGGTCGTTGAGCGGACGGTCGAAATCGCTCTGTAAAGGATTCGCCCAGCTACTTTTGGCGTGCCTTATCATTACTAGTGTTCGTTGCATATGCGTTTAAAAAGTCGAAAAACAAAATTGTACCACCTCCATTGCCACACTACCGTGTTTTAGGTTTATATCTTGGTGGATTACCATAAAATTTTAAATGCAGTTCTTTGCCGTCAAACTCGCCATAACTGTCGTACTGTATCCAGTCGCCCAGATTCACATACTTACTGTTTTGCGACAACGAATAATCTATAGCTATATGCCGGTGCCCGAAAACGAAAAAATCAATATGCTGCGTTTTGAGTGTTTCGAGGCAAAACTGCACCAGCATCTCCTTTTCCGGCCCCAAAAATTCTTTGAGCGGCGCATCGGCATGCTTTGGCCCCAGCCGGCTAAACCAACCTGCCAAACCCACGCCGGTATCCGGATGTACTCTCCGGTAAATCCATTGCGACAACGGACTACGCAACACCTTTTTCAGTACTTTATAACCATGGTCTCCCGGGCCTAAACCATCGCCGTGGGCTATAAATAACTTCTTTCCATTTATTTCCCGGATTATGGGGCTATGATGAACGGGTATGTTTAACTCCTGCCCAAAATAATCGAGCATCCACAAATCATGATTCCCTGTAAAAGCTTCTATTTGCAGCCCTTTGTCGCTCAGCTCGGCCAGCTTGCCCATAAAGCGCGTATAGCCGCGCGGAACCACATTTCGGTATTCAAACCAGGTATCAAACAGATCGCCAACCAGAAAAAGCAGCGCCGCATCAGCGCTTATTTCGTCCAGCCAACGGCATATACGCCTTTCGCGTTCAATGCTTGTAGCCCTATCGGGTATCCCCAAATGGAAATCGGAAGCGAAATAAACCTTTTTACCTTCTGGTAATGTCATGCAACTGTTTGAGAGGGCGACAAAGTTAACTGAAAATAGTAATTGTACACCCTACAATCGTTAGTTAACGTTATTATTTATCGGGCAACGCTATGCTATAAACGCGCAATCAGGCATAAAAAAACATCCCTTTTTTAGCCGCTGGCAATAAAAAAGGGATGTTTATTGTATGGTATCGCTGATGTCAGCCCTGCATTGAGGCTATTTTTCCTTGATATCCAGATTGTCGCCGTTCATAGATATATCCTTCGGATAATCGAGGTAGCTCCATTTCTTCACTACTACGCCATCCCTAAGCAACATAAGTCCGGGGTTGGTACGCATAGCGGTTTTAATAACAGTTCCATCTATTATCAGGTAGGGCATGTTAGTAAGACCTTTAGCTTCCAGATAGGTTTTGCAAAGGTCGTTACCAGCGCTGCTGGCCATATATATCGGTATATGGAGGGCATTGGCTTTGTCTACTATATTTTTCAGTCGGTCTATATTTGTTGTAGGCGCGGTTTCAGGCTCGCGAATGAACCACAGGAACGTATATCCTTTCTTGGTCATAACGCTCTGCGTTTGGTTTACACCAGCTGAATCTGTTAGCGAAAAGTCGTGAATTTCGGGTAGTCCGGTAGCCTCGGCTATCAGCTTGTCTTTACGGTCTACAAACACCCAGGTGGTATCTTGCCAGGGGTAATTTTTCGCTGTAAACTCCTGTTTGATTCCGTTCTTTTCGTAAATAAATATGTTTTCATAAATGGCTTCGTGGTAATCAGGGCCGGGTTGCATTTTCTCCAAAACGTTGTTGCCAGTTTTGTAAGGCAGGCAATCGTGATAAGGCAGGTGATGCAGCGTGTACCACTGACTGCCAAAAGCAAATACCGCAGCGGCAAATACTATGGCAAAGTTGATAGATGTTTTGTTGAAAATAGGGAATACTCTGTAGCGGTATATATACAGAAATACATTGAGCGCAGTAAGTACCACATCTTTATAAAAGGTAGCTGTGTTCGATATTTTTATACAATCGCCAAAACAACCGCACTCCTTAATCTTGCCCGAATACAAAGCATATCCGGTAAGGAAGGTGTAGAAGATGTTAAGTATCAATAAAGTAGTAACATACAGCCTGAAGTAGTTGCCCACTATCATTGCCACCCCGGCTATGATCTCGAAAGCTATCATACCTACAGACAGGGCAAGTGTGTAATTGATCATGAAATTCATGTCCCACACCTCAAAAAACTCATTCATCTTATAGGTGAGTCCTAACGGGTCGTTGGCCTTTACAAGGCCCGAAAAAATAAACAAGGCGCCGATGACAATACGAACCAACCAAATAATGTACTTCATGCTACGATAAAATATATGTTATTGTTAATATTACGATACTATCCTTCTCTGGTGTTATACCCCACCGGAGCTGCAAAACACAGGTTTACTATATCAAAAATCTGCTGGTAAAAATAGTTCAATTTACCATAGCAGATAATATAGCTACCGGAACCAATGCTCCTAATTTCCTAAATAAATATTAAAAAACGCGTTTACTAACCACCGGTTTATAGCGCTGCACAAAAAAACTGCCGGAGTATTTTTCTTTACCTTTGTCAAACATACAAGAACTAACAGAAAAATGCAAGGTTTGAATAAATAACCAACTATTTTAAAATAAGATAACCGCTCAATTGCATTAATTTAACCCAAAAATAAAGTTCCGTGCCATTTCCCATCTCCAACAATAGCATTCAAAGCAAGGGACGCCTGCTCAGTTTATCGTCGCCTGTAGTAATGGGTATACTCAATGCTACCCCCGATAGTTTTTACACCAAGGGGCGCGACAACAATGTAGCCGGAATGCTGAGGACAGCTGAAAAAATGCTGAACGATGGCGCAACAATACTGGATATAGGCGGAGCCAGCACTAAACCCGGACAGGCGCTCATGGACTCCTCCGAAGAACGTAACAGGGTAATACCGGTTATGGAGGCGTTGAGTAGGGAATTTCCGGACGCATGGCTATCTGTTGATACTTACAATGCTAAAGTTGCGCAAGAGGCCGTGACGGCTGGCGCGCATATTGTGAACGATGTAAGCAGCGGCCGGTTCGACCCGACAATGATTGCTACCGTTGCCGCCCTCGGGGTACCCTACATAGCCATGCATATGCAGGGAACGCCCGCCGACATGCAGATAAACCCCGCCTACGAAAACGTAACCCTAGAAGTAATTAGCTATTTGCAAAACGTTTGCCAACAGTGTGCTGCCGCCGGCATTAAAGATGTAATTATCGATCCTGGCTTTGGCTTTGGCAAAACGGTAGCGCACAATTTTGAATTACTAACATCGCTGTCTGATTTTTCTATTTTGGGCCGCCCACTTCTGGCCGGACTATCGCGAAAATCTATGATATGCAAGCCGCTAAAGGTAAATCCGGATGAAGCGCTCAATGGAACTACTGCGCTCAACATGGTAGCCCTCCAGCAAGGGGCGCGCATATTACGGGTGCACGATGTAAAAGAAGCGCGCGAGGTAATAACCCTATGGCAATACCTGAATAAAAATGTATTAACCTAAATTAAGGAGCAGCCGGCAATAGCGCTCAGTAAATACCGTTAGGTAACAAAAACAACTACATGATAGCAAAAACACCTGCGCCTCCCTACTATGCGGTAATATTTACGAATCTGCGCACAGACGCCGACAACGGCTACGCAGCTATGGCCGACCTTATGGACGATCTGGCCCAACAACAGGATGGTTACCTGGGCATGGAGAGCGTTCGCGATGGTTTGGGTATTACGGTGTCGTACTGGACTTCGCTCGAAGCCATAAAAAACTGGAAAAACAATGCCGCACACAGGCAGGCACAACAAAATGGCCGCACCGAATGGTACAAATGCTACAAAACAAGAGTTTGCAAGGTAGAGCGCGACTACGACTTCGGGATGTCGGAATAGTCTTCATAGGAAATTTTTAGAAATTTTAAACAGCTGTTTCGGGCTGCGGTATGAATTGGGTTGCCTAACTTAGCATTCTGTGCGATTTGAGTAACCTTAGCTAAACTTACGATGCTATGCTGAATTTAAATTTTGTGAATTTTCCGATACTGACAACCGAGCGACTGACGTTAAGGCAAATGAAAGCAAGCGACGCCAATGAAATGTTTCACCTCCGGTCGGACGAAAAAGTGATGGAGTATATAGGCCGCCCGCGTGCCAAATCTGTGATAGAGGCTGCCACGCTGATACAAAAAGCCAATGAAGCCACTACCAAGCAGGAAGGTATAACCTGGGCAATAACGCAGAAAAATTACACAAAACTGATAGGCAACATTAGCTTCTGGCGATTGATGCGCGAGCACGACCGCGCCGAAATGGGCTACATATTGCATCCCGACTATCAGGGACAAGGACTAATGCAGGAAGCGCTAAGCGCAGTGCTGCACTACGGCTACCACACAATGAAACTTCATTCGGTAGAAGCACATGTAGACCCAAACAACGCAGCATCAATAAAACTGCTGGAACGCAACAAATTTGTGCGCGAAGGCTATTACCGAGAAAACCACTACTACGATGGTAGGTACCAGGATACGGCCGTATACTCGCTGATTCTCACCGAATAATAACAAAACTGATGTACTGTAAATAACAAACGTCTTTTGCCTCATCCGCAAAAGACGTTTGCTTTGTTCCGCCTTTGTAGCGCGGCTATTGCGATAGAAGGCTGCATAAACCATTAGCAATCAACTCATCACATCTTAAAAATACCTTAAATTTCTTGATAGAATTACGATAACAAAACTATATCTTTGATATAGAGCGATTGTGGAGATGGACAGGGTGGAAAATAATCCTGACAATATAAAAGCAATTACATGCAGCTTACGTTCAACTTCAACCCATTTCCGGTACTGGAAACAGAGCGGCTTACGCTACGCGAACTCCGCATGAGCGACGTAAACGAGGTGTACTATATGCGATCGCACCCCGATGTGATGAAGTACATAGGGGTACCGCTGGCTGCAAATGTAACCGAAGCGGCCGACTACATAGAGAAGGCAGCCAAAATTACAGCAAAACAAGACGGTATATGGTGGGCCATCACCCTGAAAGACGCCAATGAAATGGTAGGCGCAATAGCCTATAGAAATTTCCTGAAAGAACATTACCGCGGCGAACTGAGCTATGCACTACGCCCCGACCTGCAAGGACGCGGACTAATGCAAGAAGCGCTGGCATTGATACTGGATTATGGTTTCAATAAAATAGGACTGCACAGCATAGAGGCCAATGTAGACAAAGAAAACACAGCATCTATAAGGCTACTGGAGCGCAACAACTTTGTAAAAGAAGCGCACTTCAAAGAGAATTACTACTTCGACGGCAAGTTTATAGACTCAGTAATCTATTCGCTAATAAAACCGACCCGGGAACATGGCTATTAATAAAATATAGATGCTGGCATCCCCTCTTTAAGCAGTCCCGCCTCTGCAGCTTTTGCAAACAGTGTATTAATCGCATTACGCCCGGTCTCGCCGAGATCGGCAGTGTAGTCGTTTACATAGAGCTGTATGTGCTTACGCATTACCTCTTCTTCCATCTCCTGTGCATTTGCCGTAACAAATGGCGCCAATGCCGGGTAGCGCTGCCACGAGTATTGCAAACTTTCTTTGATTATACTGTCTACAGTTGCGCACAAATCAGCGCCCAGGCTACGGCGCGCCACAATGCCGCCCAGCGGTATTGCGGCGCCTGTGCTTTGCTCCCACCAGTCGCCCAGATCCAGCAACTTCACCAATCCTTTTTGCTGATACGTAAATCTGCTTTCGTGAATGATGAGCCCTGCATCGTAGAGGCCATTTACTACCGCCGCCTCTATATCGCTGAATATCACTTCGGTTTTATGCGTTGCCTTTGGGTAGGCCAGCGTCAGTAATAGGTTGGCAGTTGTTTTAGCTCCCGGTATAGCTATACGTAAATTGTTTATTTCGTGCGCGTCATAGGGCTTCATGGCTACCAGTAGCGGCCCAACGCCAACGCCCAGCGCACTGCCGCTATGCAACAGTGCATAGTTGCCTACAGTATGAATAAACGTATTGTAACTTAGTTTTGTAATATCCAGCTTCCCTTCTGTCGCCCAAATATTCAGGGTCTCTACATCTTCCATCACAAAATCAAACTCTATACCCTTTGTATCTATTTTGCCATTCACCATGGCGTCAAATATAAATGTGTCGTTTGGGCAGGGGCTAAAACCAAGTGTGAGTTTCATGGCGCAAAATTAGGCGCAATTCTGCAACCTGCCTTCAAAAAACAACAGTAAGCATTGTCAATAAAACTTAGCTTTCATAGCCGAGTGCCGAATACGCAGTATCCTGATACCATCTTCCTCTATTCGGTAAGACACCCGGTAACGATATATTGTAAACGCTCGGTATTTCCCATTATTATGCCGCCTGTACTTATCGGGTGGGCACATATCAGGATTACTGGCAACTTTTATTAGCCGAAGCATTATTCTATCGTAGATTTTGTCAACATTTTGGTCAGAATCATTCCTTATGTAATTAATAGCGCTAACAATCTGTTTAACAGACTCCTTAGACCATGAAATGTTACTTCCCATAGCCTATTAGGTCTTTAATTATTTTCGTAGCTTCTTCATGTGTATAAAACTCGCCCCTGTCTATTTCGGCATCAGCTTCGTCCAATTCGCGATTATAGTCGTCTATTGTGTACTCGTCGGCCTGCGCCGGTGCGTCTAAAATTTTGTTTATAAACACCAATACCGATTCCTTTTGGTCGGCATCCAGCTCCGCCAGTTTGTCGAGGAGTACTTTGTCAATAGTGGCTGTCATAAAAATAGGTTAGTATAAAATTACGGGTATTTTTTAATATCCTTTCACGTTTACCAATACTAATATACAGAAAACCTACTCACCATCGCCCGCCCATCCACAACAACCCGGCACATATAAATGCCCGGCACGTAATGAGCAGTAGATATAGTAGACAGACCCGTAAATGCCTGCGTATGCACAATTTGCCCGGCCATATTGGTTATGGTGAGCGCTCCGGCGGCGGAGTGGTCGTATTTTATGGTTATGGTTTCTTTAGCGGGATTGGGGTAAAGTTTCAACTCTATGGCGACCGCGTTATGCTTGGCTGCTAATTCAGGTAGCATGGCTGAACGACCCAACTTTGCTATAAAATAGTTCTCGGCATCGCCATATAATGTATCGCGATTTACTACAAGAGAAGAATCTTCAAAATCCCCACACATATAGATATTACCATATCCGTCTGTCGCCAGCTGCTGCCAGTCCTCACCTCCTCCCGGTAGTGTTGTTAAATATTGTACATCCCCGCTTGTATCGCATTTCATTACATACGCCACATCGGTCCCGCCGCGAGCGGTAAAAGAACCAAACACAACAGAATCTGAACCAACGAAGCCTGAGGACCAAACCTGCTGACTAAGGGAATCAATTAGTATCGAATAGCCCACTTCCTGATAATCACTGCCAAATCGTTTTGCCCAAATCACATTGCCGCTGGAGTCGTATTTTGCTAAAAACACATCGTCGGCATCCTCATGAGTGTTCTCTAAAACAATTGAGTCAAATTTTATTCTTAAACCGCCAAAGCCGCCTGTGATATAAAAGTGACCAAAGTTATCAACACGAATATACGTAGAGGTTTCTCCACCAGTAAAATACATTGTCAATGGCGTCAATACCGTTGTTGGTGATTTAACCCATAAACACCGCCCGGTAGCATCCATTTTTGCAATAAAAATCTTGTTGTAATAGTCTCTGTAATAGGAATTGTAAATTGAAAAAGAGTCGATTGCAAAATAATCTGAAGAAAATTCGCCTGTTATATACACATTACCGCCGGCGTCTGTCGCAATACTATTGCTCATATCATGGCCGGCTGCACCGACATGAGAAAAATCACGCCCGCCAGCAGTTTTTACCCACAGTACATGCCCGTCGTTATCCATTTTCACCACATATGCGTCATAAGACCTCCCTAATATATCTCGGTTAACAAGCACAAATGTATCTATTGTAGCTGAAACACCTCCATAGCTACCGGTCATGTAAATATTATTGCTCCTATCTAATGCTATTGCGGGATTGTAATATCCGTTTATTAACTGTTTTGACCAAATAGGATTTCCCATGCTGTCAAATTTGGCTATAAAATTATTGATGGCGTCAGAATGTACACCCGTGCACCCAGGCTTACGTAATGTATCAGTTCCTATTATCATACTACATGTATTAAAAGACCCTACTACATACAGATTTCCCGAGCTATCTGCTACCATTCCGGTTATACCCTCTAATCCGGTATTGTATTTCTTAGCCCAAAGCACATTCCCGGCCATATCATACTTAACAAGAAAAGTATAAAAAAAATGAATGTCGTTTATGAATGTATCCACTCCAAATATTGATGTATCCCGAGGAGTGGTACCCGACGCATAAATATGTCCAAATCTATCCGATGCTATCGCCCATGCCTCACTCATCCCAGCCTGCACACGCCCCTCAACGCTACGCCCCCATTTCCATTCATATTGCCCAATACTATGAGTAGATGCAAAAATTGCAAAAAGAAATATTATCAACCGAAACCCTGTTTTCATAAGGCGATGTTTAAAAATCAAAAATTCAATACACAGTAACGCATTCACAAAAATGGTTGCTATTCAACCCTAAACCTACTCACCATCACCTGCCCTTCTACAACAACCCGGCACATATAAATGCCCGGCACATAATGTGCGGTAGATATTGTAGACAAGCCCGTAAATGCCTGCGTATGCACAATTTGCCCGGCCATATTGGTTATGGTGAGCGCTCCGGCGGCGGAGTGGTCGTATTTTATGGTTATGGTTTCTTTAGCGGGATTGGGGTAGATGATGAGCGACGAATTGGCTAAGCCCTTTATTTCATTCTTGTTCAACTCAATAAGGGCTGATGGCAATCCCAGTTTTGCCATAAAGAAACTTTCATCGCCTCCCCGTAGCGTATCTGAGCCCACTATCATCTGAGGCCCTTCAAAATCGCCACAAACATATATGTTGCCGCGCCCATCGCCAGCCAGACAAGCCCAATCGTCCCCTCCTCCTGTGGTAGAGGTACAAAAATTAATATGGCCAGCTGAATCAAGTTTTGCATAGTAACGTACATCTGGGCTACCTCTTACAGAAAAAGTATCAAATGAAACAGAATCCGATATTACACCGCCAGAAAGCCAAACATTTTGGGATAAAGAATCAATCATGATATAATCGCCAACATCGTCAAGGAATGCACCATATTGGTTTGCCCAAATCACAGCGCCATTAGGGTCATACTTTGTCAAAAAAATATCGCTCCTGTCCTCGTTGTAGTTATTAAGATATATAGAATCAAATCTCAGTTTCTCACTTGCAAATCCTCCTGTTATATAGCAATTGCCCCAATAATCTGTAGCTAACGACATGGAAGAACCACCACCTGAAGAGGTAACACCGGGAGAGAATAACATTGTAGGACATCTCACCCATAATAAAGCGCCACTGGCTGAGTACTTGGCAGTAAATATTTTACTGGCATACAGCGAGTAATACGGATTATTTATCGTCATGGTGTCTATGTAGAATACATGCGAATTGAATTGTCCGGTAATGAAGATGTTTCCAAAAGTATCCGTCGCAACTGCGTTACTGTAGTCATTGCCCATTGCCCCAGTTCGTGAGCGGTCAGGGCCACCTGCTGTTTTGAGCCATAGTACGTTACCCGAATTATCTAACTTGGCAAGATAAAGATCGATTGACCTTCCCGATGTATCTCGATTTACCATTGGAAACCCGCCAAAACTCGTTGACCTGCCCCCATACTGTCCCGTTAAAATTACATTTCCACTTTTATCCAAAGCGATTGAGGGGTACCAATTCCCACTTACTAGTTGCTTAGCCCATATTGGGTTACCCGAAGAGTCCAGCTTTGCTACAAAATTACTTACTGCATCGGAGTATAGGCCTGTACAACCTGGATTAATCAAAGTATCGGAGCCTAGAATATACGTGCAACTATTAAACGACCCTGCTATATATAAGTTGCCTACATTGTCTGTTGTCATAGAAGTTATACCTTCTACTGCTGTATTGTGCCGTTTCGCCCAAATCACGTTTCCAAGGGTATCGTATTTAACCAAAAAACATAAAAAATGGGTATCGTTTAGGAAGGTATCTATTCCAAAAATTACAGTATCGCTTTCGGTAAGGCCGGCTCCGTAGATATGCCCAAAACGATCTGATGCAATAGCCCAAGCTTCTGTTACTCTATGCGGTTGAGGCATCATCCCTCGTCCCCACTTCCAAGTATATTGCCCAATACTGTGAGTAGACACAAAAATTGCAATCAAAAAACTTATAGAACGTAACGCTGCTTTCATAAGGCGATGAATAAACAACTACCGGTAGTGGCAGCTTGCTACGAAGATAAATAAAATAGCTATTATTCAAATTTTATTGAGTATAAATCCTCAATTAACAAACAAAACCATTAACAGAGCGCCCATTCTACTGATTTACAGTAGCGCTTACCTCCTACCATAATACCCATTGCTCTAAAATATTAGGGGTTTCAGACACTATCTGAAACCCCTAATGTGATATTCACTACTTACTTTAATTACTACATATTCCTCCTGTACTGCCCACCTACTTCAAACAACGCCTTGGTTATTTGCCCCAACGAACAGTATTTCACTGTCTCCATCAATTCTGCAAAAATATTTTCGTTGTGTATGGCTTTCTGCTGCAACATATGTAGCATGTGCGCGCTTTTGTCGGCGCTGCGCTTCCATAGGTTTTGTACTGTTTGTATCTGAAACTCCTTTTCTTCTGTCGTAGAGCGTATCACCTCTTGCGGTATCACCGTTGGCGAACCTGTTGAACTCAGGAAGGTATTTACGCCTATTATCGGAAACTCGCCAGTATGCTTCAAGGTTTCGTAATACAGGCTTTCTTCCTGTATTTTTCCGCGCTGATACATGGTTTCCATAGCGCCCAGCACGCCGCCGCGTTCCGTAATTCGGTCAAATTCAGCCAACACTGCTTCCTCTACCAGCTCGGTAAGCTCATCTATTATAAACGAACCCTGTAGTGGATTCTCGTTTTTAGCCAGTCCCAGCTCTTTGTTGATGATGAGCTGAATGGCCATAGCGCGGCGCACACTCTCCTCGGTAGGCGTGGTAATGGCCTCGTCGTATGCATTGGTGTGCAGCGAGTTGCAGTTGTCGTATATGGCGTATAGCGCTTGCAGGGTGGTGCGTATATCGTTAAAATCTATTTCCTGTGCGTGCAGGCTACGGCCCGATGTCTGGATGTGGTACTTCAGCATTTGGCTGCGCTCGTTGCCGCCATACTTAAACTTCATAGCCTTAGCCCATATACGGCGCGCCACACGGCCTATTACACTATATTCCGGGTCTATTCCATTGCTGAAGAAGAACGACAGATTGGGCGCAAAATCGTCAATGTGCATTCCGCGGCTCAGGTAGTATTCTACAAATGTGAATCCGTTTGAAATGGTAAATGCCAACTGCGATATTGGGTTGGCGCCTGCCTCTGCTATGTGGTAACCGCTTATAGATACGGAGTAGAAGTTGCGCACTTTTTCTTCAATAAAATATTGTTGCACATCGCCCATCACCCGCAGCGAAAACTCGGTAGAGAAGATGCAGGTATTCTGCGCCTGATCTTCTTTCAGAATATCGGCCTGCACAGTGCCGCGCACCGCGCGCAGGGTATCGGTCTTTATCTTGGCATATACATCGGCAGGCAATACCTGGTCGCCGGTTACGCCCAACAAAAACAGCCCGAGCCCGTCGTTGCCTTCCGGCAGCGGCTTGTCGTTGCCAAACGAATTGTAGTACGGGCGCTCAATACCCTTCTCCCTGTATATGGCGTCTATCTTAGCGTTTACTTCCTCTTCCAGGCCGTTTGCTTTTATATACAATTCGCACTTCTGATCTATAGCTGCATTCATAAAGAACGCAGTAAGCGTAGGCGCCGGACCATTTATGGTCATAGACACCGACGTTTTCGGGTCGGCAAGGTTGAAGCCGCTATATAGCTTCTTAGCATCATCGAGGCAGCATACGCTAACGCCCGAATTGCCCACTTTACCATATATATCG
The DNA here is from genome assembly GCA_903882805.1 of uncultured Bacteroidota bacterium. Classification (GTDB taxonomy): domain Bacteria; phylum Bacteroidota; class Bacteroidia; order Chitinophagales; family Chitinophagaceae; genus Nemorincola. The sequence continues at coordinate 29,920 of CAIRYK010000006.1, read as the reverse complement.
GGTCTGTGTTCCGGATCGTGGCCATACAGTGTTACACTATCAAAGGCCGTGCTGAGGCGCTTAGCCGGCAACCCCTTAGATACATAATGAAAACGCTTGTTGGTGCGCTCAGGTCCGCCTTCGCCGGCAAACATACGGGCAGGGTCTTCTCCCTCGCGCTTAAACGGATATATACCTGCCGCATATGGAAACTCACCGGGGAAGTTTTCAGATAGCGCCCATTTCAGTATCTCGCCCCATGCCTCATAGCGTGGCACAGCAACCTTGGGTATCTGCAAGTGCGACAACGACTCGGTATGGGTCTTGATTTTTATTTCTTTGTCGCGCACCTTAAACACATAAAACTCGTCGGTGTACTGCTTTTTCTTGGCTTCCCAGTTTTGCAGCAAGTGCTTGTTTTTGGGATCAAGATCCATTTCTGCTTTGGCGTACACCTCTTGCAGCGTTTTTATCAGTCGGTCTTTATCGTCTATGTCGGTAGCCCGCAGTGTGTCTATAGTCTTGTTTATGCTGTAGAGCTTTTGCGCTACATTGCCTTGGTCGTTTACCCATTTGTCGTACTTCCGGTTGTTCTCAGAAATTTCGCTCAGATAACGGGTGCGCGAAGGTGGAATGATGAATATTTTTTCGCTCATCTCATCGGTAATCGTATACGACGATTGTAGCGGCGCGCCTGTCTTGGCCACTATTTTATCCATCAGCGATTTGTACAGCGTATTCACGCCGGGGTCGTTAAACTGAGATGCAATAGCGCCAAACACCGGCATATCTTCCGACTTCTGATCAAACAGTTTGTGGTTGCGCTGGTATTGTTTCTTCACATCGCGCAGCGCGTCAAAAGCGCCGCGTTTATCAAACTTATTGATAACTACTATATCAGCAAAGTCGAGCATGTCTATCTTCTCGAGCTGCGTAGCAGCGCCATATTCGGGCGTCATTACATACATGCTCAGGTCGCAATGCTCGGTTATCTGGGTATCGCTCTGGCCTATGCCCGATGTTTCGAGTATTATCAAGTCGTAATTAGCCGCCTTAAGGATATTTACCGCGTCGCGTATGTACTTACTCACTGCCAGATTGCTCTGGCGGGTAGCCATAGAGCGCATATATACGCGGCTGTTGCGTATGGCGTTCATCCGTATGCGGTCGCCCAACAGCGCCCCACCTGTTTTGCGCTTTGTAGGGTCTACAGATATTATGCCTATGTGTTTGTCTTTAAAATCGAGCAGGAAACGGCGTACCAATTCATCTACCAGTGAGCTTTTGCCTGCGCCACCTGTACCGGTAATGCCCAGTACCGGAGTTGCCGACCCTTCAGCTTGTTTTTTCACCGTAGCAAGGGCGGCCTGTGTTTCGGGCAGGTCGTAATAGTTTTCTGCCGCCGATATCAATCGAGCAATAGATTTTGTATCCTTTGCTTCCAGATGTCCGGCTTCGCCATTCAACCTGTTGCCTGTAGCAAAATCGCTCTTCTCCAGCAGGTCGTCTATCATACCCTGCAGCCCCAGCGAACGGCCGTCATCTGGCGAATAAATGCGGGTGATTCCGTAGGCTTCCAACTCAGCTATCTCGGTGGGCAATATCACCCCGCCGCCGCCGCCAAATATTTTTATGTGTCCGCAGCCTGCTTGCTTCAGCAGGTCGTACATGTATTTGAAGTATTCTACGTGTCCGCCCTGATACGATGTTATGGCTATTGCATTAGCGTCTTCCTGTATTGCGCAATCTACCACTTCCTGCACGCTGCGGTCGTGACCCAGGTGTATCACCTCAGCTCCGCTGGCCTGCATAATGCGGCGCATAATATTTATAGACGCATCGTGGCCATCAAACAAAGAAGCAGCGGTAACAAGGCGTATTTTATTCTTTGGAGAATAAGACATAGTTTGTTCTGTTTTAAAAACGGTGCAAAGTTACGAAGATAGTCGTCAGTTGATATAGGTATATACAACAGAAAAACAACCTAGAAATGGCTCTAAAGTAATACTTTGACTCCCGTCAAAATATTGTTCTGAAATTTTTTTTCATAAATGTTACACAATTTACGCAAGAGCGATTATATTTGTCGACATAAAAAACAGACAACATGAAAAAAATAGTACTGCTGCTTTTAATTTCTTTCAATTTTTGTTCATTTAGCTTTGGACAGGATTTTTCATTCGACGAACTGGCTAAACTGAGATCCTATTCCTATCCTAAGTTTGAGACTTACGTACACGATAAAGGATATATCCTCAACCACCTTGAGCACAATGAAAATTGCACCGTATTCAGAAACGGCAGCAACGTAATATCATACTGCAAATTCTACGACGATGGTTTTTCTTACCACAACCACGTTGCGATAAAATTCGAAACTTCTGACAAAGAAGAATACGAAAAAATCAAAAAACAAATCACTGGTTCTATGGACTATTATCGCACTAAACTGCGTAGGTATACAAACCAACACTACATGGAGCACATCTATGTAAACGATGTTATGTCTGTACATCTTTACGACATTTCTTACAGAAACGACGATCAGCCGTACTACGAAATCGAAATATTCTCTATCTACTCTGGTTATTAATATACCGCTTAGACCGAGGTTAAATACACTCAAAAAAAGGATACTGAAGACAGCTTCGGTATCCTTTTTTTATTGTGCCAATACTCAATAGCGCCTCCGGTACAATCTTCGACTAATACCAATTGTATTTCATAAATCGGCAAACTATTATCGAAAATTTGTCACTCATTTTGATTGTAATTCGTTCTTAGCCCGATAAGGCTAAAATATGCGTAGCCTGAGGTGAAGCCTCCGGTATTAGGGAAAATGAGGTCCAACTCTGAAAGAGTTGAATGTGCTTTTGTAAATTACAAATCCATATCGCCTACTCACATGCAACCCATTCCGGGTTGGAGTGTTTGAAATTCCTTACCCCGGGATGCTCCCGGGACTACGCTTATTAAAGCCCATTCGGGCTTTTTTTCAGCAAAGCAATAGTAGATATCTCGATTATATTTGAAGGACAAATACACGCTTGTTAGTGTGCTCATGTATGCCGGAAAATGAACGCTTATTGGTATAACACTGTATCGGCGCAAATACTACCCTGCCAACGAATACTATACCCATCTTGGTTAATAACCTCAGTTGCGCATAGGGCATCTATATTGCGTATCGCCTGAAATATCTGCGTATATTACCACGTATATAGCGCCTATTTTGTAAACAGCCTACAGTTTTTCCTCTCGCTATCTATTTAAAAAAAGCCGCCAATATTGCTATTGCGGCTTAGGAATTTCGAGACATAGTGTTGTTATGGTTTCCTGAAAAATCTGCAGGTAAATCCAAGACTAAACACACTTTGATTGTCATAACCCACATCACCAAAAATGCTGCATTTGTCGGATAGGTAATAGCGTGCGCCGGCCTTTATATAAGGCGACATAGTGAAGTCGGTTTTCTGCACCATACTATCGCCTTGTGGATAAGCGCTGTGACTGATGCTGTTAAGCGACATACCCACGCCCACAAACGGATCGAGATGCTTTACGTGAATCTTATTGCCCAGGTGGTAATAGGCCGTTATACCCTCGCTAAACACCTGAAATCTATCTTCTTTACTTCTTTTTATTACACCATTGTAGCCTGTATATAGCTGGTAATAATTATAGCGCAAGGCAGCGTAAGAAAGGCTTGCAGCAAGGCTTATATTCTTACCAAATCCGTATTCCAACTTCAGGTATACGGGCGCAAAACCCGTAGTCATTCCTTTCTCAAAACCGGCCGGCGTAGTAAAAGCATTGCGATTGGGATCGGCAAAACCAAAACTAATAGTAGTGATTATTGAATGGCGTTCGTAGGCGTTATGCCATTCCTGCGGCTTATGGGTTGCAGTGTCCGTTTGTGCGGTAGCAGACAAAGAAAATACCGTAAGTAAGGATGCAATCAGGCTATTCTTCATATTGGTAGCAAGCTAACAAACTAACGGTAAATTGCAAATAATATTACAACATTGGTTGGCAATTTGTTCACTTAGCATTGCCGATTAGGATATACTGCTACAACTGAAATAACGGCGCGTCTTTAATGACTGATTGCATTCCAATCTGATTGTTTGAACTGATTAGCCCGAACGGTCTAAAAAGTGCGTGGCCGGTAGTGAAACCTGCGGTATTATAGAAAATGAGGTCCAGCCTTGAAGGAATCGAATGTACCAGTGCAGCATACAAATCAGTCGAAACCGTGTTCATTAAACCATTTTCGGGCTTCGGATGTGTGACTTGCTCTTATCCCGGGATACTCCCGGAGCTACAGAGATTAAAGCCCATTCGGCCTTTCCCCTTCAAAATATAAATGTAGGTAACTTCCTCGCGTTTAATGCACAAACACTTTCTTGACACCATGTTTGTGCATTAAAAAAAACAGCTTATTGGCATTGTAATCAATCAATGATGCACAATAAGTTGATAACCAAATGTTGAATCCCGATGAATCCTACTTCTCTAAAACGCTATCACCAACAATTATTTATGTCCAGCATTAGCCATGAGCGATGTACATAAAAGCAAGCGTCCCGCAATGATGCGGGACGCTTAGTATGTTTACGAGGCACTCGGAGTTATCACTCGTCGTCGTCGCGGCTTCTTTCTCTTCTTTTTGGTTTTGGAGCTGCATCATCTTCGTCTTCCATTCTGTCAGCTCTTCTGCGATGTACTTCGTCGCCTGGCTCGTGATGGCTATGCATTTTGTGACCTGCGTTGAAGTTTTTGCTGATACCGATGTTAGCTTGACCGCCGAAAGCAAAGTTGAATGAGTTGATGCTACCTGCAGAACCATCATATGTATCAGAAGTATAGTTGATACCGCCGATGTTGAAGTTCAAGCAAAGACCACGACCAACGTTGATACCCAATGCTGGATACAAACCTACGTATACGCCATTGTGCTTGTTGAAGGCTGCAGCAGAACCGCTGGTTGTGTAACCGCCCATATAATCGAAATCAAGCTGTGAAAACCAGAAGAAAGTTTCGCTCTTACGGATGTAATGAGAGTAACGTGCAAATGGACCTACCTGATAAGTGTTAACAGTTGTAGACACTGTAGCAACTTTAGTTGCATCCTGACCCCACATAACCTTCAAGCCTATAGTCCAGTTGTGGTTAAACTGATAACCTATACCAATATTGGCATTCCAATTTGTGGTTTTCGTTGCGATCACTGCAGAATCGCGGGTTGTATGAAGACCAAGGTCGCCATACAATAAAATACTCTTAGGTTCTTGTGCGTTAGCTGTTGCTATAGTACCCATAGCTAATAAAGCGAGGATCAGTTTTTTCATACAGATTGTGTTTGATTATTTAGACAGCAAATATAATAGCCTTTTGGAAAAAACAATAACTTTAACAGATAAATATTTTTTAAATAAGATAAAAAGAAGGCGCAAAATCCGTTAAAAAACACCCCATTTCCTGCAATTCAACAACATCAGCGCCTTTAGTTACAGCCTATTTTGCAGTTATAAACTAGCCGAAGATGCGCAAAAAAGGAATAAAAAACACATAACAAATTGATTTTCAATAACTTACACTGACTTTCAAATTTTTAGTCTAATTTATGCCATATTCAGGCATTTTTGCAAATATGCCGCATGTATCTCAAAAAAAATATTTTTAGATCGGCATTTTTTAGTCCATTTTTTATTTAAACCAGCTACTATACATCAGGTAATTGTTCGCTATTCGCTCCACTTCACCCTTTTGCAGCTCTTCGCTTATGTCTTTTACCTTCTTAGCAGGCACTCCGGCATATATACTGCCGGCCGGCACTTTTGTACCTTCCAGCACTACTGCGCCAGCGGCTATTATGCAGTTTTCGCCAATCTCTACATTATCCATCACTATAGCGCCCATACCTATCAGCACATTATCGGCTACTGTGCAGCCGTGCACCAGCGCATTGTGCCCTATAGATACATTGTTGCCAATATTAGTTTTGGTTTTCTGGTAGGTGCAGTGGATACAGGCTCCATCCTGAACATTTACTTTGGTTCCCATCCGTATACTGTTCACATCGCCCCTTATCACGGCATTAAACCATACGCTGCATTCTTCGCCCATTATTACATCGCCCACTATTGTGGCATTAGGGGCTACAAAACAGCTTTCGGGTATTTGTGGCGCAACGCCTTTTACGGGAAGTATTACCGGCATATAAATCAGTTTTTAGAAAAATGTTCAATAATAGCTACACACCAACAGGCTGGGCGCCCTTAGCTAAACAGATTGTACTTGATAATACAATACAGCGCCCTGAATGCGTCTTTCATACCTATCTTCTTACCCTCTTCGTAGGTGCGGCCATAATAAGATATGCCTACCTCGTAGATGCGCACCTTGGGTATGCGCGATATCTTGGCTGTAACCTCGGGTTCAAAGCCAAAACGCTTTTCCTTGAGTTTTATACCCTGTATCATTTCGCGCCTGAACACCTTGTAGCACGTTTCCATATCTGTAAGGTTCAGATTGGTAAACATGTTCGATGCCATTGTCAGCCAGCGATTACCAATTGAGTGCCAGAAAAACAATATTCTGTGGGGTTTGCCGCCTATAAACCGCGACCCGTATACCACGTCGGCAAATCCATTGAGCAAGGGTTTCAGCAGTATATTGTATTCCTCGGGGTCGTATTCCAGATCGGCATCCTGTATAATCACATAATCGCCGGTAGCATATTTTATACCTGTGTGCAACGCCGCGCCCTTGCCCTGATTTACTTCATGCTTGTAGTAGCTGATGGGTAGGTCGGGATTTGCCGCCTTATAGCTGAGTATGGCTTCTTCAGTGTTATCTTTAGAGCAATCGTTTACTATTACAACTTCCTTATCCATACCTCCGGTAAGCACAACAGCTTTTACTTTGTTGAGTATACGGTGTATAGTAGGGCCTTCGTTGTAAGCGGGTATAACGATTGATAATGTGCTCATGATTTACGACTGATAAGTGCGCGAAAATACATCTTCATTTTAAAATAAAACTATCCGAGTTGCTTAAGCGCAAATTTCATTATCCAAACTTTCAGTAATTTCGCATAGCTGTGTTCTGATACAGCCTTTTACATGCAGCAATATCTCGACTTAGTTCAACACATAATAGACAACGGCGTAAAAAAAACCGACCGTACCGGCACAGGCACAACAAGTGTGTTTGGCTATCAGATGCGGTTCGATCTCAAGGCCGGCTTCCCGATGGTGACCACAAAAAAGTTGCACCTGAAATCTATTATTTATGAATTGCTGTGGTTTTTGAAGGGCGACACCAACATAGCCTATCTGAAACAACACAATGTAAGTATATGGGATGAGTGGGCAGATAAAAATGGCGACCTGGGGCCAATATACGGCCACCAATGGCGTAGCTGGACAGGCGCCGATGGCGCTACCTACGACCAAATAAAAGATGTGCTCCACCAGATAAAAACCAACCCCGACAGCCGCCGCATGATAGTAAACGCATGGAATGTAGCCGATTTGCCAAAGATGGGGCTGAGCCCATGTCACGCATTGTTCCAGTTTTATGTGGCCAATGGCAAACTGAGTTGCCAGCTTTACCAGCGCAGCGCCGATGTGTTTCTGGGCGTACCTTTCAATATAGCCTCGTATGCATTGCTCACTATGATGATGGCACAGGCATGCGGTCTGGAGCCCGGCGAGTTTATACACACCTTTGGCGATGTGCACCTCTATAACAACCATGTAGAGCAAGCGCAACTGCAGCTTAGCCGCACCCCATACCCAATGCCCACTATGCGACTGAACCCGGAAGTAAAAGACCTTTTCGAGTTTCAGTATTCCGATTTTACCCTGCAAAACTACCAGCACCACGACCCTATTAAGGCGCCTGTAGCTGTGTAGTGACGCTCCGTTTTTTCAAGAATTTACAAGTAATCCAGCAGTTCAACTCACCATTCATGACCATTTGTTATATAGTAGCGGTAGCAGAGAATAACGCCATTGGCAAAAACAACCAATTGCCTTGGCGCTTGCCGGAGGACCTGAAGTTTTTCAAGCGCACCACTATGGGCAAGCCTGTGCTTATGGGCCGCAAAACCTACGAATCGCTGGGCAAACCGCTACCCGGCCGGCTGAATATTGTAGTTAGCGCCAATACCGATTTGCAGTTGCCGGAGGGCGTATTGCTCTTCACCAATCTGGATGCAGCGGTAGAAAGACTACAAGCCGAAAATACTGATGAAGGCTTTATAATAGGCGGCGGCACGCTGTTTGAGCAATGCTTGCCGCTGACGGAAAGAATGTATATAACAAGGGTGCAAACAACAATAGCTGATGCAGATGCGTTTTTTGTGGACATTGACCATACACACTGGAAAAAAATATGGATGGAAGAACATACGGCCGATGAAAAACATGCCTACAACTATACCTTCGAACAATATGAGCGTTTAGAAATCTGACCGCTAAAGCCCTATACCATCACCTTTACCGCCAACACTTGCCATTAGCTTTTAAGAGAATTAATGACTATACACGCTTTTGTACAATACCTGAAATATAAACGTAAGGCTCAAGGACGCCATGGCGTACATTCTCCCTTTGTGTACACCTTTGTAGAAGAAGCCCTGCAGGATAAAAACGGCGCCCTGAATGCTAAAATAGGAGGAGCAGACAATTATGCGCAGCAAGGCCACTATGGCCAGCTGGTAACCCGAATAAAAGCCCTGTACAGCTACCAAAGCCTTATAAAAATACCGCCGCCTGCCGACTTTACGCCAGGCGGTCCGTATGATATGCTGTTGTTTAAACCGGGAGATAATCCGAATTGGTCTGCCGACCTGGAAAAATACGGACATTTAGTTGCAAACGAAGGTATGGCGATAATAAGCGGCATACATACCACAGCGCAACACACCACCCAATGGAACCAATGCTGCGACAACGCTCTGGTAACGCTCAGTATAGACCTTTACGGAATGGGGTTGCTGTTGTTCAATAAAGATTTTAAGGTAAAACAGCATTTTGTACTGAAATACTAATCGGCCAGCCAATGCCCAACGAATCGCTCGCGTCACTATCTCCGGCTGCTTTGGCTGGCTTCGGCATTCTATCGGCCGATGCAATGGCGTTGTTGCAGGGGGCGGTAAGAGAGCAGATTCTGGCTAAAAAACGACCTGCTCCTCAAGGAAGGACAGCGGTGTAGCGCAATATATTTCGTGGTCAGCGGCCTGCTACGCAGTTGGTACAACCAAGACGGGCTACCCATAAATCTGCATTTTGCGTTGGAAAACACATTTACAACCAACTTGCAACAACTCCGCTCGGGGTTGCCTTCTGAGTACAATATTCAGGCAGCAGAGCCCACATTGGTTTTGGCGATAGAAAAAGAACGGCTAATGCAACTTTACCAGCTGAGCCCTGAAATAAGCGCATGGGGCAGAGCTATATTAGAAAAGCTGCTCGACGAACAAGAGCGCCAAGCGCAAATGTTTCGGCTGCAATCGGCCAAAGAGCGGTATGCATTTATGGTCACGCACCATCCCCGGCTACTGCAGCGTGTGTCGCTCACCCAACTCTCGTCTTACCTCGGCATTTCGCGCGAGACTTTGAGCCGCATTAGGAAATAATATCGAACCATTTTGTGACATTTGACGCAGGCGCTAACAAGCGTCACAACTCACCTTTGTGTCCTAAATAACACATAGCATGGACACACAAAGCAATGCCGCGCTGATTAGCGCCTTCATAGACAACATCTGGAACAAACAACATTTCCACTTGCTCCACCAATATCTGCATCCGTCATTTACAGACCATTCATTGCCGCCGGGTATGCCTACAAACGGGCATGGCCTGCAACAATGGATAGAGGCTACAGGAAGGAGTTTTGACCATAAAACTGCAATAACCGAACTGATAATAGAGGACGCCCGTGCTGTAGCGCTGATAGAGATGCACCTAACCCATACCGGGCAATGGCGCGGACTGGAAGCCAGCGGCACAGATGTGGTTACAACAGGATACCGTTACTTCAAGCTACAAGATGGCCGAATTATAGAACACCGAGCCCTTATAGACGGGCAAACCATAGAAAACCAGATAAAAAGTGTAGCGCACGGCTGCAAAGCGCACAGATAGCCAAACAATAAAGCCGGGCGCGATGAGCAACCCGGCTTTATAAAAAACGTCACAATTGGTTAATACACGTGCTGGCCGCCGTTGATACTCATATTGGCGCCGGTAATGAAGTTGGCGTGCTCCGATGCCAGAAACGACACCAGGTAAGCCACCTCTTCGGTGCCGCCCAAACGCCCCATGGGTATTTGCGCAATGATCTGATTACGAATCTCCTCGCGCACAGCCATTACCATATCTGTACCTATATAGCCCGGAGATATAGTATTTACAGTCACGCCCTTATTGGCTACTTCCATGGCCAGCGTTTTTGTAAAACCGTGCATACCCGCTTTTGCTGCAGAATAGTTGGCCTGCCCAAACTGGCCGCGCTGACCATTTACAGAACTGATATTGATGATGCGACCAAAACCGGAATCAATCATGGGGTTGATGACATGGCGCGTACAGTTAAAAACGCTGTCAAGGTTTGACGACATTACCGCGCGCCAGTTTTCCCAGGTCATTTTCCTGAATGCGCCATCTCGGGTTATACCTGCATTATTTACCAGAATAGATACCGGACCAATATCTTCCGTTATTTTCGCCACCATTCTGCCAACAGAGTCAAAGTCGGCTACATCGGCCTGATACATGGCTATGTCGTAGCCTTCTTCCTTCAGTTTTTTCTGCCACTCAAGGGCTTTCTCTTCATTACGATAGTTGGCTACTACTTTATAGCCATCGTCGTGCATTTTTTTGCACATTGCGGTGCCCAGTCCGCCTGTGGCTCCAGTGATCAGTACAATTCTATGTTCCAGTGAGTTCATAATTATTTTATTTAGTAATCCAAGATAGTAAATCGTATCATAAAATGAAACTATTGCGCATAATTATCGCCACTTATTGGTCCATTTTCCCATTTATTTTTCCTATTACCTGATTGCCGGGGGTAGAGGCGTATGCCCAACTTTTTTTTACCTTATTTTAGTAGTTGCAAATGCCCGTTGCCATAACAAAAAATTATCCAAAACACCAACTAACGCTACGCTATGGAAAACACACCATTATCAGACGACGCAGTAACAGATCTAACCTATTTATCTCAGTTTTGCGAAGGCGACCCTACGCGCATGCACGCTTATACCGACCTCTATATTGCCGCTATCCCTGCCTTTGCACAACGCCTTACTGCAGCTGCTACAGCACAAAATCTGGATGAACTATCGGGGCTAATGCACTCTATAAAGCCTAAGTGTATGATGATGGGCATGAAAAAAGCCAACGACCTGCGCGCGCAAATAGAAATACTGTGCAACAACGAGCAAAACACTCCGGATCTATACGCGCAATTAATCGTTTTCGAAGAATATCTTAAAAAGTCGGTAGAAGAATTAAGCGGCAGATAAAGGCCAAAATCAATCGTCGCTGAGCGCTTTTTCTATATCGCGACTGGGCACAAGCCAAATAGTAGCTACGGTAATAAACATAGCCGCAGACAGGCCCGGATGAACAAACAGCGCTGCTGGCACAGAAAGCGCATAGAGCGCTACCGACCACTTCCCTTTCACCGCTCCTTTTTCTATAGCTGTCGTTAGTCGGGTTTCCTCTTTGTAGGTCTTTTTTATGGCATTGCTCAGTAGCGTATAAGATATGCCGCAGGGCAGTAGCAGAGCGCCATATACAGCTACGGGTATACTGTCGAAATTGTTTACGCCCATCCACGCTGTTGCAAAAGGTATAAGCGACAGCCAAAACAACAAATGCATATTGGCCCACATAATACCCGCCGTTACCCTGCGGGCTGTATGCATCAGGTGGTGATGATTGCCCCAATAAATAGCCACGAATACAAAACTGAGCAGATAAGAGAAAAACGCAGGTAGCAACGGTTTTACGGCATCCCACGATACGCCCTTTGGCGCCCTGAGCTCCAACACCATGATGGTAATGATGATGGCAAATACGCCATCGCTGAAAGCCTCTAACCGGGTTTTGTTCATATATACACAAATGCTATTGCAGCAAACTTAAGTATAATCTGCATTTTGCCGCCAACTGTATGGCGCATTTAATTTTACCTTAGCGCCATAGCTATTAATTTCTTTATTGTAGTTTTATAACCCATACCGGCTCGGCTAATGCTGCGCTACTCATTACCCCTATGCAATTGAAGCGAGACTTACCCCTGTTGCTGCTAACGGCTTTAGCGCTGATGGCTATTGCTTTGTACAATGGCTTCCCGCTTGTAGAGGGCGACACCGGCGCCTATATAGAGTTGGCTATCAATCCTCGCCTTGTTCTCGACCGCACTCCCTTTTATGCGCTATTTCTGCGCATCACCAGCATGTGGTCTTCGTTATGGTTTACGGTTTTTGCGCAGTGCGCTTTATTGGGTTGGGCATTGCTCCGGTTTGCCCGGTTGCTTTTGCCGGCAACTAAACCTGCGCCCACAGCATTGCTGGCTATTATTGTTGCTGCCATCACAGCTTTTACCACAGTGGGCTGGGTGTCGGCATATCTTATGCCCGATGTGTTTACCGGTATTTTGCTCATAGCTATTATATTATTACTTACCAACCCGGCATCCGGTTGGCGCCCGCAACTCGCTTACAGTGCGGTTATTTTACTGTCGCTGTCGGTACACAATTCTCACTTTCTGATACTGGCTATTTTCGCGCTCCTAGTTATGGCAAGCGCCATAGCGCGCCGGCAGAAAACACTCGTTGTGCGCAGCGCCGCGCTGTTATGCCTCAGCGCTGTTATATACCTGGGCGTAAGCGGCATGAACGCAGTGAAAAAACACGAGTTTGCTTTCTCGCGCGGCAGCAATGTGTTTATGATGGCCAAACTGGCCGAAACGGGCATACTACACGCCTACCTCCACGAAAACTGCGCCAACCGCAACTACCGTATTTGCCAATTCAAGCACGAGATACCCGCTACCCTCAACGACTTTTTGTGGGACCAATACAGCCCGCTGTACAGAATGGGCGGCTGGGACAGCAGCAAGGCGGAATATGCGCAGATTATTCACGAAGTTTTCACTACGCCGCGCTATTCATCGCTTTTTGCGCGCCGCATGGCCACCAACACGCTGAAACAAATGACCCAAATACAGGCTCCCGATAAATTTACCCCGCAAATGGAAGGCGCCGAACCCTGGAAAAAAGTGCGGCAGTACTTTGCCGACGAAGCCCGCGAATACAATACATCGCTGCAAAACAGGGGTAAGCTGAGCGCCAACGCGCCCAATTTTGTGTACTACGTTTTTCTGGCGCTCTCGTCGTTGTGGGTATTGCTATTTTACTCAAGGGTGCGCACGCCTACGCTACACAGCGCATATGGCTACATCATACTATTCCTGATTATTAATGCACTGGTGGCGTCTACCTTTTCTACGGTTATCTACCGTTTTCAGTATAGGGTTTTCTGGCTGCTGCCTGCTACCAATATTATAGTGATAGCCCGCTACTACTGGCAGGCTTTGCAAACTAAAACCACCTTAACCAACCGCCAAACACACAACGCCGCATAAATGAAGCTCAAGATTTTGTTTCCGCTACTGTGTTTTGCTACCGTAATGCTAATGGTAGTGGCGCTGCATAGCGGGTATCCGCTGGTAGAAAGCGATACCGGGGCCTATCTGGAACGCGGCATTATGGGCGGCCTGCCGCCCGATCGCTCTCCATTTTACGGCTGGTTTATACGATATACGGGTATGTGGACGTCGTTGTGGTTCCCCATTGTCATTCAGAGTTTTCTTATCGCATGGTTGCTCTACAAGTATGTCCGTTTTTTTGCTGGCGCCAGCTTGGCCGGTATGCAACCCGGCATACCGGGCGTTATGCCGCGCGGCGATGCAGGAGAGCAGGTGGCTAACATGCCTGCCTTCTACGCTTTTATCATGGTCATAGTCGCTGCCTTTACCTGTGCAATATGGATAACCCCCTACCTTATGCCCGATGTTTTTACAGCGGCATTGCTACTCACTACTTTGTTGTTTCTTATAGCGCCCACCGGCAAAGCAGGGCGGCTTGCGGGCTATGCTACGCTGCTCTATGCGTTGCTTATACTGCACAATTCGCACTTTCCTATCATGGTTGTTTTTGCGGGCATTCTGGCGCTGTGGGCGCTCATAAAAAAACAACGCACGCTACTAAAACGCAGCGCCGCCATGCTTGGACTGGCAGGGCTGAGCTGGGTAACAATTTGTTCCATCAACTACGGCAATGGCTATGACTTCACCTTTTCGCGGGCAGGGCATGTATTTATTATGGCGCGCCTTGCCGAAACCGGTACGCTCAGTCAGTACCTCGACGAGAACTGCGGTAAGAAAAAATACAAAATATGCCAGTATCGCGATCGCATACCCGACTATTCGTGGACCTTTTTGTGGCAATCTGAGAGCCCGCTATACCTTACCGGCGGCTGGGACAGCAATAAGGTGGAATACAACAACATCATACATGAGGTATTTACAACGCCGCGCTACCTGAGCCTTTTTGCCCGCAAAACTGCTATAGGCACACTGCGCGAGTTTACATCTATGAGCGTGCAGGAAAAAGCCTTGTCGCAAGAAAAACTGTCGCTAACATGGCGGTCGATAGAAAATTTTTACAAAGACGAATACAACGAATTTGCCTTTTCGCGTCAGGAGACGGAGCGGCTGTTTGCCAACTGGAACAACTATTTATATTACATTTTCTTTATAGTGAGTTCGGTGTGGATATTGTGTTTTGCATCCTCATTTCCGAAGCATATACAGTTGATTTATGGCGTTATTTTACTATTTTTGCTCGTAAATGCGTTTATCACATCCACACTGTCTACAATAGTGTTACGATTTCAAAACCGCATTTTCTGGCTACTCCCGGCTACCAACGCCCTGCTGATAGCCCGTTATTACTGGAATAGATTTCAGGCCTCGCCAAGCTCCTCAGAAATAAAATAGGGGCAATAAGGAATATTTATTGTTTGCAATTAAAAAGTGTATTACCTTCGCGAAAATATTTTAGGTATATCATGTTTGCAATAGTAACTATAGCAGGGCAACAATTCAAGGTTAAACAAAATGATGAATTGTTTGTGCATCGCCTGGGCGGCAATGCCGGAGACAAGGTTGAATTTTCAGACATCCTTATGGTAAGCAATGAAGGTCTCATTACCGTGGGCAATAATTCTCAAAAAGTTCAGGCCGAAATTATAGACCATTTGAAAGGTGACAAGGTAATCATCTTCAAGAAAAACAGGCGTAAAGGCTACCAGAAGAAAAATGGTCACCGTCAGTGCCTTACCAAGATAAGAATCAGCGCTATCGCTTAGTTCTCTGATTTAAGTATTTTAACCAGTAAATAGCAATAAACAAGAAATGGCACATAAAAAAGGTGAAGGCAGTGTAAGGAACGGCCGGGATTCACACAGCAAAAGGCTTGGCGTTAAGATCTTCGGAGGTCAGCCAGCAACGTCAGGAAATATCATTCTTCGCCAGCGCGGCACTGTTTACCATCCAGGTAACAATGTAGGCCTTGGTAAAGATTTCACTATTTTCGCTCTTACAGACGGAATCGTTGAATTCCGCAAAACACGCACCAAAACTTTGGTGTCTGTAAAATCTGCCGATAGCGCCGTAGCTATGGCTTAATTTTACCCAAACAACTATTTGTGGTTGCTGCAATAATGCAACTTCAAAAAATACCTGAATAAAGAGACTGTGTACTACAGTCTCTTTATTTGTTTGTGCAAACCGAAGCGCCCTACAACAATCAAAACTAAGTAGCGCACCACACAGCCTCTTATCCGCCTAACAAAGACAACTGCAAGCAAGTTCAATATAACATTTGACCGCTTTGTAATTTACATTATATTTGATGTCTGATATTTTACTTATGAACAGACGTCTTTTATTTGTTTTGCGCAATTTTCTCTGTATAGTATTCCTTTGCATTGCTGGCCGGGCGCAGGCTTCGCATATTTTAGGCGGCGACCTCGTGTACCAGCACGTATCTGGTCTTACCTACAAAATTACCCTTGCCTTGTATGGCGATTGCAGTACCAGCGGCATGTCCATTCTATCTACAGCTACTCCTCAGATTTGCGTCTATGATGGGCCTACAAGCGCCGCCAGTTTGCTACTTAGCTATGTATCATCTGCCGAAGTAACGCCTTTGTGCGTAGGCGACACTTCGACCTGTGTAAACCCACTCTCTACTACCCCTGGCGTCAAGCGTTTTGTATATTCGTTTACCTACACCCTACCGCATACTTCGTCGGTATGGCGATTTATTTTCAATGGCAATCTTGGCGTTGCCGGCGCTGCAGGACGAGCAACGCCGATCACTAATATACTCGGCGGCACTTATCTAAATCTTACAGACACACTCAATAACATAACCGTAAATAACAGCAGTCCTACACTTAATGAAATCGAACCGCTCCGTTTCTATGTTGGCAGTTATTCTGTTTATAATCCTATGCCCTACGAACCGGACGGAGACAGTTTGTTGTTCAACCTTACGAATGCAACAAATGGCATTACAAGCTGTAGCGGCACACCGCCATCAGTCGCCTATACCGGTACTGCCTGGCCGGGTCAGCCCATTAGCGGCGCTACCCCGCTAATGGTAGACCCTACGAGCTTTCATGTATACCCAAACAATGGTATGCTGGAGTTTGTGGCCACAGCAGTGCAACGCGGTATTATTTTGTACAATGTTCGCGAATTCAGGGGCGGTGTTTTTGTAGGCAGTAGTCAACGCGAAATGACCGTTAGCGTTGGCATTGGCGGGGGCGGAATTTGCACAGGTACGCCTACTGCGGGTACTATAACTCCGGGCACAGCGTGCAGCGG
The DNA here is from genome assembly GCA_903882805.1 of uncultured Bacteroidota bacterium. Taxonomy (GTDB): domain Bacteria; phylum Bacteroidota; class Bacteroidia; order Chitinophagales; family Chitinophagaceae; genus Nemorincola. The sequence continues at coordinate 12,955 of CAIRYK010000006.1, read as the reverse complement.
ATATATGTACACGCTCAACCTAACCGGCTATTCGTGCGGAGTAACATTTCAATGGCAGAAATCCGCCGATAGCGTTACGTGGAGTAACATAGCAGGGGCTACTTCTGATGCTTATTCGTTTTCTGCAACGCTACCTACTTACTACCGTTGCAAAGTAACCTGCGCCACCAGCGGGTTAAGCGATTATACTGGAGGTGTTTTCCTGCGCGGCCGCACTTCGTCATCGGGTCTCAACTGCGTTATTGTTAATAATCACGACTCCGTATGCAATGCGCCGCAGTTCTTTGTCTCTACTTGCCTGGTATCCGCCTTACAAAAAGTAGTCACGTATTACGGCGACGGCCTTTCAGATACCAATAGTCTCAGCCCAACATACATTAGCAGAGCATTGTTCTCGCACAATTACCCATCAAGCGGAACGTACAGAATCAAGCAAATGTTGCTTGTTGGCGGTGCGATTGTCGACTCTTTTGAAACATCATTTGAATACCATAGTTGTAGATTTTTACCCATAAAACTTTATTACGATCTGGACAGTAATTGCACCTTCGGATCGCTTGACCGCCAGATACTTTTTTTATCAAGAGTGAAGATTGACTCCAATGGCGTTGCTTTAGATACTGTAAACGTAACAAGCGGCTATTACTACAAAGCGCTGGGCCCAGTAGGAACAATCTATACTTTCAGCGTATTGTCTTGCCCTCCCGGTATTTACGTTTCTTGTCCTACTTCCGGAGCTGTATCAGATACCATTCAACCCTACCTGACCAGCTACCCTATAAAGTACCTTGCATTCCGTACCTCGCCAGGAGCGCTTGCTGATCTATCCATCACGCCTACTGTTGTAACTACAGCGCGGATCAGGCAAAAAGGCTATTTCTATATTGGCAATACCGGATTGGGAGTTACGGTTGCAGATGCTCAGCTAACTTTTAGCCCCAAGTATGTTTACACTCCAGGCATTGGTCGTTGCGTTCCCGACCCTTCATCTGTTGCAGGCAATATACTCAACTGGTCGCTGGCGGCAGGCTATGGCTATAGCCCGGTCAGTTATTATCTTGATTATAACCCTACAAGCGGCATGCTTACTTTAGGCGATACCACACATAGCGCCTATCAGGTTACCTCGCTAACCGGCGATATAGATTTGAGTAATAATTCAGCTACACGAATCGATACGGTAAGAACATCGTTTGACCCCAACCAAATTTCTGTTAGCCCCACAGGCGTTATTACTGCCGGTACGCAACTTACTTATACAATAGAGTTTGAAAATACCGGCAACGATACAGCGCACGACATTCACGTCATGGATACGCTGTCTGACTATGTAGATGTTCGCAGCCTTGAGCTGAAAATGGCCACGGCCGCCATGAATATCGCCATATACCGCGATGGCGGCCATAACATTGTGAAATTCGACTTTCCGCATATTATGCTGCCCGACACTGCGCACAGGCCCTATTGCCATGGCATGGTCATCTACAAAATAAACACCCTCGCCGGCCTGCCCGATGGTACTATTATTCCTAACCGAGCCGGTATTTACTTCGACGACAACGATGTGGTAATGACCAATATTGTAGAAAACGTAATTGGCCGATACCTGCCGCTCAATGTTGCTACAAGCAGTAGCGCCGACGCTGACTTATACCCCAACCCGGTTAATGAATACCTGACCATAAATACCGCTGCAGGCCTATACACTGCTTTCACCATTACCAATACCGTCGGACAGACTTTGATGCACCAAGACCTGACCGGCCCCGCGCATAAGGCAGATGTGCGCTCGCTACCGTCGGGCGTGTACTACCTTACGCTCCGCGGCAATGGAGCAAGTACTGTGAAGCGACTTGTGAAGCTGTAATAACAAAAAAGACGTTCTAAATTAATATTTTAATAGCAATGGCGGCTTTTGGCCGCCATTGCTATTAATTACAACCAAGTCTGAAACTACCTGTATAAAGTAAACTTACCATTAGATACCGTTAAAGGAAAGCCGCCGGGATTGCCTGTGCCCGAAAAATAAAATTCTCCCTGCAGTAGTATGCCATTATCCGACAATACATTGACCACGCCGGTGGTAGCCTGGTATTCGGTACCGGAGCCATCTACGTAAAACCCCTGAGTAAAGCCGCCCAGCGAATAATAGCCGGGGCCGGCATAATTATCTATCAGAAAGTTGAAATAAGCGGTTGTGTTGTATGATGCTGTGAGGCGCAATGTGCTTCCGGCATTCCCGGTAGCGAACCCTGCATTTGCCCTCCAGAAACTACCGCCCACATAGGCCGTCATCAATCCCTGCCCATTAGGAAAGGTATAGCTTTGCTGATATACCGGCTCCTTGCCGCAAGCCATACAAAACAGCATCATCCCTAATACGAACAATAGTCGCTTACCCATAGTGCAAAGATACTAACTGCCCGCACTATACGGCTACCAGTATACATCCTGTATTATTGCTTAACTAGGCTGCGCGTTTCCAGAAGCCCTGTAACTGCGTCGCAGATATGCGCTGCGTAAACCCCTGCGGGTAATCGGCTGATGTCTATTGCATCATTGCCGGAAACTACTTGTTGGGTCAGCCATATACGGCCAGTCACATCAGTAAGCGTAAGCGCTGCGTCGGCAGCGTTTTTCACCAGCAGCGTATTAGTTGCAGGATTGGGATACAGCTTTATTGCATCGCCCCGGGCAACTGTCTTCACGCCTACCGGCACGGCATACAAACTAATAGCATCGAACAGGCCGTCGTTCGCCAAACCCGCTCTTTTACTGGCAATCAACTCTATGCGTACATACCGCGTCGAGGGCGGAGCGGTAAACACAGACTCCACACGCGTCCATACAGCCATAGAGCACATGGTGTCGCTATCAAATGTGTGCAACACCGTTGATTTGGTATCGTTCAGGCAAGTAACAACTATTCTTGTTTGATCGGTTGTACCCGGGCCTTGCGGATAAGACTGCACATAGCCTGCAAATGTAAAATTCATAGCCGAAGCATCGATGGCAGCCGAATAACCAGCCACATCAATATCTTGCTGTAGTACGCCCACGGCATCGCCGCCTTCGTAAAATAAGTACGTACCGTCGTAAACAGCGTCGGCAAGACCGGCAGGCAGCGCCGAGGACCAACTGCCGCTTACTATCTGCCAGTTGTCGGGCCGCATTCCCGACACGCTATATAATTCTGCGCTTCCGTTGGCCACTAAGTTTTGGGCGCTTGCACTGCCGCAGATTGCCAGCAAGCCCAGCAGAAGTTGAGCGCAAACAAGGTTTATAGATTTTCGCATAAAGTAGTTTGTATTAATTGCAAAGATACCAGTTTCGACAATATGAACATCCCATGTAATACATGATTTAAGCTACCTAACTTAAAGACTGAAAAAGAACTGAACCAGTCCAAATACTGCCCAAGGCGGACGGCAACCTCATCAGAACGATGCCAGACGCGAGCGCAAAATAGGTTCACAAAAAACTCGTTTTTAATTGTTAATTTCAATAAATTTATCCAAGCGAGGGAGGCTTTTCCCATTTTGGGAAAGTGTTAATAACCTTAAAATAGATCAAACCCTTATTAGTAGCAGGTTTTACGATTCTGGCGCTTGTGGTATGATATTGGCAGCTTATAATCGGACAAAAGAACCACGAAAACAACAATACGCGATGATAACAGCATTGATTATTACCAGAATTATTTTTTACCTGAAGGAGTTACAGCTTAAAAAAACCAATAGATCGGTATATCCATCGGTTGCCGAAACATTAAATTAAGCATACCAACTTCTGCAGTAATATAAACCGCCTATTACCCTACTGTTACCTATATTCAATCAACACATAGGTGCGATATATTATTACAAAAAAGTTATTAACAAGTAAGTAACATAAAATAGGCGTTTTTTTAATTATATTTGCGTACCCAAATTTGACTCCTTTGAAAAAATTTAGCTTAATACTGGTTGCGCTTTCCATTGCCCTCTGCAATATTGCAGGCGCACAAAACATCAACACCATAGCCGGGAATCATTTCACCGGCTATACAGGCGATGGTGGACCAGCCCCCCTGGCGCAAATGAGGCACCCCTATGGGGTTGCCACCGATTGCAACGGAAATACATACATAGCAGATTACGAAAACAATGCAATTCGCAAAATAGATCCCTTTGGTATCATCAGCACATTTGCCGGAGCTACGGGTTTTGGGTACCGCGGCGATGGCGGACAGGCGCGTTTTGCTTTGCTCAACCGACCAATTGCCGTTGCAACAGACAATGCCGGTAATGTATATATCACTGACCAGAACAATTTTGCGATCCGTAAGGTAAACGCCGCAGGCGTGATATCTACAGTTGCCGGCACCGGTATCAACGGCTACACAGGCGATGGCGGACCAGCCACCAATGCACGTATAAGCTATGCTGTAGGTATAAAAACCGACGCCGCAGGCAACCTTTATATTGCCGACTATCTCAATTCTGCCATTCGTAAGGTAAACCCCGCAGGTATTATCACCACCATAGCAGGCACAGGCGCCAGCGGCAACACCGGCAATGGCGGACCAGCAACGGCCGCTCGCATCAACAATCCGAGAGATGTAGCCGCAGACGCAGCAGGTAATGTTTACATTACCGACTACGACAATCACTGCATACGTAAAGTAAATACAGCGGGCATCATAAGCCGCTTTGCAGGAAATGACACTGCAGGCTATACTGGCAATGGCGGACCAGCCACCGCAGCGCGCCTCAACTTCCCCTATGGCATAACTACCGATGCTGCAGGCAATGTTTATTTTGCCGAATTGCGCAATCACGTTGTGCGTAAAGTAAACACAGCAGGTATCATAAGCGTGGTGGCAGGTACAGGAGCTAATGGCTACAGCGGCGACGGACATCCGGCAGATTCTGCACAACTGGACCAGCCTATGAGCATAGCTTTCAATTGCGCTGGTAATTTGTTTATAGCAGATAATGCTAATCAGGTAATCAGGGCTTTGGGCGATATAGATCGCCTCCCCTTCTTTGTCGGTGGAACTACTCAGAATTTCTCTGTATGCCATAATTCTGGCGCGGTAGACTGCGGCAATCTGCTGCGGGCAATCGACTATGATACTGCACAAACACTGACATGGTCAGTAATGGCAACGCCGGCTCACGGCGTTTTGTCGGCTTCATATACTGCAGCCAGCACAGGATCAACCATAACGCCTACCGGGCTTTCCTATACCCCAACAGTGGGTTATGCCGGTCCCGATGCCTTTACTGTGCAGATTTCAGACGGAATAGCCTCTACTACAACCGTAGTAAACGTAACCGTAGATACTGCCGCGCCTACTGTAGGCGCCATAAGCGGACTGACCATGGTGGCCCGCGGAGCCAACATAAACCTATATAACAGCGTAGCAGCCGGTACCTGGACCAGCCGTAATACTGGCATTGCCACTATAGACGCGACTACTGGATTACTGAACGGCGTGGCAATAGGCACAACCACCATCACTTACACAGTAGTAAACGGCTGCGGAACAGTAGCTGCTACTACCAATATTGCCGTTGTAGGCTCAATACCTACTCCTACTATTTCTACGTTTGCAGGCAATGGTACATCTGGCTATAGCGGCGACGGTGGTCTTGCGCCCTCTGCCCGCCTCAACAAACCAGCAGCAGTTGCGGCCGATGGCTCAAGAAATGTATACATCATAGATAACAATAATAATGTAGTGCGCAAGGTTGATGCCTCTGGCGTTATCACCACTTTTGCCGGCTCGGGCTCGGGCGGCTTCAGCGGCGACGGCAGCGCAGCGACCATTGCGCGTTTTAATGGCATATCAGGCATCGCTACAGACGCCGCTGGCAACGTATATATTGCCGATGCAGGCAACCGCCGCATCCGCAAAGTAAATACCGCCGGGATCATTAGCACCGTTGCCGGCAACGGAACGGTAGGAATTGGCGGCAATGGCGGACCTGCTACCAATGCCACACTTAGCCTGCCCAGCCAGATAGCGGTGGACGCAGCAGGTAATCTGTATATAGCGGATGCCAATGGCGACGTGGTGCGCAAGGTAAATGCAGCGGGTATTATTTCTACCATAGCCGGCACAGGCGCTTCAGCATATTCGGGCGATGGCGGACCGGCTTCTGCAGCCCAGTTTGGCGCACCATGGGGTGTAGCTGCCGACGGCGCAGGAAATGTGTATATAGCCGACCATTACTTCAATGTTATTCGCAAAATCAATACTTCAGGCATTATATCTACTTATGCAGGCACGGGCTCATGGGGCTTTAGCGGCGACGGCGGCGCAGCCACAGCGGCATCTATGCGCAATCCCGATGCAATTGTAATTGATGCTGCAGGTAATCTTTTTATAGCAGAGGAAGGCAATTCTGTGATACGTAAAGTAGACGCTTCCGGCATTATGTCGACCTACGCAGGTATGGCGCCTACCAACAGCTATACAGGCGATGGTGGGCCAGCCAATGCGGCTACCCTAAACCACCCAACCGGTGTGGCGATAGACGGTACAGGCATTATGTATATTGCGGACTATGACAACTACGTGGTGCGCGCAGTGGGCGGCGTAAATTTCAGTCCTTCGTTTACAGCTGGCGGCGCTCAAAGCATGACCATATGCCAAAACGCAGCGGCTACTTCTATCAACTCGCGTTTAGCAATAGGCGATGCAGATGCGGGCCAGACAGAAACATGGACGGTAACTACAGCGCCAGCTCATGGCACACTTTCTGGTTTCAGCTTTGCAGCAACATCTACAGGCGGCGTAGTTACTCCATCTGGCATGACCTACATCCCTACAACAGGATATAGCGGCTCAGATGTATTCACCATTCAAGTTTCCGACGGTACTGCTACAGCTACTACCACCGTATCGGTAACTGTATTGTCACTGCCAACCATTACCGGAAGCAACAACTTGTGTGCAGGACAAACCACAACGCTTACCGGCACAGGCAGCGGAACCTGGACCAGCAGCAACGGAAATGCTACCGTTGGTATATCTACCGGATTGGTGACAGGCATAACTTCAGGCGCATCTGTTATTACTTATCGTCAGTCTACAGGCTGTGCGGCTACAACAGGCTTTACTGTAAATATTACTCCCTCTGCTATTTCGGGCGCAGGCGCGCTTTGTGTAAATAGCACAGCTACGCTGGGCAACACCAATACTGGCGGTTTATGGACAAGCGCAACACCCGGCGTGGCCAGTATAGGCTCTACTACCGGATTTGTAACAGCTAATGCCGCTGGTACAGCAACTATTTCTTATACACTACCTACAGGCTGTGCAACCGGCGTTGTTATCAGCGTCAACCCGTTACCGGGCGTTATTTCGGGCGCATCATCTGTATGTGTGGGGCAGAACATTACCCTCACCAATACGGTTACCGGTGGTATCTGGAGCAGCAACAATCCTACTAATGCCGCGATCGGTTCGACAACAGGTATTATCACCGGCGTTTCTTCTGGCGCGGCTACTATGACCTATACTTTGGGTACAGGCTGTTTCGTAACTGCTTCGGTAACTGTAAATGCACTGGCTCCTATTACAGGAACAGGCGTATTGTGCGAAGGTGGAACGCTTACCCTGAACAACACCGTAACCGGCGGCATATGGACTAGCAGCGACGGCAGCGTTGCTACTGTAGGTTCATCATCAGGCATTGTAAGCGCGGTTGCGCCAGGTAATGCAGTTATTTCCTACACCCTGCCTACAGGTTGCGTCACCACCAGAACGGTTACTACCAATCCTCTGGCAGCCATCACCGGCCCATCGAGCGTATGCGTAGGTCAAACCATATCGCTTGCCAACGCCACACCAGGCGGCGCATGGCAGAGCGGCAACGGAACTATTGCTACCATCGGCTCGGCAAGCGGCATTGTAACCGGTATAACCGGCGGAACGCTGAATGTTTCTTACCTGCTCAGTACAGGTTGCACAGCGGTGCAGCCTATCACAGTTAATCTGCTTTCAGCTATAAGCGGCCCTACAAGTGTTTGTCAGGGTCAGACCATAACGCTTACCAATGCTACCGGCGGCGGTACATGGAGCAGCGCTGATGGCGCAATTGCCACGGTAGGTTCTACTTCGGGCGTAGTTACCGGCATTACTACAGGCACAGTTACTATTTCGTATACTACCGCAGCAGGCTGCGTAGGTGTTGCTTCAATCTCTGTTGTTCCATCTTCTCCTATTACAGGCGCCGGTAGCGTGTGCGTTGGTCAGACAGTTACACTCTCGTCGGCCACACCGGGCGGCATTTGGAGCAGTAGCTCAGCGATTGCTTCCGTAAACAGCGCAACAGGCGTTGTAACCGGGGTAGCAGGCGGTTCGGCAAATATTTCTTATACTTTGGGATCAGGCTGCATAGTTACCGCGCCGATCACTGTCAATTCATTAGCGCCTATTAGCGGCGCAAGCATGGTATGCCAGGGGCAAACCACGGCAATGACCAATGCACTCAGCGGCGTATGGAGCAGCGACAACAGCGCCATTGCCGATATCGGCAGCGGCACAGGCGTGGTTAGCGGCATAGCGCCTGGCACAGCCACTATTTCGTTTACCACTGCTGCAGGCTGCATAGCCACAAGCGCTATAAGCGTTTCACCAACAGCAGCAATTACCGGCGCATCGAGCGTGTGTATGGGTCAAACCACAACGCTCGCCAATGGCGTAGCAGGCGGCGCATGGACCAGCAGCAATAATACAGTTGCCACCGTAGGTTCAGCTTCTGGTATAGTTACCGGCATTGCAGGCGGCGGCGCTACTATCTCTTATACTACAGCGGCTGGTTGCGTAATAACAGCAGCAATTACAGTCAACACATCATCATCTATAACTGGCGCGTCATCGGTTTGCGCGGGTCAAACCACAGCGCTGAGCAACGCCATAGGCGGCGGCGCGTGGAGCAGCAGCGATGGCAGCATTGCTACCGTAGGTTCGGCTTCGGGTGTGGTTACTGGCATCTCTGCCGGGGCTGCAACAATTTCTTACACTACCGCATCGGGCTGTGTAACCACAGCGGCGATAACCGTAAATGCCACTGCAGCCATAACCGGCGCATCGAGTGTATGTATGGGCCAAACGATAACACTTGCCAACAGCGTAGCAGGTGGAATCTGGAGCAGCAGCAATAATACAGTTGCCACAATAGGTTCTACTTCAGGCATCGTAACCGGCATTGCAGGCGGCGGCGCTACTATCTCTTATACTACAGCGGCTGGTTGCGTAATAACAGCAGCAATTACAGTCAACACATCATCATCTATAACTGGCGCGACATCGGTTTGCGCAGGTCAAACTACAGGGCTGAGCAACGCCATTGGCGGCGGCGTATGGAGCAGCAGCGATGGCAGCATTGCTACCGTGGGTTCGGCTTCAGGTGTGGTTACTGGCATCTCTGCCGGCGCGGCAACTATTTCGTACACTACCGCATCGGGCTGTGTAACCTCTGCGGCGATCAGCGTAAATGCCACTGCAGCCATAACCGGTGCATCGAGCGTATGTATGGGCCAAACCATAACTCTTGCCAACAGCGTAGCGGGGGGAATATGGAGCAGCAGCAATAGTACTGTTGCCAGCGTAGGTTCGGCTTCAGGTATTGTTACCGGCATTGCTGGCGGCGGCGCTACTATTTCTTATACTACAGCGGCAGGCTGTGTAATAACAACGCCTGTTACAGTCAACACTTCATCTTCTATTACTGGCGCTACATCTGTTTGCGCTGGTCAAACTGCTTCAGTTACCAATGCCATTGGCGGCGGCGTATGGGTAAGCAGCGACCCCGCCATTGCAACAATAGGTTCAGCCAGCGGTTCAGTAACCGGCATTACAGGCGGTATTGTTACATTTACTTACACTAACCCATCCGGCTGTGTAGCTACATCATCTTTCTCTGTTTTTAACTCAGGTACTATTTCGGGCGCAGGCACAGTTTGCGTTAGTCAGACAATCACGCTTGCGTCTACGGTTAGCGGCGGCGTATGGAGCAGCAGCAACAATACCATTGCCACTGTTGGTTCTTCCACTGGTGTAGTTACCGGCATGGCAGGCGGCGGCGCTACTATCTCTTACACAGTATCGGGTTGTGCATCTACCGCATCGGTAGGCGTTACTGCCATCGGAGCTATAACTGGTCTTACTGCCGTATGTACCGGCAACGCCATTGCGCTCAACAATGCCACCGGCGGCGGCGTATGGACTTCGTCAAATGGAGCTGTCGCAACAGTAGGTTCATCTACCGGTTCAGTTTCCGGTATAGCAGCGGGAACCGCAACTATTTCGTATTCAGTGACAGGCTGTGTGGCCACTACCAACATAACAGTAAATGCAATTTCTGCAATAGGCGGACCGGCAAGCGTATGTGCCGGACAAACAATAACGCTTACCAACGGCGCCACCGGCGGCGTATGGACCAGCAGCAACCCAACAGTAGCATTTATAGGTTCGGCTACCGGTGTTGTTACGGGTGTGGCAGGCGGTTCGGTAACTGTATCTTATACTTTGGGTTCAGGCTGTATTGTTACAGCAGCAATTACAGTAAATGCACAGGCGGCCATTACCGGCGGCACAGGCGTATGTACCGGTCAAAACCTGAATCTGAGTAATGCAGTGGGCGGCGGCGCATGGAGCAGCAGCGACCCAAGCATAGCGGCAGTTGGTTCGGGCACAGGACAGGTTACGGGCATAGCCGGCGGAACAGCAACAATTTCTTATGCATTGCCATCGGGTTGCGTATCTACGATAGTCATTACCGTAAGCGCATTAGGCACAATATCCGGCCCTACAAGAGTGTGCAGCGGACAAAGCGTAACCCTGTCTAACAGCATTGGCGGCGGCGTATGGACCAGCGGCAACAATACTATTGCGACCATTGGTTCTGCCACAGGCGTAGTTACCGGCGGCTCTGCTGGTTCGGTACTTATTTCTTATACATTGGGCGGCGGCTGCAGAGCCACTTACAACTTTACAGTAGCTACCCTTTCAGCCATCGGCGGACTTAGCTCTGTGTGCGGCGGTCAGAGCATAACTCTTACCGATGCTACTGCGGGCGGCACATGGAGCAGCAGCGACATAAGTGTGGCTACCATAGGCTCTACCAACGGCGTGGTTATAGGCGCAAATGGCGGCGGCACAGCAACGATTACTTATTCGCTGGGCACAGGCTGCACAGTTACCAAATCGCTTACCGTAAACGCTTTCGCGCCCATTACCGGCTTCCCCAGCGTATGCGTGGGACAAACCATAACAATGGCTGATGCGCAACCGGGCGGAACATGGAGTAGCAGCGCACCTACTATCGGCACCATCACTCCCGCTACTGGTATACTTACTGGTCGCTCAACAGGCATAACAGTAGTTTCTTATACACTCGGTAGCTGCCGGGCTACTACCACCATCAATGTATCGGTGCTCGGAGCCATAAGCGGCACATTGCGCACCTGCGTAGCTCAGAACACCAATCTATCGAATACCGGCCTTGGCGGCTCGTGGTCTACAAGCGATGTAAGTATCGCAACTGTTGTTGCCAATACAGGCGCTGTTACGGGCGTATCGGCAGGCACTGTAGTTATCTCGTATGCCATTGGCACAAGCTGCCTGGCTACGGCAGTACTTACAGTTAATCCGCTTAGCGCTACTACCGGACCCAATGCAGTATGTGTGGGTCAAACAATAACGCTCAACAACACTACCACCGGCGGCGGGCTCTGGACAAGCGGTAATACTACCATTGCCCAGATAGGCAGCACAACTGGTATAGTGAATGGCGTTACGGGCGGCACGGTAAGCATATCATTTACTGCTGCAGGCACTGGTTGCCGCACCACCTACGGAATCACCGTAAACCTTCTTTCGCCAATCACCGGCGTGCCTAGCGTATGTCAGGGGTCTACCACATCGCTTACCGAAGTAGGCAGCGGAATATGGAGCAGCAGCGACCCAACAATTGCAACCGTGGGCTCAACAACAGCCGCGGTAACAGGTGTTTCTGCCGGCACTGCAACCATATCGTTTGTAGTAAATCTTACCGGTTGCACCGCTACTACTACATTCACTGTATATCCTTTTGCGGCAACTGCCGGACCAAGTTCGGTATGTACTTCTACACCTATTACCCTCACCAACTCTATACCCGGCGGCACCTGGACTGCGACAAACTCAAACATTGCCCGTGTAGGCTCTACTACAGGTATTGTAACGGGCGTTGCGCCGGGATTAAGTACCAATATCACCTACAATATGCCATCAGGTTGTAAGGCAGTGAAATCGGTAGCGGTTGCAGCTTGTAGAGAAAGCGAAGATATGCAGGACGAGGTAGCGGCAGCAACCTTTATGCTGATACCAAACCCAAATAACGGCCAGTTTACACTTAAGGGTCGGTTTGTAACTACACAGGAAGAAACAGCAACAATAGACGTAACCGATATGTTGGGCCAAGTAGTATTTAAAACAACTGCCACCGCGCCAAATGGTAGGCTGAATGAACAAATTAAACTCCCGGGCCAACTGGCAAACGGTATGTATATCGTAAACCTGCACAGCGCCGGAACTAATAAAGTGTTCCATATAGTAGTGGAAAAATAATAAGATGTTGACTATCACTATGACAGCGCGAGCCACCAGGCTTGCGCTTTTTTTTTGAGGTAACCTAAAGGTAATCGAGGCAGTTATACCAATTGTATTTCATAAATCGGCAAGCTATAGTCGAAAATTTGTCACTCAATTTGATTGCAATTTGTACTTAGCCCGATAGGGCTAAAATATGCGTAGCCGGAGGCTTCACCTCCGGTATTAAGGAAAATGATGTCCAACTCTGAAAGAGTTGAATGTGCTATTGTATGCTACAAATCCATATTGCCTATTCACATTCAATCCATTCTGGGTTTTTGAGTTGGATATTCCCTACACCGGGATATTCCCGGGGCTACGCAT
>CAIRYK010000005.1 GCA_903882805.1 uncultured Bacteroidota bacterium | reverse complement strand
ATTTTTATTTCCAATACACATAACTGAGAACAAATAATTCAGAACCTGCCCTAATACCAGATTAGATACTACTGCTTATTTTCCTGACTAATTGTCAATGAAAATCAAAATTTAGGATGTACACAAAATTTTAATCGCTACTTTTCGGAAGAATTTTTTCAAAAATGAAATACCTAATCACGCTGTTTTTCCTACTTATCGTTAGCAATGAAAACGTGTTTGCACAAAAACAACAAAAACAACCGGGCAGTTTTGATCATACTGACTCACTGTATTTCAGCAATACCGCTTTTCGCCTGATAGGCCCGTTTAGAGGCGGCAGAAGCGGAGCAGTAGCCGGTAGCTACAAAAAGAGGAATGAATTTTATTTCGGAGGTACCGGTGGCGGCGTTTGGAAAACTTCCGACGGCGGCCACAACTGGAGAAACATAAGCGATAAATATTTTGGCGGAAGCATTGGGGCGATAGCTGTAGCTCAAAGCGATGAATCTATAATATATGTTGGCGAGGGGGAAAACACCATGCGAAGCAATGTATCGGAAGGTATTGATGGGATTTGGAAAACCACCGACGGTGGTCGCACATGGCAAAATTTGGGATTGAAAGACACCCGGCACATTGTGCGAATCGTGGTTCATCCTAAAAATCCTGATATAGTTTGGATTGCTGCAATGGGACACCTATTTGGCCCAAATGAAGAACGCGGTATTTACAAAACAACTGACGGAGGTAAATCATGGAAGAAAACACTTTTCGTGAACAACCAGACTGGGTGTAGCGATCTGATTATAGATCCAACAAACCCTAACTGCCTTTATGCAGGCATGTGGCATGTGCAAAGAACACCCTATAGTATGGAAAGCGGCGGCGAAGGAAGTGGATTGTTTAAAAGCGAAGACGGAGGCGAAACATGGAAAAATATTACCACTGCAAAAGGACTGCCAAAAGGTGTTTGGGGAATAGTTAGCGTGGCCATTGCTTCATCGAATACCGAGAAAATATTTGCAATGATCGAAAACGAAAAAGGAGGGCTCTACATGAGCAAGGATGCTGGCGAAACATGGGCTTTAGCGTCTCAGGAAAATGAAATTAGACAACGATCGTGGTATTTTAATAAAATATATGTAGATCCCAAAAACGAACGACTGTTGTACTGCCCCAATGTTAGCGTGATGCGCAGCTCCGATGGAGGAAAAACTTTTGGAAGAATAGGGACACCCCATGCCGACCATCATGATATGTGGATTGACCCTGAAGATGGAAATAGAATGATTATTGCCGACGACGGCGGCGGACAAATATCGTTTGACGGCGGCGCTAACTGGAGTAGTTGCTATAACCAGCCAACAGCCCAAATATATAGAGTAAGTACAGACAATGCTTTTCCATACCATATATTGGGCGCACAACAAGACAACACAACTGTGAGAATAAAAAGCCGCACTTATGGCGGCGGTATTACTGATCGCGATTGGGAATCGACCGCTGGTTTTGAAAGTGGATACGTTGTTGCCGACCCGCAGAATCCAGACATAGTATATGGTGGAAATTATGCCGGGTATTTGTCGCGCTTAGACCATAAAACTGAGGAAAACCGTACAGTAAGCGTATGGCCCGACGTGCCAATAGGCGTTGGGGCTGGCGACCAGAAATATCGGTTTCAATGGAATTTCCCTATTTTCTTCTCTCCAAACAATCCAAAACGACTCTATGCAGCTGGCAACCATTTGTTTGTAACAGAAAATGAAGGACAAAGCTGGGAGAAAATAAGCCCCGACCTGACAACAAACGATAAAACCAGACAGGTAGCCAGCGGCGGACCAATAACCAAAGACAATACGACCGCAGAATATTATTGTACAATATTTACGGCAACAGAATCGACCATAGAAAATGACCTACTATGGACCGGGAGCGATGACGGACTAATATATGTAAGCAAGGATGCCGGAAAAAACTGGGATAATGTGACACCCCCTACTGCAGGAAAATGGATGATGTGGAACTGCGTGGAGACCGATCCGTTTAGAAAAGGCGTTGCTTATTTCGCGGGTACTAAATACAAAACAGACGATTATAAACCCTACCTTTTCAAAACAGAGGATTATGGTAAAACGTGGACGCAGATAACCAACGGAATAGACAGCAGGCATTTCACCCGCGCCATTAGGGCCGACCGAAAACGCCCAGGACTACTTTATGCCGGCACTGAATATGGGCTATATGTCAGCTACGATTATGGAGCCAACTGGAAAAAGTTCCAACTGAATCTACCTGTGGTTCCGATTACTGATATGACGATAAAAAACAACGACCTGATAGTAGCCACTCAAGGTAGAGCGTTGTGGATACTGGACGATCTGGCAGCATTGCAAAGCGAAAAAGTTGAGGTATTAACTAAACAAATAGTAGTTCTCCCGGTAAACACTACCTACCTCATGAATGGCTATGTAGATTCGAATATTGCAAACGGTGGTATGAACCCTCCAAACGGAGTTATTTTCAATTGCTTCCTCAAGTCGCCAACCGATACCAGCAATTTCAGCATTAGCATTTACGATGCAGTAGGTAAGAAAGTAAAAACACTAAGCACAAAGCCAAAGGATAAAGATGGCAAAATAGAATGTAAGACAGGTATGAACCGTATAATTTGGGATATGCAATACGAACCTTCTGAGAAAATAGATGGAATGGTGCTCTGGAATGGCTTTGCCGGGTCGCAAAAAGCAGCTCCGGGGATGTACAAAGCTGTTGTAAAACTAGATAAAGACTCTACTACTACCCAATTCACAGTAAAGGGCGACCCTAACTACAAAATAAGCGATGAGGAATACAAAAGCAAAGTAGATTTTTTACTTATGGTGCGCGACAGGTTTAACGACATTCAAATAACTATAAAAAACATACGGAGTCTGCGCAATCAGGTAAATGAGTTGGTTGCAAAAACGGACACGGTCCTGGTGAAGGCCATAAAACCTACATCTGACACAATTGTAAAACGACTAACAGGTATAGAAGAAGCGCTGTACCAGACCAAGGCCAAAGCGGGGCAAGACATACTAAACTACCCTATGAGGCTCAACGACCGTATGTCGGCTTTATACAATGTTGCATCCAGCGGATGGAACGCTCCTACCGCTCAAGTGAAGCAGGCTTTTACAGAACTCAATACTGAAGTAACAACACAACTGGATAAATACAAACAAATAGTTGCCAATGAAGTTGCAGAACTAAATAGAATAATATTTAGTAAACAAATACCAGTTATTGGAGTGAAACAGTAGCGCTAATTTTATTGCCCGCACAGTTTACCGAGCAACTCATTTGCTTGCGCATAGCCATTGCGCACGGCAGTTTGCAGGTCTTGACAAGCATTTTGGTTATTTCTGTATTTTACTAATGCACGGTAGTAGTAAGCTTCGCCGTTGTTGGGCTTAAGTTCAATTGCCCGGTTTATGTCGCGTATTGCGAGGTCTGCTTTACTGGTCTTGGCAAATGCCAGACCACGGCGTATAAACAGTAAAGGGTCGTTTCCTGTAAGCCAGATAGCTTTACTGTAATTATTAATAGCATCGTCGGTCTTGCCCAACTGATCCAGGCAATCGGCTTTAAGGTGGTATGCCTTACTATTGTCGGGCTGGGCGGCAATAACTTTGTCTGCATCAGCTATCGCCTGCTCAGGTCTGCCGGTCGACTGAAATAACAATGCTCTGCTCATATAGGCTTTGGAATAATTATTCAGTGCAAGGCAACGGTTCAGCGCATCCAGCGCCTCCATAGGTTTGTTTTCTTTTATGTAGAGCATCCCTTTGTTATACCATGCTTTATAATTATCTGGGGCAAGTATCGTAGCATTATTCAGGTATTCTTCTGCCTGTGCAAAGTTGCCGGATTTCAGGTAAGCGCCGCCAAGACTGTATTGCGCAACTGGAGAATTGGGAAACCGCTCAATTACGGAATTCCAAAAATTAACCTCAGACAACCAAATATCGTTCCTGAAAAAAGAGCCTACCAACAATACAACAGACACTGACGCTGACAATATAATGGCCACCGATTTTCTGCCTGCCGACTGCAACCACTGAAACAAATAATATACAGCAGGGTAAAAAAGCCCAATACTGGCGGTATACAGATAACGATTTGCCATTATTGTTTCTCCAAACTGAACAAATTGCAAAACCGGCAACATATTTACAGCAAAAAACAATAGGCCGCCCGATAGCGGATACCAACGTTTCTTGAATGCAAAAGATATAAGCAAAACAATACCAATGGCTAACGCGAGGTATAAATAGTGTATAAAACCAAGGGTAGGCGGATAAGGGTAAAGCACCGATAGATTGACCGGACATAGAACCTGACCGATGTAGGAGGTAAATGCATATCCGGCATACGTAATGGTTTCAACAAATCCGGTTTGCTGATGATGGTCGAGAAAATCAACCTGACTTTGGGCATGAAGCGTAGCCCAAACTATGGGAGCGCCCAATAAAATCAGCGGTATTTTTTCAAACCACACCTTTACATTATTGATTGGGCGCCCCAACCATATATCTACAGCAAATAATGCCAACGGTAACGATAACGCAGTGGCTTTACACAAATAAGCCCCAAAGCCTAAAACCGCCACCAATAGTAGCTTTTTAACAGATTTGGTTTTCAGATATGTGGTGTAGGCAATTAAAGCTGAAACGTAAAAAAAAGTGTTCATCCCCTTATTTCGGGCTGCGATCCATGATACGCTTTCCGTTTGTACAGGATGAATGGCAAACAAGAGGGCAACAAAAAAACTAACCAATGGATTGCGCTGTAATCGTCCAATAAAAAGGTATATCAAAACAGTATCGGCAATATGCCACAATAGATTATCGAGGTGGTAAACAAACGGATTTTCGCCGCCAATCAAGTGATCGAGCGCATAGGTGAATACAGGCAGCGGTTGATAATTACCGATGTAATAAGAAGTGAACCAGTTTTTTATCTGCTGCCATCCTATTCCTGAACTGATATCGGCGGTATGAAAAACATAGTCCAGATCGTCCCAGTTCATGAAGCCGGCGCTGAATATTTTACTGTATGCCAGCAAAATAGCGGAAATCAACATAAGGAAATGTAGCCATTGGCGAGATGAGGCTGTGGTTGGGCTTTGCGAATTTTCCATGATTAAGTGCGGCAATTTAGGCAATAAATAAACGCGCCGGAAACAAAATCAGGTAAGTTGTTTAAAACACCCGATTGCAAATGTCAGATTATATGAACCTACTTTATACCGCCAACCCGCTTTACCACACGCAGATTATGTGTGCGCTTCTTCAACGATACGCTTATTATTCCACCATTGTCTATTCGGTCTACTACTACCCTACCTGCAGTATCTGTTGCGTGAATGATTGTTTTGTTATCGAGCATCATACCGACGTGCACAATTTTACCCTCCTTATCATCAAAAAAGGCAAGGTCGCCACATTGAGCATTATGCAAAAATTCGCTTACGCCCATATTTACTTGCTGACTTGCATCGCGCGGCAATTGTTGGTTGCAAAGTTTGTACGCCATTTGTGTCAGACCCGAGCAATCAATTCCGGCAATACTGCGGCCTCCCCATAAATACGGAGCATGCAAATAATGCATAGCCGCGTTTTTCAATGACTCTAGCGAAAACTCTGCATTTTTTATGTTGAGTTTTTTTCCTTTAAACTTACCTGCTTCATGACCTACTTTTATCAAGGATTTTTTCATGCCTATAAGTTCACTGCCAAGGGGAATTGGCATATGCCCTTCAGACATAATTAGTCTGTCGGAATGACTGCAGGCAACGTATTTAAGCGGTTTTCTATATTCCTTTATATCTATGGTTTTGAGCTGTGATAGTTTGCACCAGCCTATATATCCATCCCAGGCCACAAGCACTTTTGCCCAGTCGGTTTTATCCAATTCTAAAATTTCAACCTTTTCGCCAAACAATAATTGAGTAGTTTGCTCTGCGCGGTGAGCGGGTTCGCTCCTCACCGGCATAACAGCAACATTACAAAAGGCGTAAGCCAAAGGTAAAAACATAATGATTTTATTAAAAAATACGATTCGCAAAACACGGAATAGTATACGCCAACACAGAGGCGGTTAACTAACGGCTACGACATATCGTTCAAAGATAATAGCGTACTGTGTTTTACCTGCAAAAAGTTTTAAACATTACAGATTTATATGTTTACCTCAACTATTTCTATACCGAAATGTTTTATTAACTTAGCACGCTAAAGCTATGCCCAATTGATATATTTAAAATAAATTATATACAACACGGGTGCAATTGGAATTTTATCAAATAAAATCATTAAAAAATTATGGATTTGATCGCAATAATTGCCGCTGTCGTAGCCACGGTAGTCGGAGTAATAATAGGTATCTTTCTGGGCAAAAAAATATTCGCCCAAGATACCCAAAAACAGGTTGACGAGGCGGAGGCTCAGGTGAAACGAGCGGAAACACAAGCCCAAAAAACGCTGGACGATGCAAAAATACTTGCGGAGACGCTCAAGGAAAAGAAACTGCTGGAAGCAAAAGAACACTTCAACCAATTAAAGAACAATCAGGAAAAAGAAGCAAACCAAAGAAATGCCAAGATAGCCGAGAATGAAGCTAAACTTAAGCAACAACAACAATCGCTAAACGATAAAACTGCTGCAGTTCAGCGCCAAATACAGGAATACGACCAGCTAAAGGAAAATATGGAAAGCCAAATGGTGGCTTTTAATATTAAGAAAGCTGAACTGGACCGCCATCACGAAGAGCACATCAAGCGTTTGGAAAAAGTAGCAGGCTTATCGGCCGAACAAGCTAAGACCGAGTTGATGGAAGTAGTGAAAGAAGAAGCCCGCACACGCGCTATGGCCCATGTGAAGGATATAATGGAAGAAGCCAAAGTAAACGCAAGTAAAGAAGCTAAGAAAATCATTATACAGAGCATACAGCGTTTGGGCGCAGAAGTAACTATTGAAAATGCCATCACCGTCTTCAATCTGGAAAGCGATGAAATAAAAGGACAAATCATAGGTCGCGAAGGCCGCAATATACGCGCTTTGGAAGCTGCAACTGGAGTTGACTTAATTATAGACGATACCCCTGAAGCAATCGTACTGAGCTGTTTCGATCCGTTGCGTAGAGAGATAGCACGCCTTTCTCTGCAACGCCTTGTACAGGATGGCAGAATACACCCTGCACGTATTGAGGAAGTGGTGGAAAAAACCAAGAAGCAAATTGAAGAACAGATTATGGAAATTGGCGAACGTACCATCATTGAATTGGGCGTTCACGGATTGCATAAAGATTTGGTGCGTCTTGTAGGTAAAATGAGATTCCGTTCATCTTACGGTCAGAACCTGCTGATGCACAGTAAGGAAACTGCCAATCTTTGCGGCATTATGGCGTCTGAATTGGGACTTGGACAAAAAGTGGTAAAACTGGCAAAACGCGCCGGCTTGTTGCATGACATAGGCAAAGTACCAGACGAAGAAACAGAACTGAGCCACGCACTGCTGGGCGCTAAACTGGCGGAAAAAGCCGGCGAACATGCATCGATAGTAAATGCAATAGGCGCGCACCACGATGAAATGGAAATGCTCTATATTATTTCGCCGATAGTGCAGGCCTGCGACGCTATAAGCGGAGCTCGCCCTGGCGCAAGACGCGAAATGATGCAAAGCTACCTGCAGCGTATCAAGGATTTGGAAAACCTGGCAATGGCTTATAACGGTGTGGAAAAAGCATACGCGATACAAGCTGGCCGCGAGCTGCGCGTGATGGTAGAAGCAGAGAAAATTACCGATGCCGATAGCGAACGCCTATCGTTTGAAATTGCAGATAAAATACAGAAAGAGATGCAATATCCCGGCCAGATAAAAGTAACCGTTATCAGAGAGCTGAGAGCGGTGAACATCGCCAGATAAGCTGCACAATCGTAATAAATAGGAAAGGGGGTAATCCGCACGGATTACCCCCTTTCTTATTGCAAAAAGTTGTCAGGAAAAACTATTCGCTATTTGTATGCCTCGAGATCGGCCTCCAGCTTTAGCTTCACTTTCGGCCACTCTTCCTCTATAATGCTATACATGGCTGTATGCCGAAATGCGCCATTCATACGGATGCGCTCATTGCGCAACACCCCTTCAAATGTAGCCCCGATACCCGCTATAGCCGTAGCGCTGCGCACATTATTGACATCAGTAACCAGCTGAACGCGTATTGTTTTCAAGACCTCAAAACAATGAGTTAATAGCGCCAATTTACACTCCCTGTTGTAGCCGGTTCGCCAATATTCAGGTGCATACCAAGTCCACCCTATCTCCAGTTTTCTATGATCGGCCACTATGTTATGAAACAACGTACTGCCAATCATTTTACCCGTGACCTTATCTACTACCGTAAACGGATACTGTTCGCCGGTAGCGCGCTTTAGGATCGCGCTTTTCAGGTGGCGCT
The DNA here is from genome assembly GCA_903882805.1 of uncultured Bacteroidota bacterium. GTDB lineage: Bacteria > Bacteroidota > Bacteroidia > Chitinophagales > Chitinophagaceae > Nemorincola. Next base: position 59,884 of record CAIRYK010000005.1, on the reverse strand, counting down.
CTATCTTGCTACGTTCAGCGCAATTTATAGACATATACTCCCATATCCGCTCATCGGCTGCAACAGCAGCCAACTCATCAATATGACTATGTTCCAATGGAATTAGCCTTATGCGCTTGCCTTCTAAAATTACAGGATGTTGTATCCAACTCATATACTGTAGGGATTTACTTTAGCAGCAAATATAGCATATCACCCTGTGCAGAAGTTGAAAAACGTATAAATACAAACGACAGCGAGAAGTTTCTCAACAACTGGTTAATGATTGGTAACAAGCATTAGGTATTGGCCGAAAGTACTATTTTAGCAAAAAAGCTACCAAATGATGCATTACGCAAAACTAATACCCGTTTTTATGGCATTAGTATTTTTAGGCTCGTGCGTAAAAGACGAAATAACTGACCCTCCGGCTAAACCGGACCCGGTAATACCGGCAGGTATGCACGCAAAAATAAACGGCGTAGCATGGGAGGCAAACTACGTATCGCATATGAGTCTTCTAGGTGGAATGCACTATATCGAGGTATCGGGTTACGACACAACCGGTAAAAGCATAAAACTTGTTATCAACAATTTCAAATCGCGAAGTACATACATTGTTCCTTCTTCAAAAGACTCCGCTTTTATGGCGCTCGACTTTAATGTATTTGCAGATAAGCAGGGAGCACGCGACGGAAAAATAACCATTCAGGCCATAAACGATAGCATGGTAGGCGGGGCTTTCCATTTTATAACAGATAGCTTTGATATTACCGAGGGAACTTTCTATGTAAACTACAATTAAGGGGATTAAGCGCTTATCTAACAACGATAGGTAGACATCACATAACAATGCGACCTGAACAATAACGTTCAGGTCGCTTTATTATAATGCTGTAATAAATAATTACTTAAGTACTGATCTGCTGATGACTATACGCTGTACCTCGTTTGTGCCTTCGTATATCTGCGTGATCTTTGCGTCGCGCATCAAACGTTCAACATGGAATTCTTTTACATAGCCATAACCGCCATGCACCTGAATAGCCTCATTAGTTACGCGTTGCGCAATGTCTGAAGCATACAATTTTGCCATAGATGCAGCAAGCACATAATCTTCGCCCTGATCTTTTGTCCAGGCAGCTTTGAATACCAGCAAACGAGCTGCTTCAATTTCAGTAGCCATATCAGCCAGCTTGAACGCTATAGCCTGATGGTTAGAAATTTCTGTACCAAATGCTTTACGCTCTTTTGAATATTTCAACGCCAGTTCGTAAGCGCCGCTGGCAATACCCAATGCCTGCGCAGCAATACCAATACGACCGCCTGCCAAAACCTTCATTGCAAAAGTGAAACCAAATCCATCGTCGCCTATGCGGTTAGCTTTTGGCACTTTTACATCCTGAAACATAATGCTGTGCGTATCGCTACCGCGTATACCCAGCTTATTTTCTTTAGCGCCAACCGTTACGCCCGGACTATTTTTTTCAACAATCAACGCATTGATACCCTTGTGTTTTTTGTCGGGATAAGTTTGCGCAATAACCAAGTAGTAAGAAGCTGAGTTACCATTAGTGATCCAGTTTTTGGTACCATTGAGCAGGTAATAGTCGCCCATATCTTCGGCTGTTGTGCGCTGCGAAGTTGCATCTGAACCAGCTTCTGGTTCGCTCAGCAAAAACGCGCCTATCTTTCTGCCCGAAGCAAGCTCGGTAAGGTATTTTTGCTTTTGCTCTTCGTTACCGTATTTTTCCAAACCCCAGCATACAAGCGAGTTGTTTACGCTCATGCACACAGACGCCGAAGCATCTATCTTAGAAATTTCTTCCATAGCAAGCACATAAGATATGGTATCCATACCCGATCCGCCGTACTTTGGATCCACCATCATACCCATAAATCCCAGCTCGCCCAGTTTCTGGATTTGCTCCGCCGGAAATTTCTGTTTCTCATCGCGCTCTATCACGCCGGGTAACAATTCGTTGCGGGCAAAATCGCGTGCCGCCAATTGTACCGCTATCTGTTCTTCTGTAAGTTGGAAGTTCATAATTGATTAAATAACGGCGCAAATTACGGCGAAAAGTTGATATGATGTACACCATTATTGGTGTACAGAAATTATTTATCAACAGGTTTTACAATTAGTTATTTCGCCATAGCCATCCATTATCAGGCTATTTTAGGTTCTCGAAACAACAGAACAACTATTTTGCCGTTCTTTGCATTATGCCCCAAAAAAATCTCCTTTATTATATATTCTCCATAGTACGCGTATTCCTGTATCCATTTGCACTCTTATACGGCGCTATTGTTTGGCTGCGCAACCGGATGTACGACGCACAGTTTTTTTCCTCCATTGGTTTCAGCGTTCCTGTCATCACAATTGGAAACCTATCTACCGGCGGCACGGGAAAAACACCCCATGTAGAGTATCTGGTACGATTGCTGCAATACCAGTTCAGGGTAGCCACAATGAGCCGCGGATACAAAAGACACACTCAGGGCTTTTTAGTGGCCGACGAAAGGACGAATGCCCTGCGCATAGGCGATGAACCCATGCAATACCACCTGAAATTTCCGGAACTTGTAGTGAGCGTAGCCGAGGAACGTATGATAGGCATACCCGCACTGCTGCAAGCCCGACCCAATATAGATGTGATAATTCTGGACGACGCCTACCAGCACCGCTCTGTAAAAGCAGGACTAAACATACTCATTACCGATTATTCGCGCCCGTTTTATACCGACCATATATTACCTTTCGGTAGCCTTCGCGAGGGGCGCAGCGCAGCCGGCCGTGCAAATGTAATTGTAGTATCGAAGTGCCCGCAAGACCTGACAAGAGCAAAGGCGCAGGAAATTATAAAAAACATTGCGCCCCTACCTCATCAGCGCGTGTTTTTCACCGGCATTGAGTATATGAATCCCTACAACTTCTTCACCAACGAAGAAGTGTATATAGGCGACAAAAATGCTGTGCTTGTATGCGGTATTGCCCGCCCGGAACCATTGGTTGGTTTCCTGAAACAGATGAGTGGCGAGGTGCATGTGCTCACCTACAAAGACCACCATTACTTTGTAAGCGCCGATCTCGAAGAAATAAAAACTGCCTACCAAAACTGGAACCTTGAAAACAAAATTATAGTAACTACCGAAAAAGACGCGGCAAGACTACACCTTCATTTCGATAAGCTAAGGGCGTGGGATATACCTATAGTAGTATTGCCCATAGCCATAAATGTACTATTCGACCAAGGACCGGAATTCGACCAAATTGCTATTGGCTATGTAGAAAAAACTATAGCTGAGAATATTGCTGAGATGGAACAATTAGGCGGGTATTAGTAGCAAATCATTAGTTGCCTAAATGTAACGCATGACGCAGATCTGCGCTTAACTGCTCGCTCAACTCGGGACGGCCGTGAAATGCTGCAGGCGTATTTTGCAGCGAAGCTATACGCCACTCCCCATTCTCCTTTACTGCCATCATGCATTGGATGGCATTTGCGGCTGGCGCAATATCAGTTTGTCCTTCCGGAGTCATACCAACTACCGCAGTAAGCAAGGCGCTATCGGCATTGAGCAACGCAGTTGTCTTTACAATAGAAACATAGGCCGCTGTAGGAAAGTGAGCAAATACATCGCTAAACACGTCGTGTATCTCTTTTTGGCCATTTAGCTGGCTACCATCGAAACCAATGTAAAGTCCGCTTTTGGAGAATAACCCAGCCATACCTGGCGCATTGCGCTTGTTCCACTGGCTGATAAATGAACGGTATATAAGTATTACTTTACTTTCTTCGGTAGGCATGTTTGTTTCTGCAGTCATGATGCGGCAAAAATAGCGCCAAAAAGGTTTGAAAAAAACAGCTAATTAACTACATCCCCAATTCGGCAATCGGTGTGCGTGCGACTAAGATGGCGATTGTAAAAAGGATCGTTAGCTATCCATACACTCCACTTAGTTTTAAAAACACCCAGATCGTGCTGGCGTTGTGTCCAGGCTTTTTTACTCAGGTATGGATGCCCACGAGAAGCCGATTCGTAATGATATAATGTTACTGAGGGTAGGTATACATTGAAATATCCGGCTTTATGCAGTTTCAAACAAAAGTCTATATCGTTAAACTCCATGGGTAAATCCTCATCCATACCGCCTACGGCTACATATTTTCCCTTTTCAACCATAAGGCAAGCCCCTGTTACTGCCGAGTAATTAGTAACTCCCGCTACGCTATTAAAATAACCGGAACTATCTCCGGACTCACCCACATGCAAATGCCCGGCATCGCCATTGATGCCCAGCGCTATACCAGCGTGTTGAATGGCTCCATTTTCGTACAACAGCTTACAGCCAACAGCCCCTATGTGTGGCAACTGTGCATACGCCGCCAAATTGGTCATCCAGTTGGGCTGAGTAACTTCGATATCATTGTTCAGCAACAGCAGGTATTCGCCTGTGGCGTATGCAGCTCCAATATTTATGAGTTTTGAAAAATTGAAAGGAAATGAAGCCTTGATGCACATAACCCTACCCGGCAATAGCTGCTCGTAATGCGTCATTAAATTAAAAAAATCGACCGTAATGCTATTATTATCGAGTACAATCAGTTCATAATCAGGGTATTCGGTAAGCTTAATTATAGAATCTATAAGTACTTTCAGCATTGCCGCCTGATCTCTTGACGGAATTATGATACTCACCTTTCCCATTGCAGCAAGATGATATTGCATGTAAAACACACCATTGCCTACGGCAGTAACCGCAGCAGGTGTACCTCTGCGGGTAGTTGCATCTTGCAATGCGCTGAGCTGGTTATCTACTTCTGCAACAGATAAAGGCGCTTTAGGTGAGATATCATGAAATAACGCCTCCGATACATGTGCTATATGCGTTGTACGCTCAGTTGCCCTTAGCGCCAAATCGTAAATAAAGGCGGAATCAAATCCCCGGCTGTATCCGCCAACTTCTAATAACAACGCTCGCTCCACCATTAGCGCATTACCTATATAGTTACGGCTCAGCAGCGTATCCGGCGACCAATCGGGATTGTAGTAGGGATTGCTGTAATTCCCTCCGCTATCAATCTCATCCGTATCGGCATATACTACTTGCGTCGTCGGCACAGCATTGAGCATTTTTACCATTTCAAACAAACAATCGCGCGTTGGCAGGCTGGCGTTGGTTATCGTTAACACAAAATCGCCAGACGCCTGCTTTAATGCGGTTTTAGCTGCATCAACCTTCGATATATTATCATCATAGTACACCCATTGAATAAGCGACGTAGCAACAAAATTTTCCGATTTAAGCGCACACATCTGCCCTGCAATTACCGAATCTCCTATATACCATAGTTCCCAATTGCTATAGTTTTGGATTGCAAATGCTACTATTACACTTTTTGCCTTTTCAAAATCGGAATCGCCAACGACAATAATGCTAATTTTTGGTTGACTACGAAGCAAATATTGCCCATCGTTATACCTTTTTGATATTGCCTGATTAGTAAGTCGGGCTTGGGCTACAGCATTGTAGTCGGGCATTGGGGCTTTAATAAAACCAGCGCTTATCAACTTGCGGCGTACTATTTTCTTTGCTATAGCAAAACCATCGGGTGTGAGCACAAAATAAGACAGCCAAAACAGTCGCTTAAGCGCACCTGAGCCAAATATTTTTGAGATGTCTCTACCCATTGGCTGGCAAATGTAAATACTAAAACACGAGACGCATCAAAAGATGCTAAAACAACTGCTTGTAATTTTCGCAGATATCTTTTGCGGTACCCCGGTGCGTGATCTGCCCGGCCTCCATAAGTATGGCATTATCGCATATGGCAAGCACGCCCTCGGGAAAGTGGGATACAAATAAAATGGTTGTGCCTTGTTTTTTTATCTGATGAATTTTATCCATGCACTTTGCCTGAAAACCCTGATCGCCTACCGCCAACACCTCATCAATTATGAGAATATCCGCATTGTTGGCGAGCGATATAGAAAACGCGAGCCGCGCTGTCATACCCGAAGAATATTGTTTTACCGGCATTCTTAGCACCTCGTCGCTTAATTCAGAAAAATCGCGAATATTCTCTATTGCATTGCTGTTTTTACGTTCGGTGCCATAAAGCGCCAACAACATTGCAATGTTTTCATAACCGGTAAGTTCCTGTTCCAAACCTGCGCCTATGGCCAATATGGGTGCAAATGTACCATTTACAACAACTGAGCCTTTATCGGGTTTGATAATTCCGGCAATGGTGCGCAACAGCGTACTTTTACCCGATCCGTTTCTGCCCAGTATACCCATACTTTCTCCGCGCTCTATATGCACAGATATGTTGTTGAGTATAGTCTTAGACTTAAACGGACTTTTGCGTTGCGTAATCAGGTCTTTAAGCGAGTACACCCCGACATTGTTTTGCCAGAAGCTAACGTGCACATTATCTACCTTGATTATTGTATTAGCGCTCATTGCTGGTTTTAAATGGCTGAAATAAACTGATTCTTCAATTTGTAAAACACAAAGTGGCCTGTAATATACATCGCAACCGAAATAATCAGGCAATTAATCCACATTTCTGCAGGCGGCGCTGCATGATCGTAAAAAATACTCCTGCCCAGTTTTATAAACGCATATATAGGATTGAGACTAACAATCAGTTTGTATTGCGGTTGTATGTTCGACTCAGCATAGGCTATAGGCGTAAGAAAAAACAAAGCTGGCTGTATGGTGCCCCAAATAATGCCAATATCGCGGAAAAAGACATTGATACTACACAAAAATAAATTGAGTCCGAGTGTGAATAAACTAAACAACAAAATACAAGGTAGTATAAGCAACATATGCCAACCATATATGATACCCGCCCAGTTCATCAACACAAGAAATACCATTACAGTAAGAATAAGATTGAACATCTCTGAGAGCATTTCAGAGAGCGGGAAAAAATAAGTAGGAATATTGAGCGCTTTAATGAGACCGGCCGACCCTACAATACTACCTACCGTTTGCCCGGTAACATTGGAAAAGAAAAACCAGAAAATAAGCCCTGATGTAACGTAGAGTATATAATGGTCTATACCGGAATTGGACTTAAATATGACGATAAAAATAAGCAGGTAAAGCAACGGTTTGAAAAATCCCCAAAAAAATCCAACCAAGGAGTTTTTGTATCTTAATATTACATTTCGTTTGCTTAAGGCATATATGCGCGTAATATTTTGCACGTTGTGGATTTTGTTGATACATTGCAGCTCGAGTTGGTAAATCTAAGCCCGTTATAATTATGAAAATATTTGTTAATGCACGGTTCCTTACACAACCGGTTTCAGGTGTGCAAAGGTATGGAATTGAATGCAGCAGACAAATAAAAAAAATATACCAAGAGGTAATTTTTATTAGCCCAAAAGCAATAATTAACCATGATTTAGCAACAGAACTCAACGCCATAGAAATAGGCGCCCATACCGGACATTTGTGGGAGCAATATGATCTACCGCAATACCTGAAAAAGATGGGTAATCCACCATTGGTAAATCTCGCCAATACAGCCCCGCTGAGGTACTCAAACAACTACCTCACTTTACACGATCTGGCATTCTTCCACCATCCAGAATGGAACTCCCGTCCGTTTGCAATGTGGTACAACTTTTTGATTCCCAGATTGTTACGCAACAGCAAACACATATTCACAGTCAGCCAGACGATTAAAAACGAAATAGTAAGCCACTATCGTACCAATGCTGATAAGATAGCTATTACCTATAACGGAATAGCTGCCAATATGCAGCCAGGCTACTCCACACTGAAGCAAAAATTAATACTATCGGTTGGATCATTTAATACCCGGAAAAACCACCAAAAACTAATTACCGCTTTCTTGCAAAGTCCGCTGAAAAATACCTATCAACTGGCAATAGTGGGCGATAAAAATAAAGTGTTTAAAGCCGCCAATGTAGATGAACGAACACTGGATGCAAATAATATAAAAATATACCAACGCCTATCCGACGACGAACTTGTCACCATGTACCGAAATGCGGAAATTGTAGTCTCATTATCGGTTTATGAAGGGTTTGGCATTCCCTTATTAGAAGGATTGTATTACGGATGCAAAATCGTTTGCTCCGACATACCTGTGTACAATGAGCTATTCAGCGGTTATGCCTGTTTCTGCAACCCCACCAACGAAACAAGTATCAACGAGGCATTAGAAAAATCAGTATCAGCTGTTTTCCATCCTGCCACTGCATTGTTAGAGACTTATAATTATAGGGAATCAGCAAAGGTTATTATCGACTGTATCCTTTCCGACCAGCAATAGCATTAATAAAAATAGTCGCGCTCTTTTCCGAACGCGACTATGTAAAAAGTTATAAAAAAACTACTATTTGGCAGCCAATTCCTTGATTTTTGCAAGTACTTCGGCCTCACCGCCTTCTTCGTAGCCAGTATGGCTGAAAGCTATTTTACCATTCTTATCGATGATCAAGGTATAAGGTACATTCTGAAAATTGAGCGAACGCATCAAATCTGAGTTAGCATCTATGTAATACGGAAACTTCCAACCCTGAGATATCGCATAGGTACGAACCAATCCTTCTGCCTCCACTTTGTCTACAGATATTGTCATATAATTAAAGTCCACTTCCTTCTTCCAGTCGGCAAGTTTTAAGCTCACATTTTTTATCTCGCGCTTGCAAGGTATGCACCAAGTTGCCCAGAAGTTGATGAGTGTAACCTTACCTTTCTCTATGGTTTGGTTGAACGGGACTTTCTTTCCTACTGCTACATCTTTGATCACAGTATTGGGAAGATCCTGTGCTTGAATTGTAGCGGTCAAAAATAAACTTACGACAGCTACGAGTAATTTTTTCATAATTGCTTGCTTTTAAAAATAATAAGCGAAAACTTTGCCAGAATTAAATTTTGGGTCTAATTTCGGAAAAACTTTAACAATATACGCGTCTAAATGAAAAAACAGGGGATTTTATTTTTACTACTCGCTTTACCGCTCGGATTATTGGCACAGGGAACCCTATCGGGCGACCTTATGATGAATGTTCGTTTTTTTCAGAAAGACACAAATATTAAGGCTTCAGGCAACCCGCTATACGACAATGTACTCAGCGGCAGCGAAAACTGGCTATCACTGCGATACAATGTAAATGGATTTACTTTTTTTGTAAGAGGCGACGGTTTTAACAACTCTAACCTCAAAAACCCAACTGCCCCAAGCACAGATTTTGGATTAGGAGCGTGGAGTATATCTAAAGATTTCGACGACCTGTCTATAACAGTAGGTTATATATACGACCAGATAGGCACGGGTATTCTGTTCAGAGCCTACGAAGATCGCGGTCTACTTATAGACAATGCACTCGTTGGGCTGTCATTGAAGTACAAGCTTAACGACCACATTACACTAAAAGGATTTACCGGACAGCAGAAAAACAACAATTTTGTAAACAACAATCGCTATGGTCCGGTAATCAAAGGCTTCAATGCCGAGGGTGATTTCGGAGCCAAGAATGCACATTTTGTTCCAGGTATAGGCGTACTCAATCGCACGCTCGATGCAACGTCAATGAATCAGGTTGCGGCTACTATTAACTCGCAGGCTGCAGGAACGCGCTTTGAACCTAAATACAATATGTATGCTTTTTGCGCTTACAATACTTTTACCTATAAAAATCTTTCGTGGTACGTAGAAGGCGATTACAAAACACACGAAGCCATTAGCGTTGCCGATGACAAAGGCAGCATAACTCTGCTCGATAAACCAGGAACCGTAGCATATACTTCTATAAATTATGGTATGAAAGGCATTGCGCTAAGCGTATCTGGCAAACGCACTGAGAACTTTGTAATGCGTACCTCTCCCAACGAAATATTGCTGAATGGTATGCTCAATCGTCAGCCAGTTATTGCAGTACTGCGCCCCGAACGCCTTATGGCCCGCTACACGCCTGCATCGCAAGATGTTTCGGAAATGGCTGCTTCTGCCAATTTGCTGATTACGCCCAACGACGTAACCAGTATTGCGGCTACCTATACGCACATCAATACGCTGGAGGGCGACGAGCTCTATCGCGAAGGATTTGTTGAAGCCAATTATCAGGGATTGAAATCTTGGGTATTCCAGTTAGGCGCTCAATACCTTGAATACAATATTACCCGCTACCAGAGCCGTCCTTCTACCATCATGCATGGTATCACTCCATTTGCCGAGGTAACGTACAAGATCAACGAGAAAAAATCTATCCGTGCAGAAGTGCAGTACATGGACACTAAAAACGACTATGGTTCATGGGCTTTTGCGCTTATAGAGTACAATATTGCGCCTAAATGGTCGGTTTCGCTTTCTGATATGTATAATGTGGCGCCAAATAAGGGCAGCGACAACCCAAACTATAAAGACCCGGGCAATCATTATTATAATTTGTTTGCAGCCTATACTAAGGGAGCGCATCGTTTTTCTTTGGCTTATGTAAAACAAGTTGATGGTATCAACTGCACCGGAGGCGTTTGCCGTTACGAACCTGCTTTCAGCGGTGTAAAAGGTACACTGACCACCAGTTTCTAAGCTGAACAACAACACTCCTATTGCGCTGCAAATCAATAAACATCAGCATATCACCAACCACTAAGTGCGCGCTATAAAAAAATATATACTGCTAATGTCTGCATGGCTCTCCATGCAGACATTAGTTTTTGCGCAAGATTCTACACTAAAACTGGAAGCCGGACGCACAAATGGAAACATAACGATAGACGGCAATCTAAACGAACCGGAGTGGCAAAAGGCCGAAGTAGCCCGAAATTTTACACAGACATCGCCAAGGCCTGGAGAACCATCGCTGCAAAAATCGGAAGTGCGCATTCTTTATGACAACAATGCAGTATATGTAGGCGCTACGCTATTCGACGACAAGCAAGACAGTGTGTACCGACAGCTATCATCGCGCGACGATGACGGAGGAAATGTGGATGTATTTGGCGTACTGTTCGACACCTATTACGACAAACAAAATGCCGCTGCCTTCGGGGTAACGGCAGCCGGAGTGCAACTCGACGGTATCATAAAGTTCGATGGTCAGGATAATTCGTGGAATGCTGCTTGGTATTCGAAAGTTGTGATTACTGAAACCGGATGGACGGTAGAAATGAAAATACCCTACTCGGCACTACGGTTCCCGAGTAAAGACACCCAAACCTGGGGTATCAACTTTTACAGGGGGATAAGGCGATATCGCGAGGCATCGTACTGGAGTCCTGTAAAACCCGGCGTGCCAAATAAGATAGCTCAGGAAGGAGAGCTAAAAGGAATTTATAATATAGAAGCTCCGGTAAGGTTGGCATTACTGCCCTATGTGTCGGGCTATGCTGGCAATTATGCCGGCGTTAATACTCAATCGATCAATGGAGGGCTTGATGTAAAATACGGTATCAACGAGAGTTTTACGCTCGACATGACACTGGTACCTGATTTTGGTCAAACCATTTACGACAGCCGCGTACTGAACCTGTCGCCAATAGAAGTGAGGTACGACGAACGCCGGTACTTTTTTACAGAAGGCGTTGATCTGTTTCGAAAAAACGATTTGTTTTATTCTCGCCGTGTAGGCGGCGCGCCTGTCAATTTCCGAAATCTGGGCAGCCAGCTCGATACTAACGAGGTAATAACTCAAAATCCGGCAACAACCAAGTTGTACAATGCCACAAAAATATCGGGGCGCAATAAACATAAACTCGGCCTGGGCTTTTTTAATGCAGTTGCGGCAGCCAGTTACGCTACAATAAAAGATACTATGACAGGAGCAGAACGAATGCTACAAACTGCGCCGCTCACCAACTACAATGTGCTGGTAATGGATCAGGCATTGAAAAACAATTCGTACATAAGCCTTATAAACACTAATGTATACCGCCAGGAAAACAGCTATAATGCGAATGTTAGCGCGCTGATGTTTAAGTTTGCCAACAAGAAAAACACTTACGGCATCGATGGGTCGACAGATGTAAGCCATTTGTACTACACAGCAAAGCCCGATGTGGGCTACCGGTATTATCTGGACATAGCAAAACTCAGCGGTAACTATACCTGGTACCTAAAAACGCGAACCATTAGCGACAGGTTCAACCCTAACGACCTTGGCTACCTCGACCGAAACAACTCGGTATACTATATTTTTGAACAGTACTACAATATATTCAAACCATTCGGATCATTCATATCGGCTTACAACCACGTTGGCGTTAATTACTATAGAATGTTCAACCCAAATGTGTTTCAATCTTTCGATTTCTACGGATCGCATAACCTTACCACCGGAAAATTTTTGACGGTTGGATTTTATTGGGATATTGCGCCCGTTACCGGCAACGATTATATAGAACCGAGGACGTTTGGCCGACATTACCATTATCCTAGAAACTACATGGTGGGTGGATTTTATAGCACTGACTATCGCAAGAAATTTGCGCTCGATCTAAGCGCCGACAACCGCTGGTACGACGAACGCCACCGAAATATGCTCAACTGGGCTGTGTCGCCCCGATTCAGGTTCAGCGATAAACTGTCTATGGTCTACAACCTATCGGGCAGGCAGCAAACCGACGATGTTGGTTTTGTAAATAAAGTTGCCGACACTATTTATTTCGGAATTAGAAATGTGGGCACAATAACCAGTTCGCTAAACGCCGCCTACATTTTTACCAATAAAATGGCGGTGAAATTAGACGCCCGTCACTATTGGTCGCAGGCAAAATATAATCAGTTCAAACAATTGGGGAATGATGGCTCGCTCAACCCTACTGCCTACAACAAAGTACACGACGTCAACTTCAACTCGTTTAATATCTACACCAGTTTTATATGGCAGTTTAAACCTGGTAGCGAAATGAGCATCGTGTACCAAAATAGCATCTACACTTCGGGGGCAGCGCTTGCAGATAATTACTTCTCCGACCTGAATACCACTCTACAGGCAGCGCAGAGCAACAGTCTATCGGTAAAAGTGATTTACTACCTCGATTACCTTTCGCTCAAAAACGCGTTTAGCAAACGGGGTTAATAGCGAAAAAATATTGCCAGTTAATTGATAGACAAACCAGCACTGCCATTGGTAAAAAAATAAAATAGCGCATATACTGCTACAAAAGCTGCACATGCGCCAAATTATGATTGACTATTTGAATTAGCTGATAGATAATAATTCCACCTCAAACACCAGCGTGCTGTTAGGCCCTATTACAGACCCTGTCTGGCGGTCGCCATAGGCAAGGTGCGGAGGCAGGAAAAAACGCCATTTGCTGCCTGTGCCCATAAGTTGCAGCCCCTCAGTCCAACCCTTTATAACAGCGCTGAGCGGAAAAGTTGCCGGCTGCCCTCTTTTTACCGAACTATCGAACACTGTACCATCTATTAGCGTACCGTGATAGTGGCAAGTTACTTTATGAAAAGCAGTAGGCTTAGGACCATCTACATTTGTAATCACCTCATATTGCAATCCGCTGGGTAGCTCCACTACACCCGCTTTCAGCTTGTTGGTTGCCAAAAAATCCTGTCCTGCTTTCAGATTTGCCGCCGCTTTGTCTTCTTTCATTTTAAAAAGTCTGTCTGCTATGCCCATAGTAGTTATTTTGTGTAAAAGTAGCTACAGAAGCGCGATAGCCCTAATGAAAATTTGTTGCAGAAATAATAAAGTCGGTAGTAACAAAACGTAATGTTTATTTTTGATTCACTAATTTAATCAACGTACCCTTTATGACAAAGACACCCAAAACCAAACAAGCTGAATTTGTAAAATGGTTCGGCCCTCTGCTGGCCGCGTTGAAACAGCTTGGCGGCTCTGGCAAACCAAAAGAAGTCGTTGAACAAATTGCTAAAAACGAAAAGTTGTCAGATAATATTTTGGAAGAAACATTAAAATCTGGCACATTAAGGTTTTCCAATCAAGTTGCTTGGGCTCGGCAATATTTAGTTTGGGATGGATATTTAGAGGATAACTCACGCGGTTTATGGACATTGACAGCAAAAGGACGAAATGCTAAATTAACAGTTGATGATTCTAAAGAAATTTGCAAAAAATGGGTTGGAATACATACTAAAGCACGAAAGGAGAAATCGGAGAAGGAGATCGTTGCTGAACAAGAAGAAACCAAACCAGAGGACATTGAACCTGGCTTCTTACCTTCCTTGCTTGAAGTCCTCCAATCAATAACGCCAAGAGGCTTTGAAGATATATGCAAGCGTTTGTTACGGGAACATGGATTCGAAAATGTAGAAGTCACAGGAGGCTCACACGACGGTGGAATAGATGGTTACGGAACGCTCGAACTCAATCCGTTTGTTAGCATCAAAGTCTTGTTTCAATGTAAGAGATATAAAGGAACTGTATCTCGCGCACAAGTTGGCGACTTTAGAAATGCAATGATTGGTAGGGCAGAAAAGGGCATCATTTTAACTACTGGAACTTTTTCGGAAGATGCAAAAGAGAGGCTTCCCGTGACGGAGCTCCTCCGATAGAATTAATTGACGGACAGAAATTAGTGTCATTGTTTGAGATTAAAGAACTTGGCGTAAAACCTAAAACGATTTTCGAAATAGATTTATCTTTCTTTGAACCGTACCTAGAAGCAAAAAAAATGCCATAAGTTTTAACACATCTGTCAATAGCCAACTAATAATAAATTCAACCTAGTACGTCTATTTTAATAAATATTCATTTCCTACCAATCCACCATCAAAGTATTACTTTTGCAGCTACTGAAAACGAGTAGTACAACCAATGACCGACATTAACAGATATAACCAACGCGGGGTAAGCGCGCAGAAAGAAGATGTGCATAAGGCCGTAGCCAAACTGGACAAGGGTTTGTTCCCGAATGCTTTTTGCAAAGTATATCCCGACTACTGGGGAAATGACCCGGAATTTTGTAATCTGATGCATGCCGATGGCGCCGGCACTAAATCTATTCTGGCCTACCTGTATTGGCGCGAAACCGGCGACATGAGCGTATGGCAGGGAGTGGCTATAGATAGTATTGTAATGAATATTGACGACCTTTTGTGCGTAGGCGCTACCGGACCGTTCACCTATTCGTCTACCATCGGCCGCAATAAGCATCTTATACCGGGCGAGGTTATTTCGGCGCTTATCAATGGCACACAGGATTATTTCAATAAACTCAATGAATACGGCATAGACGTAAGGTTTATGGGCGGCGAAACTGCCGACGTAGGCGACGTGGTGCGCACCGTAATAGTAGATGGCACAATGGCCTGCCGTATGGAGCGCAGCAAGCTGGTGACCACTGAAAAAATGCAACCCGGCGACGTGGTAGTATCTTTTGCCAGTTATGGACAGGCAACTTACGAAGACGAATACAATAGCGGCATGGGCAGCAACGGGCTTACCAGCGCCCGCCACGAAATGCTTAAAAAAGACTATGCGCGCCTGTACCCCGAAAGTGTAGACCCCAATCTGCCCGACGAAGTAGTATACAATGGCAAATACGGACTCAGCGACGCAACGCATACGCCGCTCAACATTGGTAAGATGTTGCTATCCCCTACCCGCACCTATGCGCCGCTGGTACTGAAAGCGCTGGATGCGCACCGCAACGCCATACACGGCATAATACACTGTAGCGGCGGCGGCCAGAGCAAGTGCCTGCACTACTTGCCATCTGCAATGCGTGTGGTAAAAAACAACTTATTACCCATACCGCCATTGTTCAACATGATACAGGAATCGGCAGGGACATCCTGGAAAGAAATGTACCAGGTTTTCAATATGGGACAGCGTTTAGAAATGTTTACCGATAAAGAAACTGCAGTGGCGCTTGTAGCTTTAGCTAAGGAATTTAATATCGAGGCTCAGATCTCTGGATTTGTAGAAGCTGCCGACAAAAAGGAAGTGGTTATAGACAGTCCTCACGGCATATTTCACTACTCTTAAAAAACACTAACCTACATTCGAACGTTTATTATAACGGAAGGGGTATTCTATTTTATACGCAGGTATAATATAATACCCCTTCCTTCGTTATTTACAAGCATATGGTAGTTGTGAAAAGCATAGATGGCGCCTTAGTTACAATTGAGTTTATAAAATAACCAGCAATATGAAAAAACTACTTTTGGCTGTTTGCCTTGCCACCGCCTCTGTCGCTTTTGCTAAAACGGACAATACATCAACGGCAAAACATACAACAGGCAACCATACTATTTCTATATTGCCGGGGGCATTCACCTATGTAGAGGGCGTCCATTCTTCAGTTGGGCTGGGCCTGTCTTACGAATATCGCCTGCCCGGAATGCCTAACCTTAGCATAGGACTACCGCTGATGATCACTTTCTCAGATGGCAGTGATTTCTATTCTTATGGTGGAAATAATATTTATGGCGGCATCCAGTATAGATCGTTTAGCGCTATGCCCAGTGTGAAACTACTATTAGGTAAAGCGCGCAACCGAATCAGATACGGTATTGGCGGCTCATTTTATTATGAATATGGGAAAAAGCCTGAGTTATCTACTTTGACCAGCAGTTACTTCAATCCCTTTGGAGTGTACTATTCTGCTTATGGAGCTGTTATCAATAATTCGCTCAATGTGTACCCAACCCAACATCTCTCTATTTGCTTCAATTCCGGTATTGGTATGGCATACAATACTAAGCGGTACAATAACACAATAGATTACCCATTTCCGTGGATGGATAATAAGATTCTACAATTCACACTGGCTGTCGGCTATCGGTTTTGATCAGCATTTTCAGGCATCATTGCGATCATTCATGGCATTTGTCAAACTATCTGCCCTGTGTATAGGGTCGCCTGTTGCGGTAAGTCGGGCAAAAATCTGTTCCAGCGAATCGTCTGTTCCGTTTTTCAAATCGGTAATGGTACCATCGGCAATTATTGTTCCGTTGTTTAGCAGCACTATTCTATCCGATACTTTTTCAACCACATCCATCATGTGCGAGCAATAGAAAATGGTTTTGCCTTCCTGTTTCATTGCCTGAAGCAATTCTTTGATCAGGATAACAGCATTAGCATCCAAGCCCGACAAGGGTTCATCGAGTATGATAATAGATGGATTATGCAGCAAACCTGAAGTAATGAGTACCTTCTGTCTCATACCTTTAGAAAAGCTATCCATACGCTGATCTATATTGGCCAACAACCCAAATGAGTCGAGCATTTTGCGCGAACGCATTTCAATAACATCATCTGTAAGGTGGTGCAGCTTACCTACAAACTCCAGATACTCGCGGGGAGTGAGCAGATCATACAATTCAGCCAGTTCGGGTATGTAGCCTATTTTGCTTTTTACCTCAAGGATAGTCTGTCTGAGGTTTTTGCCAAATACCGTCACTTCGCCCGAATAATCCTGAATTATACCAGTGAGTATTTTCACCGTCGTCGATTTGCCTGCGCCGTTGGGACCTATATAACCAATTATTTGTCCGGGATATACATCCAGATTAATATTGCTTAATACAGTCTTATCACCATAATTCTTACTTAGGTTGTGGATACTTATTACTGGCTGCATGTACAGTGGCTATTGTTAGTGCAAGTTAGCGCTATAATTAAAAAATCCACAAATGCGGCCGGGCATATTATACACGTACCGCAATTGTGGAGTAATGATATAAACAAACAGCGCTTTTTTACATAGCTTTTATCAAACGGAAGGCATGATTCCAGCCTCCGCCAAGCATACCCGGAATGCACCACAACATACACAATGGCTCGATAGCTCTTGCAGCTGCAGCTTTACCCATATCTGCAACTTCCCAACCAAATTGCTCAAGGATATTGCATACCTGCAATTTTGACGCGTCGTTGTTACCGCAAATAAACATGGTAGGCTTTTCGGTAAATATCGGGTTCACCATATATGCGTTACCCACGCTATTAAATGCCTTTACGAAATGTATTTCCGGAAACTGTGTTTGTAATCGCTCCATTAGCGACTCATCAAGGTTGGTAAAGAAGCGCAACACTCCATTTTCCGGCGCCTGATCGGCAATTGGGTTGGTCGCGTCGATGACTGTCTTGCGCATCATATACTGCGGGCCTGCCTCTTCAATTGCCTCGGCAGCTACAGACCCTTTTACCGCAAGCACCACAACATCACCAAATTCTGCAGCTTCCTTGAACGAACCAACAAGCGCTTTTTCGCACTCCGATTCTTTCCAGCCATTCAGTTTTGTAAGGTTGCGCGAGCTCAACATTACTTCGTATCCGTGTTTCAAAAAACCATGTCCAAGGGTTTGTGCTACTTGTCCGGAACCTAAAATTCCTATCTTTTTCATGAGACTAATTTTGGTGAAAATTAAGGGAAAAAACTAACCTGCAAAGGAAATTTCAATCATTTTTTGTTATCATGAAATTGTTATAAACTTACTTCAACACAACCTAAAAACAAATTCTGCCTACGCTCTTTGAACAGCAATTTGTAACTACAACATTCATGCAATTTAACACTGTACAATTATCATACTAAAAAAACAAAGCAGGCGCCAAAATTGACCAAAATGCCCCATTATGACATTAAAATGAATTACGAAACCAATCATGAGAAAAATGTTGTAGTATCTTTGCACAAATATTTCAACTACTCTATGAAAAAACGTCTGCTCATTTATACTTTATTGGCGCTTACGGTTATTGCAGGCTGCCAAAAGGAAAACAATAAACCGACCATAAACAGTGTAAACGACATTAATGTCCCGTCGGGTTTTAAATGGGAGAGTTCGCACTTCGTAGATTTTGCCATTGATATAACAGATAATCGTTTTGCGCCAGCCTATCATTCTATCAGCATTTACGATGGCGACCCCAATGCAGGTGGAGCGCTACTTGCCCGCGGAGCAGCAGCCCCAGGCGCAGCCTATACAAACAGATTATACCTGGCAAAAACCCTCTCCGACGTTTACGTAGTAAAAACAGCGCCAGATAATTCAAAGATTATTAGAAAACTATCTGCAACAGGAGCTACCGTAACAACTTCGTTCGGAGAAACCGACCCGATGGCAGTAGAAAAAACCGGACGTTTTGCTAACGCTCGAACTACTTCGCCCGACTGCAGCAGTGGTTGCACACGTACCATTACTGCAACCACATCCGGACTCAATGTTAATACAGGCGATGTTATCTGTATCACAGGAAGCGGCATTACCGTCGATTTTTCATCCGTAAACGGAGGAACTATCAGGGTATGCGGCGCCAATGTTACGTTACGCAACCTGAATCTGAATGGATCTGCTAGCCTTATCATTTCCGCTTCGGGTATTGCCACTGCTTCAGGACTCAATTATAATGCTGCATCTGCCTCCATCGAAAACTATGGAACACTCAATGGGTCATTTGCAGTAGGCGGTATATTCACGAATTTCGGCACTTACAATTCATCCGGCGACTTTAATATTAATGGTAGCGCTGGCATTTTCACCAACAACGGTACAATGAACATAGCCGGGAGTTTTAATAACGGCGCAAGAGTTGTAGCTACTAACAACGCAACAATAAAGGTAAGCGGCAACTTTCAACAAAATGGTGGTAGCGCAGCATTTGTAAATAATTGTGGGCTTATAGTATCTGGCAATTATAACCAGAGCAGCAGCGTAAAAAATACCGGACTTATATTGGTGAGCGGAACAACTACTATAAATAGCAGCACAGATTTAAGAATGACCAATGGCGCTATGTTGAAAACCAGAGGATTTATTCTGGATGGATCTACCATTACAGGCACAGGAAGCACCTCATTATTAAAAATCACAGGATCGGTGAGCATTATGAATTCGGGCGCTGCAATAACAGGAGCAATACAAGTGTGTAGCGTAAACCCTGTAGATGGCTCTAAACTTACCGGGGGCGCCGCTGTAGGATGCAGTGTATACATACCAGTTACCGGCTGCAATACAGAAGGCAACGGAACGCCTACTATGGTAGATACAGACCGCGACGGTGTGGCCGACGACCTTGACGAATACCCAACTGACCCAGCAAAGGCATTTAACAATTATTATCCGTCAAAATCGCAAAGCGGAACACTGGCTTTTGAAGATCAGTGGCCATCAAAAGGCGATTTTGACATGAACGACCTTGTTGTATCCTATAAATATCAGGTTGTTACAAACGCTACCAACAACGTGGTGCAGATAACAGGAGATTATACATTGTTTGCAACAGGCGGCGGCTACGGAAATGGTTTTGGCGTACAATTTCCATTATTACGTGATCAAGTTGTCGACCTTTCAGGAGGAACCAGAGAAGACGGTCAAACAAAAGCTGTAATAATAATCTTCAATAGTATGCGCAATGAAATGACGGAGTGGAATACTGTGCCAGGCGTAACGCAATCGCCGGTACGCAACTATTCTATGACCTTCAAAGTGTTATCTGGCCCCAATATACGAGATATTGGACTCACAAGTTATAATCCATTTATTTGGAACTACGGACTGGGTTACAATAGGGGTAGGGAAATACACTTACCCGGTCATCTACCAACTGATTTGGCAGACCAGTCGAGATATGGTACTCAAGACGATGCTAGCAGTCCACGCGATGAACGGTATTATGTAACCGCTCGTGGCCTGCCCTATGCTATCGACATCCCTACGTCGCCATTTAACTATCCAATCGAAGAAAAAGATATAACACAGGCATTCCTGCATTTTGGTGATTGGGCAATTTCGGGCGGGACAACCTACACTGATTGGTATAGCAATCTTGGAACAGGTTACCGCAACACCGCTAATATCTACACGAGATAGTGATCTTATAAATACAGAAATAATATGGACGAAATCTGGAACGATTTCGTCCATATTATTTACAAACGGCTTAAATCACCCAAACAGCTTATATATTTTGCCAAGAATATTATTTATTTTTTTCAAATACCGTTTCGGCTCTCCAATTGGTCGGTAGTTTTTCCAGGCCGTATTATTCAGATACTCAAAAAACAACTGTTTGTATTGTGGGTTGTTTTTGTAAGCTTTATAAATAGGCTTCCTGTCAACAAAATGAATGATTTTGGGATGTGGATGCGCAACGGTTACAAAATTATTCCAAGCATCGTCGAGTTTTAGCCACTTATCAGCCATTGCTATATTCAATCCATATTGATCCGGATAATTTGCAAACCTGACATTCGTGTTAATGATAGCTACTATTTGTTCAGTTATACCGGCATCGATCCATTTCTTTGTATTGATCAGTAATAATCCGGTATTAAAATAAGCTGAACCGCCTCTCAACCCCAATTCTTTATAATTGAGAATTCCCCCCCAATGATTATCGAATGTCTTAACGCGCGGATCTGTAACAGCTGCCAAAATGCTAAGTTCCAAATTGGTATTAAACAACTCATACAAATCAGCTAAGACAAGCATATCAGCATCAAGGTAAAGTACCTTTTCTATATTTTGGGGGATAAAATATGGGATATACAAGCGGGCATATATATTCAGCGGATAACTACTACGGTCTATGGGTAGTCTAGCACCCTGTATAGCATCCTGTATAGTTATCCAATGAATTTGCGTAATTTCCGGAATAACAGAAGCATGCATTCGACTCTTGCTGTGTTCTGAAATTCCATCGTCCACAATCCATAAATCTATTTTTCCACCTTTTCGCAAATTGGTTTCGATAGATTTTATAAGCACTGCTGCCAATACCACATAGTGATTGTCACACACTACAACTATCGTCAGGGAATGGCGATTGCTCATAACAGAAAACACTTCTTTTATAAAGTAAAGCAAAAGTAATTAACAGACATTTAAAACAAACGAGCCGAGACATTTCTGCTAAACGACAAAGAGCGATACAGTCATTTTATATGTTATATTTAAGACCACATATAATATAGGTAACGAACGATTAACTTCGTCTTCACAATTTGTTGTAATAATTAGGAGCTCAATTGACATTGGAAAAATTTAACCGAAAAAGCAGGAAAACATCCTATAATAAAAACTAAAGATTGCTTGCAGTTCCTGTTTCAAATACTTACTTTTGGCTTCAACGCTCGTTAGAAATAACAAAAACAATATCTTATTGAAAAATTTATGAAAAATTATTTGCTGATTCTTTGCGCTTTCCTATTATTGGAACCAATGAGTGGTTTTAGCCAGAAATACTATGAATTCAAATTCAACTATGATGGTTTAAGCTACGATGGTCTGGAAATGACAACAAAAAAAGAAAGCACAGTCCGGACCAATTTTATGTCGGATAGCGAGAACTATGTTATTACGGCCGACTATAAAAATTATTATGGCAAAATGGATAATGGCGATAACTACTGCCTTATGGTAACTAAAGGCTCGCCAAACTACGTAAGCCAGAACCGCAAACAGATAAATCTGGGCGCCTGCTATTTTTATAAAGTATGGGGAAAAGACCAATCTCCGTCTATGGCCAAGATGTATTGGAATATAGATAGGCATCCTATCAGAGACCCAAAAACTGAGAAATACATGTTTAACGGGAAGCCTGTTACCTATAGAAAAATATTAAAGGCTGAAGATGTTACAGACAAACTTCAAAAAAAGTACATGATTGGTATTTATGAACCAATAAAACCAGATCCAATTGTTGCAGACAATGGCAATAACGAAGAAGCTTATGAAATGCCTGTAGCAACAAAACCAAGGAAAATAGAAAAACCTGCACAGGCTGCAGCAAAACCAGTAGAGGAGGATACGCAAGAAGATCTGGCTTTGATACAGGAAGCCCGTTATGCGCTGGCGCTCGACAAAAAAGACTGTATTGCCGCACTAAACTCATTAAAAAAGGTATCTAAAAACGGCCAAAAACATCGCCTGTTTATTTACTATGCATCATTGGCCTATGATTGTAATAACGATTACGAAATGGCATTGTCGTACTACAAAAAGTACTTGAATTTCAGCCCTAACAACACCGAAGTAATCAATAAAATTGCCGAGTTATCCTACAAATTGCACAACAACTCACCGGTTGGCAATTGGGTAGACGTGAAAGCTACCAATGGCGGTAAGAATTTTTTTGTTACTACATCGGGCACAAAAATGATTATCAAGTCGACAGACAGTAAAATCAATTTCATTCTCGACTACTCAAAACCTACAACAGACGGCGGCAAAAGATATGACGGATACCTTAAAATACCACTACAACGCAATTTCCCAGAAGGCAAATGCAACATTTGCGGATATAACGACGGTTTATCGGCATATTGCGAAGTAAACAGCGGCAATTCTAACATACGCGTCTATGTAAGAGATTTGAACATAGCCCTGGAGCCAGAGAAAAAATCAGGCGGTAGAACTACCTACAAACCTTGCTGCAAGGTTGTGCCAATGCGTAGTTTTGATTTTGTTTATGAATTAGAAAGGAACTAAAATATGAGAAAACTACTTTTTCTTTGTATTTGTTTGCTGAATGGGGCTATGTCTTATTCGCAGGCGGTGCAGAAAAACAAATACGTTAAAGATTGCGGAAATAAAACCAGTGTGTCGCTCCGCGATATTCAAAACGAAAGAATACCCTACTACTTACTCGACGATCAGCAATTACCATCTACTTGCCTTGCAAGCTTGAAAAAAATGATCGCAGGTTATGAACAGGAAGATAAAAAAGATTGGAATAAACTGTCCAATCAATACTGTTCTTATAAAAATAATTGGGTAGAAATTCATCCAGGCAAATGTGAAGCTGGTGGACCACCTCCGATTTGTGTTAAGAAGCACTGGATTCGTAACACCTCGGTGGATACAACAATATGGAGTAAATTACAGAAAGAGGTATTCGATCTTCGCGAAAGAAATTGTAAGGGTGCAGTTTGTGCATGCTGGGCTCAGGAAATAGACAATGAACAGTCTACCAATATTAAGAGCTATAGCCAACGTTATGCACCCAATGCTTTGTTTTCAGGTAAAAAAGACAAATTTGTGTTGGAATGCTTTGCAGGCAAATGTCCAGATGGATACCACTGCGAAAACGGTAACTGCATAGAAGATAATTTGCTACTAAAAAACAGTCTGGTTATCTGGCAGACTAACACAGTAGTGAATAATGTTGATAGGGTAAAGGAAATTGGGATAGAGTACTTCCTATCAAAAACAACAGAGCTGTACAACAAATTGTACAACGACAATAGCGCTTTTTCAATTGGCAATAAGAAAAGTGCGGAAAGCGAAGATTTCAATGTTTGGAAAGACGCTTACAACAAAAAGCTAGATATGATTAAAAATCAAATCGCAGTTTATCACGAACTACTGGTTGAGTATGATGCTGCAGCAGGAAAAAGAATGAGCCCCGACAGTCGTGGTAAATCGCTTATTGCTGCCGACATAAAAGGAATGCAATCTGAAATGGTTAAGACTTTTAAAAGTTTCAATATAGCATATACCGAAGTTGTGAATACAAGAGCAAAGTGCACTAATTGCTGTACCAGCGTATTTAGCGCATATCATAAATGGTATTGCTACTACTTTGTAAAAATACTTAGCGCGCATCCATAGCGTTCAAAACCACTTTTAAATTAAAAGGAGCCTGTAAATATTACAGGCTCCTTTTAATTTAAAAGTGATTGATAATTATAATGGCTCCAATTCTCCCCAAGTTGTATTAATAATTGTTTCGTCATACTCATTAGTTCGTGACACAACAATTCGTTGTAGTTCATCAAGAAAATCGAAATAAAAAGGTATACTTACCTGAAAAGGAGGTTCGTCTTGTGGATTTACTTTTACCTTCTGTCCTTTTTTAAACACTATATCGTTGCAGAAATCAAGTATCCTCACAGTATCTTCTCCAACTTTTAAAATAGTGAGGGATGCCGAGGCATCAGGGCCGCACTGAATTGGCTGTGGATGGAACTTAATGACTGTACCTACCAATGAGTCTTTAAGCTTGTAGAACGACCACTTACACTGGTAGGAATTATTAAGTAACTTTAGGTTCCTGATTTTGTCGCAATCGGTTTGTGCAGACACAGTACGAGCAGTAAATATAATCGATGCAGTAATTAATGCGCTAGTAAGTAGTACGGATCGCCTCATTTCAGGATAAGAAAAAATATCTCTTTTGCGTAAAGACAAACAAATCTATAAAAATAAACGGAACCGCTAAGTATTAATAATGGGCTAATAAAAAACACCCAATATTGCCTTAGTTTTTCCCTATACAGTTCAATTATACATTAATCGTGCCATACCAAAAACACAGACCAAAATGTTATCTAAAATTGTAAAACTTACATTGCCCATAGTAGGTGTTACGGCAATATTAAGTACGGCTACAGCTCAGAAGATAAAAACAATTGAAGCTACTGAACAATCTTGGAGCGGCGGCATAGCAGGCAGAAGGGGTCAGAACTTTAGCTTTGTGCTAGAGTTTTCGGGAATAAATACAAGAGTAAAACCAGATACATTATGGATAGGGAACAAAGCTATAGCGCTATGGGAGAAAGAACACGAGTATCAGCAACCCAACGTACGCGTTACGTATATTAAAAAAACGACACAATGGGCAATAAATACCACAGTTGCTAATAACGATTATGATAATTATCCACATCCTCCAGGAGATGAGACAAAGCCTGCGCCGGAGAAGCCGCCCGTTAAATATGAAGGAGTAGCGCTATTAAAATACAAAATTGGCAAAAAGACAAAATTCTATACTATAACCAAAATTCAAACTCATATGCCGCCGGTCAATTACCCATAAACAACACACCACGCAGCAAAAAACGAGAGAATACCCGCCGCGCACATTCGGTGTAAGTTATTTTCAACCTTAGCTACTTTGGGGCTATGAATAGTTAAATATTTTTTTAACTTTGCTTTTCATAAAAAATACTGATGAAAAACTACTTCTTGATTGCGTTACTGACATTGGGATTATTTGCTACTAACACCCTAACTGCCCAAGACATATATGGCCGGAAAGCAGAGAAAAAAGAGTGGAAAATGCATAAAAAAGAGAGCAAAATAGGTCAAAAAATGTTTAGAGACAGACCCGGAAAGGCTGCTAAAAAGAAAATGAAAGCTCGCAAGAAAGCGTACAAAATGGAAGAAAAAGAGTACATGTACAAATAATACTAATTATAGCTCAAGCACAAATAGCCCTTGCTCGCATCAGGGGCTATTTGTATTAAATATAACTGTTTCTTCTACCCTATCATAAATCTCTTAGTTAACCAAAAAGTTGGTTTTGGCAGGTGCCAGAGATCGGCTGATTAAACAAAACGAATGAAAAAAGTATTTTTACTGTTCATGGCAACTATTATGTTGCAAGGCGCGCGTGCCGATGAAGGTATGTGGATTCCTATGTT
Source organism: uncultured Bacteroidota bacterium (assembly GCA_903882805.1). Classification (GTDB taxonomy): domain Bacteria; phylum Bacteroidota; class Bacteroidia; order Chitinophagales; family Chitinophagaceae; genus Nemorincola. Next base: position 33,549 of record CAIRYK010000005.1, on the reverse strand, counting down.
GATAGGAAAAAATTATGACGAAATGCTGCGCTTGGGCCTCAGGCTGACACGCGAAGATTTGTACAACATCAATCATAGTAGTATGAAAGATGCCATCCTTCAATTTGGCGGAGGATGTACTGCGGAAATGATTTCTGAAAACGGATTGTTGCTGACTAACCACCACTGCGGCTACGACGCGATTGCCAACCTGAGCACTGTAGACAGAAATTTGCTGGACAATGGCTTCTGGGCGCATAACATGCAGGAAGAGCTTCCTGCAAACGGCGTTACTGCATTGTTTTTGCAATATATGGACGATGTAACAGATGAAGTAAAAGAAGCAATTGGCGACGCAACAGGTGATGAATACACTAAAAAACTGGAAGCTAAAAAGAAAGAAATAGAGGAAAAAGCAGCGCAAAAAGGAAAATTTGTCGCTAATGTGAAGGATTATTTCAATGGTAACCAATTTTTCCTGCTGGTGTATAAAAAATATACCGACGTTCGTCTGGTAGGTACGCCTCCGAAATCGCTGGGTAAGTATGGCGGCGACACCGACAACTGGATGTGGCCACGTCACACCGCCGACTTCTCTATGTTTAGGGTATATGCCGATGCGGACAACCAACCTAAACCTTTCAGTCAGTCGAATGTGCCCTACCACCCTAAGAAATTCTTGCCTGTATCAATAGATGGACCTCGCGAGGGCGACTTTACCATGATATTCGGATACCCAGGCCGTACAAACCGTTACGAGGTTTCTTATGGCGTAGACTTGGCGGTAAATGTTGTGAATCCTTCTATTGTTGCTTGCCGCGACTTGCGCCTGGGCATCATGCGTCGTCATATGGATTTGAATAAAGCTACCTACCTACAACTTACTTCTTCCTACAGCCGCATAGCTAACTACTGGAAATATTACATAGGCCAGACAGAACAACTGAAACGCCTGAACATAGTTGCTAATAAAAAGAAGGCAGAAGACGAGTTTTCTGCATGGGAACGCGACAACAATATGAATGCTGATTTGTTGGGTAAGTTTGCTTCTATATATTCTGGTTATATGCCTTATGCTAAGTATTCGGTGTTTTACAATGAGGGTATCCGTTCGTCGGCTATGGCAAAAAATGCCGCAGCGCTGAAGCCATTGTACGACGCCTACGAGCGTTTTGAAGCAACTGGCGATAAAAAAGCAGTCATTAGCAAAGACACCGTTGAAAAATATATCAACTCTGCAAAGGCAGCTTACAGAGCAAGCTTGAAAGAATACGATCCGGGAACTGAAAAAGAGATGTTGGCTGAAATGACTCAACTGTTCTACAAAAACGTGCCCAAAGAACAATTGCCCGACATTTTTGACAAAGTGATACTGAATCCAGCACGCCTTACTAAAGATAAAAAGCACAAATGCACAAAGGCTTGCTACCATGGTTCGAGCTTTGCAGATTATGCAGACTATATGTTTGCAGGCACATTCCTTGCAGACAGCGTAAAATTCAACGAATTTTGCAAGGCGCCCTCTTTCCAGAAACTAAAAGAAGATCCGGCAGTAGCTTATGCTGTAAGTTTCTCTAAAAACTACAGCGCTAACTTCCAGCCAAAAATCGAAGCATTCAACAGCAAAAAGGCAGAATTAAGCCGTCAGTATGTAAAAGAACTGCTGACTATGAAAAAAGGCAAAATGATGTATCCAGACGCTAACTCTACCATGCGTGTATCGTATGGCAAGGTACTGAGCTACGACCCACAGGATGGCATACATGCCAACTACTTTACTACAATGGATGGCCTGATGAGAAAATACAAACCAGGCAGCGATGAATTTGATGTACCAAAAGATCTGGTTGACCTGTATAAGGATAAAGACTATGGTCGTTATGCTGATCGCGATGGCTCGCTGCATACCTGCTTTATTACCGACAATGATATTACTGGCGGTAACTCAGGTAGCCCTGTAATTAATGCTCGCGGCGAGTTGATAGGCACTGCATTCGATGGCAACTGGGAAGCAATGAGCGGCGATATAGCCTTCGATAAAAAATATAAAAGGACTATTGTTTGCGACATCCGCTATGTACTGTTCCTCATAGATAAAATGGGACATGCATCTAACCTGATCAGAGAAATGGATATCAGAGAATAGAGCTTATAAACTATTGGCAGTATTATACAACTAGAAACCACAAAAGCTCGGTCTTTTGTGGTTTCTTATTTTGAGGGGTATCTACCGCTTCCTATACTACTGGGATCTGAAATTGTATGCTTACTTTAGCGCCAATGCCTGCAAACCACAAGCTACATACTATCCCAAGCAACAACCCCATACACCAGGAAGAATCTATAACCAACGGAGGAATAGATAAACTGATGAAATGGGCGCCCTATTTTATTATACTACTTACTGCTATAGTGTATACCAGAGCGCTGGCTGGTAAATTTGTATTCTACGACGACGATATTTATGTGCTTTCCAATACCTATATCAAAGATTTTAGCGCACCTAGCTTAAAAGCTATAGCTACCGCCTTTTACATGGGCAACTATCACCCGCTTACAATGGCAGTATATATGATAGAATACGCGCTATTTGGGCTAAACCCACTGCCCTATCATGCGCTCAATGTGTTGCTGCACCTTGTAAACGTATTTTTTACCTTCAAGCTCACCGAACGATTAAGCAACAATAAGGTAGTGGCTGCCATAGTATGCGCCCTGTTTGCACTGCACCCCATGCATGTTGAATCGGTAGCATGGGTATCTGAAACAAAGGATGTGCTATATGCTTCCTTTTACCTTGCTGCAACTTTCGCCTACCTACAGTATATAACGACGCCGAGCGCCCAACGCTACGCATTGGTAGTATTGCTTTTTGTCGCAGCCTTACTGTCAAAATCGGCTGCAGTAACTTTGCCTGTCCTGCTGCTTGCCATAGATTTTTACAAAAGCCGTAAGTTCACCACATCCGTCGTTATAGAAAAAATCCCCATATTTGCCTTATCAATTGCTTTTGGGGTAATCAATATATATGCACAACGCGACGCCGGAGCGCTCAACGATTTGTCCTTGTTTTTTACTCCATTACAGCGTTTTTTCTTACTTACACACAATATTGGCTACTACATAAGTAGTGTTATAGCGCCTGTACAGCTTTGCTCTATGCACCTGATACCGGTTATAGGCTCCGGTCCGTTACCGGTAGTTTACTACATTTCTTTACCCTTTGTAGCGCTAGTATTTTACCTTGTTTGCAGAAAATCAGCTATTCGTCGCCAACTTATTCTTGGATTGGCGTTTTTCCTGATTACCATTTCGGTTATGCTTCAAATTGTATCGGTAGGCTCATCGCTCACTGCCGAGCGGTATACCTATGTTAGCTACATTGGTTTGTTTTTTATTGTGGCGCAAATAATTGTCCGGTTTATTGTCAACCCAAAATATATTATGGCGCTTACCGCACTAGCGCTTATGCTCTGCTCTCTGGCATCGTGGAATAGAATAGGCGCCTGGCGCGATAGCGAGGCCAACTTCAGCGATGTAATTTTTAAGCATACTGGCAACCCCAACCTATGCTACGCCTACTGGAGCCTTGGTAATGCAAAACTCAACGAAGACAGCCTATATAAAGCCGGTGAATATTATATAAAGGCCATTTCGCTCAACAATGGATTTGCCAATGCGTATAGTAGTCTGGGATATGTAAATCTGCAACTTGGCGATAACAAAACTGCATTACAGGATGAAAATATAGCCATTCACCTCAACCCAAAACTCGCCGAAGCCTACAACAACAGAGGATTATGCCACACTGCGGTTGGCAACTTCAAAGCAGCTTTATCTGATTTCGATTCAGCAATAATATTAAACGCACGTTACGCAGCGGCTTATTGCAACAGGGGCAGCCTGCACTTTAAAATGAACAATAAAACCACAGCAATCACCGATATTGAAACAGCCATTGATCTGGATCCAGACTATGCAGAAAGCTATAACCATCGGGGTTTGGCATTTTTTGCGGCTGGCAACGGCGCAGAGGCTATAAAGGATTTTACGAAAGCAATACAACTGAAACCACGAATGGGCGATGCTTACTTCAACAGAGGCTGGGCTTATTACAGCTCAGGCAATGTTGCAAGCGCGCTGGGCGATTATAATACAGGCATCACACTGAACCCGCGAAATGCATTAGCTTTTTTCAATCTAGCATCTATAAAAGCTAATACTGGCGATCTGCATGGGGCGCTGATAGCTTTTGACCAGGGACTGAAAATAGACAGCGCTGATGTAAATGCACTTACCAACAGAGGTGTAATTGCCTTCAACCTTAAAGATACTGCCTCGGCCTGCGGCAACTGGGCGCGCGCAGCGGCCATGGGTAGCGCATCGGCCAAAGGTATGCAGGCGCAATATTGCAAATGATAATAGCGGCCATACGCATTATTTAAAAACTATCGCTAAATTAGTGCCTTATGGCAGGCGCAAAAAGACAGACAACCAATACCGGCAACCCAGCGACAACCACCACGCAAGCAAAAAAGCAGGGTATTATAAAATGGACGCCCATCGCCATAATTGTATTTACCGCTATTCTTTATAGTCAGGCATTGTTCAACAACTTTACGAACATTGACGACGATATCTATATCCTTACCAATCCGCTTCTGCGCGACTTCAGCTTAGCAGGACTAAAAAACATATTTACCAGTTTTTATGCATGCAACTACCATCCGCTGGCAATTGCAGCGTACTGGTTGCAGTATCAATTCTTTGGACTCGATCCACTACCGTATCACCTCGTAAATGTGGCGTTACATCTGCTTAATGTCTGGCTCGTTTACAAAGTAGCTTTCAAATTGAGTAAGCAGGCTGTTACCGCCGGTATAGTGGCATTACTGTTTGGCGTTCACCCTATGCATGTTGAGTCTGTAGCATGGGTATCTGAAACAAAAGATGTTTTGTACACAGCATTTTATCTGGGCGCATTACTGCTTTACCAGTCCATGCTGGCATCGGGTAAAACCACAGGCCGATACTTAGTCGTTTTATTGTTGTTTCTCGCAGCATTGTTCTCAAAATCCGCGGCTGTTACATTACCAATACTCATGCTTGTAGTAGACTGGTATACAGGCAGAAAGCTTGATGCAAAGTCGATTATTGAAAAAATTCCATTTTTTGCACTGTCTCTGGTATTCGGTGTTGTGAATATTATTGCGCAGCAGTCGGGTGGCGCGGTAAACGACCTCGCGCAATCATATAGCTTCATCAACCGTATTTTCCTGCCTACTGCGGCTATTAGTAGCTATATAGCGCGTTTGTTTGCACCAATAGGCTTGTCGGCCATGCACTATTTTCCAGCAACCGGCAGTGGGGCGTTGCCATGGTATTACTATCTGTCGCTACCGTTTGTAGCGGCTTTGGTTTGGTTAGCGATCCGCAAACATCCCTTGAAAAAAGAGATTGTGTTTGGGGGATTGTTTTTCATTACCACCATTTCTGTAATGCTACAGATATTGGCAGTAGGCGCAGCTATAACTTGCGAACGCTATACCTATGTATCCTATATAGGGCTGTTCTATATAGCCGGTCAATTTGTAGCTAGGACGCCGGAAAAATACAAAACGCAGGTTTATGGCGTTCTGGCCACAATGACCCTGGTATTTTCCATATTTACCTGGCAACGCATCGCATTGTGGAAAGACACCAACACAATATGCACCGATGTGATAGAGAAGAACGAAGGCGGTGAGCCGAATTCGGATTTGTATTTTATGTACTACATAAGGGGCAATTATAAGGGCGCTGAAGGCGATAAGAAAGGTGCAATACAGGACTATACAAAAGCTATTGCCCTTAATCCGAAATTTGAAAGCGCCTACGCCAACCGTGGGCATCTGCTCGACGAACTGGGCGATATCAAATCGGCATTTGCGGATTACAACAAGGCCATAGAGGTAAACCCCAAAGCTCCAACACCCTACAACAACCGCGGATGGGCATTTTTTGTAATGGGCGACACCAAGGCTGCAATCAAGGATTTTGACAAAGCCATAGCCTTAAAACCCGACTATGCCGAAGCCTACAACAACCGGGGATGGGTGTACTACAACCTGCACGATGTGCAAGCAGCGCTAAAAGACTATAACAGCGCAGTAGCCGCAAATCCAGATTTTGATAAACCACGCTACAACCGCGCCACACTTAATGCAAACATTGGCGACAATGCAGGCGTAATAGCAGATCTGGACATACTGTTACAGATGCACCCCGACGATAACTGGTCGTACTACCAGCGGGGAATGGCAAAATATAACCTAAAAAACACTGCAGGCGCCTGCGCCGACTTGCGCAAAAGCGCAGAGCTGGGTAATAAAGACGCGCCGGCAGCTTTGCAACAATACTGTAGGTAATAATAAAGCAATTAGTTAATAACTCGTTTGGATGGCTATAAACAACACAAAACAGAACACGCAAGCGAATTCCGCTACCACTGTAGCCAAAAGTACTGGAGTGCAGTTGCCCGCATGGGCGCCGATAGTTGTTTTGGTATTTACCGCGCTTATCTACACCCGGGCTTTGAGCAATGGCATCACCAATTTGGACGATGATTTTTACCTTGTGCTTAATCCCTACCTTAGGAATTTTAGCCTTGCCGGCGTAAAAGACATATTCACTTATTTCTATACCGCCAACTATCACCCGCTAACAACGCTTACTTATTTTATAGAATACCATTTTTTTGAACTCAACCCATTCCCTTACCACTTTACCAATGTGGCGCTGCATGTTGCCAATACATGGCTTGCCTACAGGTTGGCAAAGGCGCTCAGCGGTAAGGATTTTACAGGTCTTGTTGTGGCTATTCTGTTTGGGTTACACCCCATGCATGTGGAGTCGGTGGCGTGGATATCTGAGCGAAAGGATGTAATGTATACGTTTTTCTACCTGCTGTCGGCTATCGCCTATCTGCAATATATCGATAGCTCGCTCAATCGTAAATATCTCCTACTGGCATCAGCATTGTTTGTTTGCTCTTTGCTCTCCAAGGCTGCTGCCGTTACCCTACCTGTATTGTTTATAGCTTTTGATCTGTATCGTGGCCGCCAAATATCGGGGCGAAGTATCGTAGAGAAATCGCCGTTGTTGGCGCTATCTATAGTTTTTGGCGTACTCAACATTATGGCTCAGAAAGCCGGTGGCTCGCTCAACGACCTCATGGTGTCGTATGGCTTCATAAATGGTGTTTTTCTGTTCACTTCAGGTCTATCTTTTTATCTGCTATGGTTTGCTGCGCCGGTTAGTTTGTGCGCCATGCACTATTTCCCCGAGGTAGCTGCGGGGATGCTGCCGTGGCAATATTATGCTTCGTTGCCATTTCTGGTTGCTGTTGTATGGTTGCTATTTAAGCGCTACACTTTGCGGAAAGAGGTATTGTTTGGCAGCGCCTTTTTTATCATTACTATATCGGTTATGCTGCAAATTGTGTCGGTGGGCTCAGCGCTTACTGCCGAGCGATATACCTACGTTTCCTACATCGGGCTATTTTACATTGTTGGTCAATTTATTTCTTTTGTCCGTGAGCGTCAGTCGGGACCGGTTGTATTGGCCGGGTTCGGACTTGTGTGTGTGTTGTTTGCCGTCCAAACATACGACCGAATAGGCGTATGGAAAGACGGAAGGGTATTGTTTACAGATGTTATAGAAAAGAACCCAACCATATATATTGGGTACTGGATGCGCGGCAATCTGGCACGTAAAGAGGGCGAACTGAAATCGGCCATGCAAGACTACAATAAGGCCATTTTTTATAATCCCAAATTTGAAGACGCTTACTTCAACAGAGGACTAATAAACGATGTATTGGGCAATCCGGCAATGGCTATCGCCGATTACAACCGCGCATTAGCCCTCAACAACAAAATGTCGGACGCCTACAATAACCGTGGGTGGGCAAAATTTGAATTGGGCGACAAAAAAGCTGCAATAGCCGATCTGGACTCAGCTATTATTTTGAAACCTGAATATGCCGAAGCCTACAATAACCGCGGGTGGGTGCGACTAAATATGAACGATTCCGCCGCGGCGCTAACAGACTATGGCAAAGCCATAAATGCCGACAAGCAGTTTGTGAAACCGTATTTTAACCGTGCAGCGCTACGCACTATGCTGGGCAACCTAAAAAGCGCTAATGACGACTATACATCTGTACTATTCCTAAACCCTGACGACGAAGTGGCGCTCTACTACAGAGGTATGAACAGCTATACCCTTAACGACAAAACTGCGGCCTGCAAAGACTGGATAAAAGCTGCTCAAGGCGGAAGCGAACGCGCAGCAGCTATGGTGAAAGAACGGTGTAGGTAGGGAAAACTGGAGGTTAGCAAGTTTGTGATGCAGGATGATTTAAGCAACATTTACCAACCAATGCATTAGACCGCTTTTTTAAAAAACCGACAGCATACGTGTTCTCCTTAAAAATATACAATTTTACCACAATCTATTTTTTATCACAACATTGATAATCAATAGCTGACATTATACCGCAAGTATCTTTTGCGCCAAAGGAACCATAGACATCATTTATTTCTTAACAAAAAGTGAAATTTGGCATGAATATTGTTATAATTATGCTAAGTGCAGCCCCTATAACGCCTTTGCCTTTTTCTCTGTGGATATTTGAATACGACTGTCTATTGAAGCGCTTTATTTGCTTTGCTGGATCGATTTTCTAAACCCTATCAAAGTTTACCCCATTTCAATCTTAGACTGTTGCTTACAACGGTTACTGAGCTTAGCGCCATTGCAGCTCCGGCCAGCATGGGGTTTAGCGTGAAACCATTAATAGGATACAACACCCCTGCGGCAACCGGAATGCTGATTACATTGTAGAAAAACGCCCAAAACAGGTTTTGCCTTATGATACTTACTGTTTTGCGCGAAAGGTGAATAGCCTTGGGTATCTTGTTGAGATCTGATGAAATCAGGGTCATTTTTGCTACGTTCATGGCTATGTCGGTACCTTTTCCCATAGCTATACTCACATCGGCCTGCGCCAGCGCCAAGCTATCGTTAATACCATCGCCCACCATAGCCACAACCTTACCCTGTGCCTGCAGCTCTTTTACAAATGCCGACTTACCTGCCGGCGACACCTCTGCTTTAAACTGTGTTATGCCCGCTTCTGCAGCTACCACATAGGCTGTTTGCAAGCTGTCGCCGGTGAGCATGTGCACCTCTATACCCATATCCTGCAGTACTCTTACCGCCGTTGCAGCTCCGGGCTTCACTATGTCGGCAATAGCCATAGCCGCAAGTGCGCCAAACTGGTTGGCCAGCCATATTACCGTATATGCCTGTTCCTTCCACTTGGTAGCTTTGCGTTCCAGATCAGCAGGTATTTTTACGCCCATGTCGGCCATTAGCTTGCCGCTGCCTGCAAAATATATGTTGCGACCAAAAATAGCGGTTACACCGCTACCTGTAATGCTTTCAAAAGATTGAATGTTTACCGGTTCTATCTTCAAATTCCTAAAAAAACCAGTAACCGCAGTCGCTAAGGGGTGCTCCGAACGCAGTTCCATGCTATAAAACACCGCCGATAGCGTAGCGCTATCAGCCCCATCGGCCCAAACAAGGTCTGTTACTTCAGGCTTTCCTTCTGTTATCGTTCCGGTTTTATCTAGTATTACAGCGTTTACTTTATGTGCGGTTTCCAGACTTTCGGCATCTTTTATCAATATACCGTTTTCTGCGCCCTTGCCCATTCCGGCAATAATAGCAGTAGGCGTAGCGAGACCCAGCGCACACGGGCACGCAATTACCAATGTAGTTACCAACGCCATCAGTCCGCGAGATAGCCCTGCTTCTCCCCCCCATATCAACCATGCTATCATACCTAGCGCTGCCAATGACATAACCACAGGCACAAATACACCAGCAATTTTATCTACCAACTGCTGGACAGGGGCTTTACTACCCTGAGCTTCCTGCACTTGCTTTATTATGCCTGCGAGCAAGGTATTGTCGCCCGTTTTTATTGCTTGATAATTGAGGCTGCCCTTTTGATTGATAGTGCCGGCAAATACATTAGCTCCGGTGGTTTTTATAACAGCAATAGGTTCGCCGGTCAGCATACTTTCATCTACATACGACGATCCTGCCACCACTGCCCCGTCTACCGCTATTTTTTCGCCCGGTTTAGCAACCAGCGTGTCACCCGGTTTCACTTCTTTTATCGACACTATTTCTTCCAGACCTTCGGCGCCAATGCGGGCAACTGTGTTGGGCTGCAAGCCCATTAGCTTCTTTATGGCTGTGCCGGTGTTAGCCTTCGCGCCATCTTCCAGCATCTTACCCAATAAAATAAACGCAACCACCACTGCCGACGCCTCGAAATACACATCGGGGTGAATGCCCTGACGGGTCCAGTATTGCGGCGCCAGCGTATTGAAAACACTAAACAGATATGCAATTCCCGTACTCAAAGCAACCAGTGTATCCATATTAGCCGACTTGTTGCGCGCCTGCTTCCATGCGCCAACAAAAAAACGACCGCCAAACAATACCAATACCGGAGTTGCCAAAGCCCACATAATGTAATTTGCATAAGGCATGTGCATGGCAAACATGCCAATAAACACTAAGGGTGCGCTAAATACAAGAGCGAGTAGCGTGTGTAGCTTAAGTCTGGAGTAATGTTTTCTGTTTATCTCGTCGAGCGTGTCGCTATTTTCTTCTTCGATGATTATATCGTAGCCAGCATTCTGTACGACTTTCTTAATTTGCGACAGATTTATTTTAGTATCGTCGTAGGAAACAAGAGCTGTAGTGTTGGCAAAATTGACGCCAGCCTCCACTATGCCCTGCTGCGCTTTCAGCGCTTTTTCAACGCTAATGGCGCACGATGCGCAACTCATGCCCGTAACTGCTATAGATTTCTTTATTGTCCCCATGGTGAATTATATTGTAATCGACGTTTCAATAAGCGTTCAGATTAACAATACAAAGGTCACAACAATCGCCAGATTTTCCATTATACCTTTTTGCGAAATAATTATAGAATATTGGCGGCCAGGTAATTGAATACCGGCTACTTTTTGCAAAAAGTAAGGTCAGGGTGTTAATACAATGTGACGTTTCAATTTTTTTGTACCAACTATTTTAGCCTTGATAATATAGAAAATAAACATGAGTAGCATAGGCTGATCATTTAATGTAAAACCAAAATATTTTAACAACTAATAGTGCAAATGATGCATGCCTAAAAACTGCCCGGATTGAGCAAGGAAATGCGGATAACTGGAAAATCAAGTACCTGACTTTCAGATAAGCAATTACCGACACAGGAATCGGTGATTCCTGTATCGGTAATTGCAAAATGTTTACCTAAAAGCTGGCGACTAAAATGCAAAGCATCTAAAATGGCTGTTGCATGGGATGGGATTGTTGTTTTCATGGCAAGTAGTTTTTTTAGGGGATGGTGATAGCGACTGTTAAGATGGTGATGAGTTTGTTTAAATGGTGATTGTTTTCTTTGGTTAAGGGTTTAGTTTCGTTTTGGTGATTGGTTTTAGTATTTTGTTTGGTGATTGGGTTTTGTTTCTGTTTTCATGATGGTGATTTCTTTATTGTGTGATATCGGTCATTGTTTCATGGCTATTTAATTGTTAATTCAAATTTCATCAATAATAGCACACTACACAACCATAAAGTAGCAAGCGGTTATTTTTAGGTCGTGAAGCGCTATTTTTGAGCGCTAAGCGGCAAATACCGGAGCGCAAATATTAACACCCTCAAGCTGTTTAATACCCAACAATTTACTATGCTAAAACCATTTCTTGATTTCCCAATATTCGCCACAAATCGCCTGCATCTTCGTGAAATTAGCCATGAGCAAGCAGAAGGGCTGTTCAACCTTTTAACGAATGCCGAAGTAACACGCTATTATCCGGTCATAAAGTTTGCAAGTGCGCAGGATTGTCTGCAGGTCATAGACATGTTCAGCCTACGTTATCGCCAACAGGAAGAAATCAGGTGGGGCGTATTTCTGGCCGGCGGTAACAACCTGATAGGTATTGTTGCTTTGCAAAACCTGACGCATAGCGGCAAGGCTACGCTTGTATTTGCCCTGCACCCCGCTTATTGGCGACAAGGCTTTGCAACCGAAGCAATATGCGCTGTAACAGCATGGGGATTCGAACAATTAGGCCTTTCTTGTATAGATGCAGAAGTAATACCCGGCAACGTAGTATCAGAACGCATTCTGGTGAAATCCGGCTTTGTTTTTACTGGGTTTTATAGCGAAAAGCTGGAATGGAATAATAAAAAATACGACATAAACAGTTATGTATTAACACCCGATTGCCTTCCCAATAGAACAAGCGTCACTTAACCCTGTCGAGCGCTCTTCGCTGATGAACGCCAATATTCTTAAAATGACTTGGAGGTAACCCTGTCGCTTTTTTAAACTGGGCAGATAAATGCGCTACGCTACTGTACCCCATTTTGTCGGCGATTTCGGTGAGGCTAAGCTCATCATATACCAGATACTCTTTAATTTTTTCTATTTTCTGACTTATAACATACTGTTCAATAGTAATACCCTCTACCTCTGAAAATAATTTGCTTAGGTGCGAATAATCACTGTGTAGCTCCTTCACTATCAGATCGCTGTAATTTTCATTGCGCTGCCCTTCCGTATGATGAATCAACCTGATTATAACATTCTTAATTTTCTCTATTATCCGGCTACGGCGGTCATCGGCAAGCTCAAAACCAAGTTTTTCTAACGCTGAAATAACCGCCGCCAAATCTTGTTCGGCAAGCATTTTGACAGGCAAATTAACCTCACCTAACGATATTCCGCTGATAGGCAACTTTAGGTTATGAAATACCTGCTCAACCGCAGCTATGCAGCGATTACAAACCATGTTTTTTACATACAATTTCACAATCGCAAAGTTATGTGCCTACCGCTTTCCATTGCAGCCAATTCAAAAATACAACAGGGAGTTTTATACCTAAAGCTTTGCGTCTTATAAAATACTCTGTTTTATCTATCTGAACTTCTACTTACGCTAAATTGAGGCGTTTTATGAAAAATCAGTGGTTTCAGCGATCCAGAAAACTGCCCTCCGCTAGAAGGCAAAAAGTAGTAGTCTGCGTTGTCAATTTTCCTCAGCGTAAGTTGGTTGCTGCCTCCAAGGCGGTACCGCTGCTTACCTGATAGAATGCCATTTTTCTCCATTTCGCGCTTGGAGGTAGGCGGATAAAAATTATTTTGACGGCTTTGCGCAACAACCGATAATGATATTATACTAACGAAGGTTACAAGGATAAGGCGTTTCATTGTTTAGCTTTTAGGTAAACTAAAATTAATGAAACAAATTAAGATTACCAACTGATTTGTATTTATTTCCTAAAGAAAGAAGAGTGATTTTAATGGTATTTTAACATACCAAATTAAAAACGGCTACAATAGCTACTGTTTGTTTTTAGAAATAGCTTTTTCCCATTGTTTTATCAATTCGTTAGCCACCAGTTCCATACTTAAATCGTTCATGCATTTAAAATGTCCTTTAGGGCATTTGTTGTACCCCAATTTACTGCACGGCCTACAAGCAAGCGTTTTATTTTCAACTATTACTGAAAGGGGAGTCACGCGCTCAGCAAGGTTATTGTATCCGTAATAAGGAAACATACCCATTTCGGGGGTAGTATTACCCCATAGCGATATTACTGGCTTTTTGAATGCTGTAGCAATGTGCATGAGTCCGGTATCATTGCTTACCACTACGCGGGCATTTTTCACCAATTCGGCAGATTCATTTATATTAAACTTGCCGCAGGAATTGTAGATTTTTATGTTGTCGATAGATGCTATTTCACTACCCTCGTACTGGTCTTCAGGCCCGCCAAGGAGCATTATCGGGTAGGGCGACAACTCGCAAAGTTTGCGCCACTGCGACACAGGCAATTTCTTCGTATTGTAAGACCCCCCAATTACAAAAGCTACATAGCCCGACCAATGGCTCATAGGAATATCGTTATTGGTTAGTTCCTTGCCCTTAGGTAGAAAGTAATCAAGTCCCTGACCATCGTTTTTTACACCAAGAGGAATAACAGCCTCAAAGTATCGCTCCACGATGCTCTTGTCGGGCATCATATTGATTTTCAGATTGGTAAGCGCCCATTTCTTCACATTTAGTTTTGGGAAAGCATACGATTTCACCTTTAGCGCTTTCTTAATACGCATAGTGCGCACATTATTGTGCAAGTCAATGATATGGTCGAATTTTTCCTTCTTTAGTTCTTCTATTACGTCATTTAGGTCTTTATGCAGATAGTGAAGCTTATCTATATAAGGATTATTGACCAGCAAAGTACCATTAGCAGCTTTGGTTAGGTAATGTAGTTGGGCATCGGGCAATTGTTGTTTGAAACACCTTAGAACCGGTGTGGTAAGTACAATATCGCCAATGGATGAAAACCTGATAACAAGCGCCTTCATGTAAAGAAATATGTTTGTAGCCGGAGCATATACCGACAAGCTCGAAAGCCGCTAATGCGGGTTATTAGATTTCCAAAACCGACAACCGATTCATTAGTTGGCTGAGTAAGAAAGTTCGCACCAGGCTTTATTCTCTGTTATTCCTAATGCCTCTTTTGCTGCATTACAAATGCCAATTATGCAGTTTGAGTATAATTTGGTATTGGGTATGGGTCCTAATACTTTAACATAAATGGTTTTGTTTGTACCAGGGTTGTAAACTTTAATTACACTACCCCGCTGTGTGGCATTGTGAAAAGCATAATACACTGGATTTTTGCCTGGTTTCTCAAAAAACACCGCTGTGCCTTTTTCGTTCAGTACATTCATTCCATTGTTGGTTTGGCGATTGAAAACGGTATCTAGGCCGCCGAGCACGGTAACTTTGTTACTATCTGCTGCAATTTTTTTACGCATCGGTGGATAGGCTAATTCACTTCCGGGGTTTGAAGTATCGCGACCTATCATCTTCAGCCAGCCTACAAATAAAGTTTGGCCTATAGTAAGTGTGTTGCCATGCAGATTGTTCCAGTTACGCATTTCGGCCTTGGTAATACCGGCATATGAAGCTATAATACCTATATCGTCTTTAGGCCCCACATTGTAGTAAAGTTCACGAATATTGGCAATATCAATTGGCTGTTTAGTTACAAAGTAGTTTTCTTTTACCACTGGTATACTGATAACAGCTTTGGGAGCCAGCTTTTTAAGCGCATCGGCTTCGTTATTGTATTCCAAAACATCTTGCGAAATATAGAACCTGCGCGCCAGCATTGCGGCATTCTCTCCGGGCTTTACGGTGTATTTTATTACCCACGATGTCCCTTTTCTGGAAACAAACAAGCTGTCGCCTGTTTGCGCATTCGCTGCGCCAACAGATATTAAGAACAAAACTGCAAATAAGTATTTTACCATAATGCCTTGATATTTGAATGAAAAGTACAACAATTGTACCTAACTGCCCAGGTTAAATAATTGTATTTTACTATTTATTATCGCACAAATGAACTCCGCACAGATAAATTATAGCGCTAGGAGTGAGGAGCAATAAAAACTGCTGCATCTTATATGCGACTGAAGTAGCAAACAGATAACACAATTTACTGCAAAATTAAACAAAGCCAGCGAAAAGCTATGCACAAAATGAGCCGGAACCCTAATAGCATTGTTAAAGAATCGCGTTTTGCCTATGCTAAGCCGACTTTAATCAAAAATCCAGATCCATTCTTATACGTAAATGTTTGGGCAAATAATTGTTATACCGGTTACCAAGACTCTTAATAAAGCCAAGTCCTAAGCCATTGTGCCTCACAATTTGCCAACCTTTGTCTATCGATTCTATGCCCATATCTTCCCTTTTCAAAAAAAGAAGCGCTTGCTCTCTCGATACATTTATGCCGGGAAAGTCGCCCTCGGCATCTACACTCAGCGCAACCTCGTGTGCGGGTACCCAATCTTTGCCGGCAGGGCTGCCTAACCTCAACCCCGTCTTGCGGAGATAAACAACTTTTTGGAGCGCCAACCAGTCGGCTTCGTGCAGGGGGTGTAGAGCGCTGTAGTCTTCCTTATCGGTTTTTATACATAGGTAATCACCCGTTTTAAGTAGGTAACCTGACAGATCAGCCATTTTTTTATCGTGACCAGATTTAAATCGTTTGTGCAAATAATTATCGGTCAATTCGGTTTTTCGCATTGCGGCAATAAAGAATCCTTCGCCTTTTACCCGGCTTGGCAAAAATCTGTACCCCTGTCCCCCCCGGGGAGCTACAACAGAAATTATCTCGGGAACATCTGTTGTATCAACAGAAATAGGACTAAAGCTGAACTCGTCCGCTATCCAATCGAGGATTGTTTCATTCTCAGCAGTGGAATAAGAACAGGTTGCATAAACCAAAATCCCATCTGTTTTTAGCGATGGCCAAACATCGGCAATAATACGCCTCTGTCTGTCGCAACATAGTTGCACATTGTCTTCCGTCCAGTCTGTCAGGGCCTTTTCGTCTTTGCGAAACAATCCCGATCCGCTGCATGGAGCATCAATCACAATTACATCGAAATAGCCTTCCAGTCTTCCAAAGTCACGCGGATCATTGCTGGTCACCCACGTATTCATTTGCCCCCATCGCGTCATATTTTCGTCGAGTATGGTAGCTCTTGGCCTTATCACTTCGTTGCTTATCAGCAGGCTGTCGGGTTGCAACATAGATGCTATAAGCGTGCTCTTGCCGCCGGGCGCAGCGCAAAGATCCAGTATGCGCAGGCCGCCCTTATTTTTCACAAAGGGAGCCAGCATACGTTCTAAAAACATCGACGACGCCTCTTGCACATAATAAGCCCCTGAATGAAAATTAGGATCAAGCGTGAAGACAGGCCGCGAAGGAAGGTAGTAGCCGGCATTTGCCCAAGGCACCTGCTCCATTCCTTTAAACAGATCTATGTTTTTGTTTGGATTGACCCTTACAGATGTTACCGCAGGCAACTGATGCGCCGCTATAAAGGTCGATTCATCGAACCCCTCAATTTCGTTTAAGTCGCGTAATACAGGCTTTGGCAGCGGTTTCAAAAATCGTTATAGTTGTTGATTATTAATTAGTTACAGTCCTCAATCTCAAGCTCATTTGGTGATGTTTCAATTAAAGCGCTTTGAGCCTGTCGGCTATAAAAACAGCGGACTGAGGTAAAAGCGTAGGCGTAAACGACTGACCAAGAGCTGTTACAATTTTCTTTTGTTCGTAGTAATAATATTGGCCGTTTTTGCTGGCTAACATTACTAAGGTTGCATTCCAGTTGATGGGTATCCAGCTTGCCGCAGCGCCTAAGCTATAGGTATGTGTAGCTGGCTCGTAGTTCTTCACTGCTTGAAGCGACTTCATATCGGGAAAATATAGAAATATGCGGGTATTTGCCGGATTGAATGTGGTATCGGGCGCGGTAATAGAAACATTGGTAACCGCATTAGCTGAAGTGATGGGGTAATTGCATGCTAGCCAGTTAAAACGCGGGCAGGAATCGAAAACATACAATGATCCGAAAGTAGAATCGTAAGTAGTATGCGCTGCAGTTACACCATTATATCTCACCGTGTCTATCATAGTCCACGTAACAAGCGAATCGGCATTTGCCCATGCGCCATAATGTATTGCACGAGGAGCAGTTGCGGGTTGCGATTGCTTAAAATCTAACCCAAACCTATTGGCAAAAACCTCCTTACCTTTCCGCGTAACTTTTATATACACTTGCCCACCGGTTGATAATAATTTATCGGAATTTGTAGTTGCTACTATGCTATTTCCTATCATATCTCCCGGCAAGTACAGTTCGGTGAGCGCAACAAGGAGCGTATCATTGAGCAGGTAGTTGCCGGCTGAATCTATAAATGAACTATCGTAAAACCTGATACGAGTTCCTTTTTCACCAGTTATGTTTACCGGAGTCCCTGTTATCACCGTATAGTACTGAGGCATGGTATTAAACTCTGCGAAAAGGCGGCGCAAGTTTGCCTTATTGGTGTTTACTACTACCGGATCTACAATTGGGTCAATAACTTTCGGCATAGGGTTATTGTTTGTCTTTTTGCAAGCAGAAAGGGCCATGCCGCAAAAAAACACTAAAATTAAGAAGCGGAGCGCAAAACGGATGTACATAGAATGTAAAAATAAGGATGTAACAAATGTAGCAATAAACTGCTATACCTGTGAAGGGAAATGACTATCAAGCCGGAAGTGGTTGTGAAAGGTCTGCGCGAATGCAATTTTCCAAAATATCAAACTCCTTGTCAGTTAGCGTCTCCTTATACGAAAGCGCCATTAATTGTAGCTGCCCATTGAATCGCATAAAAGCAAATGTAAGCCCCGGAGGGTAAATATTGGGAGGAAAACTAAGCGCATTGATAACCCTGTGTCCGACAAAATTCATCAGCTCGGGCGGATGATCTTCGGCAACAGTAAATGCAAAACTTGATAACGTTTTACCCCATTTGCCGCTGATGTAGTAGTTGTACAGCCATTGAGGAACATGCTTGAGATAGCGCATCAACTCATTGTACGATTGCGGCATTCCTGCTTTTACCTGCTGCACCATTTGGTCGTTTACAGCCTGCACACATTGCGGTAAAGAGGTTAGTTGCGCGGAGCTTAACAAATAAAACAAAAAAGACAAATGATTACCAACTACAGGTCCAACGGCGCCTTTTTTTCGTACGTTTTGAGGAGCAGGAGCAAAAAGGTATTGCACTGACAGTCCGCGAGCAGATAATATTTCTTTCACAGCGCGCGCCGAAGCGGCAAAAAATAAAGGACTCGGCCCAAAACGAGCGCCAAGTTTAGGGCAAAGCCGCTCTATATGTTGGGTTTCTTGTTTGGAAAAAGTTATTATTCTTATCGCTTGCTGCACTTGCTTGTGTCGCCTGCGAGGCGTGAAACCCGACAAACTTTTGTTGGAAGATTTGCCTATAAAGAACTTTGCAATAGTTGCTTCTTTAAGAGAGGGGAATGATTGTTTAGCGCCGTCAACAGGCAACATATTTATAGATTGTACCGGATTATTGAGTTTGCGCAGTAATAATGCCGCGCCAAAGCCGTCGAGTAGCAAGTGGTTCCATGAAAAAATGATACAGGTATTCCCATTAGAGCGATAGAGCACATCGAAAAAAAACAACATTTTCTGCTCAGTGATGAATTTGCGCTCCAATACAATTTTGGGTATAAATTCATCTGTTACGTGTTGTTCCACCGGTATTTCTGTTGGCGCCTTAGGTAACCAATATGCGCGCGAGAAAGGATTTGCCCGACGGATTTGTAGCGACGACAAAAACTGAAGTTCAGGCGAGGTGGTTATAAGTTCGTGAAAGGCGGCAAAATCCACTTTCCCCTCCACCTCAAGTAGGTACCTACAGGTATTGCCCGACGCTCCAACCACTTTATTGAATTTTTCCAAAACCCAGATAAAACAATCAGCGCCGGTAAGTGGTATAGTAGTTTTTCGCCCCGCCTCCTGCATTGGCCCAAAAATATACTACTTATGTTACAGCGGCAAATACCCTACAAACGAAGACTGTTTTAATACCAAACTTTACTTTTGCGATTGCATAACGACCTAATTTCGCAGCATGAAGGGACTAACAACAATTGTACTTTTAGCAATATCCAACACATTTATGACGTTTGCCTGGTATGGGCACCTGAAATTTAAAGATATGGCATGGAGCAAAAGCCTCGGTTTGTTCTCTGTTATTCTCATAAGCTGGGGGCTTGCGTTTCTGGAATATGTATTTCAGGTGCCGGCAAACCGTATTGGATACAAAGAAGAAGGCGGCCCTTTTGGTTTGGTAGAACTAAAAACTATTCAGGAGGCTGTATCGTTAATCGTATTTATGATTTTCTCTACGGTTGTATTCAAACAAAAACTGGAATGGAACCACCTGCTTGGTTTTAGCCTGATAGTTGTAGCAGTGTTTATCATTTTCAAAAAATGGTAAAAGAAAAGCGCCCCCGGATTATGGAGGCGCTGAAAACTATAATACTAAAGTTATTGTACTTGCAGTTTTGAAAAGTATTCTTTTCCTCTATCGTCTTGCATAATAAAATAATACAGGCCTTTAGCTAAATGCGCTACACTAAAAGAGGCTACATTACTTTTTACATCGGCTTGAAGTTGGTATTTCCTACCAGTTGCATCAAGTATAAAAGCGTGATTTATTTGACCAACACCGTTGAGCGAGACTAGAATGGTGTTTGTAGACGGATTAGGGTAAATGTCTATTTTGGTTTTTCCTAAATCGCCCAGCACTGCTGTAGTAGATCCGTAGGTTCCTTTTTTATATTTTACCGTGCCGGTACCATCTTGCCAAACCACATGTATCTCGCCTGGAGCCAAAGCAATATCGGCATTTGCCACAGCAACTCCAGTGGCTATAGTATCGAAAGTTGTAAAATAGCCGCTGGTGATATTGTTGGCAAAACCAAACGCAATGGACGAACCAGCAGTTGTTTTCTGGTAGAAAACTGTGCCGACAGCATTACCTGAATTGGCTATGCGCGGATAATTTTGCTGATTCAGACCAGTAAACACACCGGTAATAGGCGAACTGGCAGAATACAAGCCAGTTAGCGACATACGACTAAAATAGACCATTTGCGTGCCTCCGGGCTTACTCATATATACGCTATACAAACTATCGCCTATTACCACCCCATCCGGGCCGCTTGCCGGGCAACTCATTATCATCCAGTTGTTGCTATCTATGTTGGTAACCGTGGGAAATGTTGTTCCTCCATCTACCGATACACCGGCCCATATGTCCCGTATGTTACTCATATCGTTGCGAAACAACATCAAAGCGCTTGTTCCGGTAGCTATAACAGCGGCCGGGCAACAGTCGCAAACTGTGCCAGCAGGGCCGCTGGCCAGCACATCGGCTGTGAAACTGGCGCCAAAATCGGTGGAGCGGGCCACGCGGTAATGAGCATCGCCAAATGCGGTATTGAACTTCATAAAGGCTACCATGGGGTTGCCATCATCTGTGGTAGTTACTATTGGAAAACGGGAAAGGCTGGTATCAATGTTATCTATACGCACCGGAGCCGAAAATGTAGCGCCTCCATTGTAAGAATGTGCAAGATACATGTGATTTGTAGCTACATCTTCGGGCTTCACCTTCATGGTAACATAAACGGTATCGCCATATGCGGCCAAATCAGGACCCGCCCATGACTGTGCAAAGACAGTATAAGGATCGCTGACAGCAACTGGCGTTGTAAACGCAGTACCGCTCAACTTAGAGAAATAGGCCTTAGTATCATTCTTACCCCACAACACATATGGATTGCCCGACCTGTTAAGGGCTATACGCGGATGGTAAGCGCCATACGCGCCACCAGTGGTGACTGTTATGGGCGCCGACCAGGTAATCTGGCCTTGTGCGGTAATAGAAAGCGCCAATGCCGTAAGAGAAAGTAATACTTTGTTCATATAAAATACCTTAGTGATAGGTGAAGTTAGCGAGAATACCTATTTGCCGTTAACTGTCTTGACAATAAGTAGCTTTTTTATTTTACATTTGTGTATCATAGGTGTAGTGGATGGATAATGCTTACCTAATGAACTATGATATTTTTATGAAGAAGCTACTTTTGGTTAT
This sequence comes from uncultured Bacteroidota bacterium, assembly GCA_903882805.1. Lineage (GTDB taxonomy): Bacteria > Bacteroidota > Bacteroidia > Chitinophagales > Chitinophagaceae > Nemorincola. The sequence continues at coordinate 11,887 of CAIRYK010000005.1, read as the reverse complement.
AAGCGGAATGTGCATCGCAACCTTTGCGCAAGCACAAATGATAAACGGCAGTTTTGAAGATTGGGATACATCGGCAGGATACATTTCGCCGGTGGGATGGGACAATCTTAATGCGATGACGCATAGTACATCAACTATTACCTGCAACCGTATATCGCCCGGCAATACAGGTGTTTACAGCCTTGCCCTCAATACACAAAATGTAGCAGGTATGGGTGTTGTACCAGGTTTTGCCGTTTTAGGCAAGCTCGATTCCGCTACTCATTTGCCCAAAACAGGCGTACCCTGCGCCACGCGCCCAGAAGTGTTTGGCGGATACTGGCAGTATATGCCCTACACTACCGACGATCAGGGATATATTGCAGTCGTAATATCTAAATGGAACACTGCGTTAAATAAAAGGGATACAATTGGGTACGGCTATCACGAGCCTGTTGGCATGGTGCACCACTGGTCGCTGTTTCAGGTGGGTATCAACTATACGAGCTCAGCAACGCCCGATTCTGCTATGGTAATACTTTCGGCAAGCGGACCTAACCCAATAGCTTACAGCTTTTTATGGGTAGATGATGTTTGGTTGGGCGACTCTGTTATTCAAACTGGCATTACAACCTTAAATTCACAAACTGCGAAGGTAACCCTCTACCCTAACCCCGCGAAAGAAAGCGTATCAGCCGCCTATTTTGCTCAATCTGCAACCGAACTAAAAATAGAAATAACTGATATCACCGGGCGCACTGCAACCAGCCAGACAAACAAGATAGCCAAAGGAAATAATAATTTAACTATTTCTACAGCAGGTTTGCCAAAAGGATTATATTGCGTTAAATTCACAGATGGAATTACTATTACCACGCAAAAACTACTTATAGAATAACACAAAACAACATTCATTTTCAAACAATTAAAACCACAGCATGAAGTCAATTTTTACACTTTTATGCGCCTCGCTTATGAGCGGCGCGGCCATCGCCCAGATTCCCAATGCCAATTTTGAATCGTGGGATTCATTTACAGGCTACATATCGCCTACAAGCTGGGCCAATCTCGATTCGGCAACAAATGCCCTTTCTGTGTATACATGCGAGCAAGGTAGCCCCGGCTATACTGGCGCACACTACCTGAAACTTACATCCAAAACAGTTATCGGCCTTGGGGTAGCTCCTGGGGTAGCTGTAAGCGGCAAAATAGATTTTACAACGTTTGCGGCAAAATCAGGTTTCGCCAGCACGGCACGTCCTGTAAGCCTGAAAGGTATGTGGCAATACATGGCATCGGGCGCCGACCAGGGCTTCATATCTGTATTGCTTTCAAGATGGAATACCGCTACAAGCAGAAGAGATACAGTAGCATTTGCCAACAACCCACTCGTGGGTATGGCTATGAGTTGGGCGTCATTCAATATCAACCTGAATTATTACAGCGGTTATGCTCCTGATTCGGCTATAATCGTTCTATCGGCCAGTGGCGCAACTGCAGTAAACGGAAGCTATCTTTATGTCGATTCGCTTACTTTTTCGGGCAGCGTGCCACTGGGCGTAACTACTATTGGCGCATCAACGCTAGCCCCAACAACATTGTACCCCAACCCGGCATCAAGTCAAGTAGCTATAAGCTATTATAGTCCCAACGCCCACAATGTAAATATTACGCTCGAAGACATGAGTGGCAAAACCATTAAAACACTGGACTTTGCCGCTATAAAAGGTGAAAATAATATTAACCTGAATGTTGCTGATATAGCACGCGGTCTTTATTTCGTACGCATAGTAAACGAAGCCAATACTGAGGTTAAAAAACTAATTGTAGAATAACGTCAACATATATTTCAAAAAGAAACCACCCAAACAATGCTGTTTGGGTGGTTTCTTTTTTAGGTTGCTCATGGTGTTAATACCCTATCAATAGAACAAAATGTTTCTATAATAACATTTCACAAGCGGTTTACGCCTCAAACAACTGCAACTTATTGAGGTTGCGGTACAGTCCGTCTTCTATTTGTATCAACTCATTGTGCGTACCGCTTTCCTTCACTTTGCCATCTTCCATTACTACTATAAGATCTGCATTACGAATGGTTGATAATCTGTGCGCAACGACAAATGATGTTCTATGTTCCATGAGGTTTAACAACGCCTCTTGCACTTGCGATTCCGACTCAGAATCGAGCGAGCTCGTTGCCTCATCGAGCAATAGTATAACCGGATCTTTAAGTATTGCGCGCGCTATTGCCACACGCTGACGCTGCCCACCCGATAACTTTACGCCGCGCTCGCCCACCAGTGTTTCGTAGCCATCGGGGAAGCTCATAATAAAGTCGTGCGCATTGGCTTTGAGCGCTGCCGCTCTTACCTCATCGGCAGTAGCGTCTGGCCTGCCGTAGGCTATGTTTTCAAATATGGTGCCGCCAAACAACAAAATGTCTTGCGGCACTAATGCCATTTGCTTGCGCAATTGTGTGAGCGGTATATCGGTAGCAGGGCGACCATCAAATAAAATCTGTCCTCTATCAGGCTCGTAAAAACGGAGTAATAGCCCAACAAGCGTGCTCTTACCAGCGCCGCTAGGCCCTACAATAGCAATCTGCTGCCCCTTCTTTGCTGTAATAGAAACGTCTTTGATCACTTCCACCTCCTTGCGCGATGGGTATTTGAAACCTATGCTCTGAAGCGACACATTTCCCTGAAGTTTGTAGTCGGGCAACAGCGGCTCATTTACAATGGCAACTTGTTCGGTTATTTCTTTTAGCAACTCTCGCACACGCTGGGTAGCGCCCAATGTTTTTTGCAACTGACTGTAAAGGTCTGCAAAGCCAGCTAATGTACCGCCTACAAAGGCGGTATAAACCACAAAAGCGGTAAGATCGCCAAACGATAAATGACCGGCCTGCATGAGCCCTGCTCCATACCACACTACCAAAACAATAGCGCCAAACACGCTAAACAACATAAACGATACAAACAGCCCTCTGAAACGGCCGCTTTTAATAGCAAGGTCTACTACATTCTTTATGCTTTTGTCGTAACGACCGATCTCGTACCATTCATTTGCAAATGCCTTTACATTGCCAATACCTTGAAGAGTCTCCTGAACCACTGTACCGGAATCGGCAAGCTGATCCTGTGCCTGACGTGATAGCTTTCGAATGAACTTGCTGAATACCAATGCAATAGCCACAATTACCGGTACTACCGACAACATCAGTAGCGTCATTTTGGGACTGATAAACAAGATGAGCGCTATACCAATTATCAGCGTCAGCAATCCGCGCAGCATTTCTGCCAACATTGTAGTAACAGCATCCTGTATCTGCGACACATCGGCCGTAAGACGGCTCGACAACTCGCCTACCCTGCGCTGTGCAAAAAAATCCATGGGCATCATTACCATGCGCTTGTATATATCTTTACGCATATCGGCAACCGAGTTTTCGCCAACCGATGTAAAAAGGTAAATTCTGAAAAACGAAATAACCATTTGCAGCGTCAGAAGGCCAATCATTACCAACGCGATGACGCCCGGTGAATAGGCCAGAAACCCGGTGAGGTCGCCATGAGCGCTATCTATCAGCTTTTTGAGCAGAAACGGGAAAGCCATTGTAGTGCCGCTGCTCAGCGCTATAAATATCAGCCCTCCTATAAACTGGCCTTTGTATGGGCCCAAATACTTGAAAATAGCTTTGGCTTCATTGATAGAGTCTTTACTTATTTTCGCCTTTGGCGCATCGTCTTTTGTATCTCTAAACCGCGACATTAATAATTATTAGTTTTAATCGACCGCAAAGGTACCGCAATGATATGGGTTAAGTATTGTTTTTCGGTGAATGGTGGAAATGTGTCGGTGAGCCTCTGCTCTAAACTAGCAAGACATTTTACCTCAATACAAGTTCCCGACTATCTTTGCAATCCATTCCTACAACAACTATATGGTAAGCTATAACACCAAAGCCTGGCTCGAAAATGTATTTCTTGTAAAACAAGCCGATACCTTCAGGGTATTGCTCCCCCTGATAGGAGTTGTCGCTCTATATACAGGCATTATAGTATATATAGAAACCGGCTGGCTGACGCTGCCCGAAAACTCATCGCTAAAGCACCTGACTGCCATACATACCTTGCTGGGTTTTGTAATTTCTATGCTACTGGTATTTCGCACCAACACAGCCTACGACCGCTGGTGGGAAGGACGTAAGCAATGGGGCAGCCTGGTAAACTGCAGCCGCAACTTTGCAATAAAAATCAATGCATTCTTACCGCGCAGCGATTCAAAAAACCGTCATTTCTTCCGCAATATCATACCCTCTTTTGCTTTTGCCTTGCAAAGGCATCTGCATGCCGAAACTACCCGTCTGGAACTGGACCTGACACCTCACCCTGAAATACCCGACTTCGACCATACTAAGCATGTACCCAATCAGGTAGCATCGCTTATAGCCACCAAATTGAACCTGATGTATAAGGACAATACCATAACCGGCGACCAATTGATCATCATAAACGCAGAATTGCAAACATTTCTGGATGTGTGCGGCGCTTGCGAGCGCATAAAGAACACGCCTATACCCTACTCTTATTCGGTGTTTATTAAAAAATTTATTTTCCTGTATATCGTTACCCTACCCTTTGGCCTGGCTTTTACCCTGCACTACTTGCTGGTGCCGGTAGTAGCGCTGGTTTTTTATGTGCTGGCCAGCTTGGAGATGATTGCAGAGGAAATTGAAGACCCTTTTGGCTTCGACCCCAACGACCTGCCCATGGTAAAAATGGCGCAAAATATTCAGAAAAATATAATAGATATATTAACTTGATCATATTGAAACACCACGACACACCATCAACATTAGTCATATGTGAAGATATTTTTGTTGGCAAGAAAATTAATCAAGACGCCCGCTATGTTAAAATCCCCTACGCTACACCGCCGATAGCAGTATATATAGTATTTTGCGAAAAAATACTGAATGCACCGCTTATTTGCCGTATGTATATTGCTTTTTGCCGCTACTGTTCGGGCTATGGCGCTCGATGCTGTGGTGGCGCACACCACCTTTTACCTGCCCGACCCGCTTCATGGCAACATACTTACACCCTCTGTTGAAACCTACTGGCAAATAAACCCGCAAACAATACGCTACACCACACTGCCGGAAAAAGGCATTGTGGCGCGTATAAAAACGGTGATAACCTTCTCAACGGATGCCGGAGTTGTGAAGGAAGATGAATTCATACTACAAACCGTGCCGCGCGCCAATGTAACAGAATTAATGGCTCAAACCATCCGCGACCTGCGCCGCTACTACCTGCAACCCGGCAAAGTAACGCTGCGCCTAAGACTTACCGATCTGGCCGATACCAACAATAAATTTACCTATACCGATACCCTGACGCTCGCGCCCATTGTTAAAACTGCATTTTTCAGCAGTCCGCAGTTGCTCGACACTACGCTCAATAATCCCATAGCATCGCCTTTCAAAAAGAACGGCGTGCAAATGTTGCCTTCCTCTGCCAACTTCCTCGACAATAACCGCACCTACCTCCACTATTATGCCGAGCTGTATCAAGCCAATGAAATCTCAAAAATCGACTATCCGCTGGCTGTGCGCGTCACCATTTCTAAGAAAGAAAACGAGGTACACTATCTCAATTTTATTAAAACCGACACCATAACGCCCAAATCAGTGATGCCTGTATCGGGTAGTTTTAATATCGAGGCGCTACCGTCCGGCAATTACTACCTCAATATTTCGCTGGGCAATAATGTACACCAAACTGTAGCGTCTACAACGCTGTTTTTTCAGCGCATGAACACGCGCCCACCAAAAGCAGACACTGCCGCCCCTGTAAGCAGAGCCGTTCACGACACAGCTATAGAAAACATTAAGGTACTGGACCTCGACAAAACATTCTTATCGAAGTACAACATTGGGGAGATTCGCGCCATTTTAAAAATGTTGCTGCCCATTTCCGATTATGCGGGCACACAGGCCATCAACAACTTCCTGAAAAAACCAGATGATCTGTATATGCGCTACTACATATACAACTATTTTCAGAACATAAATAAGCGCGACCCTGCCAAGGCATGGAAGGAATATTCGGCAAGGGTAATGGAGGTAAACAAGCTGTTTAAAGGCAGCGGACAACCCGGGTACGAAACCGAACGTGGATATATGTATCTGCGCTATGGCGCGCCAACCGATATTGTTACTGTGCAAAACGAACCAGGAGCGCTACCTTACGAAGTATGGCAGTACAATGTACTGACACAAAAAAACCTGAAGGAAGTAACCAATGCGGTGTTTTTGTTTTACAAACCCAACCAGATGATAGGCGACTACAAGTTGCTGCACAGTACGGTAGCCGGCGAGGTGCAAAACCCTGCCTGGCGCAACTATTTGTACATTAACGATAATGCGGGAAATAGCCTAAACTCGAGGGCAGAGCAGTACTTGAGTAATTAATTGGCTAATGAGTCTGCAATCAGTTATTACTGGCTACAGTTTTGCCATGTTTTGCATCGGCCCACACATTTTCAGTCTTCCATTCCATTTGCCGCTCAAAAGCCTCTTGGCGCTGCGCGCAATTGGGCATGGCGCATAGCTTGCACTGGTAAGGCATACAGCTATCTATGTGAATAAACAACTCCACCTGATCACTGAAATTAGCCTTTATCAATCGCTCCAGGTTGTGTATTTCTTTATCGGCATCGGCTACAAGCTGGTACCATGGCAGTGTCAGGTGTGCGTCTACATGCATAAGGCTGCCATATTGTATCACCCGTAGGTTGTGCAGGTCTACCCATTGCGGCTGACGGTTTTTCTGCAACACATCAATCACGTTTTTTAGTAGCGTCATGTCCATTTCATCCATCATACCGGCTACAGATTTACGGAGCACCCGGTAGCCGGTTACCATTATTACTGGTGCAAAACACAATGCCACTACGCTGTCTAGCCATACATAACGGTTGTTGGTAAGCATCAGTAATCCAAGACCTACAACTACTGCAATGGTAGAATAAGCATCGGACACCAGATGGCTACCTGCCGACACCAGCACCATAGAGTTACTTTTCTTACCCTCGCGCTCTGCATATTTCCCTACTGCATAATTTACAAGGCCGGCGGCAATAATAATAATCAAACCTACATCGAGCCGCTGCAGCGGGTGAGGCATCAACAACTGATGAATGGCCTGAAAAATAATAACGATGCCTGCAATAAAAATCAAAGCGCCCTCTACAGCCGACGACAAAAATTCTGCCTTACCGTGTCCATATGGATGATTTGTGTCACGGGGCAGGTTGGCCAAGGCAATGCTGAATAGCCCAACAAAGCCAGCTATCATGTTCACAATGCTCTCCAAAGCATCGGTAAGCACTGTTACTGATGCAGTAAGATACCATGCCAATAATTTTGCCAAAAACAGCAACACAGATAGTAACGCAATATTTCGCTGTATTCGGACTTGCTTCATTTATTTAATATTACACACCGCAATATTGTGTTGCGGCGCTGTGATTTAACGTTGCCTACTCGAAGATTAATAGTAAGTAATCTTATATACGGTTGTATCGTTCTCTACAAGATCTTTGTTGTTCTTTATTTTCTTTAGTTCACTAATGCGGCCATTTGCATCGAAATCATATAGATATTGCTCATCCCATACGCCGTCCATGGTTTTTACAGTGGGCAGGTGAAAGGTTTTAATATACGATCTCCCATATTCCAGTATTTGGTCTATTCGCCAGGCATCGCCAGGCTGAGCATTTTTGCCAGGCTCGTAGGTGTAATTTTCTATACCGGTTGGCGCATTTACGGTCACCACATCGCCGCCGCTCCAAGCATAGGTAGTAGATAGCTTTTTGTAGTAGGGGTAAGTTGTAGTAGTCGTCCAGATGTCTTTTTGCGACAGCTGACTGCTGTTATTGCTATTGTAGGTAAAATTGATCGTATCTTTTACCAATACCTTGAGCAACCAGCCGGAAGTATTTGCATATACGGTAGTAACATTGCTATTCTCATCGGTAATAGAAAACGACGACCCGAAATAGCCGAATTTCCGGAAGCCGCTGGATGTAACTATCGAGTCTACATTATTGCTGTAGTCGTATACAAATCTATAATGCTGGTGAATGTTGGCCTTGGTCAAATCAATAGTAGATATACGCACATTATTGAACGGATTTTCTGACTCAGACTTTTTGCATGCAGTAGTAAGCGCAACGGACAAGCCAATAAACGCCACTGCGCGGGTGTATTTTTTCATAATGACATCTCGGGTTATTGGTCTTTAAAGCTCAATTTAGTGTAGCTAAACATCAATATCATAGACATAATAATACTAAATATCGACATAGATGTCATTCCTACAGCTAATGCATCGAAACCGCCATGCTTACCTATAAGCAGACTTTGCAGCAGCATAAAAATAGACAGCGCCAGACAGAGTACGCCAATAATAAGGTTGGCCAGCTTGTGCTTGTAGTAGGCCTGAACAACAAAAAGCGCAATAACAATAAATGCCTGATAGTTGAATTGTCCGCCGCTCATGTAGCTCATTATAAACCAGGTTAGCCCCATAAGTATAAAAAAGCCGTAGGCTATAAAAACCAACCACTCATAAAATATAAGCTTTTTCTTTTCTATTGCCATGCTTTTTTATTTTAACATTATCAATTCAACAATCAAACCAAGACCACGCGATTGTTATTTTTGAATACTGCGTTGCCACTCTTCCATACGCTCGCGCTCGTTTTCAGATACAGACAGTATTATTTTCCATTGATTGTGTTTGTCCAGCTTTAGTACATAGTGATAGTCGCAATTGTAAATCGGCTTCTTTTGCAAGTCGAAGTACTGCCAGTTCACCTTTACCTGAACTATTTTTTTCGACCAGGGTTTACGGTTCCACACATCGGGGCGCACGCCTACAATACCAAACTGACGATAAAAGCCTACGCCCTGATTAAAAAATCCTTCGAGTTTGCCTGCATCATTAAAAATAGTTGTTGCATCGTCTGATAGCATGGTACAGGGAATATTATACAACTGCGCCATAAGCTTGGTGTTTAAACGCTCCAGCGCCTTGGCATATTCATCGAAAAAAGCATTAATGTCTTGCATTGTATATTGTTACTTTACCGGCCTGTAAAACCATTATTTCGTAGTTAAAAACAGTCCATAAAACAGGAGAAAAAGGGATTTTCGCGACGCTGAATGCATCTGCTTTACAGACAATTTTATAACTGCGAAAGTACCAAATTCTATCAAGCCATAAATGACAAAAAACATTTTTCCGGCGCTAATTCGTAAAATAGGCTAGGTATGATTATTTTTGGACTCAAATTTCAACGCTGTGAAAACATTGCTCAATAACGACCAGCTCAACATTACCCTGCTGCGCCTTGCGCATCAACTGGTCGAGAATCATCTGTCATTCAGAGATTCGGTAATTATTGGCATTCAGCCGCGCGGCATACTACTGTCGGACCGCATAACCCAAATTGTAAAGAACATTACGGGTAATAACAACATTGATTACGGAAAGCTGGACATCACTTTTTACAGAGATGACCTTCAAACCCGAAACGAGATACAGGTGCCTTCTTTCACCGACGTCAACTTCAGCATTGCCAGTAAAAGCGTAATACTTATAGACGATGTGCTGCATACAGGTCGCACCATTAGGTCGGCAATGGATGCGCTCATCGACTTTGGTCGCCCTAAAAAAGTAGAGTTACTGGTGCTTATCGACCGTCGGTTTAGCCGCGAGTTGCCTGTGCAACCCGACTATACAGGCCATACCGTAGACACCATACTAACGCAAAAAGTAAAAGTATACTGGCAAGAAAAAGATGGCAAAGACGAAGTAGTATTGCTGGATAAGCAGTAGATATAGGGACGCAAAGCGTAATTGAGTATTTTTTGATTTGATTAACCACACATTATCATTATATGTCATTATCTGTAAAACATCTGCTTGGAATAAAGGAACTAACCGTCAACGATATTGAGCAGATATTTATAACAGCCGATAATTTTAAAGGAGTACTCAACCGGTCTATCAAAAAATTACCTACGCTCAACCATATTGCTATTGCCAATATTTTCTTTGAAAACTCTACCCGCACCCGTATATCGTTTGAACTGGCTGAGAAACGCCTTGGGGCTGACGTGGTCAACTTTTCTGCTTCAGGTTCGTCGGTGTCTAAAGGCGAAACGCTTATAGATACCGTACATAACATATTGGCCATGAAGGTAGACATGGTGGTAATGCGCCATTCGGCAAGCGGGGCGCCCTGGTTTTTGGCCAACCACATAGATGCAAGCATTATCAATGCCGGAGACGGCGCCAACGAACACCCTACCCAAGCCCTGCTGGATGCGTATTCTATGCGAGAAAAACTGGGCGACCTTAAAGGTAAGCGCGTCACCATAATAGGCGATATTATGCACAGCCGCGTGGCGCTAAGCAATATTTTCTGCCTCAATAAGCTTGGAGCAGAAGTAACAGTAGCGGGTCCGCCAACACTGATACCCAAGCATATAGAGTCGTTGGGCGTAAGGGTGGAATACAATGTAAAAAAAGCGCTCGAATGGTGCGACGTAGCCAACGTGTTGCGTATACAACTGGAGCGTCAGCACAAGCCGCTGTTCAGTACCCTGCGCGAGTATGCGCAATACTATGGGGTAAATAAACAAATGCTCGACAGCCTGGCAAAAGATATCATCATCATGCATCCCGGCCCTATAAATCGCGGAGTGGAGCTAACTTCAGATGTTGCCGACTCAAAACAATCCATCATCCTCGATCAGGTAGAAAATGGCGTTGCCATACGCATGGCCGTGGTGTACCTGCTGTCGGGTAGCGGAAAACGTGATGGTATAGAAAAGATTGGTTAAAATTCTACCTATAGAGCAAAAGCCACATCGCAGCCAGTACTGCCGATTGTTTTCGTGCGTATTGCACCCGCTCTATCCACAATGCCGCGCGGCTTGCAGGTAGTAGGTATACCATTGCTTACCATGGGGCCGATGCCGCCTTACTTATGTTAACCAAACCCTAAATCAGCACGCTGATAAAATCCGGCTACGCTTGGCTACCGTATATATCCTAAATTTGAACAACCATGTTTAGCAAAATCAAAAATTTACTTGGGCTTGCCTTGTTGCTGACACAATTTGCAGCATGCGCACAAAACGACAATTACGAAAAAACTAAAACGTTCAGGCAAATGAATGCAAACACAGCGAAGGCCACAGAGCACAAAACAGAGGTCGCCACATTTGGCGCAGGTTGCTACTGGTGTACAGAGGCGCAGTTTCAGATGCTGAAAGGCGTTAGCAAGGTAGAATCTGGCTTTAGCGGCGGCCATGTAGACAACCCGTCGTACAGAGAGGTATGCAATGGCACAACAGGCCATGCAGAAGTGTGCAATATTACCTACGATCCGGCGGTTATTTCGTTTGACGAACTACTGGCTGCTTTCTGGACCTGCCACGACCCTACCACACTCAACCGTCAGGGTAATGACGAAGGCACTCAGTACCGGTCAGCCATTTTTTACCACAACGACGAACAAAAACAAAAGGCTGAGCAATACAAGAAAAAACTAAACGACGAAAAAGCGTGGGCAAATCCGGTGGTGACAGAGATTACGGAGTTTAAAAAGTTTTACAAAGCCGAAGATTATCATCAAAACTATTATAACGATAACCCCAACCAGTCGTACTGCAAATTTGTTGTAGGACCAAAGGTGGATAAGTTTAAAAAGGTATTTAAAGACAAACTGAAAACCGCAAAGTAAACAGCCCCCAAGGCCCGATATCACATAACAATAAAGCCCGCACTTGCGGGCTTTATTGTTATGTGATATTATAGTCGTT
>CAIRYK010000004.1 GCA_903882805.1 uncultured Bacteroidota bacterium | reverse complement strand
GGCTCGTTATCTGCAATTCATTTAAATCTTGATAATAGTAGACTGCAGTCTACTGTTATCTGGAATTGATTTATATTTTGATGACCGTAGACTTCAGTTTACGGTCGCACGGTACCCGGTCTCCGACCGGTGAGCTGGTAGACGAGCTGGAGGTTTTCGTTTGTAAAGTGTTTTATTCCATTTCGCAGGTCAGAGACCTGCCGCCGTGCAACCGTAGACTGCAGTCTACGGTTATCTGGAAATTCATTTATATTTTGATGACCGTAGACTTCCGTCTACGGTCGTACGGTAACCGGTCTCCGACCGGTGTGCTGGTAGACGAGTTGGAGGTTTCGTTGATAAAGTGTTTTATTCCATTTCGCAGGTCACAGACCTGCCGCCGTGCAACCGTAGACTGCAGTCTACGGTTATCTGGAAATAGGGAACTATCAACCGGTAGCCCCTATTTTTTAAGCTTCAACTGGTTCTTTCCTCAACGCCTCTCTCAAAACCTGTTGCAACAGTTGTTCATTTTGTGCTTCACTTTCTTTGATGCTTGCTTCTAAATCATTACAATACTGCATCAGTTCGTCTAATTTTTGAACAATGCGGATTTGTTCTGCTAATGGTGGAAGGGAAATTGGAAACCCTTTCATATTGTCTTGTGTAATATTTACTTGGCTATCTGCCATACCAGTCATCTTTTGTTCAATAAATGGTTTAATAAGGGGGCTATTTAATGCTAAAGCAATATATTTAGAATAGAGCATATTTTTTGGGTGAATTATTCTAATTGTTTTATCGGAGAGTATCAAATTCTTAGTCAAATTTTCTACACAACAAACAACCCCAACTCTATTTTTTGGTCCAGCTCTAGTAATTAAAATGTCACCTTCAATTACTTTGTGTTGTTCATTTACAATGAACTTGTCTGGTAAAACTTTATTTTCGTTTTCTAAAAAATACAATTCTTGTACTGCGGTTGTTTTAATTACACCCCATTCATTATCCTTTGCAGGTTCATGCAAACAGTTGGGGCTTTTTCCTCCTTCTGTGTCATAAATTATCTCCCCCAACCTACACCACACCCAATTCTCCGGTATTTCAAAAGGAATCTCTTCCGGCTTAATGGGTGGGAGTTCTTTTTCTTTTTTGCGTTTCTTTTCAGCAATCAGTTTTTCTTTTTCGGCTTTTATTTTCTTTAGTAAAACACTGGCAGGTTCATCAGTAGGATCTTGCGCCACCAATTTACCTTGCACTGCATCTTGTAATAATTGCTGACGAAGTTTTTTTACGATGGTGAGTTGTTGGCGGAGTTCGGTTGTGATTTCAAGTACATTATTTTTTGATGCCAATACTTTGTTCACCTTATTTCTGAATTCATTCGGTACAATATTTAAATCAATCTTTCCAGTGTTTTCAATAGTTGATAGAATATTAGCAATTTGAGTTTGAAGTGTTTTATCAGGTACTGGTAGCAAAGTACCTTTTATAACTGACTGGCTGATATTAGGCTGCGCTCCGCCCTTACTAATTTCAATAAAGTAGTAACGGTGTTGTCTTAAAAACCAAAATAAATACTCCTGTATAACTTTTTCATTTGGGAATAATGCACAAACAGCCTGATTTGTAGCTGCTTTTATTCTTGTTATTCCAGTCCTACCTGCTGTTGCACCATACATTGCTAACAACAAGGTGCCTTCTGGCAACAATTTGGCAGAAGAATTTGACAAACCCTCCTCCGTAATAAACTCTTCAGCTTCTTCAATCCATTTATCATTTAATTCGCCTGATTTCAACCAAGGTATTGTGCCATTATGAAATTCGGCGTTACTCCTGAGTGGTGTTCCTCCGCTAGTTGTGTCTGCCACATCAGAAATTTTAAGTAAGGGGGATTTTGAAAACAGCTCACTAAAAATCGCCTCTGCTACTAAAACAGAGGCGTCAGTTTTCTTTAAATATTCTGCGTAACTAATTTTCATCTATTTATTGCCTTTAACCTTTTTAAGAATATATCAATCGCCTTGCTTCTCATCTTTCATTTCCTTCCTATCATACAATTCATAAAGCTCATGTAGTTTAGCTTGTAACAGTTTTTTATCAGGCAGCACCGTTGTGTACTGGCTTATCAGTGTAGGCGATAAATGCCTGCTTAGCGCATACTCTACCACCTCCTGATCTTTATCCCGGCATAACAATACCCCAATGCTTGGGTTTTCATTTGGCTTTTTTACATCCCGGTCGAGCGCTTCAAGATAAAAATTGAGTTTACCCAAATGCTCCGGTTTAAACGTAAGTGATTTCAGCTCAAAGGCTACCAGGCTTTGCAATCCCCTATGATAAAAGAGCAGGTCAATAAAAAAATCGGTATTCCCAACTTGTACACGATATTCTTCGCCCACAAACAGGAAATCCTTACCCAGCTCCAGTATAAATTGCTTCATATTGGCAATCAAAGCCTTTTGCAGGTCGCCTTCGGGGTGTTGTTCCGGCAAGCCGAGGAACTCCAATACATAAGTGTCCTTAAATATCTGATTTACATTGTCTTGCAAAACTCTCAGCGGTGCTGAGAGTTTTGAGGCGCTCAACATAAAACGCTCATAAACCGATGCGTTAATCTGTCGTTCCAGTTCACGCGAGGTATATTTTTCTTCTACGCACAGCTTTAAATAGAATTCTTTCTCTTCAATTGTTTTGCTGCGGCTTAAAATCGTCAAATTATTAGTCCAGTTTAATTCTCTCACCAGCGGTGAGAGTTTTAAAGAATCCTTATATGTTTCATAAAACTGCTTCATGCGCCACAGGTTTTTATCAGAAAAACCTGATATACCCGGTTCGCGTTTCTGGATAAATTCGGCAAGCTGCGCTACTGTCCCTTTACCCCAACCTTCACGTTCTATCCTGCGGCTGATGTAAGCGCCGATATTCCAATACAGGTCAATAAGTTCCCTATTAGCCGCCTGATATGCCTTTGCCCGGCTTTGGCTAATAAGCGATATTATTTCGGTAAATTGGTTCTCTACTGTCATTTTACTGCTTCCATTAACCTGTTTAACAACCTATTGCTTTTCTCAAAAGACTGCTGCAGTTGAACCATCAGCTCAGCGCTACTATATTCTTGCGCTTCTTCTACTTTGGTTGGGTTTTTAATATCCAAATCGTACCCTCTTTCAACAATAGTTTTAATATTTACCTTCCAGCAAATATCGCTTTCCTCTCGGTTGTTCCACCATGCTTTTATAGGCTCAAACTCCTGCACCTGAATCGGGCGGGTTTTGTTGTACGCTTTTTGTCCTTCCTGCAATCGGTGCTCATAATACCATATCTCTTTTGTGGGTTCTCCCTTCTTAAAAAACAATAGGTTGGTGGCCACAGTTGCATACGGCTGAAACACTGAATTGGGCAAACGTATAATGGTGTGCAGGTTGCAATCTTCTACCAATTTTTGCCTTATGCGTTGTTTTACCCCATCTCCTGTAAGGCTGCCATCGGGCAATACTATACCTGCCCTCCCGTCTTGTTTCAGCAAATGAATCATCAGTATCAAAAACAAGTCGGCGCTTTCTTTAGTGCGGTAGGTTTGAGGGAAGTTTGTTTCGTTGTTATTGGCTACAATGCCACCAAAAGGCGGGTTGGCCAGTATCACATTTACTCTGTCTTTTTCGGTAAAGTTGCTCAAGGGTTGGTCTAAAGCATCGCCAAATTTTATGTTGGGTATTTCAATGTCGTGTAAAATAAGATTAGTGGTTGCCAGCAAATACGGTAAGGGTTTGTATTCCCAGCCGGCAATATTTTCTTCTATACTTTTTCTGTCCTTTACATTTTTGGCTTGTGCTTTTAAATGCTCAATGGCACAGGTTAGGTAACCGCCGGTTCCGCAAGCAGGGTCAAGCACTTTTTCACCCAATTGCGGATTTATGGTTTCGGTAATGAATTGCGTAATGGCTCTGGGTGTATAAAACTCACCGCTTTTGCCTGCGCTCTGCAACTCCTTCAATATAGTTTCGTACAACTCTCCAAAAGCGTGGCGGTCTTTGGCTACGTTAAAGTCAATTTCGTTCAGCTTGTTCAACACCTTGCGAATGTTGATGCCGCTTTTCATATAGTTGTTATTGCCCTCAAATACTTCTCTAACAATAACTGCTCGTTGGTTGCCCGTACTTAAATCAAGATTGCGCAAGGCAGGAAATAATTGCCGGTCTACAAACTCCAGCAATTCATCGCCAGTCATTCCTTCATCATCGCCTGCCCAGTTACCCTTTTCCTTTACCCAATGAAATCTATCGGGGATAGGCGATTTGTAGGCGTCGTCTAATAGTTCTAATTCCTTGTCCTTGTCCGAAAATATTTTAAGAAAGAGCATCCACCCCAACTGCTCAATGCGCGGTGCATCGCCATTGAGGCCAGTGTCTTGCCACATTATGTTCTGTATACTCTTTATTATGCCGCCTATATTACTCATTGTTATTATGCTGTTTTGTATAACTCAAATTCCAATTCCCTAACCGCTTGAAGGTACTTCTCTTTACTGCCGAAGTTGCTAATAATTTCAACCGGCGACCCAAATGCATCAAATGGATTTACCCTAAGCACTTCTATGCTCTCCATGTTTGCGATACCCTCGTCGGCATATTTATCCAGCAAGGCCTCTAATACCTGTTTTGCCTGGTCGCCATACTTGGTGTAGTAGTTTCTCTTTTTTACATTGTTGGCTCTTTCCTTTCGGGTCAATGGTGGTTGGTCGTAAGCAACGTGGCAGATCAAATCAAACAAGTCAACCTGTTTGCCTACAGCCTCATATAGGGCTTCCACCATTATACCCTGATCCTGAAGCTCTGCAATAATCGCTTCCTTGCGTTCGGTTGCGTTCCATTTGTTTAAGAAGTCGTTTAGCGAAGCAAAATGTTCCTTAACTATTTCTTTGGTATGGTCTTTCAAACTGGTTGTAATAGGTTTTCCGTGTTGGTCGAAATACATTTCACGGCTTACCAACACAGATACATCAACACCGTTTACATATACCTTCTCTCTGTAGCCTTTAGATTCTCTTACCACCCAATCCCCATTGAGATGTGAGCCATCCGGATATCTGATTTTCGCTTTTTCAAATTTAATTTCTTCACCAGATTCCTGGTCTAATACTGTAACCGTATTTTCTTCCTCTTCAATCACAATCATCGATAGATCTTCCTCTTCCGAAACTGGCTTTACTCTAATAGGATCGCCATCAAAATCTTTGTCGGCAAACAAATCAGTTGCATTCCTGAAATCTAAAATGGTGAAATACAATTTACCAAATGCTTCATTGATGCGCGTGCCACGGCCAATGATTTGTTTGAACTTGGTCATTGAAGTGATATTAGCATCTAATACAATAACCTTGCAGGTTTGTGCATCTACACCAGTGGTCATCAATTCGGAGGTGGTAGCAATTACAGGGTATTTTTCTTCGGGATTAATAAAGTTGTCCAACTCTCTTTTGCCCTCATCATTATCGCCGGTAATCTGCATTATGTATTTGTAATTATCGGTAACAAGGTCGGCATTTTGTTTAGCCAACGCTGAGCGCATTCTTTCGGCATGGTCTATATCAACACAAAACACAATTGTTTTGGCAAAACGATCATAACCTTTCAAAAACTCGGTCAGTTTTTGGGCTACCAATTCCGTTCGTTCTTCTATTACCAGATTCCGGTCAAAGTCTTTTCTGTTGTAAATTCTATCTTCAATAGCATTACCGTCAATGTCGGTTTTCCCCTGATTTGGTCTCCAACCTTCTGCGTCTACATTCAAGCCAACTCTAACAACCCGGTAAGGCGCAAGGAAACCATCGTCGATACCTTGCTTTAAAGAGTAGGTATATACAGGATCACCAAAATATCCGGTATTACTTGTTTCCTTACTTTCTTTTGGAGTGGCGGTTAAACCGATGTGAGTGGCTTTGCTGAAGTAGGATAATATTTCATGCCAAGAACTATCTTCTTTTGCACTGCCTCTGTGGCACTCATCAATTACAATCAAGTCGAAGAAATCGGGCGAGAACTGTTTGTAGACATTTGATTCATCGTCTGCGCCTGATAAACCTTGATATAAAGCCAAATAAATCTCGTAACTCTTATCTATTTGCCGGTGCTTTACAACCGTCATTTTATCTTTAAAATGTTTGAAATCGCCTCTTCGTGTCTGGTCAATTAAAGCGTTACGGTCGGCTAAGAAAAGAATACGCTTTTTAGCGCCGCTTTTCCATAGTCGGTGTATTATCTGAAATGCAGTATAGGTTTTACCTGTACCGGTGGCCATTACAAGAATGATACGGTTTTGACCATTGGCAATTGCTTCTACGGTTCTGTTGATGGCAATCTGTTGGTAATACCTTGGTTTCCTGCTCGATCCATCGAAATAGTAATCCTGTGCAGCTATCTTTTCAGATTCAGGGGTTACAATACCTTTATATTTTTTATATCGCTCCCAGAGCTGTTCCGGCGAAGGGAAACTATCTATATCAAGTTCAGTTTCAATGTTACCGTCAGTAGCTGTTCTATCGTGAAATAGAAATCCGTCACCATTACTACTGAAAACACATGGAATATCAAGTATTTGGGCATAATCTAAAGCCTGTTGAATACCGGCTCTTATAGAGTGCTTATTGTCCTTTGCTTCAATAATAGCAATCGGGATATTGGGCTTATAGTAAAGTATATAATCGGCACGTTTTTGAGCGCCACGAGCAGTTAGTTTACCTCTTACATAAATTTTACCGTCAGTAAAAGATACCTCTTCTAAAAGCTGAGTATGTTTATTCCAGCCCGATTTTTCAACCGCAGGCGTTATGAATTTTGTGCATATATCTCGTTCTGAAAGTGTCTTTTTATCCATGGGTATTCAGGTGTCAGTACTTCCTTATAAATGATCTAGCAAATGTAACAATTTGCAATGGCTGCATGCGCATTAGTTCACTTATAAAACAATGGAATATTTATGCAAAAGATTGTCTTTTATTTTGACGCCTTTGCAATTGATTATTGGTACAATCTACAACATGCGGAGTGCGTTTGCTCGATGGAGTTTTCATTAGTAACGTGAGGCATGGTCCATTTTGCCGACAATACCTACCGCTTTGCAACTACAGTAAAATACATCTGTTATTCCAATAGATAAAGGCGCCAAAAAGGCGCCTTTATAGGATAGAAAACCCAATTTACTTCTATTACTTCTCCAATACCATATTCAACACCGTATGGTCTTTAGCATTGGTAATGCTGATGAGGTACATACCTGCGCTTAGGGTAGAAGGTAATACTATGCGCTCGTTTACAGCGCCGCTGTGCGCAAGTGCATTTTTAGTGTATACGGTCTGACCCAATACATTGGTTACAGAAATGCTTACGCGGTTGTCTGTAGCCGATTTCAACGAACCTTTTATGGTAAAGGTTCCGCTGTTGGGGTTGGGTATAAGGGTAAGGCCGGTTGTTGTGCCGGTTACTTTCACTCCTGTAGCGTCTACATTTATGGTGATGCCTGTGCTGAATACCGAACGAGGCAATGCGCAAGGATCGCTGCTCGTAATCTGGCAGTTAACCACCATACCGTTGGTAAGCGAGCTGGTGATAAACACAGCATTGGTAGCTCCGGGAACCGGCGCGCCATTTATGTACCACTGATACAGGGGCGATGTGCCGGGATGGGTAGCATAGGCCGTAAAAGTATCTACCTGACCCGAAACTATACTCGACGATGAAACTGTTATGGCAATCGAGTTTACAGATACCGGACTCAGATGCAATATGCTTGTCGGGCTCACCGCAGTAGACGGGAACACGCACGATGCGTTGCTGGCAATGGTGCAGTACACACGGTCGCCCTCGGCGGGTGTGTAGCTATACGATGGACCTGTACCTACATTGATGCCGTTCTTGGTCCAGGTATACGATGGCGATGAACCGCCAAAGGTGGGTACTGCGGTCAGTACTACATTGCCGCCGGTGCACACTGTTGTGCCAGGAGCAGCTGCAATAGCTACTGATGGTATGCGCATTGCGCTTACCACTACCGATGTGCGACCGATAGCTGTGTCGGGGAATGAGCATGGGTTGCTGCTGTTCATCTTCACTTTTACTATATCGCCATTGCGGGGAGTGTACACAAATGGAGCGCCCACAAAACGCATAGTATCGTTTACATACCAGGTAAAGGTTGGGGTTGTACCGCCGTTCACTGGTATTGCGCTAAACGTAACCGGACTTGCCGTTACGCACAAGAATGTATCGGGACTTGCCAATACGGTAACCGATGGCACTACTGATGGTGAAGGATTGACCGTAACAACTACTGGCGATGATGTAGATAAACATCCGCCGCCGCTGTTGATAACTACCGTAAAGCTGCCGCTGTAGTTCACGAGGTACGAAGAAGCCGTAGCTCCGGGTATGTCTACGCCGCTAAGCTGCCATTTGTAGGTAAGGCCGGTGCCGGTTGTGGCGCGCAGCAATACGCTGCCGCCTGTGCAGAACGTAGTAGGGCCCGATGGCGATATTGCCGCAATAAGCGGAGTAGTAACCGTATAAGTGGTAAATGAGTAGCCTACGCAACCATTGCTGTTGGTAACCGCATAGCTGATAACCGCAGTGCCGTTGGTAATGCCGGCAACAATGCCCGATGCGCTGCCTACGGTAGCAATAGCTGTGTTGCCGCTGCTCCATACGCCCGACGGAGTAGCGTCAGTAAGGGTGCGGGTAGCGCCTATACAGCCGGTAAATACGCCTGTTATAGCCGATACCGATGGCAACGCATTGATGGTTATAGTTTTGGTAGCAACTGTAGTGCCGCAGGTAGTTGAAGAAGCATAAGTAATAATAACGCTGCCTGCCGATACGCCTGTAACAACGCCGGCGCCCGATACGGTAGCTCTCAGCAGGTTGCTGCTGGTCCATGCGCCGCCGGGGGTGGCATTAGTTTGGGTTATGGTTTGGCCTACGCATACTGCTATAGGGCCAAGTATTGGGTCGGGAACGGTAGAAAACACAGTAACAACAGTTGCTGCCGATGTAACCACACAGGCGCCAAATGTAACAATTACTGTATAGCTGCCGCCGGTAGTAGCTGTATAGCTGGCCAGTGTAGCGCCGGCAATGTTAACGCCGTCTTTCTGCCACTGATAAGAAAGGCCAACGCCGGTATTGGCATTAAGTACTACGCTACCGCCTATACAGAATGTAGTAGGACCAGCCGGAGTGATGGTAGAACCCGGACCGGGAGTAACAGTAACGGTAGTGGCAGTAGATGTGGCGGAGCAGCCGCTGTTGTTGACAACAAGGGTGTAGCTTCCGGCAGCAAAAGCCGTATAGGTAGCATTGGTGGCGCCGGCAATAGGCGAACCGCCCAATTGCCACTGGTAGGTATATCCGGTGCCGCTAGAACCATTTAGTACCACGCTGCCGCCTGTGCAGAAAGTAGTAGGTCCGCCGGGGGTAATAGTTGCAGTTGGCGTTGTGCCTACAGATACTGTGGTGATAGCAGAAGTAGCTGTGCAACCCGTAGAGTTGGTAACAAATACGGTGTAGTTGCCGGCAATACTTGCCGAGAACGACGATGTGGTGGCGCCGCTTATGGGCGTGCCGCCTAAACGCCACTGGTAGCTAAGCCCCGCGCCTGTGCTGGCAGAAAGTGTAACCGAACCGCCCGAACAAAACGCTGTGGGTCCAGAAGGGGTAACAACTGCCGGAGGAGCTGGATTGACCGTAACCGTAACTACGCCCGATGTGGCGCTACAACCCGAGCGCGAAACAAGTACAGTATAGTTGCCGCTGGCAGTAGCAGTATAAGAAATAAGCGATGCGCCCGAAATTGGCGTGCCGCCCAGCTGCCACTGGTAGGTGTAGCCGGTGCCCGCGCTGGCTGTAAGCAAAACACTGCCGCCAGAACAGAATGTAGTGGGTCCGCCGGGTGTGGCGGTAGCCGTTGGCGATGGATTGATGGTAACGGTAGTAAGGCCAGAAGTGGCGCTACAGCCCGCTGCATTGGTTATCAATACCGAATAGTTTCCGGCAACTGTAGCAGTGTAAGACGATGTAGTGGCGCCGCTAATAGGTAGGCCTCCCAACTGCCATACATAACTATAGCCGGCTCCGGTAGATGCATTGAGCACAACGCTGCCGCCGCTACAAAAAGTGGTAGGTCCGGCAGGAGTGATTACCGCCGCAGGCGGCGCGCTAACAGTAACGGTGGTTATAGACGATGTAGAGTTGCAGGCGCCGCTGGTTACCAACACGGTGTAGTCGCCGCCCACAGACACAATATAAGATGCATTGGTAGCTCCGGCTATCGGCGTTCCGCCAAGGCTCCATTGGTAGGTGTAGCCTGTGCCTGTATTAGCGTCGAGGCCCACGCTGCCGCCTGTGCAAAACGATGTTGGCCCCGATGGCGTAATGGTTGCGCCCGGAGGAGTGCATATTTTCACATAAGCCCACCAGGTATCCCAGTTGTTGGCTGGGCTGGCGCTGGCTTCCTGTAGCGTCCAGAAGTCGAGCTGATTGAGCGGGTCGAGGGCGCAACCTGAGTAGTCCCCCCATCTGTTCTTAGTACCCGAAAATACTTTGTAATAACGGGCCTGTCCATGACGATATATCTGTAACGGACGTATAGAATCTATCGGATCAGTATGAAAGCGCATTGCGTAAGCCGCGCTTGGGAAGGTAGTTGCCGAAAATGCGGAAAAACCAATCAGCGCATCTTCTACTGTATTTACAGCAAGGCAGGGAAATGCATAATAATTTACGCCGGTGGGGTCTTCTATTCTACCCAACTGCACAGGCGTTCCAAACGTGTCGAGCTGCCACCAGTCTACTCCGGTACGCGTTGCATTTACCGTAGTACTGTAGGGCAAAAACACCGTATGCGCAAACCACAGTTTATTGTTCATAAACACCAGTTGCGTTACGCGGTCGTCGTTGTTTTGTATCAGGTTAGAAGTGCCTGCCTGTGGAGCAAAGTCTGAACCTGAAGTACCGGAAAAAGCATGGTCTGAACCCTGCCAGCGCATAGGCGAAGTAGGGATAGCTACCGATGTAAGCGTTTCAGAACCTACCGGGCCGGCTATTTTCCACAACTGCATCTGGCCTGCATAGCTGTTGTACGATTCTATGGCAAACATATTAGCTGCAGTAGGGTCGTAAGTAATGGCCGGACAAATAGTGAATGAAGATGTTTGTGTAAATGCTGTAAACGGTGCGCCCGCGCCAGATAAAAGGTTGGCCTTGTTGAATACAAAAACTTTGGCGCCGCCATAGCCTGGGCCTGAGTTTTGGAACAGATTACCGGTAACGGTAATCCACTTGCTGTTAAAACCTACATCCGGATAGTCGAACCAATAAGTGCCTGCCGGGAATGCGGTAACCCTGTAGGTCCACCAAGCGCCGGTAGGGTTGCTGGTTTTAGATATTGCAATAAGTATGCTGGATGTTGAGCTGTTGGCGCCCGACACGGCTACTACTATCCATCTGTTGGTGTATGGGTCGTAGTGCACGCGTGGATCGAATGAACCGCCGCCGGGAAGAACGGTTGTCCAGAACGCATCAAGCGTAACCGACGATACAGCGCCGCCAGCCCTTGTTTGTATCTTTACCGTGGTATTGATTGTGGTCATGGCGTAGTTGCTATCTACGGCGCCATGAGTATCGGGAGGAATAGATGTACCGGGATCGTAGGTGGACTCAAAAGTATCGATAGGAGCAGGAGATATAGGCAATGCCGGACCGGGCATAAAAGCGCGCAAAGCATCTACCGCACGCATTTTTATTCTCGTAGAGTCGGTACAAGGCGGGTTTACCGGACGGGGTTCGCCATCCTCTTCGTTCTGCAACATATTCCGTCTGAATGGTTCTGGATGCAACCTGCAATATTCTGCCAGTTCAGTGAAGTTCATTTCACCCCTTATCGTCTCACGGCCATGCTCTACAACTTGCGCTGATACACGATTAACACCAAATGCCGAAAGAAAGACAATGAGGAAACCAAATATTCTTCTTGCCATTATGTAAATTTTACTCCAAAAATAGAATATTATATTATAGCTGCAAAGGATTGGCCAAAATGCACAGCCACTCAATACTTTGGGAAACCAACACAGGTATTGTTTCATTGGTTTTTGAATGCCAAACTGGTTGGAATTATCCTCATTCATTTAACTACTACTAACAATACAATGCTAATGGCTGCTTAAATTCTCTTACCAATTTTCAGGTAACGAAGTAGGCAACACCTGTCGATAATATAATATACCTCCACATCATACGCTATTTGGATCTTAGCCTGCATCAGTCAGAAAAGGTTATATGACCGACTACATAAAAGGAAATCCATATGCCAGACAACATATAAGACTACAACCCAAGCTTGCAATAATTCCTTTCACCAACTTGATGAAAACCACAAAACAGCCTGGTTGAATCTAAATAAATAAAAAACCACAATGCAATAATAAATAGACTACTCCATCACTCCTACCATCACGCCAAAGCTGCCTCCTGTATCGGCTATTTTTAGCTGAGGCAGATGCATGCGGCTGATGGAACCATCTAAGAACAGTGCATTGTTACAGCGAAGTTGTTCTTTAAAAAAACTGGCAAAATCGTAAAAACTCACCAGCGATTCGCTCAGCGCGAAACATACATTGCCATCAGCATCTATACCTACTCCGCTGCGTATGTTTATGTTTTTAGAGCCCTTGGTAAATGCGCTGTTTATTTGGCCATCTAGCACCAGCATAGGCCCCGACTGTGTTGGATATTTTACCTTTTCGGTTACCCGGGCATAATCGTCCGATGCAACAATATGCCCTCCTGTGGCTGTGGTATAATAAACGCCGTTTGGCTGCATATAAAAGTTGGTAGCCGGGCCTTTCTTCAGGTCTATGCGCTTTAAGGTTTTCCCGTTTTCTATATATAGCCCCATGGGGCCGTTGGTGGTAGTGTACATACCGGCATTGGTAGCAAATAGTAGCTTTTTGTGTTTGCGTTCCACGTACTTTTTTAGCCGGCCCATACTTTTCAGTATATGTGCACTATCGTCTTTCCAGAATAGCTGCACCGCCCGCCCCTTATCGCCCACCCTGTACACATCATAATCGGCGCCGGCATACCGCATACGTGCCGCTGCATTGCGCCCGCCCCCCTGCCCATAACACACCACCGACAATAACATAAATAATATTGAGGCAATGTAGCATGTGTGTTTCATGGTTTTTTTGGCAAAATTACGGAGAATGGGGATTGGGAGGGTAAATAACGACTACATCTGTCGTTCTAAGTGACGGCTGCGGACATCAATTAGTTTTTTATTTTATCGATAACCGTAGTCTGTGACTACGGTTGCATGGCACCCGGTCTCTGACCGGTGTAAAAGACATAATGTAACCATTATTTATAAAATCATCACATAAACCGGTCTGTAGACCGGGTACCGCGCGACTGTAGACTGCAGTCTACAGTCATCATTATATAATAATTAAATAAAAAACAATCGATAACCATAGTCTGCGACTACGGTTGCACGGCACCCGGTCTCCGACCGGTGTAAGGGACATATGCAACCATTATTCATCGAAAACCCAAATATACACCGATCTGGAGACCGGGTACCGGGCGACTGTAGACTGCAGTCTACAGTCATCATTATATAATAATTAAATAAAAAACAATCGATAACCGTAGTCTGCGACTACGGTTGCACGGCACCCGGTCTCCGACCGGCAACACTACTCCACAACCCATTACGCTTAACAAGGATAAAGATATTTACCTACCTTTATCCCTTCATTCAGCTAATCAATAATTATGTCGATAATCTTCGGTAATAAAGTACGCTTGTTGGGGGCTATGGCGGCGCTTGCTGCTCAGTTGCTTGCGGGCTCGGCTTTTGCTCAGCAAAAAAATCCATTCGATCTGCCGGGCACTATTCCTACTCCGGATTGGGTAAAACAAACCGACTGGAACAAACCCAATGTGTATGCTATAGACTCGCTGATTTCGGTATATAAAGCTACGCACAAGGCCGAAGAACGCCGCGAAAAAACAACGCCCGACCAACCCGGCGAGCGCGAACAGTGGAACGAAGACCCCTATATAGGCGCCTACATCAGGTGGCGCAATAAAATGGCTCCATTCATTCAGCCCGATGGCAGTGTGGCCTACGACGACCAATACAACAAAATCCAGTTGAAGAAATCGCTGGAGCAACAAGGTAAAAAAAAAGCGCAAAGCGGTCTGCAACGCACCACCGCCGCCGCAAACTGGACCGTTCTCGGCCCCACGCAAACCTACAGCGCGGGCAGCGCCAACCTTAGAAACTATCAGGTAAATGTGTACTGTATGGCTATTGCGCCATCCAACCCATCGGTACTATATGCAGCTACCGAACCCGGTTCATTTTTCCGCTCGGCCGATAAGGGCCTTACCTGGACATCGGTGAGCGATACGCTCTACAGCTGCGGCAGCAAATCGATAGCCGTAGATCCATTCAATGAAAATATTGTATATACCTACGACGGCTCGGCCAATGTGCTGCTTAAAACCACCACAGGCGGCGCCGGCTGGTCTATACTTGGTTCTTACACCTATGGCGGCGGCAATGCCATCGCTATCAATCGCAATTCCGGCCGCATATTGGTTACCGGCGGCACATCTATATACTACAGCGACAATGCCGGAGCTACCTGGACCATGGCCCCAGGCAGTACCGTTACCGGCACGCTCTACGATCTGGTACTCAACCCCACCGGCACAGATACCGTATATGCGGTTGGTTCGCTTACCGGCAGTCTCATCACGCTACTCCGCTCTACCGATGGCGGCACAACATTCAGTACAGTAACCGGCGCTATGACCGGCGAAAACACATCGGGCGCACGGCTGGGAGTATCGCCTGCCAATACCAACTATGTGTATTGTGTAAACATAGGATCTACCTCGCCGCCCAAAATAATGCGCAGTACCGACCGCGCTGCTACCTGGGCGGTAACGGTGGCCTCTACCACTACCGGGCTTACCGGTAGCTCTTCTACCACCGGCCTCGGCATGTCGAACGGACAGGGGTATTACGACCTCGCGATTATGGTGTCGCCGGCCAATGCAAACCATGTTATTGTGGGTACCACTACCACTTACAAGTCTACCGACGGCGGTTTCAACTTTGGTCCGCTGGGTGGCTATTCAGGCTCGTTTGGTCTCCACCCCGACCTGCAAGGTGCCACTGCTCTGGGCGGCGATGCCTATCTGGCAACCGATGGCGGCGTAAACTATTCTACCGATTTCTTCACCAATACCCCCAACTGGTCGGTCCGCAACAACGGACTGAGAAGTGCAGACTACTGGGGCTTCGGTCAGGGATGGGATGAAGATATAGTGGTGGGCGGCCGCTACCACAACGGCAATGCAGCCATTAGCGAAGGCTATGGCGGCGGCAAAGCGCTGTCGCTGGGCGGCGGCGAAGACGCCACAGGCCATATATACCATGGTCAGTCGCGCACTGCAGGCTTCCGCGACATCGGTTCGCTGGTATTGCCCGCCACCATGAGCAGCCCCGTGCAGTATGGCGCGCCAAACGTACCCAACACCATGTGGCCGCAAGACAACTACTACGGTCAGTTTTCGAGCGAGCTGGTTATAGATCCCCGCTATTCCAATACCTTCTACCTGGGTAAAGACAGCCTGCTGTGGAAATCGGGCAACAGCGGCGCATCTTACGCCGCGCTCCATAACTTTGGCAACAACAATAAGGTGTGGCGTTTCGAGATTTGCCGCAGCAACCCGAAGGTAATATATGTATGCGCCACCAACGGCCTTTACAAAACCACCGATGCCGGCGCCACCTGGACGCAGCTGACCCTGCCCGTAGCCTGGACCTACTACAATACCGACGTGGCTGTAAATCCGCTGCGCGAAAACGAGGTGTATTACTGCATGGCCAATGCCGCCGCCGGCAACAAGGTATTCAGATCTATGGACGGCGGCGCCACCTGGACCAATATTACAGGAGCTACCCTGAATGGCAAACGCATAGCTTTTCTGCAGTTTCATGGCGGCACAAATAGCGGCATATATGCTATCAGCAATACCCGCCCATCTAAAGTGTACTACCGCGACAGCGCCATGGCCGACTGGACCGACTTCAGCACAGGGTTGCCCACAGGGCTGGAAGCCCGTGTAGGCGCCCTCATCTTTTACCGCGACAGCAAAATAAGGCTGGGCGGCAATTGCAGTATCTGGGAGTCGCCGCTATATACGGTAGGCGCACCGGTGGCGCAACCCATGGCCGACAAAAAATACGTAGGCTGCGCACGCGACACCGTCAAGTTTTTCGATTATTCTATGAACGACTATGCAGGAGCTACGCGCACCTGGTCTTTTCCGGGAGCGGCATGGGTGAGCAGCACCACAGCCGCTACGCCAAAGGTGGTTTATCCGGGACCGGGTAGCTACAGCGTTAGCCTTACAGTGACCAATGCGCTGGCGCAAACCCACACCCGCACCATAGACAGTATGATAGTGGTAGCCGACGACCATTGCGCCCCCGACACCGTAGCCGGAAAGTGTATACAGCTCAACCGCACTAATCAAACGGTGAACCTGGGCGTGGCCAACATCAACAGCAACAACTTCTCTATATCGTGCTGGATACAGCCCAAGGGCCTGCAAAGCAGCTTCTCGCAAATAGTGTCGCACGATGTGTACCCCGGCGGCGGCGGTTATGGCTTTGGCTTCGGGTTTAAGTTCAATGGCTATACCCCCAACCTCATACTGTGCTATACCGACAGCACCGTAAACTATGCCAACTCCAGCAGCCTGGTGTGCGACAGTACTCAATGGAACTTTGTTGTACTTACCTACAGCCCAACGGGTGTAACAATGTACCTGAATGGCGTGGGTGAACAAGTAAACAGCCTGTCGCCAATGCCGGTGATAGACCTGTCGCAATCGCCATTTGTGCTCAACCTCGACAACCACCAAGGTCAGGGATCTAAATACGATGGCAAGATAGATGAGGTGAAGTTTTACAACTACGCCCTCAGCCAAACGGAAGTACGCGAAAAAATGCACCTCATCACCGATCCGTTTACCGAAACCGGATTGATTAAATATTACCAGTTCAACCAATACGACCTGCAAAGCGGTAATGTGTACGATGTGCGCGACAACTTCAGCACACCTGTGCCTGCCGCCAATATTGTAACCTCTACAGCGCCCGTAAGCACCGGCCGAGTGTACCGAAACACTGCGGTAAGCGCAGCGGGCCTCAACAGCTTTCCGGCAGCCGATGTAAACGCCTACCTACCCACCGGCGGCACCTACCCCGATGGCGAAGTAGTAGCCTTCCACCTGCTCAGCAATCCCGATACCCGCCCCGACTACCGGCCCAATGTAAAAGGCTACTTTATAGTAAACAACTACGGAAACAACGCCACCTTTACCCAGCCCGACAGCATCTCGCTGGGTCGCCTCAACATCAGCAGTTCTGTATATCGCCCCGGTTCATTCCGCCTGTTCAGGCGCAATACCGGCGACTTTGGCAACACCTGGAGCCCCGAGTTGGATAGCGCAGCGCGCTTTAGCTACCTGCCATCCAACAGCAAGCTCACCTTTACTGCCAATAACCGCATTACCCGGTTCAACAGTCAGTATATAATAGTGAACAACGACACTACTACGCATAGCGTTATCAACAGCGTCAATGAGCCGCTTGCGGAACGCTGGTCGGTGTCTGACCTCTACCCCAACCCTGCCAAAGAATGGTTTAGGGTAAACCTACATATGCCCGGCACACAACCCGCCACCGTATCGTTTACCATTACCGATATTGCAGGCGTCACGGTTACCACCCTCGCCCAGCAGCTCACCGGCAAAGACAACACCATAATGATACCCCTACCCGAGCTGGCGCCCGGCATATACCTCGTTACCATAGCCCCACCCACCGGCCCTGCCGAGGTAAGGAAACTGATTATAGATTAATAAAAATAACTCCGAAATAGAACAGCGGCTAACGATTGGGATCGTTGGCCGCTTTTTTTATAGTGGAGCAGTGGTGGAATCGGGGTGCTACGCGACTGTAGACTGCAGTCTACAGTCATCAATAAATTTTTATTCTATCTGGCGCGAGTGTTCCGAAGGATCACCCGTATCTAACTAAAGTAGCCGGTTTGTAACCGGCATTAAGCCCAACTCCCGCTTTTTCGCAGGCCAGCGCCTATCGAAAAGGGACTACACCCATAAACCAAAAGGCGGTGAGTTCATCACCCACCGCCTGCTACAATCTTGCCGGCATAGCCAACAAACACCGTTCGTTGGTTGCCAAATCTTATATACATCATCAATTCACCACAATAGTATACACCGGACTATACACGGCTACGGCATTGGTAGCGTCGGTCACTTTTACCTTAAATTTTATGGTTTTGCCCGCTGCACTGTTGTTTACGGTGCCGCGCACTATGCCGCCATCGGGATCTACCAGCAGGCCGGCAGCCGTTAAATCGGCGCTACCGGCATAGGTTTGGTCTAAAGCCCAGCTATAGGGCGGCGTACCGCCCATGGCAAACAGCGATGCGCCGTAGGCCTTATTCGCATCGGCTGTTTTCAGTGTAAACGGACTGGATAATTGCTGAAAAATTGCAGCCGGTCCGGGAGTGTAGCCCGTCACAATAATATCCACCGATTCGGTAACTGAGCAACTGCCATCGCTCACCTTTACCTTAAATGTTCTGGTGCCTACTGTAAGGCCATTGGCCGCAGTACCGCCCGATGTGCGGTCTATAATACCCGACAACGGCCAAAATATATACCCGCTTGGCGGCACCGGCGATGCCTCTACACTCCAGTTGTAGTTGCGCAATGGCGTGCCGCCCGATGCCAGCAGCGTTTGCGCCGCTATATTGGTATAGCCGTTATTGTCTATATTCGCAGTTATGCTCTGGTGCTGTCCTGTTGGGCTTTTCAGAATACTCAATGTGCAAGACGAACTTTTATTTTCTTCCTTGGTGCAGGACGCCAACAATGCCGCGGCAACAAATGCGGGTAATAAAGCTTTGCGAATCATATATAAACGATGTGTGGATGACAAAAAGCAAAGTTGACTTAATCATTTGTCCGGCCTTCTGACCCATATTACTTCAAGTAATGATATTCATCACACCGTTACCCGACAACATGTTATAGCGGCAGCAACTCTTTCAACCACATTCAAACAACAGGTTCTATGACCACCACCTACCTCTTCACCTCCCTGCGGCTCGGCTTCAGGAACTGGACCGATGCCGATATTGTTCCTCTTGCAACGCTTAATGCCGACCCTGAGGTAATGGAGTTTTTCCCGGCTATACAAGACCTGCAACAAACCAAAGAATTTATTGCACGCATGCAAGAGTTAATGACCACACACGGCTATTGTTACTATGCCGTAGATTTACTGCACAACGGTGCGTTTATAGGCTTCATTGGTTTGGCTGAAAAAACATTCGAGGCGGCATTTACGCCCTGTGTAGATATAGGCTGGCGAATAAGTAAAGAATACTGGAACAAGGGTTATGCAACCGAGGGTGCACAAAGATGCCTCAAGTATGCGTTGCACAACCTTAGCCTTCCCAAAGTGGTTGCCTTGGCGCCGGTCGTCAATGTGAAGTCGATTAGGATAATGGAAAAAATCGGCATGAAGCAGGCAGGCACGTTCAACCATCCCCTACTACTTACCGACCAACGGCTCTGTCAATGCGCGCTCTACGAAGCGCTCAGCGAGGAGTGGGCAAGCTGACCATTTTTTGCCGGAACGCTGATGATGAAATATTTAGTCGTTATTTGCACCCGCTACCGAAAATCGGTTTCCAACACTTAAAAACGACTACAGGATGAAATATTACATTATGGCATGGAGGAAATACATCGTTTTTCACGGACGGGCGAGCCGAAGCGAATACTGGTACTTTACTCTTATCAATCTGGCTATTAGCCTGGCGTTGCACTTCATTGCTATAACTATTGGCTTCAAAGAAATCATATTAGGTCAAACATCCGCCGACCTCACCTATCTGGCTGCTGTATTGATGCCGCTTATATGTGTGGGTGTTCGCCGGATGCAGGACATCAACAAAACCGGCTGGCACCTGCTGATACCGGTATATGGTATGCTGCTGGCCTGTAAAGACGGCGTTTCTGATAACAACAAATATGGCGCTAAAGCGACCATGTAACCACCCATATATTTCTGAAATTTAAAAAGCGCCCCGGTGAAAACCGGCGCGCTTTTTAAATTGATTACACTACTCTTCTATTTACTGATCACAAAATGGAAGACTGCTTGTTCGTTTGGCGTGTGCAGATTCAGCAGATACATACCGTTGGCTAATGTGCCAGGTAGCGTTACCTGCTCGTTGATCCTACCCTGCTCGG
>CAIRYK010000003.1 GCA_903882805.1 uncultured Bacteroidota bacterium | reverse complement strand
GGGATTAGTATGCGTTATATTCAAATGATGAGGAGCATAAGTTTCAAGCTTGTGAATGAATTGTACATCTACACATGGCCTTACATCTCCACCTAGATTCTTATCATTTGAATGATACACATATTTGGAGTGAGCGATTGCCATTCCAAAGTAATTGTATTTGTCGAGGACGACTATTAGGTCTCCCTTTCTAAGTCTATTTACCCAACGATTTAGCCCAATTTTCGATTTTACATCTACTTTAGAGTAATCAACATTAGGAGCAAGCCAATCAAGTGATAAAACATCCTGCTCTTTAAAAAAATGCCACTTCCCAGAAGTCGCACATCTCCAAATATTTCTAAATCTACGATGAAGGAGCTCAAGGTATTCATCGATATTTCTTTTCACAGATTCCGTTTTGAAGTTATGAGCAAATATGTCTAATAAGCCCAAATCAATTTCATTTACTGTGCGCCTAAGTTCACTAAATGCCTCTATACAAATTGGATAGTCCTTTGGAATATCAAGCCATTGCCTGAATTTATCGTGCGAATTATTGAGAATTGGGAAAATACTCGGCTGTATGTAATAAAGCCAAGGGGAATAAATACCCGACTTTACCAACGGTATATTCTCCGCTTCGAACCTTGTACATAAATCTTGTGCCTGTTTAACATTAGTAACTTCAAAGGCATCAAGTAAAAATGCTTTGACCAAACTTAGTTGTTCGTCGTTAAGGTCTGCAATTGAATTTAATCCAGCACCAGTGTATCCATACTCATTTACCTCATACGCTCTTTCAGATATTTCAGAACGTTGTTCTTCATCCGGCACATTTTGTTCTAGATAGTAATCGAAAGTTTCATCGGTTACACCATATTTGAACATTTGGATAAGTCCGGTCAAATGTTCGCTTGTAATTGGCTCATTTAATAGCGTAGCTTTAATTATAGATCTGTTTACAGGAGCAATAGCCGATTGCTTAACTCTATTCGCATAGCTTTCCGTCTGCCGGAAGGCGGTGTATAACTCCTTAAATCTAGGCAATTTCGTATCCAGCATAACTTACTTTAGTCTTTTATCACTTCCTTGACTTCCCCTTCTCTTCCAAACTCAAATGCATGTCATTATCCCGTTCAGTTCCCCACGGGGTGCCGGGAGGATTTTTGCCTCTGTCAACTCCCCATTTTATATTGGGCTTTTTGCGCAGTACATCAGCCAGAATAAACGGACGAATGTTTAGGCGTACACCATCATTTAAGTCAGGCTCCCAGCCAACTGGTTGTTGGTCAAGGGTTTTCCAGCGCACAAAAATGTCGTAGGGCGCTTCGCCTTGCAATATTGCTTCTAGCTTTTCTTTTAGCTTTAGCGCAGCACTGCGCAAGCCTTCTGCTCCACTTTCTCCGGCTTTCACTTTGGCTTCGCACATGCGTATCCAATCGCCCAGGTATGTATATATGAGCTTAGATAAATTTTCCTTGTTTAGTTTGTGGTAGTTGACCAATGCCGAAAATCCATCTTTTCTTCCATCCCATATCTGCCAGATAAAAGGCCGGTTTTGAAACAGCTTGTTGTGCTGATCAATAAACTCATCTCGCAGCCACTCATCCAGAGTAGTTTTCTTTGCGTCTTCTTTTTGCAGTAGTTTTTGCAGCGTACTATTGCTCCAGTCTTCTCCCCATACAGCCATCAGGAATTCCCGGCAGCGCTCAGCTGCTTGTAGCTCTCCGTTTATGGCAGGAAGACACATAATGCCATCATCATCTGTATGGCTGTTAAAAGGCTGTATGGCGGCTATTAATTCTCTTGCTTCATCCGCCAACTCCATTTCTGTATCACTTTCGGCAGGCCAGCGATACCCAAGCAGGCGAGCCATTGCCACCTGTAATGGATTATCCGTTAGTGTTGGGTTTCCATGAAATAGCCATTGTGTGGCATCATCGCTATACGATTTAGGTAAGCCATTTGGATATTTCTCCGCAGCTACTTGCTGCCAGTAATCTAAATCAA
The DNA here is from genome assembly GCA_903882805.1 of uncultured Bacteroidota bacterium. Taxonomy (GTDB): domain Bacteria; phylum Bacteroidota; class Bacteroidia; order Chitinophagales; family Chitinophagaceae; genus Nemorincola. Next base: position 82,776 of record CAIRYK010000003.1, on the reverse strand, counting down.
ATGGCACTTTGGACAATGTACCGGTTGTTACATTTAACTTTTGATCAATTTTCCTTACTTCTTCATTAAAAGAAGGGCTACTACAAAAGCACCATACTGCTAAAATATCGCCTTCATTTATTGGAACTATGGAGGCACAACTAATGTCAAAATACTCGCCTAGGTATAAGCTAACAGGCAAACTTCCCATTAGGCTAACTACTACACCCTTTTTTCTCCAAGCATTATTTCCCTGAATTCTTGCACCATCTGAACTATGAAGAGAACCCTCACCATTCTCCCAATATATTGCGCTTTCTTTGCCTGCATATAGTTTGTTTTTAGGGAAAGTGGATTGCTGAAATACCCAATTTGAACCATCAATATTTGGCAATTCCACTAAGACACGGCCGTATCTTGAATAATCTCCAGTGGCGATACCTTGAAGTGAATTAGCGTACTTACTTAAAAGATGCCCGCCGATATTTTCACTCATTACTATTCTTGCATCGGGATTCTTTAATTGTTCTAACTGTTTTACGGATTTAATTTCAGCGGTTTTCAATGCGTCTTCCTTTGCAGTAGCACTTGAAAAATCTGATACATCTATACCGTATATTAGTTGCGTGTTTACGGGTCTTTTATGCTGCATAATGATAAGCATGACATTAAAATCCCACATAGGAGTTTGAAAGCTTTTAGGTCCTAGTCTTGCAACCATCGTCCAACTTTCATTTTTCAATAGCTTTTCTCGAAATTTTTTATATGAAGTTAAAAAAAGCCAGTTTTGAGGGATTACGCAACAAGAAATCCCGCCGTAAACATTTGATTTAAGCATTTTATCAAGAAAAACCGTTGCCAAATCGACTTTTGCGTCAGGATTGTTTTTTTCACAAAAATCAAGCAAGACTGTATCTTGATTTTTTCGTCCCAAATACGGAACATTAGTAACTTGTAGGGTATATTTCTTTGCTAATATTTGCCCTGCTTTAGCTATTCCAGCAGCCAGTACACCTCTTTCAAGTTGATCACTATCAACTTCACTATTTAAAGCTCTATCAAGAATTGGCTGTAGTTGATCGAAATTTGCCGTGTATGCATCTGCTTTAATCGAAGAGGGGTCTATCAGACTCCCCAATTCGGGTGCTAATTGAAAATGGTTGTATAACTCACGCATTCCATTCTCCATCCTAGCCTTGTCAACACTGTCTACATTACTTACCAATTTCACCCAATCTTCCATTTTCCCTTTTGGAGCGATTCCGCTACAGGCCAAGTTCATTTCAGGTAGTTCCATATAATGCCCACAAAATTTCCATGCAGTGAGTGCAAGGTTAAAGGCTGCTATTTGTGTGCAGCGGGCATCTAGCTCAAGACCAAACAGATTTTCAGTAATAACTTTACCCGTTGCCTCCTCTTTCGTAAGGTCCTCTTCATGCATTCTCAATTTTGCAAAAACAGGAAATAAGGACGCCACAAAGTGTCCTGACCCCATGCATGGATCGAGTGCAGTTATATCGGCTGTTTTATCTGGCCATCCCTCTATTTTTTCTGCAATAGGACGACCATCTTCACGCAATTGTAAGTATTCAAATTTAACGGGAGTTTTAATTCCCGGATTGTTATTAACCCACCAAGATCCGATTGTATTGTCTATTAGGAAGTGAACCATGTATGGTTCAGTAAATAATTGAGTCTTGGCCGGAAGTCGGGCTCCGTCAATTTTCTGACCACTTTTTTCCTCATCTTCAACTTGTTTTTTTGCTTCGCTTTGCCAATATTGATAGACCCATCCGAGAGCATCGTCAGCTGCAAAAATGTGACGCTCTAAACCATCTATTAGTTCCTCCAGCTTTATACGCTCATCAGTAGCGAACGCTATCTGCATCAAAGGATCATCAACCCTGAAAATTGCTGGGAGCATTTTAGAGGCGTACGTTGCAGCAGCATCCCATTTGTCTATATATTTTTCATCCCGTGCCAGCTCTTCGCAGTCTTCCATAGTCACCGCTACACCATCCGGGTGCATCAGCAAGCCGTTGGCTTCAAGGAACATGGCAAACAACATTTTATGTCAGGTTTCGTAAGCCAGCTCATAGGCTAGGTTTTTAATGTTTTGTGTTCCCTTTTCCGGCAGCAGATCTCCCAGCAGTCTTGCTTTATTACGCAGACTATTACGTAATGCCCTTTGCTCCGGCTTCATATGCGGGTACGGCTCAGGATTGTCCACTGCCAGACCATGCAGGGCATTTATTGCGCCTGTTTCTGCAATTTTTCTTGCCTGCTTTACGGCGGTCTCCAGTGTGCTTCTTTGTTGAGGGGTGAGTACGGGCATAGTATTATTTGTTCAATTCGTTTTCAAATTCTTCAATGGTAGGCAAGGTGCTTTTCAATTCGGTTGGCAACGCCTGCGTCAGGGTAAACTCACTTACCCCTATGGGTTTGTTCATTCCCCGCAATGCATATTCCACCTCCAGCTTGCTTTTGCTTTTACATAAGATTATCCCTATAGAGGACTGGTCGGTATCTGCTTTTAAAAGGTCATCTACGGCAGAGAGATAAAAGTTCATTTTACCAGCAAACTCTGGTTCAAACTCTCCGGTTTTAAGGTCAATTACCACAAAACAACGCAGCCGGATATGATAAAACAACAAGTCTATACGGTAATCTTTGTCGCCAATTTTGAAAGGGTATTGCCGACCTATAAAGGCAAATCCCTTCCCGAGTTCTAATAGAAACTTGGTGATATGTTCGGTTAATTGTTTTTCTATTTCCAGTTCCTGCACTTTTGCTTCAAGTGTTAGAAAGCCAAAATTATATGGGTCTTTTAATATCTGATTGGCTAATAGAGCTTGTTGCTCCGGCAGGGTTGTATTGAAATTGGTGATTGCTTTGCCCTGCCTCCCGTATAAGTTCTGTTCAATTTGCAATGTCAGGATTGTGCGGCTCCAATTATGTTCAATGATCTGCTGTAAATAAAACATGGCTTCGTCTATTGCCTTTGTTTTATCTAATAAAATCATGTGATGCCCCCAGGGAACACTGACTATTTCCTTATTTAGTGCAACAACTTGCTGCACTGAAATTTCATCGGTTGGACTCAGTCCAGCAACTTGCTGGACTGAGAGTTCACTATTTTGTAATAGAATTTTATTCAGTTCAGCAGCCTGCCGAACTGAATAAAATTGATAAAACTTACGGATATAAAAAAGGTTAGACCGCGAAAACCCTTTCATATCCGGGAACTCAGTTCGCAAATCGTTTGCAAGCTGTTCCACATAATTGTTTCTGCCTTCAAATAAAGCCTGATTGTTTGCAATCATCTTGCCCATATTCCAATATAGCTGTATCATGGCGGAATTAACCGCCAGTGCCGCCTTTGCATGAGCAGAGCGAATATGCAATTTAATTTCGTTAAGCAATTCGCTATACTGCACCATAGTTGTCGATACGTTACTCATTAGTTTTATTTATCTCAATATGATGGAACTGGATTCTTTAAGCAAATTCTCTAATTCGGTTTTTAATTCAGCAACATACGCATCAATTTCTACCTGATTGGTAATTGTTCTACGGGGTATATTAAACGTCTTGGCTTTGGGCGCAGATAAAGTAATGGCTTCATCTACCGCAGAATGAAATTGCCCACTCAATGCAGCGATCTTGGTGTCCCATCCATAAAGCGGCAATTTCTGCAACTGATAAGAAAGAGCCTGCGCATCTAAAGGTTTCAGCTCCGGTTTTGCCAATAGCTGATGTTTGCCTAAAATATGATGTTTCTGTTCCGGTGTCAGTTTTGCGAAATACTGGTTGGCTTGTAATTCCGCCATTTTTTCATCGTATTCCTTAATGTAATTTTCCTTCAGCTTGTTTAAAAGTGTTTTCAGCTTATCTGAAATATCATTCAGTTTGGGCTGAATTGGGTCTGGCTCCTGAAGCAATAACCTATTCTCGCGAATAGCTTTTACCTCGTCTTTAAACTGGTCGAAATCCGCATCATCAGGCGCATGGTTAGTCAATTCAATCAGCAAATCCCATAAAGGTTCACGAGTGCTTACCAGCGTAGCTTTTGCGCTCCATTCGTCATATGCGGCTTGTAATGCAGTTTGTTGTTCAAGAATATCCAGCAGCCGTTCATTGCCCTCCTTATTCTCTATATCTTTTATGAAATCAATTTTTATCGGATCTGGTCTTGGTGCATCTCCACCCACCTGTAATGCAAGCGTTTTCAGCTTCTCTAAAAACATGTTAGAGAAAGGGAAAATCTCCTGATTTGGTGGGCAAGAGATACCTGCTTTTTGGAACAAGCCTTTAATGCTCAATTTATCCTTTACACCTAAAATGTGTATTTCCTTTTTGAAGGTTGCATTATTTATCCGGCTAACGATCAGGTTAGGTTCGCTGGTAGATATGTGTTGCGTATTCTTCAGCAGTATCAAAATCGCATCTATAGCATCCTGGCTCCAGCCATACGGTGATTTCCAGAAATGATTGCGTATTTCTTTACCCTGCTTTGTCGAATTGCCGATAAAGCGCAGAATTTCGGTAGCAACAGGGTGCGTAGCCACATCTCCCATAAAATGTATTGCATTCAGCGCATCAGGATTACCTGCTATAGCCTTATTTAAAACTTGCCCCCAGTTAGCGAAATCAGCCTTGCTTTTATAGTCAGGAAACTGCCTGTCAGCGATACCGCTTAACACTTCCTCAATGTTTTCCTTTATTGCTCCTTTTTGTACGCTGTTTCCTCCGGCATAATAAACCAATGATTCAGAGCATATTTTTTCAATCAATGCCTCGATTTCTGTTTTGGCATTTGCTTGTCGGGTCTCCATGCTCTTCTTCGCCTTCTCTCCATCCTGTGTAGATGGAAGCCCTTTAGCATCAAGCGTTAACCCGGCAGCCAGGAACTTTAGTATTTCAGTTCGCAGTTCCGGGTCTCTGAATTTCTTAACGAAAACATACGCTAATGGAGTATCACTACCGGCTGCTCTTATCTCATTAAGCACGGTATTCTCATTTTCAAACCAGCCATCTCTTATCCAAACGTTTAATTTATGTTCAGTATTAGGTAGGGTCTCCTTATCCCACAATTCAAATTCCCGTCCCTGCTTGGCAATACCTTGGGTTACTACAATCCCCTTTGTTTTATCCTTAAAAAAGGAGAGTATTTTAGTCTTTCTTAGCCCTTGAATTTGGTCATCACCTGAATTGTTGAGTTTTACATATTGTTTCGTAAACTCTTGTTCCCATTCCTGGCCAATTTTAGTCTGCAATTTATACTCATCGCTGATCGGCATCAATACTTTCTCTTCAATCAGCTTTTTGATCAGGGTCTTAATCTTTGACCGGAAGGTATCGGAACTGGTATTCAGGTTGTCAATAAGTAAATCAGCAATAAACTGCTCATTGCATTTGAGGCCGGTGTTGGGTATGTCAGTTGTTAATTTATCCAGTAGAAAAACAGCACTTAATATTCTTCCTTCTAAAGTTGAATCACCGCCTTTTGCTTTGCGTTCCTGAATCAATGTACTGGTCTCATTTAGCAGTAGCCCTGATTGTATTAACTGTGTTTGATTCTGGTTAAAGATAAAATCGGCAGGAACAATTTGACCTATTTCCAATTCAGCAACTGACTTTAAGCTGTCGTCTATAATACGAAGCTGATTTCTAAGCTGCCCTGAAGTTCCGGCGGTGTCTATCACCTGCAACATTTTGTTCCAGAATTTTCTTGTCGATGGCAGCAACGGGTAGTCGGCAACCAAGGTGTCATTGTCATCGGTTCTATAACCGTAGACAGTACCTTCCATATTCCTAGATATTTCACCAAGCGACGAATCCAATTTGGAATCAATACTTGCTATAGCCGATGGTTTCTTTTCCACTTTTAAGCGTTGTAAATGTTTTACTATAACAACCAGAAAAGAAAACAGGCAGATTTATCCTAATGAAGCGCTTTTAGAAACCGATAATTCAGGTTTGCCTAATGAATCAATAGTGTTGTGTTATCAAATCAGAACACTTGATAAACGAAGACTTTCTTTAAAATTGGGCATTATTAGAAACCAAGAAAAGCAGAATGAGATAGTAAGCGCTTTGCGTTTTCAATTGGGTATTGACGATGTAATTGCATTTTTCAGGGATGCGGTAGTAAATGACGTAATGCACTAACGTTTCTATGCCGTTTAAATCTTCAAAAATCATGTTCGAAGATTAGTTACCCATGCGCTCAAAAACAGCAAAACCCACACTAATAGCGGGTTTTGCTGTTTTACATGGTATTGTGTTCAGTACACCTACGTGTACTACATTACTTTTTCAAGTATCATGAATTCCGGCTGAGATATTGCTCCTTTTTCCAGCAATGGACGAAGGTTGGCTATAAATGCTCTGGCAGATTCGGCATCTGCAACCTCAGATATTACCGTTACTTTATTCTTATTGTTGACGTCGCAATATACATTCAGGATATTGATACCTGCACGCGAACGGCCTTCGGCGCTTGCGTCAAAAATTTCTTTCCATTTATCGAAGTCAGGTACTTCGTGAGTGTTGATTACTGTTACCATAATGTTGATTGTTTTTAAGTACAGGGCAAAAGTACCCTGCATGGAAGGCCGGTTCATTGATATAAATCAAGAAACATCAGGAGCCCGATAATTTTTTGCGAATGCGACTAAGCGTTTCGGGCGAAACGCCCAGGTAAGAGGCTATATGGTACTGCGCTACGCGCTGCATAAGTTTGGGTCGTTCTTGCTGTAGGCGCAGGTAGTTAGATTCCGGGGTATCGGTAAGCAGGCGTCCTAAATGTTCTGCCAGCTTAGCAGCCCTCCGCTGTTGCCCCATAGCATGAACAGTTCTTTTCCATTCAAATTTTTCATATCCCCATTCCCATTTTTCGCGAGAAAAAGTGATGACATCGGTATCTTCCATCGCCTGTATGTTCATTTGTGTAGCCTTACCGGAGCGCATACTGTCCAAATCACCGGTCCAGTAACCTTCCTCTGCAAATAAGGTAGTTCGTTCGGAGCCGTCGTCGCTGATATAGTAGGTGCGTATGCACCCTTTGGTTATAAAGCTGCTAAAGCGAGGTATGTCACCTTGACGGAATAAATGCTCGTTTTTGTTAAAATGCCTGAATTCAGCCTTTTCCAGATATTCCTGAAACTCGTCGTCAGGAACAATAACCCGAGAACGCAATGCGCTTAAAAATAGATCTGCGTTCATTTTTTTACTGCAAAATAACCTAACCTGCCTTATAAATCGACCCTTTCTCAAAAAAGGCAACTAATATCCGTTGGTTTCTATCTCCATCATCAAAAATTCGCAAATTGTAGATATGCATAAACAATCGTAAGCAAATGATTTATACTCCAACAATGATCAAAAATACAATCAGCTTTATTAGCGCATTCTATACCTTGCCTCTAATTTGCATTTCCTGCCATACCGACTTACGCCCGAATTCTATTAACGTCAATGAGCACACGAGACATCCGCTGAACTTTATCTATGAAACCTTGAGTACCTATTACTATAGGTTGTTGAAACGCATATGTTTGCAAAGCAAATACTATTGCCGTCAAGTCTTCTGGTCAGTCTGTAGAGATGATTGCAGCTCACTTGCAATACAATAACGGCAATATCTTGTGAAAATGCACTGACTGATGATAAAATTTAGGGTTGTTCAGATTCTGTGCTATGCGCTCTCGTACTGCTTCGCGCGATGTGAGCGTCTTGAGCGTGGTATCTGTTACTAACGACAAAGTAGCCCGCCAACCGCTATTGTCGATATCGGTTACTTTGAGATAGAAAAACTCGGGCTTACGGGTATCATAATTGTATAACCCAACATTGAGAAACAGTACATTGCCTATTTTCGACATAAAGGCTGTAAAATTTTCGTACGTCCTGTTTGTTCCACCGCGGTTCATATATGTGAAAACATATTCGTTGATACTGCCGCGCTCAACTACAAAATAATTGTGTATGTCTTCCTCTTCCTCCACTTTCCATATTGCAATCAAATTTGTATCTGCCAATACAGACGGATGTTCATCGAGCGCAAAAAGACCTGTGTACTGCTGAAAATACTCATACACCTTAAAAGGATTCTCAGCCTGTGCAACACAATATGTTCCCGAAAATAGCAATACAAACAACAAATAAATACGCCTCATATGTTCCATATTATACCAATAAAGATAATAATTTTCCTAATCGATCTAACTAATGAAAATAATATTGTATTGGCAATAGCATTACCAAAAGACATCAGCAACCACTTCACAATAAGTTGCACTATCAGCCCGATATTTGCCAAATACTATCCCTAAATTTTGTACATATACGTATGTTCCTTAGAAAAACACTGATGTAATAAATAAAAAGTAGCGCCATTCTGATATCGCCCCAACAACAATTTACCACATAAAACCTACTAAAGGTTAAACAGAAAGTAAGAATTACAGCCCATTTTATTGAGTACTGACTTAAATCATTTGTTAATTAACAGAGACACTTGTAAATTCAATGTCTATACTTAAATTGTTTAATTACAATACCCCTATGACCTTCCGACAATCAAGCATTACCAAAAGCGCTTTCAGGATTGTATTTACCTACACTGTTGTCAGTATTATTTACATATACTTTTCCGACTACCTTCTTGAACAAGCAGTTAATGACTTAATACTGTTAAGCAAAATACAGACCTACAAAGGCATTGGCTTTGTAGGCATATCTGCAATTCTTCTTTTTCTACTTATCCGGCAACATCTCAGGGCGCTAGCTCGCTACAACAATACACTACTCGATCAGGAGAAAGTGTATCGCGCAATGCTGGAAAACAATAACGACGTAATCATCAGAGTAGATTTTAGTGGCAAGGTCGTGTTTTGTTCCAATAACTTAATAGAAGCTACCGGATATACTGCGACATTTCTCAACAATTCACCGCCCGACAAATTTGTCTTTGCTGAAGATTTGGAACTTATAACCCGTTGTTGGGATAATATTATTGCTCACCCGCGTAAACTGAGCATTGTAGAATTCAGAATAATAGACCCGAATGGCAATTTGCAATGGATGGAATGCTCAATGGCTAACCATCTGGCAGACTACCAGATTAACGGAATTATTATTAATGCCAGAAACATTGATCAGCGTAAAAAATCCGAGGACAGACTTCGTAAATCTGAGGATAAGTACACCAAACTATTCAATAGCAACCCTTTAACTGTTTGGATATACGATGTGGCTACGTTAAAATTTGTTGATGTAAACGAAGCGGCAGTAATTCACTATGGATATACCCGAAACGAATTCTTAAACATGTCGCTGCCGGATATAAGACCCAAAGAGGAACTACCCAGACTTATGGACGCTGTGAGTCGCGCTAAAACGTTGCAACACAACGACAACAAGGAACTATTCAAGCATGTAAAAAAGAACGGCGAACAAATAATAGTACGAATAGAGAGTATTTCTATTCACTTAGAAAAGAAATCCTACAGGATGGCGCTAGCTATCGATATGACAGAATTTCTTTCACAACAAGACAAACTCAAAGACACTAACTATAAATTAAAACTTGCCCAAGAAATTGCCAATCTTGGCTATTGGAGTCAGGATTTGCAAACAAACAATATATATTGGTCTGACGAAATGTATAAGATTTTCGATCGGGACCCGGCAACCTTCACGCCAAATTTCGAAGCTATTTTTAGCGCTGTTCATCAGGATGACAAATACCTTTACAGCAATGAATTTGAACAAAAGTATCTGTTGCCAGGTGGATACGAAATAGAACACCGAATAATCACTCCGTCGGGTCTTGAAAAATGGCATTTATGCCGTGTGAAACTCACCGTTGACAATGGCAAAATCCTGCAACGCGAAGGGATAGTCGTTGACATAACGAAACGTAAAAATGACGAGCAGGCAATAATTAGAAAAAGCAACCTGCTCAACGCATTAAACAGATTTACGGCCAGTTTGCTTTCCAACGAAAGCTGGGTAACAGTTTTCGACAAGTCGATGGAAATTGTAGCAAAGACACTAAACCTCGACAAAATATTTTACTTCGAAGCAGAAAGAGATGAAATTACCGGAGAGCCATTTGGAAGCCTAAAACAACAATGGGCAATAAACACAACTGAACGCGCAAAGCAATATCCAGCTTTTAACCGAATCGATTTCAACGAAAATAAAGAAGCTATAAATAAGCTATATCATGGCATCCCGTTAGAAAACCCAATTTCTGCCGTACCGCCCGGAGGGATAAAACAAGCTTTAGAATATGCCGGTGTAAAAACGGTATACATGCAACCGATATTCCTAGACAACCAAATGCATGGGGCTTTTGGCTTCTTCGACTGCCAAAACGAACGAGTTTGGGAAGATGATGAAAAATTGTTTGTTGAATCGCTCGTTTCCAACATTGCCGCCAAAATTGAAAAATACAGGGCAGAATTGGAAGTAAGAGTTACAAAAGAACAATTTGAATCGGTGATAACAAACCTCCCCGGCATTGCTATTCGCAGACGAGCTTCAGGCGACTGGCCAGTAGTTTTTGTTAATGACGAAATAGAGAGATTGACTGGTTATCCTGCCTCCGACTTTATTAATAATTCAGTCAGAACTTTTGAGAGCCTCATTCACCCCAGTGATAGAAACAACAAAGTTAACACGGTTCGGACTATGCTACCCGACACATCGTTTTCACTCGAATTCAGAATCATTCGCAGAGATGGCAATATAATATGGATGAAAGGCAATGGGCGCTCAATTGCGGGTAACGATGGAAAAGTTGCGTTCATTGACGAAGTACTGTTAGATGCAACCGAAACCTACGAAAAAAAGCAACAACTTACAGTTAGCAACGAACGTTTCAGAACAGTAATGAAAGCCGCGGCCGAAGCCATTATAGACTGGGACATAATCAATGATAGCGTTGTTTGGGGCGATGGGTTCAGAGAGTTTTTTGGATACGACCTCAGCAAATACGACAATGCACTATGGTCTAGAAACATACATCCTGATGACCAAGGTTGGGTGTTGGAGCTTATGGACAAAACAATTGCCGACCCCACAAAGGAAATGTTCTACGCCGAGTTCAGGTTCCTGAAAGCAAACGGTCAGGTAGCCTACGTACAAAACAGGTGTACTTTCATCAGAGATGAACATGGTAAAGCAATCAGAGGCATCGGCGCTATTGCCGACGTTACTGAACCAGTGGAGCGTAGATTAAAAATTGAAAAACAAAATGAATCACTCAGGGAGATAGCATGGATACAATCGCATGTTATCCGAGCGCCATTGGCAACATTATTAGGTCTGATGACACTGTTCAAGGAACGTGAGCAAATGGAACTCGATGAAATAGACTTGGTCGAGAAAATTATGCAGTCAGCAAACTCGCTGGATAAAGTGATCCATGAGGTTGTCCGCAAATCAGAGTCAGTGTCGAATTTATAAGCCATTATACCTTCAAAAATCGGCAAACTGATATTGAATGTTTGTCATTTGATTGTTGGATACACATAGCCCGAGAGGACTAATACCGTTTTGACATTAAAAATCGCCATGCGGACATTGTTGCGACCCTACGGGGCGCGGCCTATAAATAATACATAAATCAGCTACAAACCTGTTGCACCTAAAGGCGCAATGACATGGGTTGGCGCCGAATTATAATGTCGATTTGGTATAAAATGTGCTTAACCAGGGCGAAAGCTGCATTATAATTAAAAAAGAACTCCAACCCAGTAGGTCGTTTGTGCATATATAAACCTTAAAACCTACAAAACTGTCTACGTTCACCTCTTTTCAGATTTGGTAGGTTCTGTGGCTTGCCGGGGCGCTCAGTGGCTATACCTATCAAAGCCCATTCGTTTCTTTTACCTGCAAAGCATATCAAATAATCTCTGTTGCATTTTATGCACAATTGCTTACCTGATCGTGTATAGGAGTATGCCGAAAAATGAATGCCCTTTGGTATAGATACTTATGCACAGAACTACTCGACTTTAGGCAACAACCAACAACTTTGTTATACCATACGTTTCGCACAAAAAGAAAGCCGCCTGATGAGGCGGCTTTCTTAAATTCTGCTATTACTAACTATTCGCTTTTAGCAAATCTTGTTGTCTTAATTAGCATATCGTTCTGATCGTAAATAGCAATCATGTACAGACTATTCGCCAATGCACTGATATCAATATTCCGTGCATTAGCTTTCTCCATCAGTATTTTACCATCTATGCTCATCACTTTTACATTCACCAGTATAGGCGATTGTATATTCAGTACTGCTGTTGCTGGGTTAGGGAATACGCTGATAGATGCTGCAACATTTACATCTGTTACACCATTGCCTACGTTATCGCTCACAATGTATATTGACGATGTATCTGAGCAGCCATTAGCATCACGCACCTCTACGGTATAATTACCGCCTGTTGACACATGTATTATCTGCGTAGTATCGCCTACTAATGCTACGCCGTTGCGGTACCACTGATAATAACTGTATGTACCAGTCGACAACATATCGGGCGAAGTAAAGGTAATAACCGGATCCGGAGGACCTACTACTACTGTTCTGGTTAGTGTTCTGTTGCATATACCATTACTTACCACCACTGCGAAATCGCCGGATGTAAGGGTTGTGTATGCAGACGATGTAGCTCCTGGAATCACTGCTCCATTATATAACCACTGATAAGTAATGCCTGCTGCAACAGTATCTACAGCAAGCGTTACAGGATTACCATGACAGAGAGTTGCCGACCCACCGGGGATAATAGCTATTGAAGGAATTGCAGCGCCAATAAACAAATTGATAGAGGTAACGCCCACACAGCCTGCGCTGCTGGTAATGCTGTAGTAAACAGTAACCGCGCCTGTTGCAACACCTGTTACTATACCGGCAGTGTCTACCCGCGCTATGGTAGTATCAGCGCTGTACCATGTTCCGCCAATAACTGATGGCGTAAGCGTAATGGTATTGCCTGCGCAAAGACTTGTAGCTGTTGCCGAAATGGTACCGGCAACTGGTATGGGGTTAACAGTAACCACTGCTGTATCTACTATAAATCCACATTCGTTAGCAACCGTGTAGTAGATAGTTGCAAAGCCAGCAGTAAGTCCAGTTACAACGCCGCTCGTAGAACCTACAGATGCAATCAAAATATTGCCACTGCTCCAGATACCGGTAGAATCAGCATTGTCGAGCGCTGTTGTAGCGCCTATGCACACATTAGTTGCGCCGGTAATAGGCGACGGCATAGGCAATGAACGTACAGTATCGGCAATCGTAGCCACTGTAGTACATCCATTGGTGGTTACAGCATAGCTGATGGTAGCCAAACCAGGGAACACACCGGTTACAACGCCCGTAGACGATCCAACAGATGCTACTATAAGATCGCTACTACTCCAAACACCGCCTACCGTACTATCGTTTAGCGTTGTGGAAGCGCCCATACATTGACGAGCAATACCGGTTATCGGCGCAACTACAGGGTAGGCATTAACTGTATCTGAAATCAGGGTAGTTGAGTTACAACCATGAACATTTGTATAGAAATAATAGATATCTACGATACCAGGAACAACTCCTGTAACAATACCTGATGTTACGCCAACCCTTGCTATAGATGTATCGCCGCTCAGCCATCTACCACCCAGTGTATCATTGGTTATTACAGATGTTGCGCCAACGCACTGATGAGTAACTCCTGTTATAGCGGGTAACGCTGTAGGCGCATAAACAGTATCAAACACTGTTACAGTACCAGCGCAACCTGTAGGCGAAACCAATGTATAAGAGATGGTGGCTATACCTGCTGTTCTGCCTGTAACAACGCCTGTAAGTGCATTTACAAAAGCTATTGTAGTATCGCTGCTGCTCCATACACCGCCGAGCGTATCATTGGTCAGAGTAATATCTGTGCCTATACATTGGTGAGTAATACCGCCGATACCGGCAAGTGTTGGAAGAATACCCACTGTATCCAGCGTTATTGCGGCATTAGTACAACCATCGCTATTAGTTACAAAATAGCCTATTGTTGCAACCCCAGGGAACACGCCGGTTACAATACCTGTAGTTGATCCAACTGTAGCAACCAAAAGGTCGCTGCTGGTCCACACGCCGCCGGGAGTTGTGCTCGATAATGTTGTAGATGTACCAAAGCACTGATGCGTGATACCTGTAATAGGATCGACAACAGGCAATGCATTGATTGTATCAGATTGTGTTGTGGTAGATGTACAACCGAAACCGTTGGTATAGCTGAAAACAATATTAACTACACCGGGAGCAACGCCGGTAACAATACCGCTTAAGCGGCCTACCACGGCTATCGTGCTATCTGTTGTAGTCCATGATCCACCCGACGTAGGGTTAATCAGTGTTACGTTAGCGCCTACGCAAAGGTGTGTAGGACCAACGATAGCAGGCAATGTAGTAAGCGGATTAACGGTGATGGTATTAGTTACGCCATAAATGCCGCAACTTGTAGATACGCTATAGGTGATAGTAGCCGTACCTAATGCTACGCCTGTTACAACACCTGTAGTTGCGTCTACGGTAGCTATGGTAGCGTCGCTGGTAGTCCATGTCCCTGATAATAATGAATCAGATAATGTAACTGTTGAACCCAGACAAACGTTGTTGCCGCCAGTGATTGACGGAACAACAGGTACTGTTGTAACCGTATCTGTTACTGATGATGAAGCGCGGCAGCCATAGATATTCTCAATTGTATAAGCAATAGTTGCTGTACCGGGGAAAACGCCGGTAACAACACCTGTTGTTGAACCTACAGAGGCAATGATAACATCGCTGCTGCTCCATATACCGCCGGGTATTGCATTCGACATTGTGATGGTAGAACCAACGCACTGTTTTGTTGCTCCTGTTACCGGCGCAGTTACAGGCAGTGGGTTGATGGTAACCACTTTCGATGTGCTGCTCACGCCGCAAAGGTTAGTGATAATATAATGAATAGTGTCTTCGCCCAATGTAGCGCCATAAACAATTCCCGGAGCTGTTACTACTGCATTGCCAAAGACGCTACTCCAAACGCCGCCCGGATTTGTTGCGCTCATAGTTATTGATGAACCCAAACATATACCAGGACCGCCGGTTATGAAACCCGCATATGGCGAAGTAAGTACGTGTATTACTTTTACAGCTACCGCTGTACCGCATGCCCCGGTAACTGTATAAGATATTGGGGTTGTGCCTTCAGCTACGCCTATTACCAATCCCCCCGATACAATTGCATTGCCATTACCTGCCGACCATGTGCCGCCAGGTATTGCATTTTCAAGTGTAATTGATGAAGTAGTACATACGCTGTCCAAACCCGTAATTGTTCCTGCTGTTGTCAGCGGGTTTACAATTACTGTGGCAAACGAACTAACAGTTCCACAAGCATTGGTGACGCTGTAGGTGATATTTACTGATCCGGCCGATACGCCGCTAACAATACCTGAAAGCGAACCAACGGTAGCGCTGAAGTTGCTGCGACTCCAGATACCGCCGCTTACTGTGCTCCTCATAGTATCGCTACCACCTATACAAATACTTGCAGGACCACTTACTACACCCGCTGTTGGAGCAGGGTTGATAGTAAGCACCTTAATTGATGTTGCTGTGCCGCAGGAGTTGCTCACCGTATAGTTTACGGTATCAGTACCTGCTGTCAGACCCGTTACCAGACCAAACGAAGTTATGCTTACGTTACCTGTACGCGTACTCCATGTGCCGCCCGGAGCCGCGTTAGACAATAGAATAACAGCGCCTACGCATACATTGGCGGGACCAATAATGGTGCCCGAATTAGCCAGTGGATTCACAGCAACGGTTGCTGTAGCCAATGTGCTGCCGCAGGTAGTCGTTATGTTGTAAGAAAGCACTGCAGTACCAGCGCCAACACCTGTTATGATACCGGTTGTAGAACCAATTCTTGCTATAGCAGGAGAACTGCTGCTCCATATACCGCCGGGAGCAGGGTGCGTAAGGGTTACCGATGCACCCACGCATACACTGGCAGGGCCACTGATTGTACCAGTGCCAGGTACAGGATTTACTGTAATGATCTTGATAGAGGTTGCTGAACCACAGGTGTTAGATACCGTATAATTTACGGTATCAAGACCAAGTGTGAGCCCTGTAACAATACCAGCCGATGTAACTGAAACATTACCTGTACGTGTTGTCCATGTACCGCCGGGAACCGCATCGCTCAATGATATTGTTGAACCCAAACATACGCTTGCAGGGCCTATAATTGTGCCAGAAGTTGGCAGTGCATTTACAGCCACTGTAGTAGTAGACTGTGCTGTGCCGCAACCGTTTGCAATAGTATAAGATAGAACAGCAATACCTGTAGTTATCCCTGTTGCCAAACCAGATATTGAACCGATTGTTGCAACGCCTGTATTGCTGCTGCTCCACAAGCCACCGCTTGTTGGATTGGTGTAGGTGATTGGAGCGCCAATACACAAACTAACCGGTCCGGCTATAGCGCCCATTGTTGGTAAGCCGTTTACGGTTATTTCTTTGATAGCCGCGGCTGTACCACATGCATTGGTAAGCGTGTAGTATATCGTGTCCAATCCAGGAGTAATACCGGTTACAACGCCAGCGGTAGTAATGGTTGCATTACCTATACGGCTGCTCCATACGCCGCCCGATACGCTGTTCGACATAAATATCAATGATGACACACATACGGTTGAGGGGCCGGTGATAACGCCTACTGCCGGCAGTGCGCCAACGCTAACAATTGCAGTATCATAAACTGTGCCGCAGCTACCTGTTACCGCATAGGTGACAAACGCTGTACCGGCGCCTACGCCTGTTACGGTTCCGGTTGATGACCCTATGCTGGCAACTGCTGTATTGCTGCTGCTCCACACACCGCCGCCTGTTGCATTGCTCAAGGTTATGGTTGAACCTGCACACACACCGCCGGGCCCTGTTATCGTTCCTGCGCTTAGCGATGCGCCTATGGTAATAATCTTAGAGGCTATTACTGTGCCGCAAGTGTTGGTAACAGTATACAGGATAGTATCTGTACCCGGTGCAATAGCAGTAAGAACTCCCGCCGATGTGATGGTTGCCAATGTTGTATTGGTTACCGACCATGAACCGCCCGGTATTGAATCGGTATAAATAGTAAATGAAGTAGCGCAAACGCTGTTTGGACCTAGTATTACGCCCGAAGTAGGGAATGCGTTTATAGCAACTGTTTTTGATGCCACCGCTACGCCGCAACTGTTAGTTACGGTATAGTAGATTGTATCTAAGCCAGAACTTACACCCGATACCACGCCGCCAACAACCGTTGCTGTTGAGTTGCTGCTGCTCCATACGCCGCCCGGCGCAGGGTTGATCAATGTTATCGGCGTACCTATACACAACGAAGTTGGTCCGCTTATAGCTCCTGCATTTGGCGCAAGGTTGATAGTGAGCGTTTTCATTGCAGTTGCAGTGCCGCATCCGCTAGTTACCGTGTAAACTATAGTGTCAATGCCTGTTGCCAGCGGTGTAACCACACCTCCTGAAGTAACTGTTGCAAGAGCGTTTGTCATACTCCAAGAGCCAGTAGAAACAGTGTTGGTATAAGTATAAGTTGTGCCTGTGCAAATGCCAGATGTACCAGAAATTGTGCCTGGGTCAAGAGCAGGGTTGATGGTCATTGTCTTTGTTGCTACGGCAGTGCCGCAACTATTTGTAATAGTATAAGATATGGTTGCTGTTCCTACTGTTACGCCCCAAACAACACCGGCGCTTGTTACCGCCGCCGCTGTGCTGCTGCTGCTCCATACGCCGCCCGGAGTACCGTGCGACAAAGTAACTGGTATACCTATACAAACAGTTGATGCGCCAGATATAGTACCAGCGGTCGGTGCAGTGTTAATAGTAACAATCTGTGTATCGCGGGCTGTTCCACATACATTAGTAACTCTGTATATAATTGTGTCAAGACCATTGGTAACTGGTGTAGCCACGCCGCCGCTCGATATAGTAGCGCGGCTGTTGGTCATAGACCATGTTCCACCCGATACTGCGTTAGTGAATGTTGATGTAGAACCTACGCATAGTACAGATGGACCAACAATGTTGCCGGCATCGGGCTGTGGATTTACAGTAATTGTTTTAGTTGTTGAAACCGATCCGCAACTGCTCGATACTGTGTATGAAATGGTATCTATACCAGCCGATACACCCGTTACAATACCCGAACCAGTACCTACTGTAGCTGTTGTGTTGCTGCTGCTCCATACGCCGCCTGTCGTGCCATTGCTAAGTGTTATTGTTGTTCCTACGCAAACGCTGCTTGAACCGGTTATGGTACCTGCAGTAATATAAGCGCCAATGGTAACTGTTTTAGACGCAACCGCTGTACCGCAACTATTGGTATGCGTATAACGAATTGTATCTATGCCGGGAGTTATCGTCGTCAGCAAACCCAGGCTGTTGATAGTAGCTCGTGAGTTGGTTACGCTCCATGTACCGCCGGTGGCTGTATTTGTGTAAAGGCTGGTAACGCCTGCGCATACCAATGACGAACCAGATATTGTACCTGCATTTGGGGCAGGATTGATAGTTATTGTTTTAGTGGCCACAGCCGATCCGCATGTGCTGGTAGTGGTGTACATTATGGTATCGACTCCTGCTGTAACGCCGGTTACTACGCCGCCTACTACGGTTGCATTAGCGTTCGAGGCGCTCCATGTGCCGCCGGGCGCTCCATTTGTAAGGGTAATTGTTGCGCCTTCGCACACGCTGCTGCTGCCCAATATGGTGCCGGCTGTAAGGAAAGCGCCTATGGTTACCGTTTTGCTGGCAACAGATGTACCGCACGCATTGGTAACAGAATAGGTAATAGTATCTAAACCTGAAGAAATCGCGGTAAGGAACCCTGTACCCGAAACTATTGTAGCAAGCGCTGTATTACGACTTACCCATACACCGCCCGGTGTGGCATTGGTGTAGGTGGTAGTTGTACCGGCGCATATTAGCGATGTACCCACTATTGTGGCTACGCCTGTAGGCACCGAGGTAACAGTATAAGTTGCAGAAGCCGATCCGCATCCGTTGGTAACAGTATAGCTGATTACCGCAGTACCTGCGGCTATAGCAGTAACCACACCCGATGATGAGCCTACTGTTGCAATACCGGGTAGGCTGCTGCTCCATCTGCCGCCTGGCGCGCCATCTACAAAAGTAGATGTAGAACCTACGCAGATATTTGGCGTACCGGTGATGATGCCCGCATTTGCAAGTCCGGATATCGAAACGTTGGCTGTTGCGCTGCAGCCGCCAATAGTGTAAGAAACAATAGCTGTTCCCACTGCGACGCCTGTCACAGTACCTGATATAGAACCAACTGTTGCGATAGCCGTATTACTACTTGACCATACACCGCCGCTTGTTGCGTTTGTCAGTGTGGATGAGTTACCATTGCATATAGAAACCGACGACGGTGATATTGCAGATGGAGTAACATTTACCGTTACCGTTTTTGCAGCGCTACAACCTGCGGCATTGGTGTAGAATATAGTTACCACACCTGCGCCCGTACCTATTACAACCCCTGATGTAGAACCTACAGTAGCCAGCGACGTGTTACCCGAAGTCCAGATACCACCTGGTGTAGCATTAGAAAGAGTAGTTGATACCCCAATGCAAACGGCAACAGCGCCCGATGGCGTAATCGCAGCAGGATTGGCATTCACCGTCACTGTAGCTAATGCAGAACAAGAACCGATTGTATAAGATATAGTAGCAGAGCCTGTAGCTACACCGCTTACAACGCCCGTTGTAGCGCCTACCGTGGCAACGCCTGTGTTACTACTAGTCCAGTTACCGCCTGCTGTACCATTGGTCATAGAAAGCGTTGCTCCCTGACATAGTGGCGAACTTGATGGAGATATCGCAGTTGGCGTAGCTGCAACCGTTACTGTTTTTATTGCAAAACAGCCTGCGGCATTGGTATATGATATAGTTACATTGCCCGCAGCTACTCCAGTTACAATACCGGTCACTGAGCCTATTGTAGCAATACCTGTGTTGCCGCTGCTCCATGTGCCTGCCGAAACATTGCCTAACAGAGTTGTAGAGCCAACACAAATTGTGACTGAACCACCAGGGGTAATTGCTGCAGGGTTTGCATTTACAGTTACGGTAGCCAGAGCCGAGCACGAACCAATTGTATAAGAAATAGTTGCTGAACCAGCTGACGCGCCTGTTACTACGCCGCTTACAGAGCCGATCGTTGCAATCGCGCCATTGCTGCTGGTCCACAATCCGCCGCCGGTAGTATTACTAAATGTTGTGGAATTACCAGCGCATATGGATGCAGATGAAGGCGTAGTTGCAACAGGGGTGGTATTTACTGTTACAGTTTTCAGGGCCGAGCATCCCGCCGCATTGGTGTAAGATATTGTTACCACACCTGCGCCGACGCCCGTTACCACACCTGTACTTGCGCCTACCGTAGCAAAGCCTGTATTACCGCTGGTCCAAGTACCGCCTGGCGATGCATCGCCCAAAGTGGTCGTAGCGCCCACGCATATTGCTACTGCACCCGGGGGCGTAATAGCAGCAGGATTTGCAAACACGGTGTCGGCATAGGTAACAAAGCAACCTGCAGCTAATGAATAAGTAATGGTAGCGCTGCCCGCCGCAACCCCTGTAACAATACCAGAAGTAGAACCAATAGACGAAACGCCGCTATTGCTGCTGCTCCATGTACCGCCGCCAGTGGTAGTACTCAAGGTTATTGTGGCGCCCAAACATACGCGGGTAGGCCCCGTGATAGGCGCAGGAGTAAGATTAACGGTAAGCGGCAATGCTACGCCGCAACCATTACCGAGCGTATATGAAATAACTGTTGTTCCCGCAGCAATACCGGTAACTGTACCGGTGGTGATACCTACAGTAGCAACACCGGTTACTGTGCTTGTCCAGTTGCCGCCGGGAGTTCCGTTGGTAAAGGTTGTAACCGTTCCTACGCAAATATTTGGCGAGCCAGTTATAGCAGTTGGTGTCTGCAATATGGTAATTGTCCTTGTTTTGAAACAAGTAGTGCTACTTATAGAATAGGTAATAGTAGCTGTGCCGGCAGCGACACCGGTAACCAAACCGGATAAGGAACCAACGGTAGCTATACCAGCATTGCTGCTTATCCATGTGCCTCCTGGAGTAGTATTGCCAAATGTAGTTGTAGCTCCAATGCAAAGTGGACCACTTCCGGTTACATCTGCAGGGACAGCATTTACAGTAACCGTTGTAGACTTACCGCAACCGGAAGCTAATGAATAGCTGATAACGCTGGAACCAGGAGTAACACCGGTAACAATACCAGTTGTAGAACCTATGGTAGCCACGCCTGTATTGCTGCTACTCCATGTACCGCCCGATGTTGCATCTGAAAGTGTGATGGTAGCGCCTACGCACAAGAGATTTGCGCCTACGATATTTACCGGCGTCGAATCGACGGTAACCTGTTTTATTTGCGTACAGCCTGTTGGTAATGTATACGTTATAGTAGCTGTAGACGCCCCTACGCCTGTAACCACTCCGGTATTAGAACCTACTGTAGCTACACCTGTATTGCTGCTTGTCCACGTGCCGCCGCTATTTACGTTGCCCAAGGTTATGGTATTTCCCTGGCAAACGTTTGAAGGTCCGGTTATTGCTGCCGACGGGTTAACGGTGACTGCCACAGTTGCAAAGCAACCTGTGGTGGTCAGTCGGTAGGTAATAGTGGTAGTACCCGCAGAAACGCCGGTAACTACACCCGAAGCCGACCCAACTGTAGCCACGCCGGTGTTGCTGCTGCTCCATGTGCCGCTTCCGGTGATATCGCTAAGAATTGTTGATGACCCGGCGCACACTACGGTAGTACCGGAAATTGCATTAGGTAGCGGATTAACTGTAACTGCAGTAGTTGAGAAACAGTTGAGCGCTGTATAACCGTAAGTAATTATAGCTGTGCCTGCCGATACGCCTGTTAATATACCTGTTGAAGAACCTACGGTAGCAATACCAGTGCTGCCGCTTGTCCAAGTACCTCCAGTTGGGGTTGCCGACATTGTAACAGATGATGCCTGACAAACCTGTGTTGGCCCTGTAAAGGTGGGCAGACGGTTGATAGTTACCGTATAGGCTACAGTATTTACACCCGAAATGCTACATGCGTTGTCTTTAAAAGTTACGTAGAACGTGTAAACACCCGGAGTAACTGCCGTAGATGTCCAAGAAAAAGTTGTTGTAGGATGGTTGGTACTATCGTCCAAAACCGTGAAGGTTGCTCCGGGAGGAATACCAGTTGCAGATACGAAAATGTGATAGGTAGTATCTGGCTCCGTTGGATTAATATTGAACGAGAAAGCGCCCGAATTCTGACAAATCTCAAAATGGGTAGAGTCGGCAATACGTCCTGCAGTTGCTCCTGAAATAACCGCAGTCGGGGGAGCCACTGTACATGGGCGTATGATAAAGGACATTTCGCGCTGGCTGCTGCCTATAAAGGTGTCATTTCTGAACTCGCGTATATTATATACCACCAGCGATGTTTGCGTGGTAGCCGTTACAAAACTAATCTGTCCATTACCATTATTGAAGGAGAATGATGAGGGTGTCTGAATTGGAATAGTAGCCGATGTGCCGCCAGTATACGTTACAGCGCCCGCAGAGCTGGTAGCCTGACAATTTGCGCGGCCATTGTTGATGGCAGGCACCAAAAAGAAGCTAAGACTATCTGCATCGGGATCTATAGCTCCGGGGTTGTAGTTGTCGGGGTTATTTGTACAATAATAAGGTGTAGGAATAACCGAAAGGTTAGGACTCGAGTTATCATGATAAAAGTTATCGAGCGAGTCTACGAGCTGAATAATTGTTGTGCCTACAGGAGTAATGTTAGTAATAGCGTTTGAGCGACCTGCATTGCTGCCAGACATACTGCCGCAGAAAATAAACCGCCAGTTGTGCGAACGATAAGGAAGTGTTATTGTGTTGGAATAAACATACTTTTTAGTGCCGGGGATTGTAAAGGAAGTATTGGTACAAGTTGTCAGCGCAGAGTCGGCGGCACATACCTGCGACACATTCAAGCCGGTAGTCGGGGCTTCAATATTCAATAAAACGGTATCCACAGCCGTATTAGCGTCGAATAAGCAAATTTTGGGTCTTGAGGATGTTAAGCTGGGCGAGGTAACCGCACAGTCGCCATAAGCAACCAGTGTTACCCTATAGGTATTGCCGCTCACCCATGTATAGCTAAGATCTACCCCTCTGATGTGGTTGGCAAATGCTGTATGTCCTGCAACAAACAACAGACAAAGGAGTAAGGTTCTTCGCAAATAGGTTGGTATACAATTCTTCATAAAAACAGCTTAAATATTTTATAACTAACGTTCAATTTCTATACAAAAACACTACAAAAGCGCACAATATCGCATACCTCTGGCCTTACGGCAAGCGGAGCAATTGGCAAACAAAGGTTAAAATTAATTTATTTTACGCATTACAATAGCATAAGTCGAATATTATTTACTACAATTTGACAAAACCAAGGCCTTTTATTAGCCGAAAATTACAATTGTACAAAACACCTATATCCGGCGCTGCCGTTTTAAGTAAACACTGAGGCAAATTAGTAGAAATATACTGAGCGGCTATTAAATAAACATTAAAAAAAATTGCGCCACCCTTTTCGGAGCAGCGCAACTTTATGAACAAATAATAAATTAATAACCGCGAAACAAGAAATGCGTATGAAAATATAATTAAATGTGCAATTTAAAATACTCTAGCGTACGCTTCAGCCCTTCATGACGGTCTACTTTAGGCTCCCAACCCAGCAGCTCTTTTGCCTTTGTAATGTTGGGCTGGCGTTGTTTGGGGTCGTCTTGCGGCAGCGGTTCGAAAACGATTTTAGATTGAGAACCAGTGAGCTTCAGCACCTCTTCGGCAAATTCCAGCAAAGTGATCTCACTTGGGTTACCAATGTTCACCGGCTTGGTATAGTCAGATAATAGCAAACGGTAAATACCTTCTACCAGATCGTCGACATAGCAGAATGAACGGGTTTGCGAACCATCGCCGTATACCGTAACGTCTTCGCCTCTCAGCGCCTGACTCATAAATGTAGGTAGCGCACGGCCATCATCGAGGCGCATACGCGGACCATAGGTATTAAATATCCTGATGATTCTGGTTTCGAGATTGTGGAAGGTATGGTAAGCCGTTGTAATGCTCTCCATAAAACGCTTTGCCTCATCATACACACCGCGTGGACCAATAGGGTTTACGTTACCCCAATATTCCTCGGTTTGGGGATGCACGAGCGGATCGCCATAAACCTCTGATGTAGATGCCACCAGAATGCGCGCGCCCTTAGACTTGGCAAGACCCAACAAATTGTGGGTGCCCAAGGCGCCCACTTTCAGTGTCTGTATGGGCATTTTCAGATAATCTATGGGACTAGCAGGAGATGCAAAGTGCAAAATGTAGTCTATAGGCCCCGGTACGTGAACAAACTTAGTAACATCGTGATGATAAAATTGAAAATCACGTAGCGGAAACAAGTGCTCAATGTTCTTTATGTTACCCGTTAATAGATTATCCATTCCTATTACCTCGTAGCCTTCTTTAAGAAAGCGATCGCAAAGGTGCGAACCAAGGAAACCGGCGGCGCCGGCTATTAATATGCGTTTGGCCATTTCTTATTATATTGTACAAGCATATCAACAATGTTGCTGTTGCCTGAATTTGAACAATTTTAGCTCTTTAAAATACCATTTCTACCAGATTATTATCTGCCCAGCGTTTCCCTAACCTGTGGGTGAACAACTTTACGACCAATACTTTCGTAATAGAAACTGAGTTCTTGCATTCTTTCCAAAGAATATACGTTGCGACCATCAAAAATAGCGGGATGTTGCAGCATAGTATATATGCGGTCGAAATCAGGGTTTCTGAAAGCGCTCCATTCTGTTACCACTATCATAGCGCTCGCGCCTTCGAGGGCGTCGTACTGATCGGTAGCGTAATATATTTTGTCGCCCATCAGTTGCTTTACATTAGCCATTGCCTCGGGGTCGAAAACGCGCAACTTCGCTCCTGCCTGTGTCAGTTCATCAATCAGGTTGAGCGCCGGCGCATCGCGTATGTCGTCGGTTTCGGGCTTGAAAGCCAGACCCCATATAGCAAATGTGTAGCCCGATAAATCGCTGCCAAAATAATTTTTCACCTTGCGGCCCAAAACCAGCTTCTGGCGCTCGTTTACCTGCATAACGGTATTCACCAGTTGGTAATCGTAATCCATTTCCAGCGCGGTATGCGCCAACGCCTTCACATCTTTAGGGAAACAACTGCCGCCATAACCTATACCGGGAAACAAAAAGCGTTTGCCTATACGGCTGTCGCCACCCATGCCTATACGCACCCAGTCTACATTAGCGCCGGTTTTTTCGCACAGGTTGGCCATTTCGTTCATAAACGAAATACGCATTGCCAGATAACTGTTGGCTGCATACTTAGTCATTTCAGATGAACGCTCGTCCATAAAATGTATCGGGTTGCCCTGACGCACATATGGCTGATACAATTCGTCCATCACCTTGCGGGCTTTTTCTGAAGATGAGCCTATCACTACGCGGTCAGGCTTCAGAAAATCATCTACAGCCACGCCCTCGCGCAAAAACTCCGGGTTTGATACTACATCGAATAAAGAAGTATCGAGACCCTGCGCCAATACATTATGTACTTTTTCGGCGGTGCCTACAGGCACTGTGCTTTTATTAACTATTACAGTATACTTTGTTATAAGTCCGCTTAGCGACTTTGCTACGTCGAGCACGTACTGCAGATCGGCGCTGCCGTCTTTGCCGGGAGGTGTGGGTAACGCCAGAAAAATAACTCTGGCATCTTGTATACCCTCTGCAAGGTTGGTAGTAAAATGAAGTCGCTTATCTTTAATGTTGCGCTCCAGCAATACATCCAACCCGGGTTCATAAATGGGCGATTTGCCTTGCCTGAGGCTATTTATTTTTCTTTCGTCGATGTCTATACAGATTACATTGTTGCCTGTTTCGGCAAAACATGTGCCTGTAACCAAGCCTACATAGCCAGTGCCTATAATTGCTATTTGCATCCTTCAGCAGATAATTTAGGTGGTAAAAGTAATTATAATTTCTGTGAGATTTGGCATGTTGAAATGCCAAGTTTTGTTTAACAATCGTAATAAAACAGTTCTCAAAATTATTAACTGAAAGATAGTAATCTGAAATCTATAAGCATTGTACCTTCTGCCCTTACCACCTAATGCAAACCCGCATTGAGCGCTCGGATATTTTTGATGACTGGATAATTGTTTTTATTATTTTCACACAAGTAATAGCTTGTATATGGACAAACGTACCTTTCTCAAAAACACGTCGCTTGTAGGTCTTGGTAGCCTCGTTAGTTTTTCTTCAATTGGTAAAATGGTAGAAGCTGTGGCGCACCTGCCAGCCGGCGAGGTGGCAAAGGACGAGGATTTCTGGGCAGAAATAAGGAAAGGCTACCGACTGAAACCCGACTATATAAATCTGGAAAACGGCTATTACTGTATACAACCGCAGGAGATACTTGACCGCTACCTGGAGCACCTGCGCGAGGTGAACCTGCATGGGGCATACTATATGCGCACCGTACAGTTTGATAACAAAAAACGTGCTGCACAAAAACTGGCTCAACTTGCAGGCTGCACGGACGAAGAACTGATAATAACCCGCAACACCACCGAATCGCTGGATATGGTAATTGCCGGGCTGGACTGGAAGGCCGGCGATGAAGCTGTAATGGCCGAGCAAGACTATGGCGCTATGCTGGAAATGTTTAAGCAGGTAGCCAAACGCCACGGAGTGGTAAACAAAATAGTAAGCGTGCCGATGGACCCAAAAACAGATGACGAGATTGTGTCGCTGTATGAAAAAGCCATTACTCCCAAAACGCGCCTGTTGATGGTGTGCCACATGATGAACATTACCGGACATATACTGCCCATCCGTAAAATATGCGATATGGCGCACCGCCACAATGTGCAGGTATTGGTAGATGGCGCACATGCCTTTGCCCACATCAAGTTCAAAATACCCGACCTCAACTGCGACTACTACGGCTGCAGTCTGCACAAATGGCTGAGTGTGCCGCTGGGCGCCGGAATGCTATATGTAAAAAAAGACAACATAAAAAAGGTGTGGCCATTGTTTGCCGAAGGCGAACGCGCCGAGGACGATATAAGCCGGCTGAACCATACGGGCACCATACCCGTAGCCACCGACCTGACCATTGCCGACGCCATAGACTTTTTTGAGAAAATAGGGGCTGAGCGCAAGGAAGCCCGCCTGCGTTATCTGCAAAACTACTGGACCAACAAAGTGCGCAACCTACCCCATGTGCAGCTAAATACCCCCACCGACCCTGCCCGCTCGTGCGCCATAGCCAATGTGGGCATAAAAGGTATGAAGCCCGGCGACATGGCCAAAACACTACTGGATAAGTACAAAATATATACCGTAGCCATAGATGGCGCCGGTGTGCACGGTTGCCGAATCACCCCCAATGTATATACCACCACCGCCGAACTGGACGCGCTGGTTGCTGCGCTGAAGGATATGAGGGCATAGCGTGGTACTAAACGTGGATGATGGTCTATCTTCAGTGATACGTGTATGTTGGTTATCTATTTTGTCTCAGGATTTGATTATCCAAAAAGCAATTTTACCCGGCAGTAAATAACTGCTGCCACCCTTTGAATGATGCCGTAGGCATCAAATGTTTATAGCCTACGCATTTCGTTTCGACCGATGCCGTAGGTATCGAATGTAATTTTGCGCTTTGATACGACGCCTACATAGCTTGTAATAAAACACAACGCACCAACCAGAATAGCAATAAAATACCACACCTAAAAATCTGTCCCCAATCCAAAATACACGATCGGTTTGGGATTGCCGTCTATGTTCCAGGCAAAGTCGAGGCGGGCAAAGTAACCAAATAGCATGGTGCGCAAGCCTGCGCCGTAGCCCAGCGCAAGACCGCCGCTATTGGGTACCGTTAGCGTTAGTAATACGTTGTTTAACCCCGGAGTGTAGCCATTGGCTGGATAATTGTAGGTAGAGTTCATACTCTCGGCATCGGGCAAAAACCCTTTCCATGCGCCGGCTGCATCAGCAAAAGCCACAAATTGCAGGTTCTTCAGCACCGCCGATTGGATAGGACGTTTCATGAACGTAGTAAGTATGGGCAACCGCAACTCGGTACTGAACGCCAGAAAATTATTACCTGTGCGGGCGTACTGCTTGTAGCCGCGCAGCGGTGTGGTCATGGCCTGAAAACCATAATTGGGCGCGGGAGCCTGTCCTGCATTAGGCCCATTCTGCGCGCCTATCCAGTTGTCTACCCCACCCACCAGATATTCCACCTCGGCTGTGCCGTCGGAATGTGCATAGGCCAGTCTGTTGGCAAGAATAAAATTCTTATAGATCTTCTGGTAATTTCTGAAATCGAGCCCAAAGTTGTAGCAACCTTTGTTGCCATTGTTAAGGCCGTATATATATTCTGTATAGAGCTTGTAGCGCGTACCATTCAGAATGTTCATCGCCGGAGTAACTGTATTATCAAACACATATTCCATCCTGCTCAGCGATGTATAGGAATTGGTAATAGGGAAACCATTGGTAAGGCTTAGCGTATCTGTAGCTTTCTCTATCAGCTTATCCTGACGCAATGCCGTATGAAACCTCACGCTGCGCAACCTGTCGAGCGGATAACTGAAATCGCTCTGCACCATTGTATTGATAGTCTTGAATAATTGGTCTTGAGTAAACAGTACTTTGTTGTTCGCATCCATGTAGGCTACTGTCATGGTTTGCTTGTCGGTGGTACGCAAAAACATAAGTCCCCAGTCCATGCGATGGGTGAAGTTTTGGTACTGCAAAAAATAAGAGGAACCCGAAGTATTGATGGGCAACTGAAAGCCGGCGGTAATACGGTGGTCTTCCATTAGTTCGTTCAGGCTCAGGGTAGTGAGGGCCCCCAACGAAGGATTGGTATACAAGCCGCCGTTAGTGGCTATAGACTGATACTGTGAGAACAGCACACAGTTATTGAGTTTTATAGACAGGAAGTCGGGCTTAAAACTAAGGCGATAGGGCGATGGTTTCATTTTTACATAGGCGCTATCGGTAATCTCGTTGAGCTGAGAGCTATCGGGAGCCGAACCTGCGCCGCCTATCCGCAACCCGGGATTGCGCTTGGCTTTCGCCTTGTGCTTGCGGACAGAACCATCGTCGGCAAACTCCGACTGAAACAAATTGCCGCCCTTTATCTCCGGCTCCGCAGGCTCATCGTCGGTATTATTATCCAGTATGCCTTTGTATATCGCGGCCACAGTATCCTGAGTCGGTTTCTTGTACCTTGTTTTTTCGGCAGACAGATAGGTAGGCATCAGTTTCTTCACCGGAGTTTCTTTACCGGGCAACTGCAGCTCATGAAAATATACCACATACTTATCTTTGTTCTGCACCACATCGGCCACATCGCCGCTCGCTACATTGTACTGATGGCTAATAATACCTGAGTTGTAGTTGGTAACCGGCACGGAATAGGCCGAATCTTTGTTTTTCCTGTTGCGGGCAAACAACACCACATACTTATTATTGATACCGTTTGAATCGAGCAGATAAGCAAAGTTGTCGGCGCCATACTGTATAGGTTGGGTAATGACCCCATGGCCGCCTTTGTAGTCGGTGAGCTGCAATAACTCCTTGCTCATGGTTTTGGTGTTGTAAAAAAACAGATTGTTAGCTCCCGTGGGCAGTTCGTTTACGCCAATAGGCGCATCTATGTTGGCAACCGGACGGTTAGACAAAAATAGTATACCTGTGCGCGAGCCGCCGGTTATATATTGCGGTGCAAGGTCGTCCCACGGGTCGTCGGTGATGTTCACCAGTTTAGATCCCTTTGCTATAAACATGTAGAGGTCGGTCTGACTTTTTTTTATGGCCGAGAAAATCATTTTCTCATCATCGTCCATAAAGCTCATGCCCAATATGCGGTCGCAGCGATTGGGCGGTATTACCAGATTTTCTATCCTTCCCCTCAGGCTATTATATATGCGCAGTTTTGTTTGTTCGCCTTCCTTATACAGCACTGCCAGTTTGTAGCCTGTAGCCGACCACGCTATCATTGGGTAGTTAAGGTCGGTTTGTTCGGTCAGGTCTTTTTGTCCGCCCTCTACTATCACCGACAGTTCTTTCTCGCCTGTTGTTTTCTGACTGTACACCGTGTACCGGCCATCTGTCCAGGCCACATAACACACATCGCTGCCACGCGGCGACACAATAATATTGCGCAATACCGTATTGCCCTTGGGCGCTTTTAGCCCTATAAGCCCGTGAGCGCTATCGGGCGTTTCCTGATTGCGGGCATCGCGGGCATACACATTTTTATAGTATTTTATGCACGAGTCGTAGGCCTGCGTCACCTTCATATTCAGGTTTGCCGGCTCCATCATGGCTTTGTTCAGGCTCGTTTTCTGCTGCATGCTATACAGCAGGTTTTTCACCATGCCGGGGCCATACTGGTCATTGATAAATTTCCAGAATGCCTTGCCCGCAATTTCGGGATTCTGATCTGCTATTTCAAAAAAACCGGTTTTAGGTTGCGCATCCAGTATGCCCTTCCAGGCGCTGTTGGTGCGCGTGTCCCATCCATCTACCAAAAACGAAATGTAGCCAGTTGTTACCCACTCCGGTAGATTGAGCAACAAGGCATTTTTGACCATCTTCTTAAAATTCTCGCCAAAAATCATGCGCTGCATTACCACCGTAGCCATGCCTGTGCGGAGCTGGCGTTGCAAGTCGGTATGCTCGCCTGTAAAATACACCACCAGCTTATCGCCTACCAGATTTAGTGTGCCCGCCTTGGTGTTTATCGCCATTTGGCTCTCGTCTTTGAGGCCTATATTGCTTTGACGGTATTCGTCGTAAGAGTTGTAAAGTATAATATTGAACCGCTGAGGAAATTTGCCGCCCAGTTTTTTCTCCACCGTCGCAATACTGTTTTCGGCTTCCTCGGCAACATAACGCCCCAACTGGCGCCCTGCGCGATCGTAGTGATATACCCTGAAATGCTTGGTGTCGAAAAACTTCCAGTCGAACTTGCGCAACTGCATTCTGTTTTGGCCAAAAGTCTCGATATAGGTTTGCGCCTGCGTAAACGCCGGGCAGGCAACCATAAACAATACAGCCGCAACCAACCTACCTATAAAATTATGCTTCACCAACTGCATCATAAACTGAGTTTTGGCATAGGGTATACCGACTAACGGTAAAAACCGCAAATCATTGTAAAATTACAATAATTTTATTACCAAAACGGGCGCCAGAACAAGAGCAAAGCGGCGCTTTCACAAAACGTTTGGGCCAATAGCTTACTTTTGCAGCAGCAAACCATCTAAAATACCATTCCGTATGCTGACGCTCGCCGTTTTTTCGTTCAACGCTTTTCAGGAGAACACCTACATCATTATCAACGACCAAAAACAATGCTGGATAGTAGACCCCGGCATGTATGGCCAGCAAGAAATAAACCAACTGACCAACTACATAGCGCAACAGGGCCTGACGCCGCAGGCTGTGATAAACACCCATGCGCACATAGACCATATTTTTGGAGTACAGGCAATGAAGGATAAGTACAGCATCCCTTTTTCGCTGCACGAAATGGAACTGCCTGTATTGAAAATGGGCGCGCAATCGGCTGCTATGTTTGGCTTCGAATTTACGGCAAGCCCCACGCCCGATAGCTATATCAAGGCAGGCCAACCGCTGATGCTGGGCGGCGATGAAATTACGGTGTTCAATACCCCTGGACACTCGCCGGGTAGCATTTCGTTTTACTATCCCGCGGGCGGATGGGTAATAGCGGGCGATGTGTTGTTTAATGGCGGCATCGGTCGCACCGACCTGCCGGGCGGCAACTTCGACACGCTCATCAACAGTATCCGCACGCACTTGTTTACACTGCCAGGAGCTACCAAGGTATATTCAGGCCACGGTCCCGTAACAACCATAGAGTCGGAAATGATGCACAATCCGTTTTTGAGCTGAAAGGCTATTGAAGTAATAAAAAACTGCGCCGCAGACCATACGCCAATGTATGCTCTGCGGCGCTTGTATTAGGAATATTATATAAACACGCCCTGACCTTCGTCGTTGATGCTGAATTGCGTGCAGTGGCCGGCAATATGGTATTTTACAGATCCAGCCTTTTTATCGAACGACGACTCTGAAAACGTAGACACTTGGCATACAAGACTCTTCACGAGGTATTCCACATCGTCTATTATCACACGCCAATAAAAATCGGTATCGCCATGCATGGTGTTGTACCGAATTTTAAAGTATATAGCTCCTTTTAGTACTAATGGGGTTGTCGACATCGACTACTATTTTATTTTGGCGGCAAATGTAAATAAACGGCGCTACACTACGCCGATTAGCGCCGGGAACAATGTACAAAAGCTACAACGCATCCATCACCCGAAACAGTTCCTTAACATCGGCAAGCGATACAGCATTGTACAACGAGGCCCTAAACCCACCCACCGACCGGTGACCTTTTATACCGGTTATGTTATTTTCATCGCATAGCTTCAGAAAGTTCTTTTCTATTTCGGGTGTGTTGGCCGTAAAGCACACATTCATCAGGCTTCTGTCGGCTTTGTATTTTACATGCGGTTTAAAAAACTCGCTGTTGTCTATGGCCTTGTAGAGTAGTTTGGCTTTGTCGGCATTTTCTTTTTCTATGGCGTCTATGCCTTTTGCCTTTATCCACCGCAGCATGAGCAACGATAGGTAAATGCTGAACACATTGGCAGTGTTGAGGACAGATTTTTCTTTTACATGTTCTTTATAATTGAGCATGGGCGGCAGCGGACGCACTATGCGGTCCAGCATATCCTTGCGTATAGCCACCATGGTGGCCCCGGGTATACCCACATTTTTTTGCGCAACGGCATAAAACACCGCACAGCGGTTATAGTTGCGCCGCCTGCTGAAAATATCGCTGCTCATGTCGGCTATCAGCGGCACATCGCATTCGGGTATTTCGGGCCATTGTGTGCCGAAAATGGTATTGTTGGTAGTAAAGTGCAGGTACGATAATTGGTCGCTTACTTCTTTGGGCCATTCGGGCAGGCGGCAATAGTTGATGGCCTTTGATGTTGCCAGCAGATTTACCTGACCGTAATAGGTTGCATAGCTAAATGCCTCTTCTGCCCAGAAACCGCTATCTATAAATCCTGCTGTATCGTTGTCGGCCAAAAAATTCATAGGTATCATGCAAAACTGCATGCGGCCGCCGCCCTGCATCCATATCACCTCGTAATTGTCATCCAGTTCGCACAGCTCCATTGTCAGCGCATTGCATTCGCTTATCATGGCCGCTACTTCCATACTACGGTGCGGCAGCTCTAACACCGACATACCGGTGTTTTGATACGCCATTATGGCCTCTTGCGCCTGCGCCAGTACCTCTGCCGGCAGCATAGCCGGACCTGCATTGAAGTTAATTTTTCGTTTCATCGGGTTGTGGTTCTTCTTCGGTGGTCACGCCGCCGCTCACTGCAAATTTCATTGCCTCGCCGGCGGTCATGTCTTTGGCTGGTTTCACATGCTTACTATCTATCACTATCACCCATCCCGATATGGCGTAGGCATGCGGCATATATACAGCCACCTTCTCGCCCATACCAAAATGCGCCATGTCGCGCTGGGTTAAAAAACCTATACGCCACACTTCGGGGTTCTGGTTTACGCATACCCATACCGGCTTGTTGAACCGCTTTTTATCGCCCACAAACGACTTGATGACATCGCGTATGGCCGAATAAATAAACTTGACGCCCGGCGTATGCTCGAGCAGATAAGCAAACGAATCGAACAGCCACTTGCCGATAAAGAAACGCGTGCCTAAATAACCGATAATGGTAACAGCGCAAATAATGATCAGAAAACCTATGCCCATAGGAAAAAAGGGCACAAGACGGTCTACATTAATGAAAATAGAATACAGCAAATAAATGGTAAGCACAATAGGACTCAACAATATTAGCCCCTGCAAGAAAGACCGCAACAATACAACCGCAAAACGACGCATGCGGCAAAGGTACGTAAAACAGTATTTACGGAAAATGAAGAATATGTTTGCAGAAGGTCATTTGTTTTGTGTGCATGGGGATTTTGTGAACTGATAAATGGGGGTGCGGTATTATCGTTTACAGCTTGCGCCACAAAAGGATTTTCACCAGCCAGAGACTGCAATACACCTAAATAACAATTTACTCTTTTACTACTTTCTGCACAGCCTTTGTGCCATCGGCATAGGTAAGGTACACAAAGTACAAGCCTACCGGCAACCCTGCCGTATTGATGGTAGCCGCAGTACTAAAGTATTGCTCGTTATAGATAGCCTGCCCCATGGCGTTGCAGAGCTGCACGCTGTTTAGTACCTTAGGGGAGGTTACTGTAAATGCCTCCCGGAAGGGGTTGGGAAAAATCTGCATAGTACTGCTACTGCTTACCACAGCACTACCCAGCGTGGGCGTGCTGCAATATTTACAACCAGTATCGTACGTTATTTTATGGATGGTATTAGTAACAATAGTAGAAAAATACGGATTGGCACATCTATCTAAGGCTACACCCACAGCGTGGTCTATAGTAGCAGCGGTAGCCGGGCCGCCATCACCGGTAGTCGACATAGTGCCATTGCCCACAATGGTGTGAAAAATACCAAAAGTGTCAACTTTAAAGCACCGCTGACCACCAGCAATAAATAAATTACCTGTAGAATCAAACCTAATAAAATTTGGAAAAAACTGCGCATTGGTAGCAGGTATTCCATCGCCTATATAGGTATAAGCTCCATTACCTGCGATTGTGGAGATAAATCCAGCCGGGTTAATTTTCCTAACTCTTGAATTACCTTGATCGCAAACATACACATTACCTCTACTATCTGTTGTTACATCCTGTGGAAAATTTAGTTTTGCAGCAGTAGCAGGTATACCATCGCCATTATAACCTGCAACATGAGTACCTGCAATAGTTGTAATAATACCGGCAGCGTCAATTTTTCTTATGACATGATTATTTTCGGATATAAAAACCGAACCCGAATTATCCATACATATACTCTGTGGGCAATCTAACTGAGCTACAGTGGCAACGCCATTATCGCCTGAATATCCCGCTGCTCCATTTCCTCCAATTGTTGAGATAATGCCAGTCGAATGGTCTATCCTTCGAATAATGTGATTACGGAATTCTGAAAAATAAATATTGCCAACAGTATCAAGTGCTATGCCAATGGGGTAATTAATAAGTGCAGCAGTAGCTTCCGCGCCATCGCCAGTATACCCTGGAGTACCGTTTCCTGCTATGGTAGTTATGATACCGCAAGTATCTATTTTGCGTATTCTGTGAGACCCACCCGAAGCAATATATAACTCTCCAGTCTTACTAAATACCATACCACCGGGATTTTCAATTCTCGCACTGCTCGCTGGTCCGCCATCGCCTACACCACCACCACTACCACCACCCGCAACGGTAGTAATAATTTGCGCAATGGAAACTAACGGTAACAGCAGGAGCAGAAAAAATAATCTGGTTTTCATAAGGTACGATGGAAGGTTTCAGCAATATACTGCTTTTCAACTATGCGAACTTATGAAGCAAGTGTATATCAAACAAATTTTTTTATTGATTTATTTTATGAGCGCCTATTTAATGGATGGTTGTGTAGCGTATGCGCGAGGCAACCACCCCGGTTTGATATGGGTGCAGCTTCGCTGTCCCCTATCAAACGTCCCCTCCTACAAACAGGAGGGGTGGTGTTTCGGTGGTGTTTCCTTTGTTTGTGATGTTTGTTATCCTTGTTTTTGAAATTTACATTGCGTATTATGCTGTAAATAAATGAGTTGTTTAAATTACACATCCCTCCTGTTTTTTAGGAGGGGATGTTCGTGAGGAATTAGCGAAGCTGTTCCTCACGAAGCGGGGTGGTAGACTCGCCTGTGGCAAAAGGCAAATAAAGGAAACAATAAAAGATACATCAACATTAATTGATGAGTCAGTTATTTTCAATATGCTTAATCCCGATTAATGGCTGGCTTCACTTTACGATTTAACGCTAAATTTGAAGTAGACCTTCAAAATGCGATTAACTACTATGCAATCAGATCAAGAAGGTTTCGATGCAGTTTAAGCAAGGCGTTAGAAAACAATTACTCAGTTTAAAAAAATCACCCCTCACCCGATCCGTGCGTTACGACGATGTCCGTCTTGCTCGAATTGAACGTTTCCCGTACGCACTACATTTTACCGTTGATTATTCGTTAAAATCTGTTTACGTAATAGCTCTATTGAGTGACTTTCAAGATGTGAATACCTTGTAATCAACCCGATATTTCCGTATATCACACCCGTCCCCAAACTTTGCCCTACATTTGCGCTGATTTTATATGCTCAGCGTTCCACATACGTTTTCCCGGTTTAGGCTGCCAGCGCTGGCGCTTATGGCATGGCTGCTGTCGGCAGGTGTGTGCATGGCACAAGACTCGCTGGCGCCTATAAAGCCATGGTCGGGTTTTGGTATTGAGGTGAACCCTATAATGGGCAAGGTGGTAAAGCATGAAGCTAAATTCAAACTACCCATACCTGCGCTTACCACCGGCGTAGATATCAACTTTATGCTGCACACTTATGGCGCTAAAGAATGGGAGCAGGCGTGCCGCTACCCCACTCTCGGCTTGGCGATAACCTATATCAACTATGGTATAGATTCCATATACGGCCAGTGCATAGGCTTGTATCCCAATATCACCCTGCCGCTCTACAGGAGCAAAAAAATGCAGTGGGATCTGCGCCTTGGCGACGGCATAGGCTATGTAACCAAGCGCTACCAGCGCACTGCGCCTGTAAACACCATAAACAATG
The DNA here is from genome assembly GCA_903882805.1 of uncultured Bacteroidota bacterium. Classification (GTDB taxonomy): domain Bacteria; phylum Bacteroidota; class Bacteroidia; order Chitinophagales; family Chitinophagaceae; genus Nemorincola. The sequence continues at coordinate 45,714 of CAIRYK010000003.1, read as the reverse complement.
CCATAGGCAGCCACATCAACGACTTCGGGATGTTTATGACCGACCTCCGCTACCACGTTAACGAGCATTGGGACCTACAATTGGGCGGCAGCCTCACCCATATATCCGATGCCTCATTTCGTAAACCTAACCTCGGTATAAATATGTTTGCAGGGCATATTGGGGTGCGCTACTTCCCGGTTACCTCGCAGCCGCGGCGCATAGTGCGCACTGTGCCTACACTGCCCCGCAGGTGGCTGGCGCAGGCGCGGCTGAGCATGGCCATGGTATCGAGCTATACGCCCGGCGGCCCTGTATTGCCGGTATATATAGGGACTGCGTATGCCAGCAAGCGGTGGCGCAACAACAAAAAAGCCCACTTTGGCATCGATTACTCGTATCACGAAAACATATACGCCTTCCTCCGCAACACCGATTCCTTGCGCGGTAGCGAGCGCGTAAACTCCATCAAAACCGCGGTATTTGCAGGCAACGAGTTTATGCTTGGCCGCCTGGGCATTGCGCTGCAGGTGGGTTACTACCTCCAGCAGTCGGCCATAAAGCTCGACCCTTTGTATCAGAAAATAGGCGGACAGTACTACTTACTGCAGCGCGAGCGCGGCCCGCTGAAGGAAGTATTTTTCTCTGCATTCCTTAAAGTGCATCAGTCGGTGGCAGAGCTTGGGGAGGTAGGAATGGGTATAGGATTCTGACCATACCCCTATTGTAATACAAAAGTAAAATGAACGCAGGAACAGCGTTTACCGAGCTATACTTATCCACAATTGTGCATTTCAGACTGCCATTTCAGGCTCTGGTGCGTATTCTTTTAGTTGTCTAAAAATTATATTTCCGCTATCTTTGTAAGGTTAAAAAATATATTCAGCAATAGAATTGCGCCATCCGTCTGCGATGGTAGTTTTTAACCATTCCTCTAAGAAATTAAATATTCCGGTTGTTGAACAATATGGATACTGAAAACGAAGTTCTGATTACACCCGCCGAGTACGGCGCAGATAGTATACAGGTTTTAGAAGGCTTAGAAGCAGTGCGTAAGCGCCCCGCCATGTACATTGGCGATATTGGCGTAAAAGGTTTGCACCACCTGGTATATGAGGTGGTCGACAACTCGATAGATGAGGCGCTTGCCGGCTATTGCAAAAACATAACCGTTACCATTCATGCCGACAACTCTATCAGCGTTCAGGACGATGGTCGCGGTATACCTACTGGCATCAATGCCAAAGAAGGACGCTCTGCGCTGGAAGTGGTAATGACGGTGTTGCATGCGGGAGGTAAATTTGATAAAGACAGTTACAAGGTATCGGGCGGATTGCATGGCGTGGGCGTGAGCTGCGTAAATGCACTGAGCGAACACCTGCACGTAACCGTAAAACGCGAAGGCAAAACTTTTGAACAGGAATACTCAAAAGGCGCGCCGCTTTACCCTGTGCGCGACCTGAACATACCTACCGAGGAAACGGGTACGCTGGTGCACTTTACGCCCGACGGAACAATATTTAAAGACACCATCTACAACCGCGACATACTGGCAGGCCGTATGCGCGAGCTTAGCTACCTGAATAAGGGTATACGCATAGTGATGATAGATGCCCGCGAAATGACAGAAGAAGGCCAGATGCCTACAGAAACCTATTACAGCGAAGGCGGTATAGTAGAGTTTGTGCAGATGCTGGACGCTAAGTCGAAACGCGAGCCGTTGCTGTCTGAACCGATATTTGTAGAAACTCACGATAAAGAATCGAATGTGGCGGTAGATGTGGCGCTTTGCTACAACAGCTCCTATAGCGAAAACATATTCTCTTACGTAAACAACATTAATACCATAGAGGGCGGCACGCACGTTGCGGGTTTCCGTCGCGCTATTACGCGTGTGTTTAAAGCCTACGGCGACAAAAACAAGCTGTTTGAAAAAGCTAAGGTAGACATCACCGGCGACGACTTCCGCGAGGGGTTGAGCGCTATTATATCTGTAAAAGTACCCGAACCACAGTTTGAAGGCCAGACCAAAACCAAGCTGGGCAACAACGATGTAATGGGTATTGTGGATGTATGCGTGAGCCGCGTACTGGAAGCCTTTCTTGAGGAACACCCCAAGGATGCCAAAATGATCATCGACAAGGTGATACTGGCAGCGCAGGCGCGCGCAGCAGCCAAAAAAGCCCGCGAAATGGTGCAGCGCAAAAGCGTGCTCACCGGCGGCGGTATGCCCGGCAAACTGGCCGATTGCTCTGAAAGAGACCCTTTTAAATGCGAACTATACCTTGTGGAAGGGGATTCGGCGGGCGGTACTGCCAAGCAGGGTCGCGACCGTAGCTATCAGGCTATATTGCCGCTGAGGGGTAAGATACTGAACGTAGAAAAAGCGCAGGAATACAAAATATACGAGAACGAGGAAATAAAGAATATGTTTACGGCCCTGGGCGTGAGTGTAGGCACTCCCGAAGATCCCAAAGCGCTGAACACCACAAAGCTACGCTACCACAAAGTGATCATAATGACGGATGCCGATGTGGATGGATCGCACATTGCAACGCTGATACTTACCTTCTTCTTCAGGTATATGAAAGAACTGGTAATGCAAGGCTATGTATACCTGGCGCAGCCGCCGCTGTATTTGGTAAAAAAAGGCAAGGACCAGATATATGCATGGGACGAGGAAACCCGCAAAGCAGCCGTTACCAAACTGGGCAATGGTAAAGAAGACAGCGTAGGCATACAACGATACAAAGGTCTGGGAGAGATGAACGCCGAGCAGCTATGGGACACTACCATGAACCCGGCAACCCGCACCCTAAAGCAAGTAACAATAGAAAGCATGACCTATGCCGACGAGATTTTCTCTATGCTTATGGGCGATGAGGTGCCACCGCGCCGCCAGTTCATTGAAAATCATGCAAAATATGCTAAGATAGATATTTAAGAATGTTTGGTTATATATAATAAAGGAGCGGTCGAATTCGACCGCTTTTTTTGTGTGGCTTAACGATTATGGAACTTATACCGTTTGGACATTAAAATCGCCATGCGGAGATTGTTGCGACCCTACGGGGCGCAGCCTGTAAATGATACATTACTCGACTACAAACCTGTTGCACCTAACGGCGCAATGACATACTTTGGCGCTGAATTTTAATGTCGATTTGGTATTGCCGTCATGAAGGGTTCGCAAAATGTAAATTACCCGAAGAAGGAATAATGTTATGAACTATACGGTAATCATACCCGCTAACGCATATCAAGACGCTGCACATTCGTGCTCCTTTTTGTTGCTATCTGCGTCCCGATTTTTTATGCAAATACGACCGTTGTTATTCAACAATAGCAAAGCCCGGCAAGTACATTCCCTTACTCCTTCACCATTTCCATTTGGCACTCATAGCCGCCGCCGCCGGCTATGCTGGTTGTAAATAGCAAATGAATAGTGTTGCCGGTGATACTGCCCGATGCGTTTACGCCATAGGCGCCCGATGTAGGACTGATTTTTATAGCGCCAAGACTATCTATTGTAGCGCCAAGCGTGGTATTAGAATTGTCGAAATTGGAGATATTGATGATGTAGCCGCCATTTTTAGAGTTTTTGGTTACATAGCTTTTCCACGCGTTCACCCCCGACACCGCCGGATTGCACGAACTGCGGCTACAATTATACAACCCCAATGCCTTATCGCTCCAGCCCTTATCGCAGCTTGTGCCGCTGTAGCCTGTGGGGCATACGCACTTGCTGTCGGTGCAGGCGCCACCGTTTTGGCAGGTTGTGCCGCCGCACTTATCCTTGCTACAGCCCACAGTAACGGCCGCTGTTGCTACCAGCGCCACAAGCAATACAGAAAACAACAAACGTAAAAACTGTTTCAAAAGAAGAGAATTGAATAAAAGTGAACAACTTAAGCGCTGGTAAAAATAACAAATACATTACGGTAATGATGCTACCCCGCCGATAGTTTAACAATAAGTTGCCGAAAAAAATAAAAAGGCGAAGCCCGCCAGCTTCGCCTTATATTTTCGTTTCACGGTGACAGGTTATTATACTTCATCTTTTATAATCAACCCGTTTCATTGGTACAGTTTATAGTGTAGGACAGCAAAACAAGCTGCAAAACAGTCAAACAACTTGTTAACAGCAATCGCTTCGCAAAACAAAGCTATTTGCCCGGCTCATCAACTCCCAATTGAGTAAACGGTAGTTTTTATTGAGGCAACGGTAAAAATGACCTTCGCACATCCGGTATCCATTCCGCACTCGGTGACAACAAAAAGAAAACAACGATAAAAAACGACACACAACACCCTATAATCCTGACATTTTGGCAACTCTTAAAGTTTGGAATATCAATTGCAGGGTATGGGTAAGAATTAAACAAATAAAATTATTTATGATCCAGGAAAAAGGCTCCATTTCAATTCACACGGAAAACATATTTCCGATAATCAAGAAATTCTTATATTCCGATAACGAGATTTTCCTTCGCGAGCTCGTATCAAATGCAGTAGATGCTGTTAAGAAAATACAGCGTCTGGCGTCTATGGGTCAGTACGCCGGTAGCGTTGGCGAACCGCTGGTTGAGGTAGCGTTCAACGAAGAACAAAAAACCATCACCATATCCGACAACGGATTGGGCATGACCGCCGAGGAAATAAAAAAATACATCAACCAGATTGCTTTCTCGGGCGCAGAAGAATTTGTAGAGAAATTTAAAGAAGCTAAAGACGCGCACGAACTGATAGGTAAGTTTGGCCTTGGTTTCTATTCAGCATTCATGGTAGCCGACCAGGTAGAGATACAAACCCTCAGCTATCAGGAAGGCGCCGCCCCAGCCAACTGGATTTGCGATGGCAGCACTCAGTTCGAAATTAAAGAAGGCATACGCACAGAGCGCGGCACAGATATTATTCTGCACCTGAACAGCGAATCGCTCGAGTTTCTGGATAAATACAAGCTACAAGGCATCTTAGACAAATATTGCAAATTCTTGCCTGTACCTATAAAATTTGGCACAAAAAAAGAATATGTAGACGATGCAGTAGCCCTCGACGAAGACATAGCCGATGCTGATGTGGCAGAAACCGGCAAAAAGAAAACCATAGAGGTAGAGGTAGATAATATCATCAATACTACTTCGCCTATATGGACAAAAATGCCTGCCGATCTTAAGGACGAAGACTATCTGGCTTTTTACAGAGAGCTGTACCCTATGAGCGAAGACCCGCTATTCTGGATACACCTCAATGTAGACTATCCCTTCAATCTTACCGGCGTTCTGTACTTCCCCCGCGTGAAAAACGAACTGGAACTGCAGCGCAATAAAATTAAATTGTTTAGCCGTCAGGTGTTTATTACCGACGAGGTAAAAGACATTGTTCCTGAGTTCCTGATGCTGTTGCATGGCGTTATCGACTCTCCTGATATTCCGCTAAACGTGTCGCGTAGCTTCTTGCAAGCCGATGGCAATGTGAAGAAAATAAACAGCTACATAACACGCAAGGTTGCAGACAAACTGGCGGAACTGTTTAAAGCTGATCGTAAAGGCTTTGAAGACAAATGGAATGATATAGGTCTGTTTGTAAAATACGGCATGATCAGCGACGACAAGTTTTATGATAAAGCAAAAGACTTTGCGCTGCTTACCAACACCAACAAAGAATATGCTACCCTACCTGAATACCGCACAAAAGTAGAGGGTGAACAAACCGATAAAGACGGTACTGTAGTGTATCTCTACACCACCGACCCTGCCAAGCAAGACGCATTTATACAAAGCGCCAACAAAAAAGGCTACGATGTGCTGCTTATGAATTCGCCGCTGGATAACCACTTTATCCACAACCTGGAAAGCAAGCTGGAAAAAACCAAACTGAAGCGCGTAGACGCCGATGTGGCCGACAAGCTGATAGACAAGGATGTGAAGATAGAAACAGCCCTCACTACTGCCGAAACTGAGCAGGTGAAATCTATTTTCGATAAAGCTATCAACCGCACCTCTATGAAGGTAACCGTTGAGGCCCTGAGCCCCGACGAAGCGCCCGTAACCGTAACCATGGACGAGTTTATGCGTCGTATGAAAGACATGGCGCAACTGGGCGGAGGTATGAGCTTCTACGGCTCGCTACCCGACAACTACAATGTAGCCGTAAACGGCAATCATAAGCTGATAGCGCGCATACTGCAAGCCGACAACGAACAGGCGCAGGCGCAACTGGCTAAGCAAGCGTTCGACCTCGCAATGCTATCGCAAGGCATGCTCACCGGCGCTGAGCTTACAGAATTTGTACAGCGCAGCATCTCTATGATTTAATCAGTCATTTTTTTAAATAAATAGGCCCTCGAAGCAGTCGTTTCGGGGGCTTATTATATTGGGTAATACGTATTATAGGTGCGCTACTGCCACCCACCTCTATATCCAACCATTTTTCCAAAACCATTACATACGATCCTCACCAACAAACATAGCTACAACACACAAAAAAGCCATCGCTCAACACGATGGCCCTTTCGCCTAAATAATAAAACAATCAATTGTACTCTATGCTACTCAAAAACTCTTGAATCAATATTCATTTACCTAACTGCAGCCAGTGGTGGTGCCGCAATTGGGGCACATATAGCAGGTGCCGTTGCGCATGGTTATGTTGCCACAGCTCCGGCATGCTGGCGCGTCTGCGCTGGTGCCCATTAGCTTTTTCAGTTCGCTGGTGTTGGCGCTTATGCCTACAGCTGCTGGCGCCAGGCTACTCTTTGGCTTTTGCGCTGGCTGACTTGCTGGAGTTGTTTGCGGAGCTGTCACCCTTACCTGACTCAGTTCCTGTGCCAATGCTTCTACTTCTTCCTGATGCGGCTTCCTGTTGGGGTCTTGTACGTGCACAAGATCGTCGCGGTCCAGGTATTCATATGCCAGCAAACGGAAGATATAGTCCAGCACCGAGGTAGCTGTCTTTATATTCGGATGATCTACAATACCCGATGGCTCAAATCTGCTGAAGATAAACTTATCTACATACTCTTCCAGCGGCACTCCATACTGCAACCCTACCGATATTGCTATTGCAAAGCTATTCAGTAAGCTACGCATTGTTGCGCCTTCCTTGGCCATATCTATGAATATCTCGCCCAGCGTACCATCACCATATTCGCCTGTGCGTAAAAAGAGGGCTTGTCCGCCTACTTTACCTTTTATGGTGTAGCCTCTGCGTTTAGCCGGCAATTGCTTGCGTTCCACTATTCGGCTCAGCATGCGCTTCAGTTGCGTATCGGGGCTGGCCTGCACGCGGCGGTTCACCTCATCCAGCAATTCTGTTACGGTCAGCTTGCTCATATCTACTATCTGGCTTGCTTCGGGAATTGCCGTTGCCGTAGGGGCTTCTGCTTTTGCCGGTTCGTCTTTCTTCTTCTTGTCACTTTTGTTGCTCAGCGGCTGACTCAGTTTAGAGCCATCTCTGTACAGTGCGCATGCTTTCAGACCCAACTGCCAGCTCAGGTAATAACAATCCTTAATCTCGTCTATGTTAGCCTCGTTGGGCAAATTAATAGTCTTTGATATAGCGCCGCTTATAAAAGGCTGCACAGCCGCCATCATACGTATGTGGCCATGCGCATGTATAAACCTTTCGCCTTTCTTACCGCATTTGTTAGCGCAGTCAAACACGCTCAGGTGCTCATTCTTCAGGAATGGGGCGCCTTCTACTGTCATAGTACCGCAAGCATAGTCGTTTGCTGCATCTATCTGATCGTCATTGAAGCCCAGTTCCTCCAGCAGATTAAAGTCTGGTGCAAAGTATTGTTCCGGCTTGAAGCCCAGTCTCTGCAAGCACTCTTCGCCAAGATTGTATACGTTAAACACAAAGCCTATTTCGAAAGCGCTCAACACCGCTGTGTCCAGCTTTTTCAGTTCTTCGCCTATGAAGCCCTTTTCGCTAAGCGTCTGATGGTTGATGTAAGGCGCGCCTACAAATGTGCCGTGCCCCTTGGCATACTTCACAATCGCGTCTATCTGTTCTGCCTTATAACCCAGCTTTTTCAAGGCTGCTGGTATAGACTGATTGATAATCTTGAAATAACCGCCGCCGGATAGTTTCTTGAACTTCACCAGTGCAAAGTCAGGCTCTACGCCCGTGGTGTCGCAATCCATTACCAAGCCAATAGTGCCGGTAGGTGCAATAACTGTAGCCTGTGCATTTCTGTAACCATAAAGCTCACCATATTGCACAGCGTCGTCCCATGCTTTTGTAGCAGCGCTCAGCAGGTAATCAGGGCAATATTTTGCATTGATGCCTACGGGTTTTATTTGCAAACCTTCAAACGCATCGGCCGCGTCATATGCCGCTGCACGGTGGTTGCGCATTACACGCATCATATGTTCTTTATTCTCCGGGAACCTTGGGAACGTACCCAGACTTGCCGCCATCTCTGCCGACGTCTTGTAAGCAACGCCATTCATTATGGCCGATATAGCGCCCGATATGGCTCTAGCCTGTTCGCTATCGTAAGCAATGCCGCTCACCATCAGCATACTGCCAAGGTTTGCAAAACCCAAGCCAAGCGTACGGTAATCGTAGCTAAGCTGTGCTACCTCTGGCGAAGGAAACTGCGCCATTAGCACAGATACTTCCAGCACCACTGTCCATAAGCGGACCATATATTCAAAACCAGCTACGTCAAACTTGCTTGTCTCTTCATCAAAGAAACGACGGAGGTTGAGCGAAGCCAGGTTACAAGCAGTATTGTCGAGGAACATATATTCAGAGCAGGGGTTAGAGGCTCTGATACTACCTCCCTCAGGACAGGTATGCCATTCATTGATAGTAGTATTATATTGAGTGCCAGGGTCTGCGCATCTCCATGCCGAATAAGCTATTTTATCCCAAAGGTCTTTTGCAGGTATTGTGCGCATTATCTTGCCTGTGCTGCGCGCAGTCATATTCCAATCTGAATTGTTATCCAGCTTAGCAAAAAACTCGTTTGGTATACGCACAGAGTTGTTACTGTTCTGTCCGCTAACTGTTTTGTATGCTTCGCCTTCGTAATCCGATGCATAACCGGCAGCTATCAGCGCGGCGACTTTCTTTTCTTCTTCTACTTTCCAGTCTATAAAGTCGATTACTTCCGGATGATCCAGATCAAGGCAAACCATTTTAGCTGCGCGGCGCGTAGTGCCTCCGCTTTTGATAGCGCCGGCAGCGCGGTCGCCAATTTTCAGGAAGCTCATCAAGCCGCTCGATGTTCCGCCGCCGCTGAGCTTTTCACCTTCTGCCCTTATGTTAGAATAGTTAGTACCTACTCCTGATCCATATTTGAAAATACGCGCTTCACGCACCCACAGATCCATAATGCCGCCTTCATTAACCAAATCATCATCCACGCTCAATATGAAGCAAGCATGTGGTTGAGGACGCTCATATGCATTTTGCGAACGCTCCAGCTTACCTGTAACTGCATCTACATAATAATGGCCCTGCGCCTTACCATCTATACCGTAAGAGTTATGCAATCCGGTGTTGAACCATTGAGGCGAATTAGGTGCGCAGCTCTGCATCAATATGCTGTATACCAACTCATCATAGAATACGGTAGCATCCTGTTCAGTAGCAAAGTAACCATTCTTAAAACCCCACATCCTCCAGCAATCGGCCAAACGATGCGCAACCTGTTTAATAGATGTTTCCCTTCCAGTTGTACCATCTGGTTGAGGAACGCCTGCTTTACGAAAATATTTCTGCGCAAGTATATCTGTAGCTATCTGCGACCAGTGATTGGGAACCTCCACATTGGTCATTTCAAACACCTTCTCTCCATTCGGGTTACGTATCACTGAAGTACGATAATCGTACTGAAACATATCGTACGGACTAACTCCGTCGCGGGTATAATGTCGTGCGAAAGCAAGTCCTTTTTTTGTGGCGGCGCTCATAAAAAACTGTATTTAAAAGTTGAATTTTATTTTATCGGGATGGTAAAATTAGGTGTTTGCGTACCCGTTTTGAAGCAAAGAAATTAACAACGGTGGATAACTAACGAACGTCAAGCCCACCAACGAACACAGCATTTTATGTGCACAAGAGAACTATTTCTATACCTTTTTTACAGAGGACAATACACACAATCCTAACATTCAGTAAAGGTATTGAACTGCACCCCGATGCTGTCTATACCGCTATCGCCTTGCCTTATTGCCTTCTGCTTTAAACAAAACGACGATAAATACACAGATTAACAACACAATATAGTTAACAAACGAATAAATATTTAGAAACCAATAGTCATCGTTAATAATGCGCGCGCTTAGGAAACAATAATCAATAGTCCAGAGCAAACAATTGGTGCAAATTCAAGCATAATAACCACTCCCCAAAACCAAAAACGGGAAAAGCGTTTATCTGCGCTTTTCCCGTTCCTGATATGCTATACAAAACTAGTATCTGAATGTATTGTTGGGGTTGATGTCGTCCTCAAATCTCGGACACATAACTGGATCACGAGGATTCTTTTTGTGCTCGTAATGGCCTTTAAGGTAAAGGGTAATTTCGGTAGCGCTCGCGCCATTAGCGCCTGTAGACAATGACGAATTATTAACATCGTAAGAAAAACCAAAGGCTAAATCTTTGTAGTCAATCTTGAATGTAGGTATAACTGCATCTTGAGACCTTACGTACATACCAAAGCTAAAAGCGAAAATACTTGGCAATCCCGGAGGGATGCTCTTATAGGTAAACATACCACCGGCAAGAAACTCGCTGTAAGGCTGCATAACACTATAGTTTGCCTGAGCTGTGAACGTGAACTGCTCACTAAGCGGAAGGTGTATACCGCCGCTGAACTGCCATTTTACCGGCAATTTAATCAATACATCGCCACCGCTGAATATCTGAGTAGCTCTGTTGATGTGATATGCGCTTGCTCCCAGATAATAGTTATACTTACCGTACTGATCGAGTGAACTATTCAAGCTAACGCCAGCGCCAAGGTCGTAATGACTAAAGCTTTTAAAGTTACTGGTTTCTCCGGTTGGATTGTTCGTACTGAACAGCCCGTTCTGCCACTGATAGCTTGTTGTCATCAGGCTCTGATCTACCGATCTGTTGATATAACCACCGGTAAAACCGACAGAAAGGTAAGAGTTGTGCTGATCTTCCAAAGCTTTATTAAAACTTATTGCCGGATACAACTGTGTACTTGTAAAATTGATAGTACCGGCTTTATCGTAAGTGCCTACAAGACCTATACTCAAATAATCGCCTACATTACGATTCACCAGTATACGGGTTTCACCCGAAACCATTACCGTATTATAAGGAACAAATGAATTACCCCATTGTGTACGATAATCCATACCAATTTTATAATCGCCGGTAAAAATACCTGTTAGAGCAGGATTACGTAATACGGCATTCTCATAAAACTGCGAAAAGTGTATGTCCTGACCGTATGCAGCGCCCCCAAAAGCGAGCGCAACACTGGCAGATAATATGGTTAAATAACGTTTCATCTTTTCTTTTTTTAATGTTCAAATAACACTTTAGCGCACAATTGAAATGTCACCCTGATAGTGGTAAGTAGTACCTAATTCACATACTGCATCCACAATATACACAAACACATCGGGTTCCACAACATATCCGTTATACTGACCGTCCCAACCTGCGCCAGGATCATTTGGCTGGATATTATGTGCGTCATACACTAACTGTCCCCAACGGTTGTAAACGCTCATTCTGGTTATCAAACTAATACCCTTAGCGCTCACATAGAACCTATCATTCATACCGTCGCCGTTTGGTGTAAACGTGTTAGGTATAAACACCTGACTATTGTCGCAATAGATGCGTATAGAAACAGTATCAGAGTTTACGCAACCATGATTTGTAGTCACTACTACGTTGTAAGTAGTATTAACAGACGGCGTAGCAATTGGATTGTAGCAGGTATCGCATGACAACGAGTTACCTGGAGTCCATATGTATTTAGATATTACGCCGTTATCGATGGTAGCTGTTAGCTGTACCTGTGTACCCGCAATAACTGTTTGCGAAGGCGGTGTGATGGTAATATTCGGTATTGGGTCAACTACCACTACAACTTCCTGCGTATCCTTGAAGCAGACGTTCTCTGTAATAACTACTGAATAAACAGTAGTCACATCAGGAGTAGCGGTAGGCTTGTCGATATTAGGATTATCAAGACCGGTAGATGGGAACCACATATAGGTTGGTATATCCAGATTACCTACAAGGCTATGACTGTAGGCGCTCAGTTTAGCGCTACCGCCAATACATATTACAGTATCATTACTTACTATATTCAGGTTGGTATCTAACACTGATACTTTTACTTTGATAGAATCAGCACAACCCAATTTAGTATAACCTGTAAGGTTGTAAACCATGTTGAATGTATCTGTACAAACAGGGTTGCTACATGAGTCGCAAGACAGACCATAAGGCGGAGACCAAACATAAGAGTAAGATCCGAAGGCATACATCTGCAGTGGCGTACCGCGACAAACAATGGTTGGGAATGGTAACACCTTCATGCGAGGTAATGTATCTACGTGCACTGTAAATGATACCGAGTCTTTACAACCCCAGTCGTCAATAGCTACAGCCCAGTATTTCTGTGTAGAATCAGGACATGCTATAACCTTGTCGCAGATAGTGCAAGACAATGCGCGTGCTGGCTTCCATTCAAAATAGGTACCCGCTCTGCCTGTAGCTGTAAGTGTGTCGCAGGTGCCTGCGCATATACTATCGCGACCAACAATACGCATATTTGCGAGTGCAGAATCAATAAATACTGTTATGAAACCAGTATCCTTACAGCCCGCTGCATTAGTTGCTATTACGCGGTAAGTTGTAGTTACTGTTGGCGTGGCATCGGGAGATGTACATGCCGTACAAGAAAGGCCATACGATGGAGACCATTGGTAGCTACCGCCTGGGCCGGCGCCGCTTGCATTAAGGCGTTTGGTTTCGGCCTTACACTTCATCAATGATGGAGAAACAACTATAGTTGGCGCAGCGTGTACCGTAACGGTAGTAGTTGCTGCACAACCTGTAAGCGGTAATGTGTAAGATATTGTAGCAACACCTACCGAAACAGTTGTTATATATCCGGAAAGAATGTCGATTGTAGCGATATGCGTACTGTCGCTCGACCATTGTCCACCTGGCGTAGCATCAAACAAACGGGTATTGAATGTGATACACACATCTCGTACGCCTGTTATTGGCGATGGTACCGGATTAACCAAGAGTGAAGTAGTAGCAATACAACCTGTACCCAACATATAGGTAATAGTACAAGTTCCTGCTCTCACCCCTGTTACAACACCGTCTGTGTCAATAGTCGCAATGGTAATATTGCTGCTACTCCATGTACCGTCAGGCGTTGCGTCGGTAAGCGTTATCCGCGAAAACTCACATACCACCGGCGTACCTGCTATAGTATCAGGCAATGGATTAACAGTTACTGTCGCTATCGACTGGCAGCCATTAGCAGTTAAATAAGTTATGGTTACAGTGCCCGCAGTAACACCTGTTACTATACCAACTGTATCTACATTACCTATGGTAATATCGCTGCTGCTCCATGTACCGCCTGGCACAGTATTATTAAGATCTGTTGTCAAACCTACGCATACTGCAAAAACACCTGTAATCGGTTCGTGAGGATAGATTTCAACAGTAGTAGTTGTTAAACATCCTGTAGCCAATGTGTACGTTATTGTCGCTGTACCTGCATCTACTCCTGTTACTACACCGAAAGAATCGACTGTAGCAACGGCTGTGTTACTACTAGTCCATACTCCACCCGTAGTAGCGTCTGTAAGCGTCATCGAATCTGACTTACAAATTGGAATTGCGCCATAGATTGGATCTGGCAATGGGTCGACTGTTACAAGGAATGTATCTGAGCAACCGGTAGGCAACAAATAAGTAACGATTGTAGTACCTCTCAAAATCGCTGTAAACACACCTGCTGTATCTATACTTCCTATAGAAGGATCATCGAGCGACCAGCTACCTCCCGGTACTGTATTAGTAAGTGTTATGGTTAAGCCCTCGCATACATTGCGTGGACCAACTATCGGCGCAAGCGGATAAACCGTTACCGTATACAATGATACGCAACCGCCAAATAGTGTAGATGTAGTGTAGGTTATGGTCACCGTACCTGCAGAAACGCCCAATACATTACCTGCGGGATCAATACTACCGATAGCATCATTGCTGCTCGACCATATACCGCCTGGCGTAGCGTTATCCAACACAATAGTGTTTCCAACGCATACTTCTGTAGGACCAGTGATAGGTGAACGCGCCTGAACGTCGATACTTACCAATACGCTACAGCTGCTTGCTATAGTATACATCACCAATACCGTACCTGCAGATACTCCGGTAAATACGCCTGTTAACGAATCAATATCGCCTACAGATGTATTGAGGCTCAACCATCTGCCGCCTGGCACTGAATTGGTAAGTGTTATTGTCTGACCAACGCACACTTCACGTGGGCCGCCTATGGTATCCGGTACAGGATGAATAACGACGAATGTAGATATAAAACAACCTGTTGGCAATATATAATCAATAATAACCGTGCCTGGAGCAATACCCGTTACGAGGCCATCTCCTGAACCAATAGTTGCAATAGCAGGGTCGGTACTAATCCACGATCCTCCGGTAGTAGCATCAGAGAGTGTAACAGTTTGAGCCACGCACAAAGAGGTAATACCTGTTATTACATCCGGATTAGGATTAACTGTAAACGCACGAGTAGTAAGGCAACCTGTAGGTAGTGTGAAAGTAGTAATAACTGAGCCCGGAGAAATACCGGTGATGACACCTACCGGATCAATGTAAGCAATGGTAGGTACGCTGCTTGTCCAGATACCTGCTCCAGGTCCGCTGCTCAATGCCACCGAACGACCAACGCATACTACGGTATCGCCAGTAATAGGCGTGGGTAATGGGTTAACCGTTACGCCATAGGTAGAATAGCAACCTGTTCCAAAAGTATAGGTGATAATAACTGATCCTGCTCTTACACCATTCAATACGCCAGTGAGCGAATCAATAGTTGCGATCATTGTATCACTGCTTATCCATGAACCGCCTGTTGAACTTTGAGTCAATGCTATTGTAGCGCCCTCACATAACTCTGTAGGACCTGAAATAGCACCCGGCACGGGATCTACAGTAACATCATACGTTGCCAGACAGCTTGTTGTCAATCTGTATGTAATAGTTGCAGTACCTACCGATAAGCCGGTTAAGATACCTGTAGTGAACCCTATAGGCGCCACACCGGGATCGCTGCTCGTCCATCGACCTCCGGCTACTGAATCAGTTAGCCTTATAGTTGTACCAAAGCAAAGCCGACTCGGTCCTGCTATAGGAGCCGGATTCGGACGCACATTTACTGTTTTCACCTGCAAACAACCAGTAGGAAGCGTATAAGTAATGATAGCAGAACCTGCATTGATACCTAAGATATCGCCGCTCACGGGTACCACTGTCGCTACACCAGTATTACTACTTGTCCATAGACCGCCGAACGGTCCTGAGCTGAAAACAGTCGTCAATCCTACGCACACCGTATCTATACCAGTTATTGGCGCAGGCTGAGGGTTAACTGTAAGAGTAGCCGTAGTATAACAACCTGTTGGAAGTGTGTAAGTTATTGTAGCTGCTCCGGGAGGATAGGCCGACACCATAGCGCAGCCAGAACCAATGTTGGTGACTGTTACCAGTGTACTGCTCCAGTATCCTGTAGGATCGGCATTACATACTGTATCTCTGAAGAACCATGCGCAAAGGTCATTTACGCCCGTTATTGCAGGCACCGCAGGCAATACCGTTACTGGATATGTGCCAACGCAACCGCCTATGCTGTAAGTAATGGTAACAAGGCCTGCTGAGACGCCAGTAACAACGCCGGTAGAAATATCTACAGTTGCCTTAGTTACATCGCTACTAACCCATGTACCGCCCGTAGTAATATTAGAAAGACGAATTGTATCGCCAAAACAAACGCGGGTAGGACCTGTAATCGGTGTCAATAACGATACGGTAACCGTGGTTGTCGAAACGCAACCCGTAGTCAGGTCTGTATAGCTGATAACTGTATTGCCTGTAGCAAATGTATTAACCACTCCAGTCAACGAACCGATTGTAGCGACTGTCACAGCGCTGCTGCTCCAAACGCCGCCTGGTATACTATTGGTGAGTGTAGTTGATGCTCCAAGACACAAACTTGTAGTTCCGCTAATCGGAGCTCTTGGATCTATGGTAATTATTGCACGTCCTGTCATTGTGCGATGACATCCTGTTACCGCATTTGTAGCAACAACGGTGTAGGTGTCAGCTACAGTGTATAATCCAAAATCTATTGCCGTACCAGTACCGGCGCGAGCCCCGCCTATTGGCGAAGTACCTTGATATAGCTGGTAGTTGATACCCACAGACGAACAAAGCAAGCCGATGTGCACACCTGTGCCGCCTGCGCAATACCTGCCGCCGCCGGTAACAGCGCAATCGGCTGGTAAAGGTAGTATACCTATGGATACGGTACCCGTCATGTTACGGGTACAGCCGGTTGTTAAATCTTTTGCAACAACAGAATGCGTGCCAGTTGTTGTTCTTGTACCAAAGCTAATTGGACCGCCGCCGGGTCTGCCATCAACGCTGTCTATTAACGTTGGTCCGTTGTATAAATAATACCTAATGCCCACATCTGACCCAGCCTGACCTACAACTACGCCAGTATCGCCTGAACAGTAGTTACCTCCGCCTGTAATAGCGTACGGAATCGGCAAAGGCAATACAGTAACTGTTGCCGAGCCGCCCTGATTGGCTGTAGAGCCGCAAGTATTTGTAGCCACTACGGTATAAGTACCCGCAGTAGTCATTGCGCCCAAATCGAGGGGCGATGCGCCTGTACCTGTAACTGTTGCAGTTGTAACACCACCTATTCTTACCAGGTATTGCATACCTGTATCTGAGCCATTGAGGAACATATGAACGCCGCCACTACCTAAGCAATAGCTACCGCCGCCAGACAATGTATAAACGCCAAGAACGAAAGAAGCAATACGTAAATTACCAAAGTTAGTGCCTGCATGACCTGTTGTAATGCCCAATACGCCTACTACAAATGAGTCGCTAATGTATCCGGGAGGAGCAGTGGTAGTTAATGGTTGTATCTGTAAGCTGGATATGGTTATTTGGTCGTGACGTGTATTTGTAGGACAAGCAATGCTGATTATCAATCTGTTGGCAAACAACATTCTTGAAACGGCAGTAATATCGCCGCCACCTAAAGCTGTAATTGTTGGCGCTGCACAGCTAAACTGCCAGCCTGCTGGTGGCACCAATATCATAGTATCGAAGGAAGCGCCTACCGAAAAGTCACCGTTATTAGTCTCGTTGATTACAATAGGGCCTAATGTTGTACAACCTGGCGTAAGGCCGCTGACAGCCGTTTCAGGGCAAACTGATGAGCCTCCTGTAGCCGGCGTAACGGTTACCTGAGCAAACGACGAAATGCTGATGCAGCAAAGCATCAGACCGATAAAAAATATCTTCATCGTATTAGTTCGCAATCTAAAACAAGTATCTGATAGGTAGTGTAAAGACAATTTTTTCATAAGCCAAGCCTTAATTTAATAATCAATTTCACTCAAAATGGATGGTAAACATACTAAAAAAAGCATTACCGACCGAAAAATACGTTAATTTTTTCAAGAAAAGCAAGTTTTGCAATAACTAATACCACGTAACACGCAATAGTCAACTAACATACGCTATTTGAACTACTGCATAATACACATGCAAAACAAACTCGACCCTGAAAAACAAACTAAATCGGGCATCGAAAGTAATCTAAAGTTAAGATAATTTCCGGTTTTTTTTCGTTCATGCCTTTGCTTTTACAACTATAAACACACAAAATATAATTCTACAAATCTATCTTTCTTACCTACTGCCTGCAGCAAAGCCTCTATACTTTTCTTCTATTCGTCACGCTTTATTGAAAGTTACTATTAGATAGCAGATCAATCATCTTGCCTGATGCAGTTATAATAATTGACTACTCAAATAATGGTAATGGTTGGGTATCAATGGCGCTTTATTATGCTTTGTTTTGCTATGAAAATCAAGCGTTATTACTATTGCTCACCAATAAAATAATATACACTGCCGAAAATATACCCAATTAGTTAACTATTTTTTTTCACCTTCTTCCCAGCCTTCGCACGATATACTATCTATTCTTCCGGCAAAGCCCCCAGCGGTATGAAAGTAAAACACCTCTTTCGATAAATAACTTGAGTCGTACTGTACTTTATACACTATTGCCACTTGCTCATCTTGTTTACCATCTTTAGTGGTTACGGTCACCTTTGTAGTATACCTTTCTGCGCTCACTATATTGCCCAGCGCCTTCCGGTTAGCATCCAGATCGGCTATCAATTGGTTGCGGGTCTTTATGTCGGCCTGTACTCCAAACAATTGTAATGTTGAATCTACTTCCCGCTCCCTAAGGAATCTGTAGTATTTATCGCATTGTTTTTTGGCCATTTCCATTTCAGGATTGACCGATGTGCAGGAACCTATGACAAAAATGAGGGACAAGCAAACTACCCACTTATGGATAGCGCTTGTCCCTGATCTTAATGACTGATGGAATCGCATTGTGTATACTTATTGTTTTACAGTCGTTGCTCGCTCATTTATTTCTTTTTACCCAAAGCCAATGTGACTGCGCTAAAATCGGCCGCAGTATTAACTACCCTACGGTAATGCTCAAACTCGAGCAGGCTGTAGTGAATCTGTTTGTAGTATTCCTTTACATACACCACCAGCTTATCACCATTTACTTTATCTGTCTTAATCCCGTACGATGACGAAAACGCTGCAACAGGATTTACATCTTTGTCAACAAAATCTGCGTGCATGTTTAACCGCTCCGGATTTAGTATTTTATATCCTTTAGGTATATCTACTGTTATTATGCGGTTCACCATATGCGGATAATCTAAATCGACGGGCGTACGGCGCGGCTCCTTACCATACAACGAGATTTGATGGCCAATTACTGAACCAATCTTCATCAAGTATTCGCTTCCCGATTTCGTAATCATGTCGGGCGTATTTACGCTTGTAAAAACTTCCAGCGGCTTATTGCTGTAATAGTTTTCAAATCCGTCGTTGGCAACAGTATGCTTAAGTATCTGGTCTGGTTTTTCTGCCAGCGGCGTAAGGCGCATCATCAGTTCCTTTTTCTGTTCTGGCCTTGCCGTAGCAATTGCTTGCCTCAGGCCGGTGGCAGTGTACCCGCTATAGGTATAAGTAGCGTCTACTCTCGCCTCCATATCTTTGTTAAGGCTCACATTAGCTACCAGATTTTCTACACTCTCCGTTGCCGGCAGGGGCGCTATTGCAATAATATCTGCAATAGCCGATGTGGTAATGCCTTTGGGCTCTTCACCCGGCTTTATAGCGCAAAAAACGCCTTTAGATGTCAAAATTTCCTGATCTACTATTGGATATCTGCAATAAAGATTTGTTGGACTTAAGAACTTTTTGTGGTGTGGAAAATAAAACACCTGATTTTCCATATTGCCCCAGTTCTCAAACTTAGCATCATATTTGCGCTCTCTGCGATCGCCGGCCATACCCAATTCAAAATCTACACCGGCTTGAGCAAAACAAGCAGCAAAAAGCCTGATATACCCTGTTGCCGTCGCCGATTTCTTATTTATCATCGAATCAAGCGCATTGTCGTCGCCTTCTACATCTGCATACAGCGCTATGTTGTTTTTTATACCGTTCTCTATTTTCTTTATTTTCTCTAACTCATTACCTGCACCAGCTACGCCCAGCTCGGTAAGGTATTTATTTACTGCTTTCTTTTCCTTCTCATTCAGCTTTATGTAGTCGTTATAAATACCTGATGCGATTTCGTTGGCGCCTTGCAGTGGTTTTGTGTCATTTTCGTTTTCGTCTACAAACCTCACCAGTTTATACTCCACCCTTTTGGTGTAGAGGTCGTTGTAGCTATATTTCTCAGGTACGTAAGCAGGAATGTCGTTTTGAACAATATTAATTTTTCTCCGGTTATGAATAATTGTATCGCGCACCGTAGGAAAACCATTGTAACCCTTTTCTTCAAATACCAACTCTTTAGGAAACGACATAGAGAACCTGGCCTCTGCAATAGGTACAGAAAACTGAAATTGCTCAGCACCAAAATAGTACATCGGATTAATCGCCTTTATCAACAGCTCTATTTCCGCATTTTTCTCTACCCCTTCCATCGCTATCACAATCGTATTCTGACCGTATTCATTCTTGGTCACTTTTATCATGTCTTTAGCAATGTCTTTTACTTTACCATCGGGCAGTATGGTGCGGGCTTTTATCAGCGGCACCCGGGTGTACCTGCCCACTGGTATTTTTATTTTGTTATTGCCCTCTATACCCCTGTCGTCCAGCACCTTTACTAATTTGTGCTTGGTATAATACATATTCGTCCGCCTTCCTTCAAACCTGTAATCCAGACTTACATCGTACAGCAACATTATCGCAGGTTCTTTGGCATACTCCGGCGGCACAGGATGCACTTTCGGATTCTCCTCCCACTCTACATAATTTGGTTTCTGAGATAACTTTTTTTGTGCCGAAACAGATAATCCCGTAGCCAAAAAAAGCATTAGGTATGCAGAAAGTTTTTTCATTTGTTTTAATTATTTGGTCGTTAGCGCCACTGATTCTTTGTACTGTTTTTTAAGTTCCTCCACCATTTTATTGTTGGCGGCAAACTGAGCGGGAGTTACAGCCAGCGTATTGAATTCGTAAACTTTTGTAAGGGTTATTTTATTAGCGTCGGCTTTGTAGGTAATTGTATAGTTCCACAATCCGTCTACACCCCCTTTGGCGCTTGCCGGCAGGTAGGCTACTTTGTAACCCTTTGGTATTTCCAATTCCACTACCTCTTTTTTCTTTTGTTTGTAGTCTGTATAATAGGCTACATTTCTTTTGTCTGCATCTATCCACATATCTTCCATAGTGTGCAGTACATTCATATTTACATAGCTCTTTTTACCTACCTGCTGCACATAATCGTCCACCGCAAATGTCGCTTTCAGCGTAGCGTCTTTATTCCCTGTTTCCAGAGTTTCTAAATCGTACTTTGCCAGCATAAATTTTGCAGAACCTCTGCCTATGCGCGCTTTTATTGCTTTCTCTTTTTCATCGTCTTTGCGCACATATTTGTTTAGCTGCGCCATTTCCCATGCCGGATAACCTGCATAGCTCACCTTCGTGAAACCTGTAATTTTCCCTTCATTCATAGTAAGCGTAGTTACATCCGTTATGGTGTTCTTATCTGCGGCTACTACAGGTATAGTTACTATTTTATAAGTATTTTCATCAATTGCTATCATTGCTTCTTTGCCCTGAATATCCTCTCTGTTTACGCCAAAGGGATTAATTGAGCTTGTAGCATCGGGGAACACCCATTCGTTACCCAGCTTCAGCGCGCATATCATGTGGTTGTTTACAAAAGGTATAGGTGTTTCTTCATTTGTATAAGGCAAGATATCAGTTCCTATCCAGGTAAAGTAAGCGTCGAGACCTGCTTTGCGATACATGGCAACCAGTATACTGGTCATGTCTTTACAATCGCCATATTTACGTTTGTATACCAGGCTTGCTTCGCGCGGCTTCCATCCTTCCAGTCCTTTCTCGAAAGCTATGTAATGTAAATTGTCTTGCACCCATTTGTATATATGCGCCGCTTTGTCGCGTGCAGTCGCATCGTTCTTGGTTATTTCTTTTACTGTTTTTGTTATCAGGCTGTCCTCCTTCATATTCATGTTTCGCACATAGCCATACAGGTATTTGTACAAATCATCTGTATTACGCAGCCAGTTACTGTCCTTTTTCGCCCCTACGAGTCTGTAAGATTTTATATAGGGTATTACATGCGGTATTGCGTAAAGCAATGAAGGCACATTACCAATGCTCTTTGACGGCAAAATATTGGTAGCAGTAAAGCGGTATATCATCTTACCATTTTTCTCCTCCTTGGTTTGCTGTATAATCCCGGTATTCTCTCCCTTCAATATAAAATTGAGGTTTACGTAGTTGGGCGCTGTTATTTCGAAGGTGGCTTTATCTATAGGTAGGTTATGGTTGTAATCGTAAAAATCGAACGCCGACAACATATGCAAATCCCTATGCCATATAGAGTATTTTGTTTCTGTAATTGAGTTTTTGCGCAAACTGGAGTAGTAGGCAACTGCAACCCTGTTGTCGGCATAGAATACAAAACTCCTAGGCACACCCTCGCCATAACTTACATAGGTAGTTTTCTTGTAGGTTTTGCCATTCTCAGGCACATATGCAACGCCGTTGTAGTCGGTAAGCCGCTGAAAATCGCTGTAAGAGAAATAGTCTGAATTGCAGGTATTTAAAGAACGGTCTGATAAGAGTAGTTTTTCTAGTACCACATGGCTTTCTGCCTTCAATTCCCCGTCTTCTTCACTTATCTCCAGCTGCTCCGTCATGTTGGTATACACTGCATCATAGTCTTTATATCTGGCGGCGATGCTATCATATTTATCTCTGTTCTGGCTATGCACAATGCCCCCGTGCAGCAAAAATGCGGCAAAAAGACATACGGATTTTTTAAGCATTGTATTTGGTTTTGTCATGCCCTGAGTTGATATAGTAAAACAATATCCTGCAAAATATTCAATTCTGCTGATTTGTTACTTAAAGCTGTAAAAATATTTTGTTTCGTATTACGGCTATGCGATTCTTGCTGCCAATATTATGCCCTATTTGCAACTATTTCTTAGCTGCAAAAATCGAACAACTTGCACCATCGCATAGGGGACCAAACGCTTGAAACGACAAATCAATAACAACACCTACCAACCTGCGGCAACGCTAAAAGAAACCATGCAGCCTGCAGCTACTTGCGCTTCCAGCGATGCCAGAAATAATTGTAACTATACGTACCAGCATAAGTATCCGGACACAAGTCCTGCAACTTCTGCTGATGCCCTGGCTCCAGATTATGTATTTTTTTTAAGGCTTTCCACAAATCATTGTAGCTCACTCTGGTACCATCCTCAAAATAACAATCAATAGAAGCGCCAAATAACCCAAACCTTTTTCCCGCAAGCAACTTGTCTATGACTTGTTGCGTTTTCGATACTTGTTTCACCTGTAAATAACTGTTCATTAACATAAAGATAACCTCTTATTAGATAACTAGTCCGTTATCAGCCGAAATTTTCAACACATCAAACTGACGCATACAAAGTTACACATAGTTTCAAAAATATGCACCATGTTGGATTAATTAATGTTTCCATAATTTTCGAATCAATTACTTATCTGTTTGTTAATATCAATCAAAATTGAACTGTAACGCCGACAATAAAAAGCCGCAACAAATAGACTAAAAACCGCAAAAACATAATTCAAGCAACAAAATACACATTTCTTGTTAACGGAAAATAAACAAATAAGATAGTATCACTTACTACAAAACTGTTACTTTTGCCCGTTCAAAAAAACAACATAAGACGAATTAAAACCCTATCATGAAGCCTGAAACCGCCAAAATACCCTTCACTCCCTACCAGAAATTTGCCATTTTCCTCCTTGCAATTACCCAATTTTCTGTCATTCTCGACTTTATGATTATGTCGCCCATCGGCGATATGATTATGAAATCGCTCAACCTTACCACCTCGCAGTTTGGAATAGCCGTTTCTGCTTACGCCCTTAGCGCGGGCGCATCCGGTTTGCTCACTGCAGGCTTTGCCGACAAATACGATCGAAAAAAACTACTCCTCTTTTTCTATTCTGGTTTTGTGTTGGGCACGTTATTTTGCGGCCTTGCCAATACCTATCCGCTGCTTATTGCTGCGCGTATTATTACAGGTTTGTTTGGCGGGGTAATAGGCTCCATATCTATGGCCATAATTGCCGACATTTTCGATATCCAGCACCGAGGTCGTGTAATGGGGTTTGTGCAGATGGGTTTTGGCGCCAGTCAGGTATTGGGCGTTCCTATCAGCATCTATGTAGCCTACCTTTTTGGATGGCAGGCGCCCTTCATCCTCATTGCCTTGATGGCTACCGTAACTACCGGCCTTATTTTCGTGAAGCTACAACCGGTAAATAAACACCTTGCCGAAAAAAGCGACCGCGACCCGATTGCCCATCTGTGGCACACACTTGCCAACCGCGAATACCGTATTGGCTTTTTGAGTACTGCGCTGCTATCGCTGGGCGGCTTTATGATGATGCCCTTTGGCAGCGCTTTTGCCGTAAACAACCTTCACCTGGCCAACAAAGACCTATCTATGCTTTTCATGCTTTCGGGCCTGAGTTCGCTGGTTATAATGCCGCTGGTGGGCAAGTACAGCGATAAAATAGACAAATTCAAACTATTTGCTATCGCCTCGGGTTGGATGATGATAATGGTAGTGATCTACACCAACCTTGGACCAACCCCATTGTGGCTGGTAGTTGTGTATAACATACTCATGATGGCAGGCGTTATGAGCCGTATGATACCATCGGTAGCGCTCACCAGCGCCATGCCCTCTCCGCAAGACCGCGGGGCATTTATGAGCATCAACACTTCCCTGCAGCAAATATCAGGCGGCATAGCAGCCGCATTTGCCGGATTAATAGTAGTACAAAAAGATAAACTTAGCCCGATACAGCATTACAATACGCTGGGGTATATTATTGTGGGTATATCTGTGCTGGGTATCTATGTGGTGTATGTAGTTGATAAGCTGGTAAAACGCAGACTTCATAAAGAGAAACTGTAACATCCCTGTTTTGATAATGGCATAAAAAACCCCTGAACGCTATGCACATAACGCTCAGGGAAAATATTAATACAGATAACCAATAGTGTTGCTAAGCTTTCCTCTTTACTGCAGCAGCAGGCTTCTTAACCTCTACCGGCTTGGGCGCAATTTCTGAATAATGAATAAGGGTGTCTTCAGGTGGTGAATCCATTTTAAGATTCATCGTCAGCTGCACTTTCTTTAACGCTATACCCGTAATAAGTGCATGTTTTGCAGACGGATATTCCAGCTTCATCATATACACGCCCGCCGGCACACTGTTTGTTTCGTAATGCCCGGTAGCATCTGTATAGCCCGAACCTATAATGGTAGAATCGGCGCCATACAAAAACGCCTTGATGCCCTTAATCGGCTCCTTGTACATATTTGTTATTATGCCGGTTACGCCGGGACGCATAGCGGCGGCTTTCTTCGCAGCCGCGGCGGCTTTTTGCTCAGCGCTAATCGTCTGACCATTTGCCGACCCAAATATCAATAGCCCAAAAGCAAGTGTAATGATTGGTTTCATATCTGTCCATGTGATTTTAATGGTTAAATATAATCATTATTTTAAAATTTTTAGAAAAACTGCGTTTCATCCACATTAATGGGCGTTTCGTTACCAATTTCCATTTTTAACTCAATTATTGAATTCCTTTTTACCATTAGTTAGCTACTTTTGGAGTTCAACTGCAAATAATCTACAAACTGAATTGGCGTCGCTAAAAAAACTTGCCGGACAAACCCTTTGGTATGGGCTAAGCAATATAGCCGCCAAGCTGCTCAATCAGCTACTCACTCCGCTTATTACTTATATACTCAATAAGCCTGCCGGCATGATAGACTATGGCAACTTCAATATGCTGTTTGCCGGTATATCTGTTGCCAACATTTTATATACCTATGGCATGGAGACAGCCTACTTCCGGTTTTCAGCTACAGGCACAGATCAAAAAAAATTATTCCAAACGCTGTTCTCTTCATTGCTGGTTTCTACAATATTTCTTAGCGCCATACTCATCTACTTCAATGGTCCGATAAGCGAATTTATTGGCATCAGCAATCATCCGGAGTACATTACCTGGTGCGTGTTTATCATAGCTGTAGATACACTTGCAGCTATACCCTTCGCCAGACTCAGACAAGAAGAACGACCGCGCAAATATGCTTTTACAAGAGTGGCGGGCATTATAGTAAACATAATTGTTACTGTATACTTTATAGCCTACTGCCCTACGCACATTATCGCCAACCCCAACACAGCTTTTGCCAAGTGGTACACCCATAATACCAATGTGGGCTTTCTGTTACTGGCCAATCTTGCCGCATCGACAGTTACTTTTTTGCTTCTTTATAAAGAATGGATAGGCTTCCGATTCCGGTTCGACAAGGCGCTTTGGAAAAAAGTTATTGCTTATAGCGCGCCTATGATAATCGTTGGGCTGGGAGGTATGGTAAACGAAACCATGGACCGCCTCATGCTGCCCAAAATAATGCCTGGCACCGAAGAAGCAAAAAAAATAGCTGTAGCTATCTATGCTGCCAACTATAAGATTGCCATATTCATTACGCTGTTCATTACTGCATTTCGTATGTCGGCAGAGCCTTTTTTCTTTAGCCAGACCACAGAAAAAAACGCACCTAAAACCTACGCACGCGTAATGAAATGGTTCATTATCATTCTCTGTTTTGCGTTTCTGTTCACTGCACTGTATCTTGATATATGGAAATACTATATACCAGAAGCCTATCGGCAAAACGGCGGTTTGGGGGTGGTGCCCATACTGCTGGCGGCAAATGTAGCGCTGGGTATTTACTACAACCTCTCTGTATGGTATAAAATTACCGACCGTATGTATTGGGGTATGATAATAACCCTCATTGGGGCTGCGATAACGCTTACGCTCAACTTTGCTTTTATACCCGCTTACGGCATGTACGCGTGCGCCTGGGCCACGCTTGCCGCCTACGCCAGCATGATGGTTATCTCTTACCTGGTTGGGCAAAAGTACTTTCCGGTGCCCTACCCCACAAAAAAGCTCATTGCCTACCTTACTGTAATGTTCGCCCTATTCTTTGCCCAAAAGGCGGTTATGCACTTTACCGACTACTTAGCCATTCGTTTGGTTACGGCATCCTTTTTCATGTATCTGTTTATGAGCCTGGTAAAAACTGCCGAACGTAAAGAACTTAAAGGCATGCCGTTTATTGGCAAATTCATCAAATAATACCATTGGTATCATAGGCGCTAAATATCTTGTAGAGCGCAAAAAGCTACTACGCGATGAATGCCTGCGCCTAAAAAAAACCTGAACGCCATCAAATAACAAGCCCCCCGAAATGCGGAGGGCCTGAGGTATTATTCACACAAAAACAATCTATTAGTCGGGTCTTTTACCATCAAGGAAGGTATTGATGGTTTGGATAGAACCGGTTTTATTACGGTCGTTAATACCAACCGTGTAACCGCTGTAAAAGTTCTCAGCCGATCCAGCTTGGTTATCCAGCTTCTGGTTTTTACGCATATAAGCTGGTATGTTCTCCATCTCATCGTGCGTCTCTGTTCCTTTCAGGTTAAAGCTCATTCTGCGCAGGCGCTCAGCGCGGTCTTCGAGCGCTTTTTTCTGCTCTTCAAATCTTCTTTTTTCTTCAATCTCATCATCAGTCATCATTCGCTCACCCCTTCTGAACGGATTTGGATCTTTAGCTGGCTCTCTGTAGGCTTCTCTTGGCGTTTCCTGCATAGGCTCTCTGTAGCTTTCTCTGTATGGCTCTACAGTAGGTTCCTGCGGCGCTGGTTCGGTTTTCAGTATGAGGCGCATAGGGATTTCTTCAGCCTTTTTTTCTTCTTCAACAAAATTGATAGCTGCGTTAGATTCCTCAAAGTGATTTTCATCCATAACAGGAGCTACGTATTCTTCCTTTACTTCTACCTTAGCTTCAGCGGGCATATAACTGTAAGGAATATGGGTATTCATTACGGGCATTTCTACCAGCTTAGGCTCCAAATTTTGTGGTTGAATCTGGCTCATTTTAGCATCCCTGTTTATCGCATCGTTCGAGAATGAATTGGTATCAAGCGTTACCATTATTTTCTCTGGCTCGTTCTTTCTCGCTGGTTTTTCAATATCTATATCCTTGTGATGAAAACCTGTTGCAATGATGGTTACGCCTATCTTATCTTTCAGATTCGGATCGTGGCCCATACCCAGTATTACATCGCAGTTCTCGCCAGCCTGCTGCTGCACATAAGCCTGTATTGCTTCAGCTTCATCCATTGTGTGCTCAAATTCGCCGGCAGATGAAGTGATATTCAGCAACAGCCATTTAGCTCCGCTTATGTCGCTATCATTGAGCAATGGCGAATTGAGCGCCTGCTCTACTGCATGCAACGCTCTGTTTTCGCCAGCTACTGCTGCGCTACCCAATATGGCTACGCCGCCGTTTTTCATTACAGTGCACACATCGGCAAAGTCAACGTTGATCTGACCTGTGGTTGTGATAACATCGGTAATACATTTTGCCGCTGTTGCCAGTATATCATCGGCCTTTGAGAATGCTTGCGTGAAGGCAAGATTACCAAACTGCTGACGCAATTTATCGTTAGAAATAATCAGTATTGTATCTACCTGCTCGCGCATGCGGTCTATACCCTCCTGGGCTTGTTTCATACGTCTGCGACCTTCGTAGGTAAACGGAGTAGTAACAATACCAACGGTAAGAATACCCAGATCGCGACAGATTTTTGACACTACAGGAGCGCCGCCGGTGCCGGTGCCGCCGCCCATACCTGCTGTAATAAACGCCATCTTGGTGTTTACCTTCAGTATTTTAGCAATATCCTCCAGACTTTCCTCGCACGATTGCTTGCCGATTTCGGGGTTTGCGCCGGCGCCAAGACCTTGCGTAAGGTGTGGGCCCAACTGAATTTTGTTGGATACCGGACTCAAGGCTAATGCCTGAGAGTCGGTATTGCAAACTACGAAATCTACGCCTTCTATGCCAAGGCTGTGCATGTAATTAACGGCATTGCCGCCGCCGCCGCCTACGCCTATAACCTTAATGATAGACGATTGATTTTTGGGGATTTCAAAATGTATCATATACTTCAAATTGTGGGTTGTGAATAAAATTTTGGTTGCGAGTTATATTTTAAGTTGTTGAGTTAATTATTATAGTTGTTTTATTATAGTTGTTTGTCTTCAAGATCGTCGTCAAACATATCTAAAAACTTCCACTTCAGCGTTTCAAATAGCTTCTTTACCTGCACATTTCGCTGCTTATCTTTCTGCGGCGATGGTGCAGCTGGCGTTACGGGACCAATAGCCTCCGGCTCAGGTTGCTGTTCTGGAGTTTGAGGCTCAGGATTTATCTCCGGAGCTTGCGCCTTGGGAATATCAGCTTGTACATGCACATAATTGCTATTGCCATCAGAAAACTGCAACTTGCCTGTCTCAAAATCGTGATACCCGCGTAAAATAAGACCTATGCAAGTAGCGTACATAGGGTTTTGCAAAGCAGCAGAATGACCTCCGGCCAAGTGCTCGTTGGGGTAACCTATACGGGCGCCCAAACCGGTAGTAAACGAAGTAAGATGCGTAATATTTGCCAGCTGCGCGCCGCCGCCGGTGAGTATTATACCTCCGTACAATTGTTTCTCCAGATTGGCCTGCTTCAGGTTTATTACCACGCACTCCAGAATCTCGCGCATACGCGCCTCAATAATATGAGCCAGGTTGCGCACGGAAATCTCTTTGGGCTGCAACCCTCTCAGACCAGGAATAGTGATATAAGCGTTAGCAGGAGCTTCATTGGCCAACGCATTGCCAAACTGAACTTTCATCTGCTCGGCCTGAGCGCGCAATACACCCAAACCGTTACGAATATCGTTAGTTATATTTACTCCTGCGAATGGAATTACTGCTGTATGCTTCAGCATACCGTCGTAAAACACAGCCATATCTGTTGTGCCCCCGCCAATATCTACAATAGCTACGCCAGCCTCCAAATCTTCATCGTTCATTACAGCCTGCGCTGAGGCCAATGGTTGCAATACAAGGTCGAGTGTACGCAGGTTCGATCTGTCTACACATCTCCTTATGTTGCGGATGGCATTCTTATCGCCGGTAATCATGTGGAAATTACCGCCAATCTTTATACCGCTCATACCAATAGGATTAACGACAAAAGGCGTATTATCAACTATATAATCTTGCGGCACTATGTCTATTATTTGGTCGCCGGCAGGTATATAGGTCTGGTGCTGATCTTTTATCAGCAGGTCTATATCCTCCTTGCTAATTTCAGTATCTGTATTAGCGCGCACCCTTTCGCCTCGTGTTTGCAAACTGCGGATATGCTGACCCGCAATACCCACATACACTTCCCTAATTTCCAAATCGGGGTTCGAATCTATACACCTACTAATCGCCTGTTCGATAGTAGCTATACATTGTTCGATATTCATCACCACACCGTGGTTGACCCCGGCTGAGTCGGCGCGACCCAGTCCCAAAATCTCCAGTTTCCCGAAAGCGTTCTTCCGTCCGGCTATAGCCACAACTTTTGTTGTGCCAATGTCCAGACCTACGATTATTGGTTGTTCCCTCTTACTCATATTGCTGAGTTTAAAAATGTTTACTAATATAGTTTTTCAGGATACACGTACTTAGGTGTAGGCTGCTTTGCGTTTTTATCTTTTTGCTCTTTTACAGGCTGTTCTTTATCCTTACCTACTTTTTCCTTGTTGTGCTTTTCGGCCGATTTTTTATCTTTATTATGCTCTGTTGTTGCTTTCCGGGCAGCCTCTTTTTTTACTTCCTCTTTATGCTTAGCTGCTTTATGCTTGTCGTTTTCGGCAGCTTTTGCTTTGCTTTCTTTATGTTGTTTTTCCTGGCTGGCGTGCTTTTTATCTTTTGCCTCTACTCTACTTTTTTCCTTTTTGGCATCAGCATTTTTCTTGTCTTTCTTATCTGTTTCTTTTTTGTCAGTTTCTTTTTTATCGTTTTTCTTCGTTTCTTTTTTGTCTGCCTCTTTATTCCCTGTTTTTTTAGCATCCTCTTTAGCCTTTGCTTCCTGCTTCTTATTATCGCTCTTGGCTTTTCCTTCCTGAGGTTCGGCAGCTACGTCTGCTGTCTTCATAGAATCCATCATGTCGTTGCGCGCTTCGGTTTCTACAATACTTGCTATCCAGTTCATTTTATCTACCGCCTTATCCAACGGCCCTTTGTAAGGCAGCGATGGCGAGGCTATTATCTGCCCCTTAAAACGAAGATCTAAACGCTCATATTTGTCCCAACCTATCCGGTTTGATACATTCTTATAAAAAGCAAACAGATTACTCAGCTTATCTCTCAACCCATCGGTATTACCCAAAGTAATTTTCTGGTCGCCCAATAGCGGTATCATGTTATACGACATATCTGAATCCACATACACATGCGATATCTGCGCATTCCAGAAGGTGTCCGATTGTAGCGTGGTAGCCAGCTTAACTATGTCATTTTTCATCGCCATGCTTGCGCTGTCTGTACCTAACTCCGGCACATTTGTTACAACGGTGGTATAATACAACTCGTTTTCCGACAGCGGCATTACGCTCTTAGTAGTGTCGAGGTAATAGCTTTTATTGTTTTGCTGAAACACCCTCGCCACCGGCACACGCTGCGTAACATACATATGCAATATCCGTTCGTTATCGATATACACCTGCGCATGCGCCACCCAGGGGTCGGCCATTATAGTTTGCTCCATAGCATGTATATCCAGCTTAGCCATGGGCGTATGCGCTACATCTATCGACTTGTTTTCTATAGCCAGCTTCCTTATTTCGGTTTCTTCTATAAAGTGGTACTTTTTGTTGTTTTGTATGTGTATAGCCACGTCTTTTACGGTCTCGCTTTCTGCAATAGAGGCGGCGCTCACCATAGCCATGATGCAGCCAACCGTCACTACCAGCGTGAGCAGGGTTTGTAGAATTTTCCTAACCGATATTTTACGCTTTTCGCTCATTACTTACTGTTCAAAATATTTTTAATAGGCGCTACCAACTTATCTATATCTCCGGCTCCTGCTGTTATAAACAAGCTGAGCGGGGCATTTTTTACATACTCCAGCAATCCTTCCTTAGATAGTATGGTATGCGGAGTATCCATTCTATCGGCAATTATCTGCGAAGTCACTCCCTCCATAGGCAGTTCGCGCGCAGGGTATATATCCAGCAGTATTACCTCGTCGGCCATATCCAGACTTTCAGCAAACCCCTCTACGAGATCGCGTGTACGACTGAATAAATGCGGCTGAAACGCCACCACGCATTTGCGACCTGCAAACAAGCGTTTAGCGCTCTTTATCAGCGCCGCCAGCTCGGCTGGATGGTGGGCATAGTCGTCTATATACACCATCTTATCGGTTTTCACCACATATTCAAATCTACGCTTCACGCCTCTGAAACCTGCCAGCGCGCTACGTACAGCAGCGCCATCTATCTTCAGCATCTGCGTAACTGCTATGGCTGCAATAGCGTTTTCTACATTGTGCATGCCGCCTATTGCCAGGTGCATACCATCCAGTCGCCATTCCTTTGCCACAACATCAAAAATGTATCCACCATCTTTCTGCACCAGATTTTCGCCATATATATCTGCCGCATCATTTTGCAGACTATAGGTTACGGTTCCTGCTGTCTTCAAGTCGTTTTGTCTGTGCAGACCGTGCTTCAGCAGCAGCGTTCCGCCGGGCTTAATGTTCTTGGTATATTGAATAAAAGCAGCTTCCATTTCTGCCGGCGTACCGTATATATCCAGATGGTCGGGATCTATAGATGTTAGCAAAGCAATATCCGGATGCAACTTCAGGAAACTACGGTCGTATTCGTCGGCCTCTATTACGGCGGTGTTGTTATCGCTGCTCCAGTAGTTGCGCTCATAGTTTACAGATATACCTCCCAAAAATGCATTGCAGCCATAGCCTGTGGCGCGAAGCAAGTAGGCTATCATGGTAGATATGGTGGTCTTGCCATGGGTGCCTGCCACTGTAACTGCAAACATGGTTTGGGTAATGAACTGCAACACATCGCTGCGCTTATATACCGCATAGTTGTTTTCGCGCAGCCATGCCAGTTCCTTATGGTCTTTGGGTATGGCGGGCGTATATATGATCAGTTCTGCGGCTTTGTCTATAAGCGTAGGATCGTCGGAATAGTGTATATCCATGCCCTCTCCGGCCAATGTCTTGGTCAGGTCGGTCTCGGTCTTGTCGTAGCCGCTTACTGCTGTGCCCTGCTCGCGAAAAAACCTCGCCAGCGCGCTCATGCCTATGCCGCCTATGCCTACAAAATATACCCTTTTTATTTCCCTTACGTTCATAACATTTGTGCTTTCCGCTTCACTATTTTTAAAATTCTTTTGTGCAACCTTTTTAGTTCAGTCCCGATATTTCTATTACTTTCCTCGCTATTTTTTCGTCTGCGTCTTTTATGGCCATTGCCTTCAGGTTTTCGCTCATTATTGCCTGCATAGCGTTATCGTTTATCAGCTTCTTCAGTTTTTTCACCAACTCGGTTTTCACTTCGTTGTCTTTTACCAGCAGCGCTGCATTGTGCGTTACCAGCGCCATTGCATTGCTTGTCTGGTGGTCTTCTGCCGCAAACGGATAAGGCACAAATATTACCGGCTTTGCAGCTATACACAGCTCGGCTATAGCCAGAGCTCCCGCCCGCGATATCACCACATCGGCTGCGGCATAAGCCATTTCCATATTGCTGATAAAGTCTACTACCTTCACATTTGCAGCGTCATCGCCAGCGCGCTTCCGCGCCTGCTCATGATACTGCTTGCCCGTTTGCCATAGTATATTTAAGTCCAGCTTCAACAACTCCGGCAGTTGTTCGTCTATACATTCGTTTATCGACTTAGCGCCTAAACTACCGCCTACTATCAGCAAGGTTGTTTTGCCGTTGTTCAACCCAAACCACGTTTTACCTTCTTCACTGGTGTGCGTCATTTCAGCAATATTCTTCCTTACCGGATTGCCGGTGATAGTGATTTTCTCTTGCGGAAAAAACTGCCCCATATTGGGGTAGGCAACACATACCGCTTTTGCTCTGCGAGACAGTATTTTGTTACTCTTGCCTGCATAGGAGTTTTGCTCCTGTATAAGCGTTGGTATTCCCCGGCCCTGCGCCGCGCTCAGCGCCGGAAAGCTCGCGTAACCGCCCACACCCACCACTACATGCGGTCTGAAATCGTCGAGTATGCCTTTTACTTGCATACGGCTGCGTAATAGTTTTATAGGCAACGATATGTTTTTCAGTATACTAATGCGGTTGAAACCCACAATATCCAGTCCCTTTATCTCAAATCCTTCCTGCGGCACTTTCTCCATTTCCATTTTATCCTTTGCGCCAATGAACAGCAGCTTAGCTCCGGGCCACAACCTTTTCAGGGCATGGCCTACAGCTACAGCCGGGAAGATATGTCCGCCCGTTCCGCCGCCTGCTATTATTACGCGCAATTCGCTCATATACTATATTGCCGGTGTCGGCATATTATTGTTTAGTGGATCAATACCTGTTTTCTTTCCTGCTTTCTTGGTCAGTCCCGCAAGCCGGGCATTTTCTGCATCTTCTATATCATCTACGGCATCCGTATCGGTAACCTGTTTTAATTTGTCTTTGCGTTCGCCCTCCATTTCATCCACATATCTGCTCACACTCAGCACTATACCTATAGCCACACTTGTAAACCAGATAGAAGAACCTCCCATGCTTATCATAGGCAGCGTAAGCCCGGTAACCGGCACCAAGTGCACATTGACAGCCATGTTCAGCATAGCCTGAAACACTAAGGTGATACTTAGCCCTACCGCCAAAAACGCCCCGAATGCAAACGGACATCGCTTAAAGATGAGAATGCTTCGCCATAAAAAGAGCAGGTAAAGTATCATTACTATGGTTCCACCCAACAGACCATATTCTTCAATTATTATGGCAAATATGAAGTCGGAATAAGGGTGAGGCAAAAAGTTTTTCTGCAAACTATTTCCCGGGCCGCGACCTGTAAAACCGCCATTGGCTATGGCTATCTTAGCCTGTAGCACCTGATAGTCGTCTTCGGGTTTTGCACCCTTACTCTTGTGGCCTTCTTCGCTAGTCCTTGCATCTTTTTTCTTGTCGCCAAAAAAGTCTACAACACGCTTCTCCCATGTCTTGGCCCGGCCTATGCCGGTAATCTTAGATACAGTAAAAATAACTGAAACACCAAGGAAGCCTACAAATACCAGCAATAACAAATGCTTAAACTGTACCCTGCCAATAAAAAACACAATACCGCACGTAACGCCCAGCATCAACGCTGTAGACAGATTAGCCGGGGCAATGAGGGCGCAGGTAAACAACATAGGCAACAATACCGGGATAAAACCTTTTTTAAAATCTTTTATCACTTCCTGCTTCATGCTTAAGGCGCGCGCTATAAACATGAATAACGCTA
The DNA here is from genome assembly GCA_903882805.1 of uncultured Bacteroidota bacterium. Lineage (GTDB taxonomy): Bacteria > Bacteroidota > Bacteroidia > Chitinophagales > Chitinophagaceae > Nemorincola. The sequence goes on along the minus strand of CAIRYK010000003.1, from coordinate 10,343 downwards.
ATTTGGCAAGATCGGAGGTTTGGAAGGTAAGGTTAATAACTGGCAGCTTTATCCAGCGGGCGCCCTCATTGAGGCTTGCCCCCCACACCAGCGTGTAAAACAACAGTGGCAAACTAAACAAATACAAAACAACAGCCGCCTTAGCAAACTTGGAGTAATTGACCCTATGCACCCAAAACGTTATCATTAACCCCAAGCCCAATACCATCAATTGCTTTATCAGGTAGTAGCTGGCGTTTTTATCCTTGCGGTAGGCCAACGAACCTGTAGAGCTATACACTGCCAGTAAGCTAATGAGCGATAGCAGTAACACCACGCCCCATATTACATGGTCGCCCTTGATCTTGCTCTTCAATTTAGAAAACTGTTCAGACATGGTATTGTACTTTATAAACTACTTATTTTACTTTCATTACTCTGGCGCCCTTCAGGTTACAGATTTTTTACTGCTTCCTTAAACTGCAGCCCACGATCTTCAAAATTCTTGAACCTATCGAAGCTGGAGCATGCTGGAGCCAGGAGCACCACATCGCCTCGTTCGGCAAGGGCATAGGCTGCATGCACTGCTTCCGCTGCGCTTTTCACTTCTATAATTGTTTCTATTACGCTGTCAAAAACATCGTGAATCGGCTTGTTATCCACACCCAGGCAAATAATCACTTTCACTTTCTCTTTTACCAGATCCAGTATTTCTGTGTAGTCATTGCCTTTATCTTGTCCGCCCAATAACAGAATGGTGGATTTTTTCATGCTTTCCAGGGCATACCATACAGAGTTTACATTGGTGGCCTTACTATCATTTATAAAGTCTACTCCACCCACAGTGGCTACATGTTCCAGTCTATGCTCCAGGCCTGTAAAACCCGAAAAGCTCTCTCTGATTTTCTCTTTTCTTATGCCGGCAATACGCGCCGATATTCCTGCAGCCATACTATTGTATTGATTGTGCCTGCCTTTAATAGACATGTCATTGATAGACATATCTGTGGTTTCACCTTCATGTCTGATAAAAAGTCGATCGTTGTAAATTTGCGCGCCTTCGTTTCCAAAGTTCATTTCGTCCATTGTGAAGTAAGTTAGTTTTGCTTGAATAGAATGGGTGTCCAGATAGTTTTTTATCACCTTATCGTCCTGGTTAACAACAAAATAATCGGTAGGTAGTTGGTTTTCTGTGATTCGGAATTTAGAGGCTATGTAGTTGTTGAATTCGTAATTATATCGGTCCAGGTGATCTGGAGTAATGTTGAGCAATATGGCTACTTCGGGCCTGAAAGTATGTATGTCGTCGAGCTGAAAACTGCTCACTTCCATCACATACCATTCGCATGGGCGCTCGGCTATCTGCCTTGCAAAACTGTACCCTATATTGCCAACCAGCGCCACGTCATAACCCGCTGTTTTTAGCGTGTGGTAAGTGAGCATAGTAGTGGTGCTTTTGCCATTGCTACCGGTAATAGCTATTATTTTGCTATTGCCCTTGTAGCGGTAGCCAAACTCAATCTCGCTACATACCTCTATGCCTGCCGCACGTATCTGCTTCATTATGGCCACTTTCTCAGGTATGCCCGGACTTTTCACCACGCAGTCGGCATTCAGTATGTCTTCGAGCGTATGCGTTCCTTCCTCAAAAGGTATGTTGTGCTCCTGCAGCGTAACTTTAAAATCGTCTTTTATTTTACCGCCGTCGCTCACAAACACATCCCACCCTTGCTGAACACCCAGCAAAGCTGCGCCAACCCCGCTTTCAGCGGCGCCCAATATCACCAGACGTTTTTTAGTTGCAGCGTTCATTTATTGCAGTTTTAGCGTTACTATACTCATTATTGCCAGCAAAATGCCTATTATCCAGAAGCGGGTAACAATTTTAGCTTCGTGATACCCTTTTTTCTGATAATGGTGGTGCAATGGCGCCATCAGAAAAATGCGGCGACCCTCGCCATATTTCTTCTTTGTTTTTTTGAAGTACCACACCTGCAGCATTACCGATATGTTCTCTACCAGAAAAATACCGCAAATGATAGGTATCAACAGTTCCTTTCGCACTATGATAGCCAGCGAGGCTATTATACCCCCCAATGCCAGACTACCGGTATCGCCCATAAACACCTGCGCAGGATAGGCGTTGTACCATAAAAATCCTACGCATGCGCCTACAAAAGCGCCTATGAAAATGGACAGCTCGCCAAGATTGGGTATATCCATAATGTTGAGGTAGCCCGCAAAAACATAGTTGCCCGATACATAAGCAAACACACCGAGACAGATACCTATAATAGCCGATACGCCTGTGGCCAACCCATCTACTCCATCGGTAATATTGGCGCCGTTTGACACCGCAACTATGATGAAGATGACAAACAATATGTAGATAATCGGCGTTGTTACAGCCACATACTTCTCGCCAAACAACTCAGCAATTTTCTCGTACCTGAATTCGTGCGTTTTTACAAAGGGTATTGTAGTGGTTGCAGTGCGCACATACGCATAGGTCTGCACTCTTCCCTGATCGTCTTTGCGCGTAGAACCACCCTCTTCCAGCTTTTCGGCTGCATTATACACCACCGGCTTACCTGAGGTGATAGGACGGCTAATGACTACGTGATTGTTGTAGTACATAGTAAGCCCCACTATAATACCTAAACCTACCTGGCCCATTATTTTGAACCTGCCTGCAAGACCTTCCTTGTTTTTCTTAAACACTTTGATATAGTCGTCGAGAAAACCAACCAGCCCCAGCCATACTGTTGACACCAGCATAAGCACTATATATACATTGAGCACCCGTGCAAACAACAACGTCGGAATCAATATTGCAGCTATTATTATCAGCCCGCCCATTGTTGGCGTTCCTTTTTTAGCTGTTTCGCCTGCCAGCCCCAAATCGCGTACTGTTTCGCCTATCTGCTTGCGCTGCAGGAAAGCAATAAGGCGCTTGCCAAACAGCATAGATATTACCAGCGACAGTATAATAGCCATTGCCGCCCTGAAGGTGATGTAGTTGAATACACCTGCCCCTGCAAGATGAAATGTGTCGCGTAGATATGTAAACAGATAATACAGCATGAATGCCTCTTTTTTATTTATTTAGTGTTGCAAATGTTTCGGTAAGTACTTCCCTGTCATCAAAGTGATTTTTTACGCCCTTTATTTCCTGATATGTTTCGTGCCCTTTACCTGCTACCAGTATTATGTCGCCCGGCCCCGACATTGATACAGCCACTTTTATGGCTTCTTTCCTGTCGGTAATACGCAGGCACCTTCGTCTGTGCGTTGGGTTCAGGCCAGCTTCCATTTCTGTTAGTATGGCCTCCGGGTCTTCCGTTCGCGGATTGTCGGAGGTTAGTATAGCCCTGTCGCTATGTTCGCAGGCTACCTGCGCCATTATCGGGCGTTTTGTTTTATCTCTGTCGCCGCCGCAGCCTACCACCGTTATCAGTTTCTGCCCCTGTGTGCGTAATTGATTGATCGTAGCCAGCACATTGATGAGCGCATCGGGCGTGTGCGCATAGTCTACAATGCCCAACACTTTTTCTACCGGCGACATATAGGTTTCAAACCTGCCTGCTGCGCCATGCAGCCCACTCAGTACTGCCAACACTTCCATCTTATCTTGCCCAAGCAGCGTGGCCGCGCCATATACCGCCAACAGATTATAAGCATTGAATGTGCCTATCATTCTGAAATGCGCCTCAACATTATCAACCAGCATCACAAGGCCTGTAAGATTGTTTTCCAGCACCTTGCCTTTTACCGATGCCGGCATACGCAAGCTGTAAGCCTGCTTGTCGGCGCGGGTGTTTTGCAACATTACCATCCCGCGTTTGTCGTCGGCATTAGTCAAAGCAAATGCGCTTTCAGGCAGATTATCAAAAAACAGTTTCTTAACGCGTATGTATTCGTCAAACGTTTTGTGATAGTCGAGATGATCGTGGGTAATATTGGTAAATATGCCGCCAGCAAACAGAATCCCTGCTATGCGGCTCTGGTGTATGGCATGCGAACTCACTTCCATAAACACATAGGCGCATCCTGCATCAGCCATTTTACGCAACAGCGCCTGCACAGATATAGCGTCGGGCGTGGTGTGGGTTGATGGCTCCACCTGGTTGTGTATATGGTTTTGCACCGTAGATATCAATCCGCATTTATACCCCAGCGCTTCAAACAATTGGTAGAGTAGCGTAGCTGTAGTGGTTTTGCCGTTGGTGCCGGTAACGCCCACCACCCTCATATCCGCCGATGGATGCCCGTAAAACGCTGCCGCCATGAATCCTGCCGCCGTCGCAGTATCGGGCGTTTGCACATAGGTTACGCCTTCGCTCAGCTCGCCGGGTAGCGTTTCGCACACTATTACCGCTGCGCCCTGCGCTATGGCCTTTGGTATAAACAAATGCCCATCGGCCTGTGTGCCCCTTACCGCAATAAAAACGCTGCCGTGCGTAGCGCTCCGCGAATCGATGCAGAGACTATCCACAACAACCTCCTTATCGCCCGTTATTGCTACGGTCGGCAGGTTATTCAATATGTGGCTCAATACTGGCATTAGCTTAATTGTATTATAATGTTTTGTCCTTTCGAAATCCTTGTTCCAGCCGGCACCGACTGTTGTCTTACCTTTCCTTTACCCAGCACCTGCACTTGCATACCGCTGTTTTCAAGCATATATATCGCATCGCGCAGCCCCATTCCTGTTACATCCGGCACTACATCCTTGTACAATTGCTTTTTGTTTACAGATGTATGTTTGTTGGTGTCGGTTTTCATTTCCATCATCACATTCAGATGGTCGGTATTCATAGCCAATCGCTTATCCAGCGCTCCCATCAGCACCTGATAGCTTCTGGCAGTAGCCGCCTTCGCCGGCAAAGCGCCGGGATTGTTCTGAGCCAGACTATCCAGCGGACCTGCCCAGGCGCCCATGTTCTGCGAAAAAATCTTGTCGGCCACCATTCTGAATACAGGCGCGGCAATTGCTCCGCCATAGTATGCTGCCGAATGCGGCTTGGTGCGTATCACTACACAAATGGTGTATTTGGGCTGCTCGGCGGGTAAATACCCTACAAACGACCCCTGATAAACGCCGTCTGAATAATCTATCCGTCGCTCAGGCGAACGGTCGAATACTTGCGCGGTACCGGTTTTACCAGACATAGTATAGTAGGGCGATTCAATACCTTTTGCAGTACCCTCCGTAACCACAGCCCGCGTACACTTACGTAACTGCGCCACTGTAGATGAATCGCCTATCCGTGCAAGCGTTACCGGTTCTATTTTCTTAACATCTTTTCCATACTCCCTGATAGCGCTTACCAGGTAGGGCTTCATCATATCGCCATTGTTTGCTACCGCATTATACAACATAGCCGTATGCAGCGGCGATATCTGTACGCCATATCCAGTAGCCATCCAGGGGAGCGATGTAGCGCTCCAGTTTCTTCCGCCAGGCGTAAGCAACGCCGTAGGGCGCTCGCCCACCAAATCTATACCTGTTGGCTTGTCCAGATGAAGGTTCCTTAGATTGTCTACAAACCTCTTAGGGTTGTCTCCATAATACTTTACCGCCAGTTTGGCCATCGCCGCATTACTCGACTCTGCATAAGCCTTCCAAATCGTCATCTCGTGCAGGCCCATGTGCGAGTCTTTCATCAGTCTGTTGCCAAACCTTACAGATCCGCCTTCAGCATCTATTTTGTCGTCAACATTAATTTTCTTGTCATTGAGCAGCGATATAAGCGTAGCCAGTTTAAAAGTCGATCCCGGCTCGGTAGGTATCATGGCATAGTTGAAATCTTCCCAGTATTCGCCATCCTTCTGCCTGCCGAGGTTGACCAGTGTTTTTATCTTACCTGTTTTTACCTCCATAACAATGCAGGTGCCATATTCGCACTCATACTTCTGTAATATGCTCATCAGGGCATGCTCGGCCACATCCTGCACTTCCATGTCCAGGGTGGTTACTATGTCTTTGCCGTTTTTGGGATCCATCTCCGATCCATCTATCGGCACCCACACGCCGCCTGCGCTTTTCTGCACTACGCGTGTTCCGTTTTCGCCCACCAGGTATCTGTTGTAGGTTGCTTCCAGACCCGATGCGCTACTATCTCTGAACACCCCGATGGTGCGGAAAGCGAGCATGTTGTAGGGCGTTACTCTTTTCTCCTTGGGCTCGCAGATAAAACCGCCTATACCCTTGCCGCGATTGAATATTGGGAAGGTGCGCAACGCTTCATACTGATCGTACTTAAGCTTGCGCCCAAGGAGGTAATAGGTAGCCTCGGCATCGTATGCCTGCACAAACTCCTGCTTGTACTGCGCTGCCGATTTGTCGCCAAAAAGATTAGACAAACAAAGCGTCAGCGAGTCGATTTTTTTTGCAAACAACCCAGAGTCAATTACCGAAAAGTCTATATGAACATCAAACTCCTGTATAGACGAACTAAGCAATACGCCAGCTTCGTTGTATATGTTGCCGCGTTCTGCCTTCAGCGTATCGTAGCGGGTATGGTCTTGTTTTGCAAGGTCGCGCAATGCCTTACCCTCTTTTACCTGAATCATAGCCGCTTTTACAATAATAGCCAGACCAAACAAGCAAATGCAGGAGAAAGTGATATACACCCTGAATCGTATGTCTTGTCTTACTGTCATTGTTTTGCTGCTTGTGTTTGTTTTATTTATTGGTTGTTTGTTGCTTCTTCGTTTGCTAATCTGTTTTTGCCAGTCTTTGCGCCGGCGCTTTTCTTGTCTCTGCCGGCGATATTTTGTAAGCCGGCATCAACGATGGTTTTAATCCTATTGCGCCTGCGCTCTTTATCACCTGCGTTTCCGTTTTCACATACATTAACTGCGATTTCACATCCATATGCCGCCACCGCAGTTCCTTCAGTATCTTATTCTGCACATTTATCTGCCTTTGTATTTCTATTGCCCGGTGGCTATGCGCTATGTATAGCATACAGGCGCCCACCACAAACAACACAAAGGGAATATTACTAATTACCGTCTTATACGAGACTTTGTCCACTACAGTCTTCCAGTCGTTGCGCACACGTTGCGCAGGCGTCAGCAATTCTTGCGGTATGTTCTTTTCCTCGTTTGGCATAATCCATTTTTATAACGCGGCCATCATTAGCTGACCGGATACATTGTTCTTTTTCATGCCTGCGCTCCCGCCGGCATAGCGTTTCCATAAGGTTGTTAGGTATGGTTCGGGTCAGAGCTTTTCTCCAACCCTTAGTCGTGCGCTCCTTGAGCGTGGGTTTCGTTTTATTTCAGCTTCGGTAGGGTCAATCGATTTGGGCGTTGCAGGCTTCATCAATGGTTTTATTGGTTCTTCGTATGCTCCGGGTTCGTCCCATCTTCCTCGTTTTATATAATGTTTCACTATTCTGTCTTCAAGCGAATGAAAAGATATTATACACAATCTCCCCCCCGGTTTCAGGCTTACTGCAGCCTGTTGCAACAATTCTTTTAGCGCCCCCAGCTCATCGTTTACTTCTATTCTCAGCGCCTGAAAAACCTGCGCCAGATATTTCACTTCTATTCCTTTCGTTACCGGCGCCAGCATGGCTTTCAGCTCCCCTATCGTTTGTGGCCCTGCGCCCTTGCGGCTGGTAACAATATGCTTGGCCAACTGCCTCGCATTGCGCACCTCGCCATATTGCTCAAACAACTGGTGTAGCTGAGTCTCGGTATAAGTGCGAATCACCTTGGCTGCCGTTAACTCTGTACGGCGATCCATCCGCATATCCAGCGGACCATCATACCTTATTGAGAAGCCCCGGTCTGCGGTATCAAACTGAAAAGAACTAACGCCTAAATCTGCCAAAATGCCATCTACCTCGCTATAACCATGCAACCGCAAAAAGCGACTGAGGTATTTAAAATTTTCTGTCACCGGAATCAGTCTGTCATCATCCGGTTTGTTGTTCCATGCGTCTGCATCCTGATCAAAGGATACCAACCTTCCGTTAGGGCCCAGTCGCTCCAGTATTGCTTTGCTGTGTCCGCCGCCGCCAAAAGTGGCGTCTACATACACTCCGTCTTCTTCTATGTTCAACCAATCCACTGCTTCTTCAAGCAGTACTGTTGTGTGGTAAAAATCCTGTTTTCCCATGTCTATAAGTTTTCAAATGGGTTACCAAAAGTTCCTGCCACATCTGCTGCCAATTGACTATATCCACCCGATTTCTCACGCAGATAAGCGTAATATTTATCTCTATCCCACAATTCTATTTTGTTGCCCTGAGCCAGCAGCACAGCATCTTTTTTGATTCCGGCATATTCCATCAGTTGTTTGGGCGCCAAAAACCTGTCGGCGCTGTCTACTTCAACAATGGTGGCTCCGTTCAGAAACAACCTTTTAAACTCCCGCACATTTGCCTGAAAATCGTTCAGCTTGTTCACCTGGGCCGACAACGCTTTCCACGTGTCCATCAGATAAATAGTAAGGCAACTTTCAAATCCACGGTTCACAACAAACCTCTCTCCTTCCCCCGCAGCCAATTGCTTCCGGAGGCCCGATGGTAGCAAAAAACGACCTTTTGAGTCTATTGCTACTTCATATTCACCGAGTAAGTCAGTCATGTATAATGTCAAAAGTACGCACTCCTTTGACAATTTTAGACACCTATTTACACCTTGACTATAACTATCTCATTTTTTTGCCTGTTTTTTACATTATCCACATTTAAAAATAAGCTAAAAAGCTTTACTGTGTTGGTTTTGCAGGGATAAAAATATTTTTTTTGCACAATCGCTGTATAACTTGTGAATAAGTGTGGATAAGATGTGAACAATACAAACAAAGCCCGCAATTGCAGCCATTTTTGCATGTGGATAACGTATTTTATTAAATAATTGCACATACAAAGAGATTTTTCACAAAAATGGCCAAATTTCAAATAAATAATGAATATAAAAATGTGAATAGTTGCTAATTTTAGCCATTTTTGAGACAAAAAATCGTGTTTTTGATGAAAAAAAGGCTGTTTTTTATCTATTTTCGGCGTTTTTTGCAAATAATTGAAAAAATCGAATTTCTAGACAAGCGCGCAGGTGGGAATTCGTGTTGATTTTTTACGCGTTTTGAGGCTCTTGTGTCAATTTTAGCTTTTTTCACCCTAAAATAGCCCCCCAAAACTGCAGTTTTGGGCTTTTTGTGTAGATATGGGTAGTTCCGTGCACCACATTTTCAACATTTTTCGAGCTATTTTTTCCACATTTTTCTGAACCTGTTTACCACGCCATATTTTAATTGCCCGTGTACCCAAACTCCGCCACTGGCCGGCATTTGCGTAGTAGCCCACCCTATTTTTCCTATCAAACGGGATTAATATCTCCTATTAAAACTACAGATTTCAGAAAACGGCTAAATACTCCGGATAATCTGTATTTTAGTATATAAAATACTCGGTTTGCTATGCTTAATCTTGCTGATTTTAAGTCGATTACACTTTTGTCCTATCTGCTATTCTTAACGCAAATATCACATGCTGCAGCGGGCAGGGTATCGCTGAAACGCGCCATGGGCGCCAAATTGGTAAGCGTTAGCGCAGTATCTACCGGCGGCTATTGCGATAAAAGCCTGTCGCTAACCCTGACCAATAACACAGAAAAAGAAATGAACATAGACATAGATCCGGCGCTAATATTTGCACCTGCCGATACGCAATGTCAGTATCTGGTGTTGCTGGGCAACGAACAAATAGTACTTGCGCCTGCGGAGAAAAAAAGCATCACACTGCAAACATTTTGCGGTAAAAGCTATGCCAGATCTCCGTATAAAGGAATAAAATATACCTACCTGAAACAAGGCGATAGCGGCCTGATACGCACGCTAGACTATGTAAAGAAAAAAACCATAGACATAGGGCTTGCACAGCGTGCGGTATGGACCTTCACCAACGGCTACTGCATCAGCACTATTTACAAACATGAAAACCCTGCGATGTCGGAAGATTTTGTAAAATATGTAGCATCTGTGCGAAAGACAAAAATACCGGAATACTTCACCGAGTACAAACTCAATAACCGCGCAAACCAGCCGGTTATAATGACCAATCAGGAAAAAGTGTATGTAAATCTGCACTGGGGGCACGAAGGCTACAAGCATATGTACGTATCGATATACAAAGAGAACGGAGAACTGTACAAAGAAATATCGGCCGATCAGGTAATAGATAAAAATGGTTATCGTGTAGCTGTAGAATTCGACCCTCGTCGCGACCCGAAAGGCGTATATAAAGTGCAGGTTCACGACAACTTTAAGAAAATATGGCAGGAAAAGAAAGTAGTAGTAGGCGCCGACCCTGGCGATATGCTGTAAAAAAGCGGCTGGTATGCCT
>CAIRYK010000002.1 GCA_903882805.1 uncultured Bacteroidota bacterium | reverse complement strand
GTAGGCATCAAATGTTTATAGCAACCTATAGAATTAAACGCACCGATGCTGTAGGCATCAAATGTTTATAGCAACCTGCAAAACAAACCCCACAGATGCTGTAGGCATCGAATGTTTATAGCAACGTGTAGAATTAAACGGGCCGATGCCGTAGGCATCGAATGTCCTAAAACCATTGTGCTCCTCACTACAAGTGCGTCAGCTTTATCTGCGCTTTGCCTTCCGGCCCCGTTAGCTGCAACAGATAATTGCCGGCGGGCAGCTTATCGCCGGGAATGGTAGTTACATGGCGTGCGCTTTTGCCATGCCACAATTCCCGACCGGCCATGTCGGTTAGGGTAAGCTGGGTGTTGTCTCGCAGGTCCTCTATCTGCCAGTCATTTTTTGTTGGATTAGAGCGAACCAACACATCTGTCGAAAATGTACTTTTTTCAAGCAATGAAGCATCCTTTTTTATCGGCCCCAGCTGCTTACACACAGTCCATACATCGGGGTTTAGATATACTCTAGTGACTGCCTGCGACCAATCAATGGCAAAAATCTGTGTGTCGAGGCTGCTGTACACCTTTATAAAGGTATCGGTAGTCGCCGATTTTAACTGCAATTGTAAGTATGTACTGTAATGGGGAGTAACTGATGGGCAAGAAGCCTGCTGTATTAGTTTTACAAAAACAGTAGTTCCAACCTGGTTCCAGGTAACCGTGTACTGCGGAAAACCACTGCCATATACCCACTGATTGAAAAAAGTATCTAAACTAATACCATACCGCGCTTCAACCACTGCCTTAAAATCGGCTGTACCAGCTGTACTATGTGCATATATCGTTTGGTAATCGGCCATAGCTTTAAAAAACAAACTGTCGGAGGGAGCGGCATAACGTAACATATTAACAATTCCCGCGCCCTTACAATATACGTTATTCGAAAATATTTCCATTTCATTCGTCGTATCAGCAACTAATACCTGACAACAGGGATCTCTGAGCACTGCTGAATAATACCTTGTTCTTGTTGCCCTACCCTCCATAGCAGTCCAATACTCGGAGAAATAAAACTGTGTAAACCACGTTGCAAATCCCTCGCTTAGCCACATATCGCTCCAGGTTTTCATCGTTACATTGTCGCCAAACCAATGGTGGCCTAATTCATGCACCAATACGCCAACATAACTTGATGGTATTATGGTCATCGTCTGGTTTTCCATACCCCCAAAAGCATCCACATAGCACATTCCATATTTTTCTTTCCAAAATGGATATCTTGTAAATAGCTTGGAGAAATCATTGATGAATACTGCCATACTATCAAAATTCGTCTGGTCGAGCGGAGAAAACCAACTACTGTCTATAAAAAAGTTATGTATCAGCATAGAGTCGGCGCTACCGGTAAAATGTACATACCGCTTGTAATCAGAGAACCTCCCTACAGCTATGCTTATTAGGTAATAATCAATTGGGTATCTCGACTTCCAGTGGTGGAGTTTGTAACCCGGAAGGGAAACAGAATCTACCAACACTTGCAAACCATTCGAACACATGCCTGTATTATTGGGAGTAGTGACGAACATATCTATTGAATCTACTTTATCATTAAGCGACTGTTTACATGGCCACCAATTTTTGGCATAATAGGGCTCGCACGCGGTAAAAACTACATTACTACCATATCTTGTTACATCATGCAATAAACCATGGTCGCCAACCGAAATACCATGATAAACTATCCTTGCAGAAAATGTTTGGCCCAAAACAAATGGTATTGATAGGTTTATGCTCCTAAGTATACCAACTGATGTTACAGGTAATAGGGCGCCATTTATAAATGCAGAATCTATCGTCATTGTAGTGTCCAGCTCGAAATAGTAATCAGACATTACAGAAACAACTACTTGTGCAGTAGTTGTTACATTGCCTTCTATATATGTTGATGTATCAGTTACCTTCAGCCTAAAGTCTACATACTTTATATCGTATTCTTCTTCGGCTATACTGGCTACAGTAGCTTTACTTGCCTTACGCTTTGATTTACCCGGGCAGTCAGGTGTTGCAAATAATATTGTGCTTTGTAGCAACAAGACAATAAAAATAAAAACAGACCTAAAAATAGAATACATAAAGTAATTATTTACCGGCATAAGTACCAATAATATAGACGAGTGTTGAATACAAAATCTTGGGGTATTACTGAAATTAGCCTTTGATTATAAATCTCGCATCTCGCATCTCGCCACTTACGCCAAAATTATAATAAGTGATCGATCTTTCAAATAAAGATGATGTTTTTTATAAACAACTCCCATGACAGCTGATAATAAATCTATTGATGATCAAATAAACGCCTATATCCAATTATTAAACGCAAGCCAAAAAATGGCAGTGCTAACCGTAGCTAAAACTTTTACTGAACAACAAACGGACAATAACTATTCCACTGAATTAATAACGGAATTGGATAAGCGTTATGAAGACTATACGAATGGGGCTGTACTTGTGAGTGAAGACGACGTAAACACTCGCTTAAGCACCATAATAACTAAAAATAAACTATTGTGAGCTATACTCTTGTTTAATTGGTAAGATCTGTTCAAGAATATGAATATGCTTTTGAGTGGCACATGCTACATGTTGGCATCAAATGTCTATAGCAACCTATAGAATTAAGCACACCGATGCCGTAGGTATCGAATGTTTTTAGAAACCTGCAAAACAAAACCACAGATGCTGTAGGCATCGAATGTCTATCGCAACCCATAGCGCTAAACCCACGGGTGCAATAGGCATCAAATGCTGATAACAACCTGCAATACAAAACCAAAGATGCCGTAGGCATCAAATGTTTATCGCAACCTATAGAGTTAGACACACAGATGCTGTAGGCATCGAATGTTTATAACAACATATAGTATTAAACGCACCGATGCTGTAGGCATCAAATGTTTATAGCAACCTATAGAGTTACACACACCGATGCTGTAGGCATCGCATGTTTATAACAACCTGTAGTATTAAACGCACCGATGCCGTAGACATCAAATGTTAAAAAACCATCCCTACCAATGCGTCAGCTTTATCTGCGCTTTGCCCTCCGGCCCGTTTAGCTGCAACAGATAATTACCGGCGGGTAGCCTATCGCCGGGAATGGTGGTTATGTGACGGGCGCTTTTGCCTTGCCACAATTCCCTACCGGTCATGTCGGTCAGGGTAAGCTGGGTGTTGTCTTGCAGGTCCTCTATCTGCCAATAGTTCTGCGTGGGGTTAGGGTACACTTTTTTATTACCGGGTATTATAGCGATAATACCCAGCGTGGTGTCGCGTTTTATGGCCGTTTTCAGGGCGCATATCGTCCACACATCCGGATTGAGCAGCACACTCGTTACTGCAGGCGCCCAGTCGAACACATATACCTGCGTATCCAGACTGTTGTACACCTTCATAAAGGTATCGGCAGTGGTGGTGTGTAGCTGTAGCTGCAATGGCGTATTGAAATGCGGCGTGGTTGCAGGGCAGCTTGCCTGCTGTATCATTTTCACAAATACCGACGAGCCTATCTGGTTCCAGGTGATGGTATAGCGCGGATAGCCCTTGCCATATATCCATTGATTAAAAAACGTATCGAGCGCCACACCATAGTGCGCCTCTGCTATAGCCTTCAGGTCGGCAGTGCCCGCATTGCCCTGCGCATAGGTGCGCTGGTAGTCGCGCAGCATTTCAAAAAACACACTGTCGCTGGGCGCTATGTAGCGCAGCATAGTTACTACGGCCTGTCCTTTTTTATACACTGTAGCCTGATCGAATAAGGTATTAGGCCCTGTTGTATCGGTAACAAACACTTGCCCGCAAGCCTGCGTTGTAGACGTTGCCGCGGCCATATAGCTCAGGCGCAACGCGCGCGCCTTGGCAGGGCTCCAAAAATGAGCATAGAACAACTGCTCAGAAAACGTAGCAAAACCCTCGCTCAGCCACACATCGCCCCAGCGACTGTAGGTAACATTGTCGCCCCACCACTGGTGCGCCAGCTCGTGGGCTATGGTGCGCGTATCTGTAACGCCTATGGTGGTCATGGTCTGGTGCTCCATACCGCCGCCCAGTGTGGTAAAGCACATGCCGTATTTCTCCTTCCAAAACGGATAACGACCATACATCGATGAAAAATAATCGATCATATACCCTACGCTATCAAAATTGGCTTTGAACGCCGGATTGAACGTAGCGGTATCTAAAAAGAAATTCTGTATCAGCATAGAGTCACTGCTGCCGGCCAGATGCCAATAGGTTTTATACTCGGCATAGCGGGCAACGGCTATCGATATCAGGTAGTAATCTATCGGGTAATTAGTATGCCAGTGGTAGGTAGCATAGCCCGGGCGCGAAACTGTGTCTACATTTACCAGCAGTCCGTTGCTACCGTCTTTTACGCCCCGCGGCACGGTCACCAGCATATCCACCGAATCTATCTGGTCGTTTACCGACTGCTTTGCCGGCCACCAGTCTTTCGCCACCCATGGGTCGCTCACATTATACACTACATGCGTGCCAGCGCCGGTGCGGGCATGGGTCAATCCGTTAAAGAAGCCGCTACCCGATGGCGCTGTGCCTCTGTAATAGATACGCGCCGTAAACATAGCCCCAGCCGACAATGCCGAGGGAAGCGTTATTTTGCGCAGGAAACCGCCTGTGGTGACAACCGGATACCTTGTACCGTTGATAAAAGCGGAGTCGATGGTCATTACCGTATCCAGCTCAAAGTAGTAATCGCTCATTGTGGCGGCTACCACCTGCGCGGTAGTGGTCACATTGCCCGCTACATATACCGAGGTATCGGTAAGCTGCAAATCAAACCGAAGGTGTTTTATATCGTAGTCGGCCTCGTTTATTATGGCTTGCGTTGCCTTGCCGGCAGCGCCCCGCTTGTTGCCGGCGCCTGCCAATAGCTGCCCTGCAGCCATTACCAACGCCATACCCAATACTAACACCTTACGATTGATAAACATACCCCCGAGATTATAAAAAAATGAAACAACAGGCCGATAAGCCGCATGCCGAAATAAAATTAAGCAATATTACGAACACCCCAACTTTTTGTGGTTCCATGCGCCGCCCTACGGCCGATAACGAACAAAAAACGCCTTAAACGCCCTCAATGACCGCAATCATTTGGGTATGTGCGCAGATGCTGGTAACTTTATGTTATGAAAAAGTACTTTCTGCTTTTGTGTGTGATGATATCGTTGGCGTTTGCGCCCAAAGCGAGCGCGCAGGGCTGTAGCGTTTGTACAAAAACGGCGCAGGGACTGGACGATAAAAGCGCCCGCGGACTCAACGGCGGCATCTTATATCTCGCTTTTCTGCCGTTGGGCATCATATTTTCGGTAGCTGGCATTTGGTGGAAATTCAACAAAACCCGCTAATCCCTATTTTGCGCCGCGCTTGCAGTAGCCATAGTTCTATGGCTGGTGGTATTGTTTTTATTTTCCTAATTTGCGGCTAATCTGTTATATTTACTATCCAATACCTCTTGTTTATGACCAGACACCTCTGTGCCGTTTCGGCTATTGCTATTGCTTGCTTTTTTGGGTCGTGCAAGGTAAATGTGCTACGCGGCGAGGGGGCCAAAACCACCCTTTCTGAACTTGTAGGGGCATTTACAGCTGTAGACATGGATTTGCCTATAAAAGTAGTAATACAGGTGACGCCCGGCGCACAGCCCGCTGTAGAACTGAGCGGCTATGAAAACATACTGAAACACCTTCACCCCAAAATAGACCATAATACCCTTACCCTGCAGAGCGATCTGGACGGCACATGGGCTATAGACTATAATACAGAACTCGTGGCGCACATTACTGTTCCGGCTATAGAGGGCGTTACGCTATCGGGCGCGCCCGATGCCGAGATACATGGGGTTATTACGGGCCGCGCTTTCCGGCTCGATGTTGCGGGAGCGGGAACGGTAGTGGTAGATAACGTGAGCGCAGATTCTCTGCTCAGCGATTTTTCGGGGGCGGCAAAAATGGAGATAAAAGGCGGCAACACACGCTATGCAGCCTACGACATAAGCGGAGCTGGACGCATACTGGCCTTCCCCTTGCAGGCCGACGAAACTGTGCTATCTATTTCCGGAGCAGGCAAAGGCGAAGTGACCGCCCTGAAAAAACTAACCGCCGACATAAGCGGAGCCGGCATAGTGAAGTATAAAGGCCATCCGGCGGTGATAAAAGACATAGCAGGCGCAGGATCTATTACCGATGCCAACTAATACGCTTGCTTTTTAAATATTCATCGCTTACTTTAGTTGAAAATATACGCTTCTATGATCAGGCAATACGCTTCTTACTTATTATTGGGCTTTTGTGCGCTGGCTTACGGCAGCAAAAGCGCTCTGGCCCAAACTGATGCACTGGAACGCAACCTGTGGTACAACGACGAGAAAACAGCCAAAATACAGATATATAAAGCGGTAGACCATAAGTTTTACGGAAAGATTGTGTGGTTGAAAACGCCAAACGAAAACGGCAAACCCCGTACTGATATACACAACCCCGACAAAAAACACCAGAACGACGCGTTGCTGGGCCTGGTGATACTGCGCGGCTTTGAGAAAGACGGCGAAAACGGCTACGAAGGCGGCACGGTGTACGACCCCAAAAACGGCAAAACCTACAAATGTATAATGACCGCCAAGGGCGATAAAGTAGATGTAAGAGGCTATGTGGGCTTCTCGCTAATAGGCCGCACCGCCACCTGGACGAAGGCGGAGTAATCAGTTGACGGTGTTAGCTATGCAAAAATACCCGTTATCCGGGCATGGCGGGTGTGCTACTATATTTACATTGCTGAAATAGGTAGGCCTTTTCTGAACATTTAAAGCTGCTATGCTACCCCCCTACCAGAAAAATATCCAAAAAATACTCGGTATAAATAAAAATAGTATTCTATTTTTAAACACCCAACCTAAGGCCACACTATGAAACGCTTCTTTACCTTTCTGCTGTTGTTTGTTTGCTCGATTAGTATAGGGCAGGTGAATTTAGTGATGAATCCGAGTTTAGAGAAATATGATACTTGTCCTGAGAGGTTAGATGAAATTAAATATGCAAAACAATGGATGAGTCTAGATTCAGTTTGGAGTCCTCCTGATTTTGCACATGCTCCTCCCGGAGTTCCAGAATATTGCAATATTTGTGCTGGATCAAATTACTTTTCTGGCACTCCTGATAATGGTCGCTTTTTTCAATTTCCACGCACTGGACAAGGGCTTTCACAAGTACAAATGTTCTATGACGAAACAGCAATTGGACATAGATTTAACAGAGATTACCTTCAAGGTCATTTAACAAATACACTTATACCAGGTCAGGTTTATTGTGTGAGTTTTTATGTTGCACTCGAATTTGCATCACATTATGCAATAAATAATATAGGAGCTTACTTTGATGATGGTACTATTGATACCACTCACAATCCAGGTGAAACCCAAACGCATATAACACCACAGGTATTCACAACAACTATTATCACTGATACACTTTACTGGACGAAGATACAGGGCAGCTTTATTGCTAATGGCTCCGAGCGACTGATAACTATTGGTAATTTTACAGATAGGGCGCATACTGGTTTTGTAGTAGCTCCTGGTCGAGATACTACCGGCATTGGTGGTGGCGGTGTAGGTGCGTACAGCTGGTATACAGTAGACGATGTATGCGTCATGCGCAGTGATGCTACTATAAATGCCGGAGCAGACCGGGTAATAACAGGCACAGATAGCGTAACTATAGGCGATACACTTGATACCTACCTGCCTACCTACTGGTATGCTAACGGTAGCCTAATAGATAGCAATACCGCATGGCTTCGGGTACGGCCCGATACCACCACCATGTATGTGGTAGAGCTATCGCGCTGCGGTGGTGATAATATTACCGATACGGTTTGGGTGTATGTGGGAGCGTTGTTTAGTAATGCGCCTGTATATAATACTGCTGCTATTACGCTCTCTCCCAATCCCGCACACGGCTTGCTTACGGTAGATGGCGCTGCACATAGTGAGGTAACTATAACGGATATGGTAGGGCGAGAGGTATTTCATACCACAGTGGCAAGTGCTCATGAGGGAATAGATATTAGTGGCATAGTTCCGGGGTTATACATGGCGCAGGTGGTTATGCCCGATGGCGGGAGGAAATGTGTGAGGCTGGCGGTGCAGTAAATATATTTGTAAAAACAGGTCTATGAAAAGACTGATTGTCTTTGTTTTTTTGTTCACCTGCGCATTTTCTAATGCGCAGGTGAATTTGGTTCGAAACCCGAGTTTTGAACAATATAGCCCTTGCCCTGACTATATTGATGAAATAAAATATTCTAATTTTTGGATGAGCATTGATACTATTTGGAGCCCACCTGATTGGACGCATCCTATTTTTGGTGTGCCTGAATATTGTCATGCGTGTGCGACGTATCCAGAAGTTACCGTTCCTACCAGTATGTATTTCTATCAATACCCGCATTCTGGCAGCGGGTTTGCGCATGTGCAGATGTTTTTTAATGGCCCTGCCAATGACCCGCAAGCGCGGGATTACCTGCAGGGCCATTTGTCAAACCTGCTTGTTGCTGGCCAAAGCTACTGCGTTAGCTTTTATACAAACCTAACAGAGAGCTCAGTATATGCCATCAACAAAATAGGTGCGTACCTCGACGATGGGACTATTGACACCACCCATAACCCAGGCTACACGCAAACCCACTGCATTCCACAGGTTGCGTCATTGTTTGTTGTCAGTGACACTATGAACTGGGTTAAAGTACAAGGCAGTTTTATAGCCAATGGTACCGAAAGGTTGATAACAATAGGCAATTTTACTGACTGGGCGCACTCCATTGTTATGCCCGCCCCGGGCAGGGATACGACTGGCCTTGTGTTTGGTCATATTGGAGCCTATGCATGGTACCTCGTCGACGATGTATGCGTCATGCGCAGCGACGCCACCATAAATGCGGGAGCAGACCGGGTATTAACAGGCACAGATAGCGTAACCATAGGCGACACACTGGATAGCTACCTGCCTACCTACTGGTATGCTAATGGTAGCCTCATAGATAGCAATACCGCATGGCTTCGGGTGCGCCCTGATACTACCACCATGTATGTGGTCGAACTATCGCGTTGCGGTGGTGATAATATTACCGATACGGTTTGGGTGTATGTGGGGGCATTGTTTAGTAATACGCCCGTATATAATACCGCTGCAATTACGCTCTTTCCCAATCCCGCAAACGGCTTGCTTACGGTAGATGGCGCTGCACATGGCGAGGTTACAATAACGGATATGGTAGGGCGTGAGGTTTTGCATACCACTATAGTAACTGCTCACGAGAGTATTGATATTAGCGGCATAGCTCGGGGGGTGTATATGGCACAGGTGGTGTTGCCCGATGGCGGAAGAATGTGTGTGCGGGTGGTAGTTTCTGAACCTTGATTTTTTTGATTGCAGGATGGACTTGATTGTTGTTGTTCTCAAAACTAACTCATAGATCTCCCTGAGCCCCGCCGAAGGGTGGAATCGTTGCGGGTAGTTTCTGAACCTTGATTTTTTTGATTGCAGGATGGGCTTGATTGTTGTTGTTCTCAAAAATAACTCATTGGTGTCTCGCTGAGCCCCGCCGAAGGGCGGCATCGTTGTGGGGTAGTTTCTGAACCTTGATTGTTTTGATTGCAGGATGGGCTTGATTGTTGTTGTTCTCAAAAAATAACTCATAGATGTCTCCCTGAGCCCCGCCGAAGGGCGGCATCGTTGTGGGGTAGTTTCTGAACCTTGATTTTTTTGATTACTAGATGGGCTTGATTGTTGTTGTTCTCAAAAACTAACTCATAGATCTCCCTGAGCCCCGCCGAAGGGC
>CAIRYK010000001.1 GCA_903882805.1 uncultured Bacteroidota bacterium | reverse complement strand
GGAGTTGAATGTGCTATTTTATACTACAAATCCATATTGTCTATTCACATTCAACCCATTCTGGGTTGGGAGTGTTTGAAATTCCCTACCCCGGGATACTCCCGGGGCTACGCATATTATAGCCCATTCGGGCTTTTCCTCAGCAAAGCGATAGTAGTTATCTCAATTGTATTTGAAGGACGAATACACGCTTGTTAGTATGCCAATGTATGCCGAAAAATGAACTCTAATTGGTATTATCTGGAATTGTCCAGCCTTTTATTGGGCATATATTATAGCATGGGTAAAGGTAGGAAAGGTATAGTAGTGCTCCATTAACGGTTTGTTTTTAACGATGAGGTTAGTGGAAGTTATATATGTGCAAGTGTGATTATTTTATTTTAGGTTTGCAAGGATTTATTATTGTCGTCAACCTCATGAGAGTTGCTCTATGTTTAATGCACATTCTGCTATTTCAATATATATTATAGGTATATTAAATTCTCTGTGTTGTTTGTTTAGCTCAATAGAAACATTTGCTGGCTTCGGTAACAGGGCAAAAGATCTGAAATTTGAATTGTTTTCCCCTAAAGATGGATTATCACAGTACTATGTTAGGTGCATTTATCAAGATAAAGAAGGGTTTATTTGGTTTTGCACTAAAGATGGATTAAATAAATATGATGGGTATCGCGTAACTGTATATCGGAACAACCCATCCGATAGATTTTCATTGCCAGATAATTATGTAACGTGTATCACTGACGATAATTATGGAAATATGTGGATTGGCAATAATAAAGGTCTGTGTGCATACAATAAAAGAAAAGATGAATTTCACCAGATTATTTATCATACGACAGTTAATCCCCAATTTTCGCAGATTGATTACATTAATCTGGTAGACAATCGCATGTTCGTATGCGCTAACGGTACAATTATTTATTTTGACATAAGAAATGTAATCAGTAGCAATTTTAATTCAATAGAACAACAAATTGTCGAGCTTTCAATAAATGATTCGCTCAAACATTCCGGAAACGATTTATTTGTCCACGGTCTTAATATATCTGTTATTAGCAAAGATTCGTTATTTTATTATGATTTAAAATCTGCATTATTAGTTTCCAAAAACCCCAAATCGGATCATTGGCTGTTTAACGTTATTGATTTTTCATCTTTTTTGAAAGGCAATTACCGCATATTGTTATTAAAAAAGATGCATAATATACCTAAAGTAGCAATAGTAACCACAAGAGGCGTCGTCATATACAATTATAAGGAATGCAAAATAGAAAACACTATAAATATTGCAGATAGTAATGTAAATGTAGTTTTTTGTTCTGATATTTATGAAAATCAGATTATACTTCAAACAAATAAAGGATACTTATTGTGTGATTTGGATATAGAAAATTTTTCTGAACTTCGTACTAATATTGGTAATGTTACATCCATAGGGCTACTTGATCGGGATAACGCATGGTGGCTGTTTTCTATGATTTCGGGTGTAGTTAGATTTGACGGTAGAAGGCAGGCTATTGTAAGTGATATTGCCATTAATGACAAAACCACTATTCCTTTTTTATTGGATACATTTTACAATACAGTATATTCATACAATGTTGATCCTCAATTTAGAGATTCTCGTATCAATGAAGAGTATTATACAATATTCAGTAAATTGATTGAAGATTTGAGTAAAAATGACAAGCCGCTTGTTGATTTCAACTATGAAAAAAATCTTCATTCCTATCTGAAAGTACTAAAGGACAAGAGCATATTAAATCTGCGAACGAAAAATTTGGTCGTATTTGTTCCTTATAAGTCCGAAATGCGATTGATTACGATTGATATCAATAAAGAATCCGTAATTGGTATTGATGTTATTCCAGGTATCGCTAAATTTAGTGAAAATCGGTATGTATCGAAAGTTTACGAGGGTAAAAATGGAATATTGTGGATTACCACAAGTAAAGGTTTATACAGATTTAACAGGCAAAAAAAGGATTGGCAGGTATTTAGGCACAATAATAAGGATACAACCTCGCTGAATAGCGATGACTTATTTTCGATAACGCCTGACCCTAAAGAGCCAAACAGATATTTATGGATTGGTACAAACGGCTATGGTCTTGAGCGATTTGATATAAATAAATCAACTGTTTCTCATTTTACTGTAAATGATGGTTTGCTCAATAACGTAGTTTATGGAGTAATATCAGACAAATCAGGAAACTTATGGGTGAGTACCAATTCTGGTTTGGCTCAGTTAAAACTCGACTCTAACATTAAAAATATTAAGGTAAGAACCTATACACAGGAAGACGGGCTACCTCACAAAGAGTTTAACAGGTATGAGTACGGACGAGTGAATGATAGTGAGTTGATTTTTGGTGGCATAATGGGTTATATTACCTTTAAGCCACAAAGCTTTTCAACTGATATAGCGACAAATACTAAAGTTATGCTCACGCAGTTGTCGTTTAACAACAAAGTATTTCATTACAAAACGGATACTAGTATCATTAATTGTCCAATTCAGTTTGCCAGACTAATGGTCGTCCCTCCAGAAAAAAATATGTTTACCATTGAGTTTGCCGCAATGGATTATCTACCTGCAAATAATAAACGGTATCAGTATCTATTAACAGGATTTGATAAAGACTGGGTAGAAACAAACAATAATAACACAGCTACATTTACTAATCTTAGCCCGGGCAAATACACGTTTAATGTAAGGGCCTCTGTTTTGGGTGGCGAATGGTCGCGCAATATAACATCAATCGATATTATAGTTGATTCGCCCTGGTGGAATAAATGGTGGTTTAAAGGCTTGATTGTGATAATTGCTCTTTCGAGCTTATATTTAATTTATATACTTAGAATTTCCAGATCAAATAGAATTAATGAATTGCGTAACAGAATTGCTAATGACCTTCATGACGATATTGGCAGTACATTGAGTAGCATAGCTATAGCCAGTACGCTTATAAAACGTAAATATGGCGATGAAAGTACCGATCTTGCTAATTGGATAAACGGAATTCAAGACAATACCAGCAATATGATGGAGTCTATGAATGACATAGTCTGGTCGTTAAATGGTAATTCAGATACGTTAGCTAATGTGATAAATAGGGTAATGAATTTTGCCGTAGAAACCCTTGAGCCAATTGGTTGTTCCATTGCGCTACATTCTTTAAACAACGATAGTAAAATAAAATTGAATCCAGTAGAGAAAAAGAATATTTACTTAATCTTGAAAGAAGCAATAAATAATATTGCGAAACACTCCGGCGCAACTAAGGTGTCTTTTACTTTTCAAGCTGTTAAAAGCAAAGAAATAGTGTTGATTGTAAAAGATAATGGAAAAGGGTTTTCAATCAACGAACAATTTAGCTCGTCCACCGGTTTTGGTCTGAAAAGCATGCAAAAAAGGGCCGGCGAACTAAATTGGGATATTTTAATCAATTCTACTATAGATATCGGCACGGAGATTAAAGTGTATATTAAATTTAATATACACTACTAATGATAGGGAGGTAAACAAGACGGCGTTAGTATAGTTTTGTAAAGTGAAGGATATAGGTGTAATTATATTTGAAGACAATAAACCCAGAAAAGAACTGTTAAAGTTGTTGCTGGACAATACTGCAGGCTTTACATGTCTCGGCGCATACGAAGACTGTAGGGATGTTGTAGAAATTGTTGCGAACACCTCGGCAGATATCATTCTTATGGATATCGATATGCCCTATGTAAATGGTATAGAAGGCTTAAGATTATTAAAAAATAATTTTCCAAATCAGAAAGTAATTATTCAAACAATTTTTGAGGACGACGATAAGATATTTAATGCCATGAAGGCCGGGGCCGATGGCTATATACTCAAAAAAACAAACCCTGATAAATTTCTAGATGCTATCTGTGATATTTATAATGGAGGGATAGTAATGACTCCCGAAATTGCCCGTAGGGTTTTGAATTTTTTCAATCAGTCGAAAATCATTATTAATCATTTCAACCTCAGTTCACGAGAAGCTGAAGTGCTGAGGTATCTTGTGCGTGGTTCAAGCTACAAAATGATAGCTACCTCTTGTTGCGTTTCCTATTCTACAATAAATACCCATCTCAAAAATATATACAAGAAACTGCAGGTGAGCTCAGGCAATGAAGCTATTATTAAAGCCTTGCAATATAATCTGGTATAGCTTCTGTATTTGCATTAAACATGTTTTATAAGGTGTGACATTTTGTTCGCTTTGTTGATTCGAGTATGTCACTACTGCATATTTTAGGTAAAAAATCATTGGAATTAGGGATTTTTTGAAAGGATTTTTAGCAGTTTCTTTACAAAAAAGAAATTATGAAAAATACCTATAATTTTTTGGCGCTTTTTATCGAGAATATAACCTCGATAAAACAGTTCATCCCGGCATACTCGAGCGCTGATTTCACCTTTACCCAAACGGTATTCTGTATAGCCCGCTATTGCCGTTGCGCTATAGCGCCTCATGCCATTACCATACCAAATAAAAATCTCTCGCCATAGGCAAATATGCGCAAGCAGGTGGCGCTATGCTACCGTTTGCAATTACAAATAGGAAGGATATTCGCTTTCGGGCGGCATTTTATGGTTATTCAATTTTGTTTAAAATACAATTAATATATATGAAACGTTTAATTTTAAGTTGCGCATTAGCAATGCTTGCGCTTTTAGGCACCTTTGGCGCAAAAGCGCAGGGAATAGCCTACAACTCTACTGGCTCCACAGCCGATTCGTCTGCGATACTGGATATAGCCAGTACTAATAAAGGCGTATTGGTGCCGCGAATGACGGGAGCGCAAAGAGGCTCAATTGCAGCGCCAGCCATTGGTTTGATGGTCTTTCAAACTGATGGACCTTCTGGATTTTATTTTTACAATGGCAGCACCTGGGTGTCGCTGAATGCATATACCAATGTAACCACCCAGGGCAATACCTTCAATGGCGCTACTCAACTGGTGCAACTGGATGGCAGCGGGGCCTTGCCAGCTGTGAGTGGGAGTGTAGTAACTAACCTGAACGCAAGTAATCTTACAACTGGAATGGTATCTACAGGACAATTAGCAAGCAGCGGTACCGCCTCATCAAGTACATTTTTGAGAGGAGATAATACTTGGGCGACCCCAACCGGTGTAACTCCCGGCGGCTCAGCAGGAGGTGACCTTACGGGTACTTATCCTAACCCTTCAATTGCAAGTAATGTTATCACATCAGCAAAAATATTAGATGGAACTATTGTTAATTCTGATGTGAGCTCAATTGCAGCAATAGCTTATTCTAAATTAAGTTTAGGATCAAGTATATCACTAACAGATATGAGCGCTACTGGCAGCAGAACGGCTTCCACATTTCTACGTGGAGATAATACTTGGGCGACCCCAACCGATGTAACTCCCGGCGGCTCAGCAGGAGGTGACCTTACGGGTACTTATCCTAACCCAACACTTACCAATACAGGTGTAGCGGCAGGGTCTTATGGTAGTTTGACTTCAATACCTACCATTACGGTAAATACAAAAGGTAGAATTACCGCAGTATCTACAAATACCATCAATTCTTTGCCTGCAGGCAGCACCATAGGCGACATGCTTTATTGGAGTGGAAGTGCATGGACACTTGTGGGTGCTGGTAGATATGGCCAGGTTCTACAGGCAAGTTCAGGATCCCCAACTTGGGTATGGGTTAATCCGAATATTAACTCTAATCCTACTCTTAATTTGAGTATAGGTGCGTCCTATGGCGGCGGTAAAGTATATTATATTTTACAATCAGGTGATCTTGGATACGACCCATTAATACAACATGGTTTAATATGTGCGCTCGTCGACCAAAGTACATCCAATGAATTCTTACCCTCAGCCTATTGGTACACCGCAATTGGGCTTGCGACACATATCGGCGGAGGTATGAATAATACAAATTCCATAATTGCATTAGGGGGGACGACAGCAAGTTACGCTGCGAAGTCATGCCGATCTTACAACGGTGGCGGCTATAATGATTGGTATTTGCCGTCCCAAGATGAATTGAATAAGTTGTTTCTTAACCGGGCTATCATAGGTGGTTTATCCGGTGTATGGTATTGGAGTTCCAGTGATGCGGGCATCTATGGGATGATCCAGCATTTCTCAACTGGTTCACAGTCAACTAACTATAAGTACGGCACTTTTTATGTCCGTGCTGTTCGCTCATTTTAATAATTCAAATTTTATAACCAATACAGATTTATGAAACGTTTAATTTTAAGTTGCGTATTAGCAATGCTTGCGCTTTTAGGAACCTTTGGCGCAAAAGCGCAGGGAATAGCCTACAACTCTACTGGCTCCACAGCCGATTCGTCTGCGATACTGGATATAGCCAGTACGAATAAAGGCGTATTGGTGCCGCGAATGACTGCAGCACAAAGAGATGCCATTGCAGCGCCAGCCATTGGTTTGATGATCTTTCAAACAGACGGAACTGCGGGTTATTACTATTACACTGGCATCGCCTAGACCATGGTGGGCAATATGCCGGCAGGCTCTGCAACTGGCGATATGCTTTATTGGAATGGAACTACCTGGGTTACAGTAGCTTCTGGTTTACCCGGGCAGATAATGGCATTGAGTAGCGGCGGTGTGCCGGCTTGGGTTTCAGTGACTGCCACGCCGTTGTTTATAGGGCAACCATATCAAGGTGGTATAATAGCCTATATTCTACAACCTAGCGACCCGGGGTATAGCGCTATTACACCCCATGGGCTAATAGCATCTACTGCCAACCAAAGTGATGGCATAGATTGGGGCTGCTATGGCACAATTACAGGGGCAACAGGAACAGCTTTAGGTACGGGAGCTGCAAATACTACAGCCATATTATCAGTTTGCAGTATATCAGGTATACCGGCCAAATTGTGTCGTGATTATCGGGGAGGTGGCTACACTGATTGGTACTTGCCTAGTAAAGATGAGTTAAACAAGTTATGGATAGTTAGGAATATTATTCCAAGTCTTCCCTACAACTGGTATTGTAGCTCAAGTGAAGTTGATGCAAATCAAATTTATGATCAGGTATTCAACTCCGTGGGAACTCAGTATTATGTAGGAAAAGGTGCCCCAGACGCTGTGCGAGCAGTACGTTCTTTTTAACTATTAGTATAAAAAAATGTTTTAATTACAATAATATAAAAATAATATATGATAAAATCATTATTAATAGTCGTATGTATTTTGTTTATTCAGGTTTTGCACGCACAAAATACGATGAACATTTCATCTGGTATGAAAGTTGTTGCATCTGGGCCTCTGAAAACGGTCGTAAACAATTACTATTTGGCTAATAACGGAGCCTATACAGATACTACAGGTACTGTACTGGCAACTGCCAATGGATTAAAGGGAACAGTAGCAGGTAGCATTGGTAGCGCTGTATTTTATAACTTTGTTTCAAATACAACAGATTCCACGTTTTTAAGGGCGCTATTATCTGTAAGGAACTCTGCAACCCTGACCGCTGGTTTTTTTGATGCAGGTAGTGGAAATCTGTATTTACGTACGGATATTAATCCTTCTGCAAATATGGTTGTAGATGGTGTTCTTGCCGGCTCTGTGCAGGGTTTGGCAACGCGGGCTACTTCTACAAGCGGTTCATGTTCGGTTACAACTTCTTTGTCGATGAATGTAACAGGTGCGGCTATGGTTTATAAGTGGCAGGCGTCTACAGATAGCGTATCCTGGAGCAATGTGCCAGGCGCTACAACAGCAACATATACAGCAACGGTTACTACCACAAGTTGGTATCGCTGTGCCTTAACTACAAATAATAGTACTTATAACCAATTTACTCCGGGTATAAAAATCACTCTTATTAGTTCTGCTCCCGTGGTGGGCGCTATAACCGGGCTCGGTACGGTTGCAGTTAGCGCAACTATTACCTTAAGTAATACCGCTATGGGCGGTGTATGGAGCAGTAGCAATACGGCTAAGGCTACTGTAGGCACGGCTACCGGTGTAGTAACCGGTGTTGCTGCAGGCACAGCTACTATAAGCTACAACGTTACCAATAGTTGCGGCAGCGCGGTAGTTACAAAATCTGTAACAGTTACCGGCGGCGGCATTTCGCCCATCACTGGTATTACCACAGTTTGCACTGGCAGCACATCTACGCTTTCAGATATTACTGCTGGCGGTACATGGAGCAGTAGCAATACTGCTATAGCTACTATCGGTTCAGCATCCGGCATTGTTACCGGTGTGGTTGCGGGTACAGCTACTATTACCTACAGAGTGTCAACTGCTTATGTTACGGCTGTTGTTACGGTAGGTTCTTTGTCTACGCCTACTACCGGTATAGGCATTTTATGTATGGGCGCAACTACTGCCTTCAGCAATAGTACAACAGGCGGCGTATGGAGCAGTAGCGCTGTTGCGAAGGCTACAGTGGGCAGCGCTACAGGTATTGTTACAGGTGTTGCGGCAGGGTCGGCTATTATTACTTATGCTTTGGGTACGGGCTGCAGGGTCACAAAGGCAGTAACTGTTTCTGTTACACCGGCTGCAATTGGCGGTCTGAACTCAGTGTGCAGAGCAGCAACGATTACACTGACCGATGCCACTACAGGCGGCAAATGGCTGAGCGGTAGTACAGGCATTGCGTTGGTGGGTTCTTCCACGGGCATTGTAAGTGGAGTTTCGACCGGCGTTGCAGTTATCACTTATTCTACGGCTGCTGGCTGTGCGGCTACAAAATCGGTATCTGTAAACAGCGTATCATCTATACAAGGCTCAAATCGTATCTGTCTTGGCGAGTCTGCAACACTAACAGACAGCACAACCGGCGGAGTATGGACAAGCGGCAGCACACTGATAGCAAGAGTAGGCACTGGTACAGGTATTGTTACCGGAGCAGGCGCAGGAGTTACGGCTATATCCTATACAGCAGGGGGCTGCAGAGCTACCTATACAGTTACCGTCAGCAATCTTGTGGCCATAGCCGGCGCATCGAGCGTATGTCAGGGTCAAACTACCACATTAACTAATACCCTCACCGGCGGCAGATGGACCAGTAGCGATATTTCGCTTGCAACGGTGGGTTCTTCTACTGGTCTGGTTAGCGGCATTGCTGCAGGAGCAGTAAATATATCTTATACATTACCTACAGGCTGTGTGGCGTTAAAGACGCTCACAATAGTAGCTGTTAGCGCAATCGGCGGATCTTCCAGTATATGTCGCGGTCAAACGGTCACGCTCACCAATGCCATAAGCGGCGGTATATGGAGCAGTACAAGCGGCTTGATAGCCACAATAGGTTCGGCAACCGGCGTTGTAAATGGTATAGGCAGTGGCTTTACCACAATATCGTATACGGCCAACGGCTGTAGGGCTACTTTTACAGTTACGGTTAATAATCTTGCCGCGATAGTCGGCGCATCAAGTTTGTGCCAGGGTCAAACTACACTGCTTACCAATGCAATTGTTGGCGGCGGATGGAGTAGTAGCGATATAACTCTTGCTACCGTAGGTTCATCTACCGGCGTTGTAAGCGGCGTTTCAAGCGGAGTAGTCATTATTTCTTATTCATTGCCTACAGGTTGTGTAGCAGTAAATACGCTCACAGTAGTAGCTGTTAGCGCAATCGGTGGATCTTCCAGTATATGTCGCGGTCAAACGGTCACGCTCACCAATGCCATAACTGGCGGTATATGGAGTAGTACAAGCGGTTTGATAGCCACAATAGGTTCGGGTACCGGTATTGTAAATGGGGTAGCTAATGGCTATAGCATAATATCGTATACGGCCAATGGCTGTAGGGCAACGCTGCCGTTGACGGTGAATGCACTTTCTGCTATAACAGGCACTACGAATATTGTTGAAGGTCAGGTTGTTACGCTTACAACATCTGGCACCGGCGCGTGGTCGAGCAGCAATACCAGGGTGGCGACAGTAGGGTCGGGTACGGGCCAGGTTACCGGTGTGGTAGCAGGCGCAGCGCAAATCACGTTCACTACCACAACAGGCTGCGCAGCTATGGTTACCATGACAGTGAACCATGTGCCTGCAATATCCGGAGATACATCATTGTGTGTAGGGCAAAGCAAATCGATCTCTAACCCTGTAACTGGCGGCACCTGGATAAGCGGTAACACAACCATAGCCACCATTGGTTCTGCATCTGGCCTTATATTCGGAGTTACAGGCGGTACAGTATATATCACCTACCGTTTCCCTGCAGGTGGATATACCGTATCCCAATTTTATGTTTATCGATTGTCATTGCTCACCGGTCCATCGAGCGTATGTTCAGGGCAGCAGATAACGCTTACCAATTCCGAGTGCTGCGGATATTTTATCAGCAGCTCATCTGGTGTAGCCACTGTCGATTTCCGTTCGGGTACGGTAACAGGGGTAGGCGTTGGTACTACAGTAATTAGCTATTTACTGCCCACAGGTTGCATAACTACATCAAACATAACTGTTAATCCGTTGGCGCCTATTTCGGGATCGACCAATATTTGCTTAGGCGATACCATGATTGTAAGCGATGCTATAAGCGGCGGCTACTGGAGTAGCAACAGGTCATTGATAGCAAGTGTTGGCTCGTCTACCGGTGCAGTTATAGGTCGTTCGGTAGGTATAGCTACTGTTTCTTATACCATTCCGGCAACCGGCTGTACCGCTACCTTGGGTATTTCAGTAAACTCGTGCAGGCAGGCTCAAACGGCAATTGAAATGGGCGATCAGGAATTTACCTTAATACCTAACCCGAACAAGGGCGAGTTTACTTTAAAGGGAACATTCGCTTCCAGTAAAGATGAAGATGCTACAATTGAGGTAGTGAATATGCTCGGTCAAGTTGTATATAGTGCGAAGGCTACTGCTGTAAGTGGCGTCCTCAGCGAAAAAGTGCAGATTGATGGCAACCTTGCCAATGGTATGTATCTGTTGAACCTCCATTCAACAAATGAAACTAAGGTGTTCCATTTTGTGTTGAGCAAGTAATGCGATTTGGATAAATGAAATGAAAGGGGCTGTCTGTAATGGACGGCCCCTTTTGTGTTTTGAGGAATAGGCGCTTGTTAGATTATCGCCAAAGTGGGCGGTACACTCGATGCCTAAAGCATCGATAATTCTATTGAGATAGCTACTGTAAACATTTGATGCCTATGGCATTAACTTGTCGTTTTATTTCCGGAGGTATTGTATGCTGAAAAAACAACTCAGCAAAGTAACTTCATGCATCCAGGCAGTAAGGCTGGCTGTGTATAATTATATATTTTGAACCCGATGCCTGTATAAGCCTGTATCCAAAAAATATGCTTGAACTGGAATGTTTACAATAATTGCCTGATAATAAATGCGTGAGTTGGATGTAACGCCGGTTACAAACCGGTTACTTTAGCAAGATACGAGTGATCCTGCGGAACACTCGCGCCAGGTGGGTAAGGGAATAATACTGTAGCGATGCGTTTTGTCGCCTTCCTTACTCCTTCAAAAACTTAACTGTTTCTGTATCATTTACTTTTACAAAGTACATGCCGCATGGCAATGCCGATATATCTATTTGAACACTGTTTGCGCTATAGTCGCTGCTTAACAACCGCTGTCCCAATGTGTTTATGATGCTTACGCGGTTAATGATTGTGGACCCACTAATATTCAATATATGGCTTGCAGGATTGGGGGAAATGGTAAATGATACTGTCTTTCCGCTAATAACTACACTACTATGTTCGCCAAACTTTACAACCCAACAATCTTCATAACCATGGTTGCCGGAAACATCGCCATCTATAGCATCTGTATATCCTGCGGCTATAGCGGTGCCATCGGTGGCTAAGGCTACCGCATTAAAAACCGTACCTGTAGGTAGGTGTGAGGTATCTGGTCTACCTCCGTATCTGGATGTCCAATCAATAATGCCGATTTTAGAAAGTTTCCCCAATAAAGCTCTGGAATCGTATATATTACTACCATCACCACCCGCAAAAGTATATCCAGCGTCGGCATTTTGAACTATAGCATTTATTCCAGTGCCATCGGTCGATGCCACACATCTATCCCATTGTTTAGCTCCGCTCCTGTTTAGTTTTACTACCCAGCCATTTGTATTACGATTGGCAACACCTATAAAGCCTGTAACATCATCTCCACCCGAATTGGTTGTTCCACCCGATACATAACCGCTATCACTTGTTTGGATAGTTGTTCCTCCGAATTGTCCAAATGACCCAAACCCGGAATAGTGCCCCAGCGATCGCTCCCATTCCAGCCTACCGGTATCCGTTATTTTTATTACCCAAAGGTTGGGGTTGGTATCAGGTCCACGATGAGCGGTTACATCCCCGTCTACCGACTTTGAGGTGCCGCCTACTATGTAACCGCCATCATAGGTTTGCTGCACAGACGCAGTATAGTCAGTGGCGGAGCCTCCATAGCACTTTGCCCACACTATGCTACCGGTTGCAGTTAGTTTTACTATCCATTCATCACTTGCGCCGTGGTTACCAATCACGTCACCATTATTATTAGAAGCTGTATTACCGGCTATAATATAGCCACCGTCGTTTGTTAACCCAACTGCATAGGCGCCTTCTCCGCTATTACCACCCAGGCATTTTTGCCACTGCAGCGCTCCGGTAGCCGTTATTTTGAATACCCACAAATCGCTATAGCCGTGGTTGCCCGCTACATCGCCATCGTTGGAATGTGTACTACCCACCACAATATAGCCGCTATCGGGGGTCTGCCTAATATCATAAGCATAATCACTACTGCTGCCACCATAACATTTTTGCCATTCTATAGCTCCTGTTGCGGTAATCTTTACGACCCACGCATCAGTGCTTCCGTGTCCGCCGCTTACATCTCCGTCATTAGAATCCGTATAGCCTATCAAAATATATCCGCCGTCATAGGTGGTTCTAATAGCATAACCAAACTCGCCACCGCTGCCTCCGTAGCATCGTTGCCATTGTATTTGTGCTTGTGCTTGCATTATGCTATATGTAAGGAATAGGAGGGTGAGGATAGTTTTCATAGCGCGATATTTATACAAGTAAAGTTAGGTGTTTTTTATTTTTATTAGTGAAAAAAAAGGCGTGTAGCGATTTTTTTGTATTCTGTACAACCAGAACGCTGGGATGCTCTGAAAGGGCTACATACCTTAGCGAGGGGTGTAGCCCCTCGAAATAACGTGGACGTGGGAATGCCCTGTAGAGGCAAGATAGTGCGCAATGCTTTATTGCCCATTTGGTACGAGTGATCCTGCGGAATACTCGCGCCAGAGGGTGTGATGATTTTTTTAAATTCGTAGTAACAATGCCGTTGGCATGGAATGGTTATACCAATCGAAATACGTTGTCCCTATGCCGTAGGTATCGTATGTTGCTGCATTAAAGGTTGTATGATCTTACTGCTTTACTGCAAGTGCGATGTGTTCGTTAATAAGGTAGTCGTCAGATGCTATTACCAACATATAGATGCCGGGTTGTAGTTGGGCGCCCAAACTAAATTCTTTATTAAATTGGGCATTAGAGCACGTACATTGTTCTTTATAGAAAGTTCGACCAGAAAGGTCTGTGATAAATAACTGGATGTTTTTACAATTGGTAGGTATACCTGAAACAAACAGACTGAAATTTCCGTCGGTAGGATTTGGAAATACATTTACCAAAAGGTTGTTGGTGGCAACTGGTTTTATCCCAACTGATTTTTTATTGATTATTTTGGAAGCGCCTCCTAAATTATCCCCGCAATAGGAGTTGGCAACAACCAGACAACTTACAGAATCGCTACGACGGAGCAAGTCGGTAATAAAAGTTGGACTGTTAGCGCCGCCAACGTAGGTTCCGTTTATTACCCACTGATAGGTTAGTCCCGTATCAATGTTCGATACCGTTGCTTTTAAAGTGTCGAATAGCGTGCTGGCGCCCTCTTGAAAACTAATTGATACATTCGGCGTTCTTGGGGTGTCTATGGCTATAGAGGCGCCGCCAGTCATATTGTTGGCGCAACCGGTAGTTGTATTTATTGCCGATACCGCGTACATGCCTGCGGCGGAAAATAAGCCAAAATCAAGCGCTGCTCCATTGCCCGCGTATGGGAAACCAAATGGTGTGCCGTTTTTTAGTAGCTGATAATTTATTCCTGTTTCTGAGTTGATGATGCCTATATGCAAGCCAGTATCCACAGCACAATATCTGCCGCCGCCACTAAGCGGATAAGGTATAGGTAGTGGTAGCAGCGCAATAGATACACTGTCGTTCATTTTAGCGGCACAGTATGTGGCAATATTTATGGCTGTTACGTTATAGAAGCCGGATAGCGTTTGCAAGCCAAAGTCGATGTCTGCTCCTGTACCCAACAGGATACTGCCAACCGGAGTTGAACCGTGATATAGTTGATAGTTATTGCCGGTATCTGCTAATAGCAAACGAACCGCGACGCCGCTTCCGCCTGTACAATAGGCCCCGCCGCCGGTCACAATTTTATTAGTTGGCTTTTCCAGAATGCGCATAGAT
The DNA here is from genome assembly GCA_903882805.1 of uncultured Bacteroidota bacterium. Lineage (GTDB taxonomy): Bacteria > Bacteroidota > Bacteroidia > Chitinophagales > Chitinophagaceae > Nemorincola. The sequence continues at coordinate 28,603 of CAIRYK010000001.1, read as the reverse complement.
GCAGTAGTTGCGCAACCCGTTGGGAGCGTATACGAAACCGTTTCGCGACCAATGCCAATGCCCGTTATCGTTCCGGTAGTAGAATTTATATGTGCAATTAGCGACCCTGTTACACGCCAGTTGCCGCCGGCTGAGGAATTGGTGAGTATTGTGGAGGAGCCCAGGCATAGGGTAGTATCGCCAACAATGATTGCTGGTAGTGGATGTACAGTCAGTGTTTTTAACGCAAAACAACCTGATCCTACGCGATATGTAATTACCGTAGCGCCTGCGTTTATGCCAGATGCATTACCCGTTACTGAGTCGATTGTGGCAATTATGGTATCTGAGCTTTGCCAGCGCCCCCCCGGCGTTGCGCACGACAATGTTGCACTTGCAGCCCTGCATATCTGGTTTAGCCCGGCAATAGCCGCCGGCGAGGCGATAACGGTGATGTTTGTGGTTGCATAGCAGCCCGATGGAGTGGTGTAGGTAATAATAGCAACACCGGTAGCAACACCGGTGACAACGCCTCCTGAAACAGTGGCATGTGCAATATCAGAACTTAGCCATGCGCCGCCGGGAATGCTATTGGTAAGCGTGATGGTGGAACCTGTACAAACAAGCGATGGCCCAAGGTTGGGAACGGTTGGGTTGATAGTTACGGTAGTGAGTGTGCGGCAACCTGTTGGTAGGGCATACGTGATATTGCAGGCGCCTATGCCTACTCCATACACTCTTCCAGTACTGCTGTTTACATTGGCAAGGCTATTTGAAGAAGTCCAAACTCCGCCTGCGATTGCATTGGATAGTAGGGTGTTACCTCCCGGACATATAGTTCTTACACCGGCTATAGCAGCGGGCGATGCATAGATGGTTACTGGTTTTGTACTATAGCAAGTTGGGCTGGCGGTGTAGGAAATTATAGATGTTCCGGCGATGATTGCTGAGCACAAACCTGTGGTTGAATCAATGATTGCAACACCGGTAGCTGAACTGCTCCAGGTTCCCACTCCACTACTTGTGTATAAACTTGTGTTTCCGCTGCATACAGTGTTTGCGCCGCTAATTGCCGCAGGTGGAGCGATGACAGTAATAAGTTCGTTTGCAAAACAACCGGTAGGTAAATGGTAAGTAAGGATTGTGGTACCTATGCTTATTCCGGTTACAATACCTGAGATTGAGGAAATTACCGCTACACCCGTTAAGCTACTTAGCCAGGTACCGCCGGTAATATCAGTATTATAAGCTACGGGTACTCCCGGACAAATACGCGATAGACCTATAATTGATGGTGTAGGATTTACGTTGATGCTTTTGGTAGCAATACATCCTGCCGGAGTGGTAAAGGTTATGGTTGCAGATCCTGAAGATAGTCCGGTAACACGACCGGAAATACTATCGACAGTAGCAGTGTAAGTTGCGCTACTTGTCCAGTTGCCGGTAGATGTATTATTTAAAAATATAGACTGTCCTACACAAACATCAGTAGAGCCAATGATGCTACCCGGTAACGCATGTATAGTAATCGTTTTGGATGTCAGGCAATAGGGCGTAATCTGGTAAGTGATTGTGGCTGTACCGGGAGTTATAGTTGTTGCAATACCGGTAGCTGTGCCAATAGTTGCAATACTATTGTTGCTACTCGACCATTGTCCGGATAGGGTTGCGTCGGTATATACTGCCGGCAAACCCATGCAAATATTTTCGGGGCCAACAATAGCGGCTGGCGAGCTACCTATTGTTACCTGTAGTATGGAGTAACAACCAGTTGGTAATGAGTAGGTTATGGTGCTTGTTCCAATCGCTGCGCAAGACAGCAAACCCGAAGCAGAACCTATGGTGGCAACTGCTATATTGCTGCTGGACCAAACGCCTCCCCCTACAGAATTGGTATAGGCAGCTGTAGACCCAACGCAGAAATCGGAACTAAGACTTGATAAGCTGCCTGGCAGTGGAAGCACACTAAAAGTACGGATAGTATAGCAACCGGTCGGCATGCTATAAGTAATGATTGTTGTGCCTGCCGTAAGCCCGGAAATAGATCCGGTAACTGGATCGATGGTAGCTACTAAGGCATTGCTGCTTGCCCAGCTACCTCCGGATAGGGTATTGCTCATTGGCGTTGAGTTGCCTACGCAAATATTAGTTACGCCGCTTATTGCTGTTGGTGTTGGGTGTACGCTTATCGTTTTCGTAGTAAGGCATCCGGTTGGTAATGTATATGTTATTACTGCAATGCCGTCGGTAATCCCATTTAATCGACCATCTAAAGAACCCACAGTAGCTATGGCCGGACTACCACTGCTCCATAATCCGCTACCCGCGCTGTAAAGATTAGTTTCGGAGCCAGTGCAAATCGCATCAGGGCCGGTTATGGCGATTGGCAAAGGATTTATTGTCAGCGGCTTTGTGGTATAGCAACCTGAAGGAAGTGTATAGGTGATGACCGCGGTTCCCGAAGTTATTCCGGTTACTACTCCCGAAGTTGAATTGATGTCTGCCAATAGTGTATTGCTACTTGCCCAAGTACCCCCAGCAACAGAATTGCTAAAAAGCGCTGTAACACCCACGCAGATTGCCGAGTCTCCAAAAATAGTCGGTGGCAAGGGATTTACGGTAACCACCCTTTCTGCGCTTCCGCAAGATGTGGAATAGGTAATAATTGTAGTACCTGCCGATACTCCTGTCACCAAGCCCGTTGTGCCAATTGTCGCAACAGCATTATTAGAGCTGATCCATACCCCGCCAGTTGTTGGATTGCTTTGTAACGTTGTCGTTCCCTCGCACAGCGCAGGGCTGCCGGTTATGGCTGGAATTGTGTTGACCGTCACAGTAGCGCTTCCGGTTATGGATGACGAACTGCATGCTGTGGTATTGATAGTCAGAAGATTGTAAGTACTGTTTGTAGTTAATGGTCCGGTTGGAAAATTCAGGATACCGTTGTTAGTAATGGTCGCGGTCATTGTGGCTCCGCCGTTTATGTTGTAGGAAACTATGCCTGTAGGATTGCCTGTAATAGTTACTGTTGCGCCAGCGCCGGGGCAAACCGTGGTAGTTGAAATGGCTATTGAGGCTTCGCAGGACGGAGAGAATTGTATGCCTCTGAATACATGATTGGCCGGGGCTGTTGCGATAACGGTTACAGGAGAACCGGCGCCAATATCGGTTATTTTTATGATGTTATTGCCGTAGGTAGGCGCTGCTGTGGTCGCATAAATTATTGGATTGGCTCCTGAATAGTCTACGCACAGGCCTCTTGAGTTGGTACCGTTAACCGTGTAATCGAGTATGTATGCGGCTCCGCTTTGTATATACCGTTTTATACCCGAGGCGTCGTCGGCCAAATACAAAATTGCGCCATCCGGGCTAATGGAAAAACCAAAGGCGCTGGAAGAATTGGCTAATAAAGTTGCCGACTGTCCCGTAGTGGTGTTTATACCCGACCCAAGTTTAGAAACACCAAGATAGGCACCGGAAGATGACGAAAAATAGATTTGGCCATTGAAGATTTGTACAGCCCTTGTATTGGTAATTGAAGATGTAAGGTTGGCCGTGTTGGTATTGAAATAAGAAATGCCGCTTGGTGTGCCGCAACCAAAATAATCTAAACCGGAAGCTGTTCCGCCTCTTATGTTGTTACTGTTATATAATGTAGTAGAGCTGCCCGCTAATCCGTAGGCGCCTGTTGGATTGATGGTATATAGTACTCTTGGATTTACTGTTGCCGATGTGCTTGCAACACCTGTAACGCCGGCCGCGGCATTATATCCTTGTATTACAAGTCTGTCGCGCTCGGCGCTCAATGACATAGCCCCTTCCGATGTTGCGGAACCACTATTGGTTATGGTTTCGGCGCCTGATGAAGGTAGCGCTACACTATACGTCTGAACTCCGGATGTTGTGTATTCTACTGCCGCTATTTGGGTTGCTGCATTGGTAGTGCCGGGGCCTACTTGCAAAACTGTAAGATTACTCCAGGTGAACTGCGCTATAGCAACTGAAGGCATTAGCGCCAGTATTGTTAGGTGAAAGAATGAAATTATCGAACGAACTAAAGTCCATTTTTTAATAAAAGGCATGAGGTTAATTTTATCTGCAAATGTGACTAAGCAATATTATCGCCCAGTTATTTTTATGTAAACTGTATTTTAATGTTCAGGGTTATGAATCGGGATTAGTAGGTTTTGGGAACTTTTGTTTCTTTATGGTCATTTTTTTAGTTGTCATTGCAATTACTATTGGGCAATTGGTTTCGTTTATATTCAAATCAAATGTTTCTAACCATTTTCCTATATCTTCACAGTCCATTTAAATTATCAAGCTATCTTAAATGCTTAAGAAAATTGTATTAATTGCCTCCGCTGCAATTATGACGGCAGGCGTTACCCTTGCTCAGCAACCTTGTTCTACAGACGAACATTATCACGAACTGATCAAAAAGTACCCCGAATTAAAAGTGTATGAGGAGCAGTTTAACGCTCAGATCAATGACAAATATGCGCGCAAAACAGCTGGTTTGTCGGACACTACTATTTACGATATCCCAATTGTGGTGCATGTAGTGCACGATTATGGTCCTGAGTTTGTGTCGGACGACGCTATTTATGAGGCAGTGTCTTATTGGGCCACAGTGTACATGAAGGAGAATGCCGACACAGTAGATGTAATCAATCCCTTCAAAAAGTACATTGGCAATCCGCATATGCGCCTTCATTTGGCTACTAAAGACCCAAGTGGTAAACCTACCAAGGGCGTAGTGCGCCATATGTCGTACCTAACTGGAAAGGCCGACGACCAGGCAAAATATGTTTCCTGGCCTAATAATCAGTACATCAATGTGTGGTTAATTAAAGCATTCGCATCGCCAGGCGCTGCTGCCTATGCTTATTACCCATCTACTGCAGCTGGTATGCCATTTTACGATGGCGTAATATCGCTCTATAGTTACGTTAACGTACAGAAAACCATACCGCACGAATTGGGCCATGTACTGAACCTGGCGCATGTATGGGGTAGCACCAACAATGCAGCCGTTGCGTGCGGCGACGATGGCGTAGACGATACACCTCCTACGATGGGGCATTCGGGTACCGGTTGCTCTTCGGCTGCGTTGTTCGATGTAACCTGCGCAACAGGATATGAGCGTACTTATCGTTCTGTACTCACGGGTTTAATGGATTCTGTAGTTAACTACCCGGATACTGTTAATTCACAGAACATTATGGACTACACTTATTGTGAGAAAATGTTTACAAAGGGTCAGGTCTTCAGAATGCAGACAGCGCTTACCAGCGCTGTGGCAGGCCGTAGCAACCTGATTACGCCAGCCAATCTCGCAGCCACTGGCGCATTGGCGCCATGGAAAGACATTCCTCCTGTAGCAGAATTCATCGTAAATAAAGCTACAGGCGCCGGTGTAACCACCGATGCCCGCAACTACTTTATGACGTTCAACAACATAGGCAGTTTCGTATTTAAGAACTTTAGCTGGAACGACACTATCAGTAGCGTGTTGTGGAAATTCTCGAACGGAGCTACTAACCCTACCTCTACAAGTACTACTATCGTAAGCAATCAATTCAGCCAGCCGGGTTGGGTAACCGCAACGCTTATCGCTAACTCTAATGCAGGCAGTGATACGCTTGTAGATACACACGCGGTATATGCTGCCGATACTACCGCGATTAAGCCCGACACATTCAATCAGACGTTTTCGAGCGCAGCGGCTACAGAAAACTGGCCAATGTTCAACTATTACAAAAACCAATTCAAATGGGAGTTTTTTACCGGCGCCGGTCTTAACGATAATACCTGCATACGGTACCGTTCTTACGATACGTCGTCAAGAATCTTCGGTCTTGCAACGGGCGACTTTGATGATATTTACACGCCAGCGTTCGATTTGCGCAACATGAACGACGGTATTTACCTGAATTTCTTTACGGCATGTGCAGCAACAAGCCGCGGCGTGTCGCGTTGGGACGACCAAACGGGCGACTCTATGCAGGTTGATGTGAGCACAAGCGGCGGTGTAAGGTGGACAAAATTGGCTGCATTCAAAACATCGGACCTGGTAAACAACGGTACAGTAAATACAGAGTTTAAGCCATCAGCAGCAGGACAGTGGAAGCCACGCGCAGTGAGCATACCGGCAGCGTATCGCACAGGCAATACCTTCTTCAGAATTCGTTATTATCCAGGTAACAAGGGAAATAACCTTTATCTCGATAATATGTACATCCATCCGTTCCCGGCTGGTGTGAAGGAGGCTATGGCTGCCAATGCAGGTTCGTTTAATATATACCCTAACCCGACCGCAAATGGTTGTACACTGGTATTCAATACCGGCACAACGGGCGATGTTAGCTATTGTGTAAAGGATCTGACTGGTAAGGTTATTTATCAACAATCTAAAACGTATGGCGCTAACAGTGTTCAGCAAGAAAGCCTGAACAAAGAAACAACTCCAAGCGCAGGTATGTATTTTGTAACGGTAACCGTAGATGGTGTAAACACCACGCAGAAACTGGTAGTATATTAATCATTGTAGTTATGAATATTGATCGGGGTGTTTTGAGCTGCGGCTTAATACACCCCGTTTTTTTTAGGAAAAACAATTGGTAACGATTGTTTACATTAGCTAAAAAATAGGGTATGGGTTTATACAGTATTAAATTGGCGGTGGTGAGTATATGTGTGTCAATTGCATGCTCGGGTGGGGTAGCAATGGCGCAAAGCTTAGCTACAGGAGTTTATGGCCGGGTTACGCTTGCTTATGATACAGCCAAACAAAATATAAGCGGTTATATAGATATTGCCAAAAAGGGAGATGATGAAAGTAAGCCCTGCAATTTGTTATTTGTGGGTAAGTACAAAAGCGGTAATCAGGCCGAGGTGCAGTTTTATCATAATTTCACCGATACCACGTCGCTGGGCGCAGCGGTGTTGACCATGAATGAAGATGAAACAATAGAGCTAAAATGTAGCAGAAAACCAGAACCATGCGGGAAACCAGTTGATATCATTCTGGATACGGTTTATAAACTAAGTATTAAGGGCGATTTTTCGGTAATAGCTGTTGTACGTAAAGATAAACAGTTCTTGTACGAACAGCCAGATTTTGACGCCAAACTGAAGTCGTATGTAGAGAAAGGAGATCCCGTGGCGGTCTTGAAAAACAAACATAACTGGATATTGATTAAAACCCTCCGCAACCAAAATAACTACAAGTGGATACCCAAAAATTGCTTGTACTAAATAAGTCTATAGTGGTTGATAAAGACCTTCGTATTTAATATACATTTGACGACGAATTTCTTTTTCTCTACGCAAATATCGTTGAAATTGTTCGCTGTTCATTATTGCTTTCATCTCAGCGTCTTTTTTACGCAGTAGGTGGCTTTTCGTTCTGTTTTTATATTGCCCGGATTTTTCGGATTCTTTATCAATTTTTTGCTGATATTTCAAGTCGATAGCTGAGCATTTTGCGAGTGCGTCGCCTTTCATTTGCAGGCTATCTCTATACCAGTTGGCATTACGTTCGGCGCGTACTTCGGCCGACCAAACTGGCTGGGCATTTGCCCCAAAAGAAAACAACAACACAGCAGATGCAAGAAACAAACGAACAGACATAGATACCCGATTTTGTAGCGCTAATGTAGTATTATTAATGAAATGAAAACAAAGCACAAGCCAATAATAAATTAGCTTTCGCTGTGGCCGTAACTTTAGGGTTTTTCGAACCACAATATTGTGTTAAAAACTCAAGATAAGTTTGGCAGATACAATCAATAAGATTATTTTTCGTAACTTCGCACACTTTTCTAAAACAATCTCTGCTCATTTATGAAGTTGTCGCAATTTAAGTTCGACTTACCATTAAATCTCATAGCGCAACATCCCGCCAAAAAACGTGAGGATAGCCGCCTAATGGTCATTCACCGTGATACAGGAAAAATAGAACACAAGGTATTTAAGGATATTCTTGGTTTCTTTCACGATAAGGACGTGATGATTGTTAATAATACTAAGGTTTTCCCGGCTCGTCTGTATGGCAGAAAGGAAAAAACCGGCGCAAAAATTGAAGTTTTCCTGCTTCGCGAACTCAACAAGCCCAATCACCTTTGGGATGTTATTGTTGATCCTGCAAGAAAAATTCGCGTTGGCAACAAACTGTATTTTGGCGATAACGATGAACTGGTGGCTGAAGTAATAGATAACACTACTTCGCGTGGTCGTACTATCCGTTTCTTGTTCGATGGCACAGAACAGGAATTCAGAAATATACTGGATGTTCTTGGTGAAACACCATTGCCAAAATATATAAAACGTAAGCCGGAAGAAGAAGACAAAGAACGCTACCAAACGGTATATGCAAAATACGAGGGCGCTGTTGCAGCGCCTACTGCAGGTATGCACTTCAGTCGCGAATTGATAAAAAGACTGGAGATTGTAGGCGTAAAGTTTGCCGAGGTTACTTTGCATACTGGCTTGGGCACTTTCCGCCCCATAGAAGTAGAAGATTTGTCGAAGCATAAAATGGATGCAGAATATTTCAGGGTAGACGATTATGCTGCTAACATTGTAAACAGGGCAAAAGTTGAAAAGCGGCATATTTGTTCTATTGGCACAACTACTATGCGCGCCTTAGAAAGTTCGGTTACCGCACAGGGTTTGCTTAAGCCTGAAGAAGGATGGACGAATGTATTTATTCACCCTCCTTATCAGTTTTCGATTGCTGATTCGCTCATTACTAACTTCCATTTGCCCAAAACAAGCCTAATGATTATGGCTTGTGCGTTTGCCGGCTACGACCTAATGATGACTGCTTACGAAACAGCTATAAAAGAAAAATATCGTTTCTTCAGTTATGGCGACGCCATGCTGGTATTGTAATGAAATATGTAAGATATAAAAAGCAACAACCCACCACTTGGTGGGTTGTTGCTTTTTATGCCATTTGCAAGTATTGCCATCGCGCTAGATTACACTATAATGTTTTCGTGGTTATTTTATTGTTAATGGCAGGATGACCGACGGTAGGGAAATCATACTAGTCGTTGTCGACGCCTAAAACAATTATATTTGCCATGCCTTATGAACAGTATAGAACAAATAAGAAGGTGGTGCAATGGCGTGTGGTTGGCAAACGCCAACGAGGAAACTACGGTAGATGAACTGGCAATAGATAGCAGGAATATCGAACATCCTGAAAAGGCGCTGTTTGTATCGCTCAAAACTAATCTCAGAGACGGTCATACTTATATTCCGGATGCGTGGCTGAAAGGTGTGCGCAATTTTTTGGTATCGCAAAGCTTGGATACTTCAGCGCTAGCAGGCGCAAACATCATTCAGGTGAAAGATACGCTCGAAGCTTTGCAGTTAATTGCAGCAGGGCATAGAAAACAATTCGACATACCAGTTATTGGAATTACTGGCAGCAATGGAAAAACAGTAGTTAAGGAGTGGTTGTACCAATTACTCAATTTCAAATTCAATATTGTCCGCAGCCCCAAAAGTTACAATTCGCAAATTGGCGTGCCTTTGTCGGTATGGCCCATAAATGAACGGCAACAACTAGGTATTTTCGAAGCCGGTATCTCCCGCCCCGGCGAAATGGAAAAGCTGGAACGCATTGTCCGGCCTTCAATAGGCGTTTTTACCAACATAGGTGAAGCGCATAGCGAGGGCTTCATGAATACGCGACAAAAGATCAATGAAAAGTTATTGCTCTTTAGGCATGTGAAACAGCTCGTTTACTGCACAGATCATGTAGAACTGAACCAATGTATAATACAGTATGTAAATCAGGTGCGTACCCGTTCCGACAACCCATTGCAGTTGTTTACTTGGTCGCACAAGCAGCCTGCCGACCTGAGGGTATTGCAAGTGGTAAGGCAGATAGGTAAAACAACTATAACGGCTTTGTTTAAAGAGGCTGAATTATCTATCTCTATTCATTTTACAGATGATGCATCGATCGAGAATGCAATACACTGCTGGAGTGTGCTTTTGCTTATGGGTATAGATGCCGATAAAATTCAATCGCGGATGAGCCTCTTGCAACCGGTATCTATGCGAATGGAATTGCGCCATGGCATAAACGATTGCACAATAATAAACGACACCTACAATTCTGACCTAACCTCGCTGCAACTTGCGCTGAATTACCTGGATCAACAGAAGCAGCATAGTATGCACACGGTTATTATGTCGGATATACAACAGCCAGGTAAACGCGATCTTGATTTGTATGACGAGGTTGCTGCGCTAATTTATCGCAGAGCTATACAACGATTTATTGGTATAGGGCCAGCTTTGTATAAAAACAAAGCTTCATTCAGGAAATATAAGAAGTGCCGGAGTATATTTTTCAAGTCTACAGAGCATTTTCTTAAACATTTTCATTTGCTTACTTTCGACAAGGAAGCAATATTGCTCAAAGGCGCAAGGGTGTTCACCTTCGAAAAAATAGGTGTCTTGCTTGAGCAGCAAGTACATCAGACGGTGATGTCGATAAGCCTATCGGCTATTACGCATAACCTCAATGTATTTCGCTCAACGCTTTCACCGGGCGTTAAGACAATGGCTATGGTAAAGGCGTTTGCTTATGGTAGCGGCAGCTACGAAGTAGCCAGTGTATTGCAATATGCAGGCGTAGATTATCTTACAGTTGCATATACCGATGAAGGTATAACATTGAGGAAGGCGGGTATTAAGATGCCCATAATGGTGATGAGCCCGGATGCAACATCATTCGACCGAATGATCGCCTGGAAACTGGAGCCTGAGTTGTACAACTTCCGTTCATTTGAAGCTTTTTCAACTATAGCACATGCGCTCGAGGTAGAACGCTACCCTGTACACATTAAGCTCGATACAGGTATGCACCGGCTTGGTTTTGAGATGGCGGATATTGCAACCCTTATAGAACGGTTGAAAAACGCTCCAAATATTTATGTGGCAAGTATTTTTAGTCACCTTGCAGCTGCCGATGATCCGGAACAGGATAGTTTTACCGTGCACCAGGCGAACCTGTTTACCAATATGAGTGAACAACTGATGCGCTCGCTCGATTATAAACCGTTCAGACATATTTGCAATTCGGCAGGTATAGTGCGCCACACAAATTTGCACTTCGACATGGTTAGACTTGGAGTTGGTTTGTATGGAATAGATACGGGCAACTTGTTGCAAAATAAATTGAAACAAATAAGTATACTTAAAACTACCATTGCACAAATACATACCGTACCGGCTGGCGACAATATAGGGTATGGACATCATACAATTGCCGATGAGCCAATGCGGATTGCAACCATATGTATTGGATATGCTGATGGGTATCCTCGCGCTTTAGGTCATGGACGATCTTATGTACTTATACATGGTAAGGCTGCAGCTACAGTAGGGAGTATTTGCATGGATATGTGTATGGTAGATGTAACATATATACCCAAAGCGAAGGAAGGAGATGAAGTAATTATTTTTGGCGAAGAACTTACGGTTTCTCAGTTGGCAAAGTGGTCGGGGACCATATCTTATGAAATTATGACCAGTATATCTCAAAGAGTAAAAAGAGTTTATATTAACGAGGAATAAAGCGACAAATCCCTATAGTTAGGGATACATGGTGTTGATATATTGTGTTTATTTGCAGCTCTCAATTTTAATATACCAAACGCCATATGATTTACGTAGGGATTTTAGAAGACAATCTGGAACTTAGAAACTCAATTACTGATTATCTGACCGCCACAGGCAGCTATAGTATCGTTTTTTCCGAAAACTCTTATTTCGATATAAAACGAAGGAAGCTAACCGTTTCTCCCCATTTTCTTCTACTCGATGTTCATCTGGTGGATGTGTCGGTACTTGATGTAATTGACGACATTAAAGTTCGTTATCCAGGCTCGCAAATAATCGTAATGACTGGTGATAAGACAGATAGTTTATTGCTGCAGGCAATAGAACGCGGCGCCAGTAGTTTTGTATATAAGCCCATAGTAATGAGCGAGCTTATTAAAATTATGGGGCAACTTCAGGTAACAGGCAGTTTTTTAGAGCCAGAAATGCTCACAAAGTTGATGTGGCTTATTAATCAGAAAAACAAGAAAAATACAGTTGACTATAAAACTGAACTCACAGACCGCGAAGGCGATGTGTTAGCTCTGGTGGAACAGGGTTATACATATAAAGAAATATCTCAAAAGTTGTCTATTTCTTATCATACGGTAAATTATCACCTAAAAAGCATTTACAATAAATTCGATGTTAGTTCAAAACTGGAGTTGATAACAAAACGTAATAACAAAAACTAAATTGATGGTAGATAGCAGAATTCCAGTTTTGGTAGTCGATGATGATCTAATAAATCGGTTGGTGCTAAAAATGCACATGGGCAAGGATAAATTTAAGATTACTGAGGCGGAAAATGGCTTAATAGCTTTCAATTTTATTTTAGAAAAACCTGAAATAAAGCACGTCCTATTAGATCTTAATATGCCTGTAATGGATGGTTTTTTATTTATTGAACAGTGCAATAAGCACATTCCAGATAGGAAATTGAAAATTCATGTTACTTCTGCCTATTCTGAGCGAGATTTTTTAGTTTATGTTGCTGAAAGAAAGATAAATATAGATAATGTTATTAATTTTTTCTCGAAACCATATCCAATGGGTCAGCTATTGAAGTGTCTGGATTAGTGCGAAAAATATAGATATAAATATGATTTTTGCGCATTAGATTTATACCCATATCTTGTCGTCCATTTTCTTCGTAACGCAGGCAATGACGAGATGGGTTACAAACAATTTGTCGTTGATTAACTTTGGAAAAATTTGTAATGAATAAAGGATTTCTTTTTTCTGTAGAACAAATAAACAGGTTATTTCCTTTTTATATACTTATTGCCCGCGATTTTACAATTAAGTCCGTTGGTCATTCACTGACTCAAATAATGGACCTAAGATCGGGTGATAATATTACCAAGATTTTCGGTAAAAATATTCCTGAGTACTTTTTTCATCCATTTGAAGAACTAAGCGGTCAGTATTACCAATTGGTTGCTAAAGCCTCTGAAAATGATGCTAATCCAATATTGTTGCAAGGCGAACTGGAGTACCTTTCAACAACAAATGAATTATTGCTATTGGGCGCCCCTGGGGTGAAGACCGCTTATACAACAAATGTTGTGCAATCAGCTACCGAAAAAAAACCAAAATTGAATGATCTTTTTTTGGGAACGGGTATTGGGAAAGTAAGAGGCACTACGCTTTCAGAGTTCCGGATATCTGAAGAGAAGGAAGTGGTAATGGTTGAAGCGCTTAAGGGGGTAGCTATAACAGATAAAGATGGGAAAATAGAATGGGTAAGTCAGGATTTTGAGCGGACTACTGGTTATCTGTTAAAAGATATTGTTGGCTTGAGGCCGCGCGATGTGGTTTATGGACAAAAATCTACCTATATCCCTTCGAGTTATGTAGATGAAATGGTTAAACTCAAGAAACCGTTTTCATTTGATAATATTGGATATAATAAATATAAACGGTCTTTCTGGTTTCGAACAACAGTTCAGCCTATTCTCGACGAGCAAAATGAAGTAAAAGGTAGATACTACTATTTTGAAGACGTAACTGAAATAAAAAGCAATGAAAATGCGCTAAAGGATAGTCAGGAGTTGTGGAAATTTGCGCTTGAAGGAGCAGGCGATGGTGTATGGGCATTCAACATCCCAAACCGAGAGCTGCAGGTATCAAGCAAGTTTATGGATTTACTTGGATATGTTCGCACCGATAAATTTGGCGCAGATGATCTTAAAGAGTCAATGAACGAGACCGACTTTAATGCGTTGTGGGACATACTTAGCAACAAACTCAAAGTTGGCGAATCAACTTTCTCTTTTGAGACTATAATCACTACCAAAGACAAAACAAAAAAATTCTATAAGATAAGGGGTAAGGTAAAAGAGTGGGATGATAAGAGTAAGCCATTGGTAATTTTTGGCACCATTACAGATACCAACGAAGAGAAAGTAAAGGATATAGAATTGAAGCAACTTGCCAATCGACTTTCTACGCTTATAGAAAACTTCAATTCGGGAGTGTTGCTCGAAGACGAAAATAGAAATATATTGCTGGTTAACAATATGTTTTGCGACATATTTTCAGTGCCAGTATCGCCCAAAGATCTCGTAGGTGTAGACTGTTCGGGTATGGCAGAACAGTCAAAAGCAATGTTTGTTAATCCTGATGCATTTGTTCAGCGTGTAAATGCAATTCTTGAAGGGAAGGTTTCGGTTACTGACGATATCTTATACATGGCAGATGGCCGTATACTGGAGCGCGATTACATACCTATTTTCATCGAGGGCGCTTATTCAGGACATCTTTGGAAGTATAACGACATTACTGAGCGCAAACGTCTGGAAATAAACCTTAAAAACTCAGAAGCGAGGTTATCGGCCCTCATCAATAATTTTAAGGCCGGCGTTATGTTTGAGGATAGGGAAAGGTCTATAATGTTTGCAAATAGGGCATTTTGCAGACTCATTATTGAAGAGCTAATGCCGGAATTTCTTATTGGTGAAAATTCCATCAATTCGCTAAAAGAAGTAAAGTACTTATTTACCGAACCTGATAAGTTTGTTGCAGACATAGAACAACTTGTTAGCAACCATGTGCCTGTCTTAAATGGAATGGTTACCATGGTAGACGGTAGGGTATTGAAACGTGATTTTATCCCTGTGGTAGTTGATGAAGAAGAGTCGGGTTATTTGTGGATTTACGAAGACATAACTAAGCAGCTAGAGATAGAGAATAAGGTAATGGAACAACGGGAGTATTTCCAAAGAATACTCAATGAGTTGCCTGCCGATATAATGATTATTTCTGTTGATCAGAAGTTTGAGTTTATCAATAAATCTGCCGTAGTCAACGACGAAATGCGTGAATGGTTAATAGGCAAGGACATGTATGACTACTGCCGCCGCAAAAATATTTCGAGCGAACGCGCAATTGCAAGAGATTTGCTTTTTAGAGAGGCGCTTGCTACACGTAAGT
The DNA here is from genome assembly GCA_903882805.1 of uncultured Bacteroidota bacterium. Classification (GTDB taxonomy): domain Bacteria; phylum Bacteroidota; class Bacteroidia; order Chitinophagales; family Chitinophagaceae; genus Nemorincola. The sequence goes on along the minus strand of CAIRYK010000001.1, from coordinate 13,561 downwards.
CGGTGAGCAGCATAGACCAGCACATAAAGCCTGACGGCACACTTAAGTATATGTTGCGGTTTCTGTATCCGTTCCTGAAAAAGAATGGAACAACTGATTTTGTTGTAGGGTTTGGGATAGATATCACCGAACAGGTAAACAGTGAAAATGAAATTAAAGCTCAAAAGGAGTATTATCACGAAATTCTGAATGAAATACCTGCCGACATTGTTATCTTCTCCCTAGATCATAAGTACAGGTTCATCAATAAAAATGCAGTAAAGAATCCACAAATTCGTGAGTGGCTAATTGGGCGCGACGATTATGAATATTGCGACTTAAAAGGTGTGGATTATGAAATGGCCGACGATCGGCATAAGATGTTTACAGAAGCAGTGACGCTGAAGCAACCGGTATCACTTGTTGATGAAGTAAAACAATTGGATGGAACAGTTATTTCGATTCTACGAATAATGTATCCGAACATTGATGCAGAAGGAAATGTTAAGTCGGTAATTGGATATGGAATAGACATCACCGAGCAAATTGAAAATAAAAGGATTGCTGAGCTTCAGGGTAAACAAATGGGCAATTTACTCAACATCATTCGTGATGGTGTGTTCACCTTTGCTCCGGATGGCAATATCATTTTGTCGAATAATTCGTTCAGGAATATTATGACACCCGACTTCAATAAGAAGTGGTCTCCTGCTGATAATTATAACTTTTTCGACTTTTTAAACGAGGAAGAATACACAAATGTTACCTATAAGCTAAGAGCGCTCGCCTCTGAAGGACAGCCTCAGTCTGGCATTGTTCGTTTGAAAAATAATGATGGGGTAGAAAAGTTTCTAGATTATACGTTCACAAAGTCTATGGAGAACGTTAATGCAACATTTGTGGGTAGAATTTCCGATATAACCGCCATTGTAAATAAAGAGCGTGGTCTCACTCAGATAATAGAGAAAGAAAAAGAATTAAATAATTCGAAGTCTCAGTTTATTAGAATTACGTCGCACGAGTTGCGCACGCCATTGGCAATTATACAGGCCAATGCAGAGATTCTGGAAATGATCAATAGCGCTGAGTTTGCGGGAGCTGCTAATTTAAAGCCGGAAGTAATGATAGGCAGGATAGTGAAAGAGGTGAAGTTGATGACGGAAATTCTGAATGAGCTTATGATGATTAGCCGTATAGAGACCGGGAATATTGAATTTTCACCAGAAACAGTAAATGTACTATCTTTTGTAAGCGGAATAAGGCAAGATTTATACAATCCGCACACCGATGGTCGTATATTAGTACTGGAGGTGGATGAAGATGTAAAAACTGCCTATTTTGATAAGGGCATAATGCGCCACGCTATTGTTAATCTTGTAAACAATGCATTTAAATACTCTACAGGAAAACAAGCTCCTGCGCTAAGGGTAACTGTAGATTCTGGTGAATTGAAGTTTGAAGTGCAGGATTGGGGTATTGGCATACCAGAAGAAGATCAGGCTAAGTTGTTTACTTCGTTTTTTAGGGCTTCAAATGCAGGTGTAATACAAGGTACAGGTTTAGGGTTAACTGTGTTAGATTACGCAGTTAAGAAACATAGCGGGAAAATAGAGTTTGTAAGTAAAGTTAATGAAGGATCAATTTTTAGAATAATATTACCTAAAGAAAAATAGCAATGGAGAAAAGCCTTATACTGCTTATAGAAGATGAGAAAGCACTGCGTGATTCGCTAAAAACCATCATTGAGATGTCAAACTATAATACGTTGGAAGCCGAGAACGGCGTTATTGGCCTAAGTATACTAGCCGATAAATCTAACAAAATTGACCTCATATTGTGTGACATTAATTTGCCGGATATTTCCGGGTATGACATACTGAAATTAGTTAAAAACGACCCGGATCGTTATAACATCCCTTTTCTGTTTCTAACCGCATATGCCGATGAAAAGGATGTGCGCAATGGTATGAATCTCGGCGCCGACGACTATCTCACTAAACCTTTTGCGGCTAAGGATCTGATAAAGGCAATTAATAGCAGACTGGAGCTGAAAGAGCGTAATAAGAGTTATTACGAACGCGATGTGCGTAAACAGCTCGTGTCTATGATTAACACCAATTTCAAGCAGGAATTTTATACACCGCTGAATAGTATTCTCAATGCTTGTTTTTTGCTCAATAGCGTGGAAGGTCCGGTTGATAAATCATTGTTTCAGGATGTGATATCGGCAATATATTCGTCGTCTTACAGAATGTTCAGAGATTCTCGAAATCTAGTGATGTTTACGCTCATTAGCGCGAACGAAGATTTAGTACATATTGCGAACGAAAAAGTAGTGCAGGTTGGCGATGTATTACAAACCGTGATTAACTACTTCTGTGGTGAAAACACTACTACCACTTTAAAACTTGAAGTTCACCTTGATCCGGTTTCTGTATTGAATATAGACAGGGATTTTTTAAATGTTATTTTTACCGAACTGATAGACAATGCTATAAAGTACAATGAATCGGCCGATTTACCGGTAATTAAATTAGTGGATAGTTATAAAAACAGCTTTGCGTTTTCAGTCAGGAATGCTGTCGGGCCAAAGACAAATTTCGCGATTAGCGATGTTGCTCCATTCAAGAAATTTCATCCAGATCAGTCGCTCAACGGTTTTGGCATAGGTTTGTACCTAACAAAAGTGCTCTGCGCAAAAATTGGTTATACGCTCGACATCAGCATCACAAATGGCATATTTGAAGCCACCGTTTTACCAATGCCCTACTAGAAACTTATTTTTTTTTATTATTGCCCGCCTAATGAGTAGAATAATGAAAAAACTATCATTAGCGTGGCAATAATTATGATTAATGTATTGAACAGCGTGTTGACAATGTTAGCTTTTTCATAGAAGTCCTGTTCGTCGGTAGCTCCATTCAAAGTGGCCAGTTTGTCGTGATACAAAACGAAGGTTCTATAGTACGGTGCCTTACGGTTGTACTTTTTCTTGTAGCCAAGTTTGATGATTACGCCGGTTATTAAATATAAGAGATATACCTGGCATGCAGAAAAACCTAGCGTAAGGAATATAATCATCATCATAAAATAAGGTTTTAAATTATTGGTTTTATAGAAGTATTTTTGTTATTTATTATGCAGTTGTAGAAACCGGATTGTTATTGCTCAAATGAATCAGTGTATAGCAGCTCGGCTATGCGGTTAGCTATAAGTTGTGAGAATATAGATTCGTGATTTAGAATAGACGCGCTTAACTGCTCTTTATTATTAATTTTCCATTGTAAGGGAAATTTTGCGCCCGGTAATTTTGTCATTGAAAACGGCGGAATGCTTGCTACAAACGGACGAATGTAGAACGTATGGATACCGTTTTTTGAATACAAACCCTCGAAGAAATAGTTGCATTCGCCAACATAATTAGTAAACTGAAAGTTCATAATTATTTAATTTTGTGGGTGCAAACTAATTAGTATTCCAATACAAATTATCCCTATAATTAGTAGTTTTTGAAGCTATTTTGAGTTTTGATTTAGGGTATTGGTTATGGTATCCTTCATATTTTCCCGATTTGACCAAGGAGATTATTTTCAGTTGACTTTAGGGGCTTGATTGCATAGCGATAATTAACAGTTCTTGGCTACTATTTGAGATAGATTTGCAGGTATGCTAAATATGATAATAATTTATATTATAATATTATTGGAATGTACAATAACGGAAGCTTAGGGCTATGTATGCTAAACTGGATAATACAATCAACCAATTAAATGTTTTATTAACTGAATTGGCCAGGTAGTAAAAGTTCTTTTCTGTCAAATCTGGACCGTCTTTTATCAGGTTTTCATCGTAAATCATAAACAACCTATAGAATGGGGCCCTCCGTTTGTATCTCAAAGTAAAATAATACCGTAATGCTGTTCCGGCTGTTGCATATAAGACGTATATGCTCAGCAAAATAATAGTTTCTAGTATGAAGTATGTGTTAATCAAACAGTTTTTTAGTCTTTTTTCGCTAGAAAAGCAGTAGTGAACGACAGGCTGTACTGTTAATAGTTAACTTTTTATTTGCGAATGGGGCAAATTTATGACATTACATTTTTCTATGTATCCCTAACAGTAGCAGTATTATATAGAAAGGTTTGAAATAATTTGTACAGACTGTTTAATCATTTTACTTAATGAAGTTGAGACAAAATGAACGCTATTTTGAGTGTGATTGCACCTTTTGGGCAATTATTATAATTGCATTTACGAAATAATAACAAATAGCCCCCTATTGTTAGTAGCGCGCGCAAATAGGGGATAGTCTATTTTTGCAAAACATATTTTCTATAAAAACATGCAATAAAAGCTGCGCAAATAACTAAATGCTACAGTGGTTTTTAGTCGATTTTTTAGGAACACGTAATTTGATTTTATGAAAAACTTCATCATAATAGACGACGCCAAGATTAATAACCTCATATCGAGAGTGATTATTTTAAAGAATTATCCTGGATCCAATATAGTAGAGTTTACACTAGCTGAAGAAGGATTAAAATATATTAGTGAACATTATCAGTCTCCCGATGGTGGTAATCAGGCGATACTGTTTCTCGATATTTATATGCCGAACATGGATGGTTGGGCGTTTCTGGAGGAATATAATAAGCTAAGTTGTTTTGTCAAAAAAAATATAAGTATCTATATGCTTACTTCATCCATATCGAAAGAAGATATAGATAAAGCAAAAGGCAACGTAAATGTGCTGGGTTTTGTAACCAAGCCATTGAATGAGTCATTCAAAAGAGTAATAGAAAGGGAATTTGCAGAAAGTATGCATGGTAGATAGGAAGTAGCCATTTTGTTAAAGTAAAGTGCAATTATGTATCTAGATAAAATTGACAGTTTGGGTTTGATGTTCCTTCCTCTACTATTCTTGTTTTTTGGTTGTAATAGTGGTTTCAAACCAATCCCTGACACAAAAAAAATAGAAACGATTCTAAAATGGAATAAAGAACTAAAAGACACCAGCAATCCAGAGGAAAGCCTTCGGTCTTTAGATTCTGCCATTTCTGGCTTTTCGCTTTCTCCGACTGAAAAGTTGCTTATAATGCGTAGAAAACGCAATATCTATTTTTACGATAGAGCGAACTTGTTAACTGCGCTGGATTATGCTGATAGTGCAATCTTACTCATAGAAGACAAACATAATGTCTGGTCTATTGATGATTGTTTTGAAGCTTATTTTTCCAAAGCCGATATTTGTTATGCATTGGACAGGTACATTGAAGCATTCAAGTATTTTGGAAAAGCAAAGGCGTTAATTCCCAAAGACAACCCCAATCCATCTATCATTGGTTGCTACAATTATCGGATAGCATTTGCACATTATGCAGAGGAGCAATTTTTAGACGCAGCCGAGCACTTCAAGCTATCGCTTAAGAGCTTTGTATTGTTAGACTCCTCTCAATTCGAATTCGTTTTTAGGAGACAGGAAGTATTGAATGACATTGGCTTGTGTTACGAGAACGCTGGACTATTTGATAGTGCACTTAATTTTTACAGCGTGGCAGTAAACTACATAAAAAAAGAGGAATTGTTATTTCCTACTATGAAGGTAGGTATAAAAGAAGCCATCTCTGTAATAGCCGGAAATATAGGCAGCGCGTATGCTAAAAAGAAGATTTTTGATTCAGCAAGGCAATATCTCATTGAGAGTATAAAGATAAACGAATCAGTAAATAGAAATGTGCATGATAGAATATTCAACATACTGAAGCTTGCGGATGTTGATATAGAAGAAGCTAAGTTTCAGGATGCAATTAGATTACTCGCGGTTGCCGACACATTAACAGGCCGATTACAGAAAAATGGTATTAGAGCACATGACCTTGAAATAGATCAGAGAATTGCTGAGGTGAAATCGAAATATTACACAAAAGTTGGAGACTATAAAAATGCCTTTCAATTTCTGGAAGATCATCATAAAGATCAGGAAATAAGATGGCGCAATGCACATAAGCTTATGCTCAATAATATTGAGAACGGTATAGATCATTATGACCACACAAGACAAATAGCTTTGTTGGAAAAAAACGTGCAAATAAGTAAGAAAAACGCAATAATTTACATACTGCTTGTCATAATTGCAGTAACTATTTCGGTTGTTGTTTACCTGTCTTTACGCGCATTCAAAGTGAAGCACCAACAATTAAAAACGGAAACCCTGAATATTGTTAGTGCGAACGCTCTTAAGGAAGAGGAATTGAAACAAAAGAACTGGCTTGATGAACTTAACTATATGGCGCTGATTGAAAATACGGAAGATTTTTTCTGGTCTGTTGATGTAAATCTTAATTTTCTTGCGTTTAATAGAGTTTTTTCAACATATACCTACAACAAGCTCGGTGTATATCCAGAGGTGGGCAAGCCAGATGTAATAAAGGATTTTGATGTTCCGCTTTACACAAAAGTGTTAGAGGGATACAATACAGTGCTAGCTGGTAATATTTACCATGTGCGTATTAAAGGATTGAGTTTAGACAAACGCAAGCCCGACCTTGAAGTAACCATGCACCCTATCTATGACGACAAAGGGGCAATTGTAGGCGTTAGTTGTTGTAGAAAAGATATAACAGAATATGTAAGACTAATAAATGCCCTCAAGGCACACAACATACAACTTCGAGATATAGCCTGGCTGCAGTCGCATAAACTTCGGGGACCATTGAGTAGTCTAATGGGGATTGGCATGGTTTTAAATGATCAAGAAATTTCATTAGATGCCAAGCAGCAATTAATCGTCAGTGCGTCTGAAAAAATGCATGAAATTGACCTAATGATTAGAGAAATTGTAGAAATGACTAACAAATACAATTTAACCTTGAGAGAGGAGGAAGAAACGGGAATTGTTTAGTTAGGTAATCTATGATTGTTAACGAGAATTGTGTTGTTTAATGATTTGGATATTATTATGGCATCTGCCGGTCTTAGCATCATCTCGTCCATCACTTTGTATGCTTTTTCCGGATCGTTGAATAAACGGCATTTTACTGATACGGTGTTTGCTGGTACAGTAAAAAATAAATTCGCTCTAAACCACATACCTTCATTATCAGCGCTTTCTTTTGTAAGTACGTCCTGCGTTTTAAGCGACACTCCGTTTGCATCGAGCATATCAAGCTTGAAATATGGGCTTCTATAGTTTTCGTCGCCCAATAAAAACCAGCAGGAAAACTCGTACAACTGATTGTCTTTTATAGGCTTAAGTGGTATTGTAACAATATGTGCTTCATGTTGCTCAATTTCGGGTTGTGCGCCTTTACCCCACATAGTTGGTCTTGCTTTTTGACTGTCGAAGTGATTAATGTAGTATTCGCCGGTGTTTACAATGCAGCTATCGCCTGCGATTATATTATCTGCAATAGCGTGGATAGCCTGATTGTGCGCTAAATCGGCAGCTATTATTTTATCGGGATAGCATGCATAAACTTGCCATTCTTCATATTTACCAATATAAGTAGCGTTTTCCACTATGTATTTTTGATCAGGGTCAAGCTCGTCGCCTTCATGATTTATGAGTAATAGCGGTTTGTTATTAGGTAGCTCGTTAAGCGTAGGTTTAGCTACATATGGGCCGCCAGCGATTTTTACTTGTTTTTTTGCAATACTCCAAGATGTGCGCGCAGCCATGTGGTTGATAGCAGGCAAGCCCAACTGCATACCTGTTTGTAGCATTACAGCAAGTTCAGCATTGGTATAATCTCTGCCCAGCCACAATTTATCGGTGCCCACATTAAAATATCTAAACAGTAGGGTAGCCTGAAACTCCGCACTTTTAAATCCGTGTTGGGATAGGAAACTACTCCAGTTGTCGGGTTCCTGACCAATAATACGAGCATAGTTTTCCGAACTAGAATTTATAGCATTTCGTTCAATGTTAATATAGCCGCTGGCTTCATAGGTCCATAATGCCAATGCCATGCACCCTAATACTGTAGCGCGAATTTTATTTCCGGAGGTATAATTTTTATTTAGCCATCTGCTTAGTGCAATAATGCTATATATAGTAGTTATGTAAAAAAATAACCAGCTAAACCTACCCAAAGTACGGAATGGACGAAAGAAGGGTAAGTATTGCAACAGCCATTCCATATTCCATACAAATGGCACACCCATACTTAATACAAGTGCAAACGATGCTATAAAAAACCAAATAGGTTCAAATTTCTTTGATCCTGTATCCTGATAAGGGTGTTTTTTAATTCTGTTAGCTATTCCTAAACCAATGGAAATCAGTAAGATAACGATAGTTGTAAGGCCTAGGTAACAAAAGCCTTCCTGTTCTGCAGTGTTTTTTACAACGCTTGTATGTTCTTCGAAAAAACGCCAAATAGGGGAGTAGTGAGCTGTAAAAATGTGATCGCCTCTTGTGCAGTAAGCCGTAATGCCATATGGTGTTTTAGGCCGATCTTTTACAGGGTCGGTAATGCTCATAACTATATTAAACAGTATTGTAGCCATTACCGGTGCGGACATTAAGATAATAGCTTTTAGGTATCGGCGTTTAATACTTCTTTCATTGTTGAATAGGAGATAGCCAACGGTATATAAAGAACACCATATAATGACTAAAGCTGCAAGGTAGGGATGTAAGAAAACTACTATTGTTGTAAGCGTCGTAATATAGGCCGGGTACTTTATTATGGGATTGCTGTAATACTTAACCGACCAAAAAAATACCATAGGAATGACACAAACATAGGCCAAACCAAAATGGCCCAACGAACGATACAGTTGTGGATTAATTGCTATAATTAGCGATGCGCCTAAAATTGAAATTAAAGGATGCACGCCATAATGCCGTAATATTTTATAAATATATACTATTCCCAAAATATAGCTGATCCCAATCAGCGACCACATAATACCTAAAGCCTGGCTGAAAGTAATTGTTTTGAAATAGGAGAACGTTACTGATAGTAGCGGCTGTCCGTCTACGAACGTTATGTGTTCGCCATATGGATAATTCATACCGGAAAACCAAAAGCCTTGATCGTGTTTAATATGAAAAAGGTAGGCAAACATATTTTTTCCGGCATCGCCACCGAGGCCCGGAGCTAATTCGCCAGGGTGTGAAATGATACCCGGAAAAATAAGTAGCACAACAAAAAAAGCAAATAGAATTGCTGTAAAAAGCCATAACTGCTTATTATTGTTGATCATTGACTTTTTGTTTGCTTGCGATAAATTTGCGGAGGAATGGTCCTATTCATTAATGCCCGGTGCAAGATATTCAAAAAAGGAGATTTGGTAGCTTAGGGTGTTATTAAGGAGGTATAAATGAACAAATTGCTAATAATGGGGAAAAGTTTCACATTTTTCATTTACATATTTGCTCATTATGCATTAATTGACTTACCTTTGCACCTCGAAATTGAAATTTAACCAATACAAATATATCAAAAATGGCTGATTTACGCTTACAGCGCAACTTTGGTATTGCCGCACACATTGACGCAGGCAAAACCACAATGACCGAACGTATCCTGTATTACACTGGTGTAAACCACAAAATTGGCGAGGTGCACGAAGGCGCTGCTACAATGGACTGGATGGCCCAGGAACAGGAGCGCGGTATTACGATTACATCTGCGGCTACAACCTGCTTTTGGAATTTTCCAACTGTTCAGGGTAAAGTATTGCCAGATACTAAAAAATACAAATTCAACATCATTGATACTCCCGGTCACGTTGACTTTACTATCGAGGTAGAGCGTTCATTGCGTGTATTGGATGGTCTGGTTGCGCTGTTTTCTGCAGTTGACGGCGTTGAGCCTCAGAGCGAAACAGTTTGGCGTCAGGCAAACCGTTATCGTGTACCACGCATTGGTTTCGTAAACAAAATGGACCGAATCGGCGCAGACTTCCTTATGGTTGTTCAGCAGGTTAAAGACATGTTGGGCGCAAAGTCAGTGCCATTGCAGTTGCCAATCGGCGCTGAAGATAATTTCAAAGGTATCGTGGATTTGATCACCATGAAGGCGATTATATGGGACGATGCTACCCAGGGTATGACGTACAAAGAAATTCCAATTCCTGACGATATGAAGGATGACGTTGATTTCTGGCGCGCTCACCTTGTAGAAGCAGTTGCTGAATATGATGATACTTTGATGGAGAAATTCTTCGAAGATCCAAACAGCATTTCTGTTGAAGAAATTCATATTGCAGTTCGTAAGGCTTGTATCGATCTGAGCATTGTACCTATGCTTTGCGGTTCGGCTTATAAAAACAAAGGCGTACAGGTAGCGCTTGATGCGGTAATCCGTTATCTGCCTAGCCCAATGGATATCGAGGCTATCAAGGGTACAAACCCTGATACCGGCGAAGAAATTGAGCGTCACCCTAATGCTAAAGAACCATTCGCTGCATTGGCGTTCAAAATCATGACCGATCCTTTCGTTGGTCGTCTGGCGTTCTTCCGGTGCTATTCTGGTCGTTTGGATGCAGGTTCGTATGTGTTGAATGTACGTTCTGGTAAAAACGAGCGTATAAGCCGTATCATGCAGATGCATGCAAACAAGCAGAACCCAATCGACTTCATCGAAGCAGGCGATATTGGCGCAGCAGTAGGATTTAAGGAAATCAAAACCGGAGATACACTTTGCGACGAAAAGAACCCGATCATGTTGGAAAACATGTTCATTCCAGAGCCGGTAATCTCTATATCTGTAGAGCCAAAAACACAGGCCGACGTTGATAAAATGGGAATGGCTATCGCTAAGCTTGTAGAAGAAGATCCTACATTGCGCGTTAAAACCGACGAAGATACCGGCCAGACTATCCTGAGCGGTATGGGTGAGTTGCACCTTGAAATTATCGTTGACCGTATGCGTCGCGAGTTTAAGGTTGAGATCAACCAAGGCGCTCCGATGGTTGCTTACAAGGAAGCCTTTACGCTTACTGTTGAGCATCGCGAAATATACAAGAAACAAACAGGTGGTCGCGGTAAGTTCGCTGACATCCAGTTCGAAATTGGCCCAGCTAGCGAAGAGTTTCTTGCAGAGGGTAAAGGTCGTTTCCAGTTTATCAACGAAATCTTCGGAGGTTCGATTCCACGTGAATTTATACCAGCTATTCAGAAAGGCTTTGAAAGCTCAATGGGTTCTGGTCCGCTGGCAGGTTTCCCAGTTGAAAGCATGAGAGTGCGTATATTCGACGGTTCTTTCCACCAAGTGGATAGCGACTCAATGTCATTTGAATTGTGCGCTAAGTCTGGTTTCCGTGAAGCTGGCAGAAAAGCAAAAACTGTAATTCTGGAGCCTATCATGAAGGTAGAAGTTACTACTCCCGACCAATACATGGGTGATGTAACAGGCGACCTTAACCGCCGCCGCGCGATGCTGGAAGGTATGGACAACAGAAACAATCTGCAGATCATTAAAGCAAAAGTGCCGCTGAGCGAAATGTTCGGTTATGTTACTCAACTTCGTTCATTGTCATCTGGTCGCGCTACTTCAGTAATGGAATTCAGCCATTACTCAAATGCGCCAAGAAACATTGAAGAAGAAGTTGTTGCAAAAACAAAAGGTAAGTCTTCTAACTAAGTTGAATATATCTTAAAAGTAAAGCCTCCCTGTATAAACCGGGAGGCTTTATTAATTTTAGTGTGCATAGCTAATTCTATATATAAACAAAAATTGTTAACTGGAAAGGTTGCAATTCAAATCTTCGGCACTTCTGTTTTTTTTCGCCTCAGTTATTTAAGATGCCAAGTTAATTTTATGAAATTTTCCACTATTTTTTGATCTATGTAGTTTATTTAGGTCTTTACTTGTGTGAATATTAGCATAAATAAAGGCGTCGTAGTATTTTATACGCCACTGCCTGCGTGTTTGTGTGCCCAAAAATGAATTCTTATACATATAAACATATTTTCATCAAATATTTTTTTCAATTAAATAGTGGCTATCGGCATTTACTGATGCTTAGCTTGCCATTCGAAATACTTAAGACTAAGCTGCCTTTCCGCTCGTTATTAATAAGTAGCACTACACAAAAGATACCTCGCGACAAGTCAACATCCATTTTTACGTACTGTTAAGTAGTTGATACATGTCATTGATAATTCTTATTTACTCATAGTTTACTTCTATGTAAAATATCGCATAATCGATATATTCAAAGTAAAAACTACTAACGTTAGGGATTAAAGTACTATTAATTACCTCTACTTTTACCCTGATAGAAGAATATAGTTAATAGTCTTAAGTATCGTTGGAGTGGTTTTTGGGGGTGGTCAGTAGCATTAGTGTTACCAAAACTGAGTTGCAAAAAGGGTGTCTCTTGATTCGATTTTGTTTCTAAGAGCTAATAAAATTTGTAACCATGGATACGGTTTGGTATTTCTCGTTTATAAGCATAATAGTCTTGTTTCCCCATTTGCTGGTGTTAACTCTGTTTTTCCCTGCTTATAAAATACTGGTATTTATAATGTTTGCTGCCAATAGAGTCAGTGAGTATGCAATGTCAGCGCAATTTTTTTCATTTGCGCTTAGGTTTTGCTTCGCTGCAGGCTTTTTAAATGTTCGAGATTTTATCAAGTTTCAAAGCCGGTTTATAAAAAATGACCTGCTACATCTTATTCCTTTAGTGCTGGCACTGATCTATCTTTTGCCTATACGCATGAACGCGCTACTGAATCATATTTTGTCTAAAACTGTGGGGCTTTAAAGTCCTATTTTATTTACATCTGCTCTGCCTGCTGCAGTGAGTAATGAAAATTTTCATCACGCGTATCACACAATACTTCCACAGCCGGAATTCCGATAGAACATAGGTTCGAAGAATAGAACACTTTTTGTATTTACAATATGCTATGTGCCTGCTACACCCGGTCATAGTGCAAAAGGTAAATCTGCGTTGTTCTTATTTTTGTTTAATTAAGTTTAAAGTTTAAAATAAGTATATGAAAATAGTAATTCACTGTTGTGTTTTAGTAATGTTGGCATTTTTGATGACTTTTGGCGCTAAAGCGCAGACCCTTTCGGGCAGCACGACATGTGTTGGTAGCTTGCTTACCGTTACCAGCAGCACGCAGCCCTCACAAATTGTGTGGCAGTTGGCTGGCGCGGGTATTGCTACAGTTACCCCCACTTATGCATCTGCTGCTACTACAGTAGCGGGCACCGGTATTGCCGGCAGCGCTGCTACACAACTATCTAATCCTCCCGGTGTGTATGTTGATGCAAGTGGGAATATCTATATTGCAGATCTGAGTAATAATCGCATACAGAAATGGGCTCCCGGCGCTACATTGGGCACTACAGTCGCGGGCAATGGTACCTCCGGTAGCGGAGCTAACCAGCTATTTAATCCTTATGGTGTTTATGTTGATGCAAGTGGGAATATATTTGCTGCCGATGGTGGTAACAACCGCATACAGAAATGGTTGCCCGGGGCTACTACGGGAACAACAGTAGCGGGCACAGGTACTCTCGGTACCAGTACTAATCAGCTATCTTCTCCTACTGGTGTATATGTTGATGCAAGTGGCAATATATATGTTGCGGATCAAAATAATCACCGTATTCAG